>NZ_RJUM01000009.1:0-757053 GCF_003752345.1 Curtobacterium sp. PhB170
AAAAAAATACAGACCCAACACCCCAAAGGGCATCAGACCGAGTTGATTCTGACTGTTGACTGTCTACTGACAATCTTCAATCCAAAAGGAATTGCTTCATGACCTGAACAACCGAAGCTGCCCAGGCACGAGGTCAATCAATAAATTGGCATTGACAATGTGCACGCTGTTGAGTTCTCAAGGACCAGACGCACTCCCCCGCTCGACACCCGAAGATGCTCCGCCAGAGAGGCTGGTGAATCCGCTGCCCGGGGAAGAACCGTGGCGGACAAGATCCCCGGGTAAACCCAGTGACCGTCTCAGCCGTTCCGTTCTCCGCCGCCGTGGCAACGAGTGATTACTTTACGCAGGGACGAACGGCTGCGCCAAGCCAGGCCGCATCCCGGGCGTGTCGCCCGGAACGGCCCCGCACGCGGAACGGCCCGCTCCCCCGAGGGGGAACGGGCCGTCGTGGTGACGAGCCAGGTCAGTGGCGCGCGATCACCGGGTTCTTGAGCGTGCCGATGCCCGAGATCGTCACCTCGACGACCTCGCCGTCGCGGATCTGGCCGACCCCGGCGGGGGTACCGGTCAGGATGACGTCACCGGGCAGCAGGGTCCAGATCGACGACACGAACTCGACCAACGAGGGGATGTCGTGGACCATCTCGTTCGTCGAGCCCGCCTGGCGCAGGTCGCCGTCCACGCGGGTCTCGATGCGGATGTCCGACGGGTCGATCTCGGTCTCGATCACCGGACCGAGCGGGCAGAAGGTGTCGAACCCCTTCGAACGGGTCCACTGGCCGTCGCGGGCCTGCAGGTCGCGGGCGGTCACGTCGTTGGCGATCGTGTACCCGAGCACGACGCTCGCGAAGTCCTCGCGCCGGACGTTCTTGGCGAGCGATCCGATCACGATGGCGAGTTCGCCCTCGTGGTCGACGCGGCCGATGTCCGCCGGCAGACGGATGGGTTCGTCGGGTCCGATCACCGAGGTGTTCGGCTTGAGGAACACCACCGGGTCGTCGCCGGCGCGCTCGTCCATCTCCGAGGCGTGCTCGAGGTAGTTGAGCCCCACCCCGATGACCTTCGACCGCGGGATGACGGGGGCGAGGAGCTTGGCGTCGGCGAGTGCGACACGCTCCCCCGTGGTCTCGAACCCCTGGTACATCGGGTCTCCGGCGAGCACCACCAGGTGCCGCTCGTCGAGGATGCCGTACCGGGGGTCTTCACCCTTGCTGCTGAACCGTGCGATCTTCACCGTTCGACCCTACCCACGCTCGCACGTCGATCAGGACGCGTCGGTCAGCTTCGTCATCCACCCGTGCGGGTCGGGACGACGGCCGTACTGGATGTCGGTGAGCTCGTCGCGCAGGGACATCGTGAGTTCCCCGGCGCCCTCGGTCGGCGAACCGATCGTGAAGCCCTCGCCGCGGAGCTCCGCGATCGGGGTCACGACGGCGGCCGTCCCGCAGGCGAACGCCTCGGTGATGGAGCCGTCGGCCACACCGTCACGCCACTCGTCGAGGGTCACCCGGCGCTTCTCGACCGTGAGCCCGCGGTCCTCTGCCAACTGCAGGATCGAGTCGCGCGTGATGCCCTCGAGGATGGAGTCGGAGTCCGGCGTGACGAGCGTGCCGTCGGACTTCACGAGCACGACGTTCATGCCCCCGAGCTCTTCGAGGTACTTGCCCTCGACCGAGTCGAGGAACATGACCTGCTGGCACCCGTGCTCGTAGGCCTCCTGCTGGGGCAGCAGCGACGACGCGTAGTTGCCACCGGTCTTGGCGGCACCGGTCCCGCCCTTGCCGGCGCGGGCGTACTGGGTCGAGAGCCAGATCGAGACCGGCTTCGGGCCCGAGGTGAAGTACGCCCCGGCCGGGCTCGCGATGCAGTGGTACGCCACCGCCTGCGCAGCACGCACCCCCAGGAACGACTCGGTCGCGATCATGAACGGCCGGAGGTACAGGCTCGTCTCGGGCGCGGACGGCACCCAGTCGACGTCGGTCTGCACGAGCTGCCGGATCGACTCGACGAAGGCCTCGACCGGCAGTTCCGGCAGCGCCAGCCGACGGGCCGACCGCTGGAACCGACGAGCGTTGGCGTCCGGGCGGAAGGACCACACCGACCCGTCCGCGTGCCGGTACGCCTTGAGTCCCTCGAAGATCTCCTGCGCGTAGTGCAGCACGCTGGCGCTCGGGTCGAGCGAGAGCGGGCCGTAGGGGTGGACCGAGGCACCGTGCCAACCGCCGTCGAGCGTCCACTCGACGGTGGCCATGTGGTCCGTGAAGTGCTTGCCGAAGCCCGGGTCGGCGAGGATCTCCTCGCGCTCGGCGGCGGCGCGACGGTCCGCGGACGGGGTGGTGGCGAACTCGAGTCCGAAGGCGGTGTCGGTGCTCATGGGGAGGGCTCCTTCTCAGGCGGTGGTGGTGCGTGCCGTGGCCGCGGCGGCGATGGCGTCGCCGATCTCGGCCGTGCGACGCTGCGTGGTGCCCCGGTCTGCCAGGTCCGCCTCGACGGCCCGCGTCACCGCCGTCGCGAGGTCGCTGCGACCGATGTGGTCGAGCAGCAGTGCGACGGAGAGGATGGCGGCCGTGGGATCGGCCTTCTGCTGACCCGCGATGTCCGGCGCGGAGCCGTGGACCGGCTCGAACATGCTGGGGAAGGTGCCGTCCGGGTTGATGTTGCCCGAGGCCGCCAGACCGATGCCGCCGCTGATCGCGCCGGCCAGGTCGGTGATGATGTCGCCGAAGAGGTTGTCGGTGACGATGACGTCGAACCTAGCAGGATCCCGCACCATGTGGATGGTGACCGCATCGACGTGCTGGTAGTCCACCGTGACGTCTGGGAACTCCGCTCCGACGGCCGCGACCGTGCGCTGCCACAGGGCCCCGGCGTGCACCAGGACGTTGCTCTTGTGCACGAGCGTGAGGTGCTTCCGTACCCGACGGTTCGCCAGGTCGAAGGCGTAGCGGACGACCCGCTCGACACCGAACGCGGTGTTCAGCGAGACCTCGGTCGCGATCTCCTGCGGCGTGCCCGTGCGGATGGCGCCGCCGTTGCCGACGTACGGTCCCTCGGTGCCCTCGCGCACGACGACGAAGTCCACCGCACCCGGGTCGGCGAGCGGCGTCGCGACGGCGTCGTGGACCTTGGTCGGACGCAGGTTGACGTAGTGGTCGAACGCGAAGCGCAGCTTCAGCAGGAGCCCACGCTCGATGATCCCGCCGGCGAGCCGGGGGTCGCGGGGGTCCCCGCCGACCGCTCCGAGCAGGATCGCGTCGTGCGACGCGATGGCGGACATGTCGTCCTCGGTGAGGATGTCGCCCGTCTCGAGGTAGCGCGTCGCACCGAGGGAGAACGGGGTCTCCTCGATGACGAGGTCGTCCGGGGTCACGGCGTGCAGGACCTTGAGGGCCTCGTCGACGACCTCTGGACCGATGCCGTCCCCGCGGATCACCGCGAGCTGGAGCGTCCGGACGGCCATCAGAGCGTGATGTCGATCTCGCGGAGCGAGGAGGCGTCGATCGCCCGGCCGACGTGCTCGAGGATCTCGGCGGGCACCGGCGAGTCGACGGTGAGGACGCTGAGCGCCTGGCCGCCGGCGGCTTCGCGCGAGATCTGCATCGCCGCGATGTTGATGCCGGCCTCACCGAACTCCTTGCCGTAGACCGCGACGATGCCCGGGCGGTCGACGTACTCCATGACGACGTGGTGCCGGTCGAGCGGGACCTCGACGTCGTGCCCGTTGATCTCGACGAGCTTCTCGACCTGCTTGGGGCCGGTGAGCGTGCCGGAGACGCTGATCGCGGGGCCGTCGGACTGGGCGCCGCGGATCGTGAGCACGTTGCGGTACTCGGGGCTGTCGGTCTCGGTGATGAGCCGCACGGTGACACCGCGCTGCTCCGCGATGAGCGGGGCGTTGACGTAGGAGACCTGGTCGCTAACGACGTCGGTGAAGACGCCCTTGAGCGCCGCGAGCTTGAGCACGCTGACGTCGTACTCGGCGAGCTCGCCGTGGACCTCGACGTCGATGCTCGTGACGGGCGACGTGGCGAGGGCCGTGAAGACCTGGCCGAGCTTCTCGACGAGCGGGATGCCAGGGCGGACGTACGGGTCGATGACGCCGCCGGCGACGTTGACCGCGTCCGGCACGAGCTCGCCGCCGAGGGCGAGACGCACCGACTTGGCGACCGAGACGCCGGCCTTCTCCTGCGCTTCGTCCGTCGAGGCACCCAGGTGCGGCGTGACGACGACGTTGGACAGTGAGACGAGCGGGGAGTCCTTCGGGGGCTCCGACACGAAGACGTCGAGACCGGCACCCGCGATGGTGTTCGCGGTCAGTGCACGGTGCAGGGCGTCCTCGTCGATCAGGCCGCCGCGGGCGACGTTCACGACGAACGCCGTCGGCTTCATGAGCGCGAACTGGTCGTCCGAGATCATGCCGAGGGTCTCGGGCGTGCGCGGCATGTGGATCGTGACGAAGTCGGCACGCCGCAGCAGGTCGTCGAGCGAGACGAGCTCGACCCCGAGCTGCTGGGCGCGGGCCGTCGTGACGTAGGGGTCGTACGCGATCACCTGGACGCCGAAGGCCTGCAGGCGCTGCGTGATGAGCGCGCCGATGCGGCCGAGACCGATGATGCCGACGGTCTTCTCGTAGAGCTCGACGCCGGTGTACGACGAGCGCTTCCACGCACCGGCGGCGAGCGACGCGTGCGCGGCCGGGATGTGGCGGGCGAGCGACAGGATGTGCCCGACGGTGAGCTCGGCGGCGGAGATGATGTTCGACGTCGGCGCGTTCACCACCATGACACCGGCGGTGGTCGCCGCCTTGATGTCGACGTTGTCCAGGCCGACACCGGCACGGGCGACGACCTTGAGGTTCGGGGCCGCGGCGATCGCCTCGGCATCGACCTTGGTGGCGGAACGCACCAGCACGGCATCCGCGTCGGCGAGGGCCGACAGGAGCGCGGGGCGGTCGGTGCCGTCCACGTTCCGGATCTCGAAGTCGGGCCCGAGGGCGTCGACCGTGGCGGGCGAGAGTTCTTCGGCGATCAGGACGACCGGCTTCGACACAGCTGCTGTTTCCTCACGAGAGACGGTTGGTATCCCACCATGCTATCGACGTGCGCGGCCCGTTACGACCGTGGGCGCCTAGAACTGCAGCAGGCTCGGCACGAACAGCTGCAGGTCGAGCCAGAGGGCGCCCGCCGCCGCGAAGGCGAGGACGAACACGGCGAGGGTGACCGCGAGCCGCGCACGACGCGTGATCACCAGGGCGACCACGAAGGCGACCGGGGCGATCAGGATGTCCAGGACCAGCCACAGCCAGGGCGTGCTGGCCTGCAGCGACTCGCCACCGGAGGTGGTCGCGAGGAACGCGTTGAACTCGTCCACCCGCTGCGAGATCTGCGTGAGGTTCCCCACCGCCTGCACCGTCATGTAGGCGAACAGCACGGCGAACACGAGCCAGACCGCGATGCGGCCGACGACCGGACCGCGCGACCGGCGGCCGGCCGGCGTCGCGGCGGTCACCCGAAGCTCCGCGTCAGCAGGAACGGCCACGGGAACAGCACCACGGCACCGAGCAGCATCCAGAGCAGTCGTGTCCGGGTCCGGCTGCCGCGGGCGGCCCACAGCACCACCGTGAACCACAGCGCCGGCGCCAGGATGGCGAGGAACCGGAGCACCTCGACGAAGACCGTCAGGACGGTGTCGACACCCGAGACGTACGAGGTCGACGCCGTCAGCAGCCAGGCGACCGTGTAGAGCAGGTAGAGCCCACCGAACACGCCGAACCCGACGAGGGCGCCGGAGGTCTCCGGTGCCTCGGGGTCGCGGTCGCCACGGTCCTTGACGGCGACCGGGTTGTGCGCGGCGTCGACGTGGGTGGCGTCGTCGGCGTCACCCCAGCTGAGCGCCTCGTCGTCGTGGTCGACGGCGTTCGTCACGTCCGGGTCGACCGACCCGTCGGGTGGGGATGCTGCCGTGTTCATGCCTCGATCCTACGAGGGACCGGCGCACGGGGAGACCACGGGTTCCCGGTGGGAGGTGCGCTCAGGCGTCGGCGGGCTGCGTCGCGAGCACCTCGGCGACGACGTCGCGCACGGCGGGGAAGAGCGGGTGGCTCTCCATCAGGCCGGTGAGGATCTCGGTGAGCGCGTGCGCCGTCGCGCCGGAGCGGAGCAGCGCGTGCAGCTCGATCGACTCCGGGTCGTTCTCGTCGTCGAACGCGAGCGCGACGCGGACGGCCCCGAGCAGGTGCTCGACCGGCAACCCGCGTTCGGCGAGCTGCGCGGCGGGACCGACGAAGCGCTCGCGTCGGCCGAGCTTGCGGAGCGGGTTGCGTCCGACGCGCACGGTGGTGTCGGGCAGGTGCGGGTTCGCGATGCGCGACAGGTTCGCCGCGACGTACCGAGCGTGGTCCTCCGGGTCGAAGCCGTGCTTCGCAACAAGGAGCGCGGTGGTCTCGGCGAGCACGCCGTCGACCTCGGCACGGACGGCGTCGTCCTCGAGGGCTTCACGGATGAGCCGGATGCCCCGGACGTAGCCGTGGTAGGCGGCCGTCGCGTGCGCGGTGTTCACCGTGTAGAGCTTGCGCTCGACGAAGGGCTGCAGGTCGTCGACCCAGGTGACGCCCTCGATCGTCGGGGGTTCGGCGTCGGAGCCGAGGAACGGCGTGCGCTCGATGACCCACTCGTAGAAGGGCTCGAGCACGACGTCGAGGCCGCCGGACTGCCCGAGCACGCCGGACTGGTCGGGGACGATCCGGTCGATGGCGCAGTTCGCGAAGACCGCGGCGATGTCGCGGTCCTCGAGCACCGGCGCCCGCCGGATGCTCGCGTGCAGGGAGTCGGTGGCGTTGAACGCGTTCTCACACGCCACGATCGTGACGTCGCCGCGCTCGAGCGGACGTGCCGCGAGTCCCTCGGCGATGAGCGGTGCGACGAGCGGGAGCGTCCGGGCACCGACGGCGGTCGTCACGACGTCCGCCTCGGCGATCGCCTGGATCACGCGGTCGCGGTCGGTCTTGCTGCTGAGCGCCCGGAAGCCGTAGACGAGGTGCTCGACCGGCATCTCGCCGACCTCGTGCACCACGAAGCGTCCGGCTTCGTTCAACGCGGACACCACACGGTCGTCGACGTCGACGAAGGTGAGCTCGTAGCCGCTCGCCACGAGGAACTGGCCCACGAACCCACGCCCGATCTTGCCGGCGCCGATGTGGACCGCTCGTTTCGTCACCGCCATCCGATGATCATCCCATGCTGGTCGGTCCGCCCCTGACCGCTCGTGCGGACCGCGGACGACGGCTGTCGCACATCGTCCGGGCGCACGCCGACGGGACGCCGGTCCACGGCGTCGGGGCTGGAGAAGAGCTGCTGCATAACGTTCGGGTCACGTCGCGAGGCGGCGGTGCAAGGGCTGCACCGCCGCCTCGTCATCGAGTGTTCCTCGGAAGACTACCGCGCTGCCGAGCCGTCCACGTAGTCGCCGTCGTTCTGCTTCCACGCGAAGAGCGCGCGGAGCTCGCGGCCGGTCGCCTCGATCGGGTGGCCCTCGCCCTTGGCGCGGAGCGCCTTGAACTCGGGTGCGCCGGCGTCCTGGTCGTCGATGAAGCGCTTCGCGAAGGCACCGTTCTGGATGTCCGCGAGCACCGCCTTCATGTTCTCCTTGACGTCGGGCGAGATCACGCGCGGGCCGGAGACGTAGTCACCGAACTCGGCGGTGTCGGAGATCGACCAGCGCTGCTTGGTGAGGCCGCCCTCCCAGATCAGGTCGACGATCAGCTTGAGCTCGTGCAGGACCTCGAAGTACGCGATCTGCGGCTGGTAGCCCGCCTCGACCAGGGTCTCGAAGCCGTACTGGATGAGCTGCGAGGTACCACCGCACAGGACGGCCTGCTCGCCGAACAGGTCGGTCTCGGTCTCCTCGGTGAAGGTCGTCTTGATGCCGCCGGAGCGCAGCCCACCGATGGCCTTCGAGTACGACCAGGCGAGGTCCCAGGCGGAACCCGACGCGTCGACCTCGACGGCGACGATCACGGGGACGCCACGGCCGGCCTCGTACTCGCGACGGACGGTGTGACCCGGGCCCTTCGGGGCGACGAGCGACACGTCGACGCCCTCGGGCGCCTCGATGTAGCCGAAGCGGATGTTGAAGCCGTGGCCGAAGACGAGCGTCGCGCCCGGCTTGAGGTTCGGACGGATGTCGTCGGCGTAGACGATGCGCTGGACCTGGTCCGGCGCGAGGATGACGACGACGTCGGCCCAGGCGGTGACGTCGGCCGGGGTGAGGACCTCGAAGCCGGCCTCTTCGGCCTTCTGGCGGCTCTTAGAGCCCTCCTTGAGGCCGATCTTGACCTCGACACCCGAGTCACGGAGGTTGAGGGCGTGGGCGTGGCCCTGCGAGCCGTACCCGATGACGGCGACCTTCTTGCCCTGGATGAGCGTCAGGTCGGCGTCGGCGTCGTACACGATGTCAGTCACGAGGGTGTGTCTCCTTGGTTCTGGTGGATTGTGGGGGTGGCGGACCGCTGGTCAGCGCACCCGGTCGGTGATGCTCTTCGGTCCGCGGCCCATGCCGAGGAGTCCCGCACGGGCGAGCTCCTTGATGCCGTAGGGCTCGAGGACGCGGAGGATCGCCTGGATCTTGCCGGGGTCTCCGGTCACCTCGACGATGAGCGAGTCGTTCGCGACGTCGACGACCTGTGCGCGGAACAGGTTCACTGCCTCGAGCACGGCCGACCGTGTCTGGTTGTCGACACGGACCTTCACGAGCATGTGCTCGCGCTGGACGGACTGCGAGAAGTCCAGTTCGACGATCTTGATGACGTTGACGAGCTTGTTGAGCTGCTTCGTCACCTGCTCGAGCGGGAGGTCCTCGACGTCGACGACGACGGTGATCCGGCTGAGGCCGTCGACCTCGGTGTTGCCGACGGCGAGCGACTCGATGTTGAACCCGCGGCGGGCGAACAGGCCCGCGACACGGGTCAGCAGACCGGGCTTGTCCTCGACGAGGAGGGACAGGACGTGGCTCATGCGGTTTCCCCCGTCATGTCGGCGTCCTCGTCGTCCCAGGTGGGTGCGAGGGCCTGGGCGTACTCGATGGACGAGTTGCTGACTCCCTGCGGGACCATCGGCCAGACCATCGAGTCACGGCTCACGACGAAGTCGATCACCACGGGGCGGTCGTTCGTCTCGAGTGCGAGCTGGATGGCGGCGTCGACCTCGTCGGCCTTCTCGACGCGGATGCCGAGGGCGCCGTACGCGTCCGCCAGCTTCACGAAGTCGGGCACACGCCGCGAGTCGTGACCGGTCTCGAGGTCGGTGAACGAGTGGCGGCCGTCGTAGAACAGCGTCTGCCACTGCCGCACCATGCCGAGCGACGAGTTGTTGATGATTGCGACCTTGATCGGGATGTCGTTGATGACGCAGGTCGCGAGTTCCTGGTTCGTCATCTGGAAGCAGCCGTCGCCGTCGATCGCCCAGACCACGCGTTCCGGCTGGGCGACCTTCGCGCCCATCGCCGCGGGGACGGAGTAGCCCATCGTGCCCGCGCCGCCGGAGTTCAGCCAGGCGTTCGGACGCTCGTACTTGATGAACTGCGCCGACCACATCTGGTGCTGCCCGACACCCGAGGCGTAGACGGCCTCGGGACCGGAGAGCTCGCCGATGCGCTTGATGATGGCCTGCGGGGCGAGCAGCCCGTCGGTCGGCTCGGCGTACCCGAGCGGGAAGTCGACCTTGAGCTGGCGGAGCTTCGTCCACCAGTCGGCCGTCGAGGCGCGGTCGTCGACGGCGATGCCGCCCCACGCGTCGAGCAGGTCGACCAGGACCTCACGGGCGTCGCCCACGATCGGGACGTCGGCGAAGCGGATCTTCGAGATCTCGGCCGGGTCGATGTCGACGTGCACGACCTTGGCGTTCGGCGCGAACTCGTCGGCCTTGCCCGTCACGCGGTCGTCGAAGCGGGCACCGAGCGCGATGATCAGGTCGCTGTCCTGCAGACCGAGCACCGCCGGGACGGTGCCGTGCATGCCGGGCATGCCGAGGTGCTGCGGGTGCGAGTCCGGGAAGGCACCGCGTGCCATCAGCGTCGTCACGACGGGCGCCCCCGTCGCCTCGGCGAAGCGGAGCAGCTCGGCGGTCGCGCGGGAGCGGATCACGCCGCCACCGACGTAGAGCACCGGACGCTCGGCCTCGGACAGGAGCTGCGCGGCCGCGGTGATCTGCTTGCCGTGCGCCTTGGTGACCGGTCGGTAGCCGGGCAGGTCGATCTTGGGAGGCCAGACGTAGGGCGCCGACTTCTGCTGGGCGTCCTTCGTGATGTCGACCAGCACGGGGCCAGGCCGACCGGTCGTCGCGATGAGGTGCGCCGCGGCCAGGGTCGCCGGAACGTCGGCCGGGTCCGTGACCAGGAACGAGTGCTTCGTGATCGGCATCGTGATGCCGACGATGTCGGCTTCCTGGAACGCGTCGGTCCCCATCAGCGTCGAGAACACCTGGCCGGTGATCGCGATGAAGGGCACCGAGTCCATGTAGGCGTCGGCGATGGCCGTGACGAGGTTCGTCGCACCGGGGCCGGACGTCGCGATGGCGACACCGACCTTGCCGGACGCCGAGGCGTAGCCCTCGGCGGCGTGGCCGGCGCCCTGCTCGTGGCGGACGAGGATGTGGCGGATCGTCTTCGACGCCATGAGCTCGTCGTAGAACGGGATGATGGCACCGCCCGGCAGGCCGAAGACGTCGGTGATCCCGAGGTGCTCGAGCGTCCGGAGGACGGCTCCCGAGCCGGTCAGGATCTCCGGCGACCGGCGTGCACCGGCGGCCGCGGACAGCGGAGTTGCTTCCGTGGGCATGAGGTGGTCCTTGCCTGGAGAGGTGGCGATGGTGCGTGTGTCGAACGCTAGCCCGTGACCGCGCCCTGGGCGGCGGACTTCACGAGCTTGGCGTACTTCGCGAGGACTCCGCGGGTGTAGCGCGGGGGCAGCGGGGCCCAGCCGTCACGGCGGGCCTCCAGCTCGGTCGGGTCGACCAGTAGGTCGAGCGAGCGAGCCGCGATGTCGACACGGATGCGGTCGCCATCGCGCACGAAGGCAACTGGACCTGCGTCCACTGCCTCGGGTGCGATGTGGCCGATGCACAGGCCGGTTGTGCCGCCTGAGAATCGTCCGTCGGTCAAGAGTAGTACATCCTTGCCGAGGCCCGCGCCCTTGATGGCTGCGGTGATGGCGAGCATCTCCCGCATGCCCGGGCCGCCCTTGGGACCCTCGTAGCGGATGACGACGACGTCGCCCTTCTGGATCTTGCCCTCGGTGAGGGCGTCCATCGCGGCACGCTCGCGGTCGAACACCCGCGCGGGGCCCTCGAACACCTCGGCGTCGAAGCCCGCGGTCTTCACCACGGCACCCTCGGGGGCGAAGGTCCCCTGCAGGACGGTCAGGCCGCCGGTCTCGTGGATCGGGTTGTCGAGCGTGCGGAAGACCTCGCCGTCGAGCGCCGGCGGGTCGATCTCGGCCAGGTTCTCGGCGACGGTCTTGCCCGTGACGGTGAGGCAGTCACCGTGCAGCAGGCCGGCGTCGAGCAGCGCCTTCATGATCACCGGGATGCCGCCGTTGCGGTCGACGTCGACCATGACGTACTTGCCGAAGGGCTTCATGTCGGCCAGGTGCGGGACCTTCGAACCGATGCGGTTGAAGTCGTCCAGCGACAGCTCGACCTCGGCCTCGTAGGCGATGGCGAGCAGGTGCAGGATGACGTTGGTGGAGCCTCCGAGGGCCATCGCCACGGCGATCGCGTTCTCGAAGGCTTCCTTCGTCAGGATCTGGCGGGCGGTGATCCCGTGCTCGAGCATGTTCACCACGGCCTCGCCGGAGCGGTGCGCGTAGTAGTCACGGCGGCGGTCGGCGCTCGGCGGGGCGGCGGAGCCCGGCAGCGACATGCCGAGGGCCTCGGCCACGCTCGCCATGGTGTTGGCCGTGTACATGCCACCGCAGGCACCCTCGCCCGGGACGATGGCGCACTCGATCTTCTTCAGCTCTTCCTCGGACATGGTGCCCGCCTTGCAGGCACCGACGCCCTCGAAGGAGTCGATGATCGTGACTTCCTTCATCGTGCCGTCGGCCTGCTTCACGTAGCCCGGCATGACCGAGCCCGCGTACAGGAACACGCTCGCCAGGTCGAGGCGTGCGGCGGCCATGAGCATGCCCGGCAGGGACTTGTCGCAGCCGGCGAGCAGGACGGTGCCGTCGAGGCGCTCGGCGTTGACGACGGTCTCGACGCTGTCAGCGATGACCTCGCGCGAGACGAGCGAGAAGTGCATGCCCTCGTGGCCCATCGAGATGCCGTCCGAGACGGAGATGGTGCCGAACTGCAGCGGGTAGCCGCCGCCGGAGTGGACGCCTTCCTTGGCGCCCTGTGCGAGGCGGTCGAGCGAGAGGTTGCAGGGCGTGATCTCGTTCCACGAGGACGCGATGCCGATCTGCGGCTTGCTCCAGTCCTCGTCTCCCATACCGACGGCCCGCAGCATGCCACGCGAGGTGGTTGCTTCGATCCCGTCGGTGACGACCCGGCTGCGCGGCTTGACGTCGATATCAGGCATGGAGCGAGTCTAGGACGCTTTGGGATACCAGTTGGACAACAACATGCGCTTGCATGTTCTGGAGTCCGACCGGGAGGCCCGGATCACCCTGGTCAGCGCGTCGCACGGATCCTCGCGAGCTGCTTCAGGACACCCGTCAGCGCCGCCGGGTCCGCGATGCGGTACCCGGCACGGGTCTCCCCCGGGCCCACCTTCACGCCGACGTCGCCGTCGGCGAGCACGCGGAAGCCGTCCTCGTCGGTGACGTCGTCACCGGCGAAGAACACCGCGTCGGCACCGTGGAGCTCGCGCAGCCGGGCGATCGCGTCGCCCTTCGTGACGTGCCGGACGGCGAACTCGACGATGTCCTTGCCACCGCGCTCGAGCACGTCGGCATCGGCCTCGTGCGCCGCACGGCTCGCGTCGGCGTTCGCCTGCGCGGCGACCTCGGCGCTCACGCGACGGGTGTGCACGCCGTGGCCGGCCGGCTTGTGCTCGATGACGACACCCGGGTACCGCGCGCCGACCTCGTCGAGCGCCGCACCGATCCGTGCGACCCGGGCGACCTCGTCGTCGGTCAGGGCAGCCTCGTCGTGGCCGTCCACGCGCCACTCGACGCCGTGCGACCCGACCAGCGCCATGTCCTGCGGCGCGTGCGACACGGCCGCGAGGCTGCCGAGCGGGCGACCGGAGACGAGGACGACCTCGGTGTCCTTCGCGCGGTGCAGGGTCAGGACCGCTGCCCACGAGCCCGGCAGGGCGCCCACCTGCGACGGCTCGTCGGCGAACGGCGCGAGCGTGCCGTCGAAGTCGAGGGCGACGATGAGTCGCGGCGCAGCCGCGAGCGTCTCGAGAGCCGTGTCGATGGCGGTCTGGTCGGTGGTGGTCTCAGTCATCACGTGCCTCCCGGGTGTCCTCGGCAGCCCTGGCGGATTGGGCGTCCTGGTCGAAGATCGACATGTTGTCGGTCTGCGCCTCACGGTGTCGGTCCGCCGGGTCGGTGGCGGACGGGTCGAGCTGGGCGTTCCGCGGCGCGTGCCGGTCGAGCGCCTCGAGGAACGAGCGCGACCAGCGCGCCACGTCGTTGTCACGCACGCGCTTCCGGAGCGCACGCATGCGTGTCGAGCGCTCGCGGCGCGGCATCTCGATCGCGCGCTCGATGCTGTCCTTCAGGGCGCCGATGTCGTGCGGGTTGACGATGACGGCCTGCTTCAGTTCGTCGGCTGCACCGGCGAACTCGGACAGGATGAGCACCCCGTCGCTGTCGAAGCGGGCCGCGACGTACTCCTTCGCGACGAGGTTCATGCCGTCGCGCAGTGCGGTGACGAGCATGATGTCGGCGGCCAGGTAGAGCGCCACCATCTCCTCGCGCGGGTAGCCGTGGTGCAGGTACGAGATCGGTTGGTGGCCGATGACCCCGAGGTCGCCGTTGATGCGGCCGACGCTCAGCTCGATCTCGTCGCGGAGCGTGGCATAGGTGTCGACGCGCTCGCGGCTCGGGCTCGCGACCTGGATGAGGGCGGCGTCCTCGACCTTGATGCGGCCGTCCTCGACGAGCTCGCCGAAGGCCTTGATGCGGTGCCGGATGCCCTTGGTGTAGTCGAGGCGGTCGACCCCGAGCAGCACCGTCTTCGGGTTGCCGAGGCTCTCGCGGATCTCGCGGGAACGCTCCTGCACCTCGGGACGGCGCGCGATGTCCTCGAAGGCCTCGGCGTCGATCGAGATCGGGAAGTGCCGGGCCTCGACGTGGCGGACCGTGATCCCCTTGCGGCTGCGCGGTGCGTCCGGGTCGTCGACGGGGACGTCGATCGTCTGGCCCTTCGTCGTGTAGCCCTTGATGTGACGGACCGCGCGGAGGAAGTCGCTCGCGTCGTCGTGGCGCTGGAAGCCGATGACGTCGGCGCCGAGCAGGCCGTCCAGGATCTGCGCGCGCCAGGGCAGCTGGGCGTAGATGCCGACCGGCGGGAACGGGATGTGGTTGAAGAAGCCGATCGTCAGGTCGGGACGCTTGGCCCGGAGCAGTGCCGGCACGAGCTGCAGCTGGTAGTCCTGCACCCAGACGATGCCGTCCTGCTCGGTGATCTCGGCGATCTGGGCGGCGAAGCGCTCGTTGACCCGCTTGTAGGCGTTCCACCAGTCGCGGTGGTAGCTCGGGTGCTCGATGACGTCGTGGTACAGCGGCCAGAGGGTGTCGTTGCTGAAGCCCTCGTAGTACTCCTCGACGTCGTCGTCGGACAACGGGACCGGCACGATGTGGATGCCCTCGTTGTCGAACGGCTCGACCTCGACCTCGGGCTGGCCGACCCAGCCGACCCAGGCCCCGTCGTTCGCGCGCATCACGGGCTCGAGGGCGGTGACGAGGCCACCGGGCGAGTGCCGCCATCCCTCGTTGCCGTCCTGGTCGACGACCCGGTCCACCGGCAGGCGGTTCGAGGCGACGACGAAGGCGTACTTGGTGGAGGAACGAGAAGGCGCAGACACGGTGGGAATCTACCAGCGCCCGGACAGCGGATTCACGGCGGATCGGCGGGTTCCGGTACGCTGCGGGTGCGTGTCGGGGGGACACGGGTGCTGGCGTGCGGCATCGGCCTCCCGGTCGGAGAGGACCCACCAGCCATGAGCGAGAACCCGCCGAACCCGCCCGTCCCGCCCGTTCCGCCGGGGCAGCCCGGCCCGCAGTCGTCGGATGCGTTCGGTCGCCTGCTGCGGTCCGTGTCCGGCCGTGACTGGCTGGCCGCCGTGCTCGCCGCCGTCGGCGGCTGGGTCGCCGCCTACGTGGTCGCTGCGATTTCACTGCTCCTCACCGTCGCCGTGCTGGCAGCGGGCGGATCCGGTTCCGTCGGGTCGGGGTCGACCGGCACCGGGACCGACCTCGGCGCCGGGAGCACCCCCGACGTCCAGTCGCTGCTGTCCGGGGTCAGCGTCCTGCTCGGCACCCCCGCCCAGCTCGTCGCCCTCGCCGACCTCGGCCGCCTGCACCTGTCCGGCTCGATCGGCTTCCTCGGGTCGGGGTCGGGCGCGCTCGCGGTCGTCCCGGCGCTCGTGCTCGCCGCGCAGGTCGTGCTGGCCGTCGTGCTCACCCGTCGCATCCGCACCCGCGGCCTCGGGCGCACCCCGGTCCTGCTGACCGCCGTCCTGTCCGGGCTGGTGACCACGGTGCTGACCAACGCCGCCGCGGGCATCCTCGCCATCCGGTTCCCCGCCGTCTCCGGCGCCTCCATCGACCCCGTGCACGCGGTCGGCCTCGGCAGCATCCTCGGCGCCTTCGTGATCGGCGCACTCGCCGCGGTGCTCGCACGCCCGTCGGCCCTGCTCGGCCGGAACGTGTTCGCCGGTCGCGTCCTCGGCACGCTGCGCGTCGCGGCGTCGCAGCTCACGGTGCTCGTCGTGCTGGTGACGGTCGTCGTCATCGTCGTCGCCCTGGTCGCACAGCCCTCGTGGGGCGCAGCGCTGCCGGTGCTCGTCGGCAACGTCGCGGTCGGCCTCACCGCCCTCGGCTTCTTCGGCGGCGTCGGGCTGTCCGGCTTCGGGTCGGCGGGCAGCACGGCGTCGGTCTTCGGCGGTGCCGGCGGCTGGACCTGGCTCGTCGTCCTGCTCGTCCTCGTGACCTCGGTCGTCGCGGGCCTCGCACTCGCCGTCCGCCGCAACGACCGGTTCCGCACCACGCTGGACTGGGTCGTGACCCCGGTCGTCTGGTTCGCCCTCGGGCTCCTGCTCTTCGTGCTCGGCACCGGCCTGGTGTCCTACCAGGCGACGGGCATCAGCGCCGTCAGCGGGACCGGTTCGATCGGGATCGCACCGTGGACGCCGCTCGTGTTCGCGCTGTGGGGCGGCGCGATCGAGGCCGTGGCACGGTACCTCGCGCCCGTGCTGCTCCCCCGCCTCGGCGGTGGCGTCGTGCTGCGGACCTCGCGCCTCGTCGGAGCGGACCCGCGCCCGGCGGCCGCACCGACCTTCCCGGCAGCGACTCCGGCGTTCCCGCCGGCCGGCCCGGCGTTCCCGCCGGCCGACCCGGCGTTCCCGTCGGCGGCGCCCGCGGGCGACCCGGCAGCAGCAGCGTGGGCGGCGACGCCCGGCGTCGGCCACCCCGGTCAGCCCGATCAGCCCTTCGTCGGCGGCGGCGCTCCCGCGCCCGCTCCGATGTCGCCGCGCGCCAAGAAGGTCCTGGTCCGCTCGCTCATCGCCGGCGGCGCCGTGGTCGTCGTCGTCATCGCGGGAGCCGTCACCACCGGTGTGCTCCGTGCCAACGTGTGGGGTCCGGCTCCGACCGTGAAGTCCTACGTGCAGGCCATCGCGAGCGGCGACGCCGACACCGCCGCCCGACTCAGCGAGGTGCCGTCCGACGCCGCCATGCTCGACACCGCGGTGCTGAAGAGCGCGAAGGACCGTCCGTCGGACATCCGCGTCGGCCGCGTCTCGACGAGCGGTGACAGCGCCCTCGCCACCGTCAGCTACACCCAGGGCGGCAAGAACCGCTCCGGCCAGGTCAGCCTCCGGCGCACCGGCACCGCGTTCCTGGTGAAGGACGAGTGGCGCGTCACCGAGCCGCTCGCCCAGACCGTCACCCTGACCGCGTCCGAGGTGCTCGAGGGTGCCCCGGTCACGGTCGGCGGCAAGGAGATCGGCGAGATCAGCGACGGCCGGTTCACCTCGCTCGCCTACCCCGGCACCTACGAGGTGCAGGTCGGCGGGACGAAGTACTTCACCGGCGGCACCGAGCAGGTGTCGGTCGGCGCGACGTCGTCCGGGTACGTCGACTTCACCCCCACCGCCACGAAGGCGCTGCAGCAGGACGCCGAGCAGTACGTGACCGACCTGATCGACGACTGCGCCACGAAGACCGACCTCAGCGCGCTGAGCGGGTGCCCCTGGTACGGCCCGTACGACGCTGATGGCGCGGTGCGCTACGACGTCACGACGATGCCCGAGGTCGAGGTCGAGGCCTCCGGTTCGGGCACGGTCATGGTGCAGAGCACGAAGGACGGTGTCGTCGAGTACGACTACACCTCGTACTTCGGGGACGAGGAGCACGGCGAGGACAGCTTCGATGTGTACCAGTACCTGAAGGTCGAGGACGGGAAGCTCGTCTCCGCCTACTGACGCACCACCGAACGCGACGACGGCCGGCCTGGGATCCCCGGGCCGGCCGTCTCACTAGGCTGACGCGCATGGTCAGGACACGGGCGTGGCGGAACGGCGACGCGGCGGAACGGGACTTCCCGGTCGACCGGGTCTCGGACCTCGTCGCCGACGCGGACACCTTCGTCTGGGTCGACTACACCGACCCGGTGCACGACGACCTCGTGCAGGTCGAACAGGAGCTCGGCATCCACGCCCTCGCCGTCGAGGACGCCGTCGAGCAGGGCCAGCGCCCGAAGCTCGACCGGTACCGCGACAGCCTGTTCCTCGTGGTCTACGACGTCGGCGGTCTCGGCGAGGACGGTGAGCTCGTCACCCACGAGGTGAAGGCGTTCGTCACCGAGCACGCCCTCGTCACCATCCACGGCGTCGACGTCGACACTGCCGCGATGGAGCACCGGCTCGACGCGAACGCCGACGTGGCCGAGCACGGTGTGCCGTGGCTCGTCTGGGCGTTGCTCGACGCCGTCGTCGACCACGCCACCGAGACCGTGGAGGACATCGAGCGACGGATCGACGACCTCGAGGACGACCTGTTCGAGCGGGGCAACGCCCGCGAACAGCAGATCCAACGCCGGTCGTTCCGCCTCCGCAAGGCCCTCGGCGTGCTGCGGCGGCTCGTCGTCCCGACCCGCGACAGCGTCGCGTCGCTGCTGCACGGCGACGCGGAGACGATCTCGGACGGCATCCGGCCCTACTTCCGCGACGTCGAGGACCACCTGGTGTCGATCTCGGACTCCGTCGAGCAACTGCGCGACGCCGTCTCGAGTGTCCTCGACACGAACCTCAACCTGGCGTCGAACCGGCAGAACACCGTGATGAAGAAGGTGACGAGCTGGGCCGCGATCATCGCGATCCCCACCGCCATCACCGGCTTCTTCGGGCAGAACGTGACGTTCCCGGGCGAGGGTGCGTGGAGCGGGTTGTACGTATCGCTCGCGCTCATCGTCGCGTCGTCGCTCGTGCTCTACCGCGTCTTCAAGGCCCGCGACTGGCTCTGACCGCGACCGCGCGTCGGAGCGCGAGCACCCCAGCGGCCCCGCGTCAGAGCGCCAGCGCGAGCACCCCGGCGACCACGGTGAGCGGAGCCGCGATGCACCCGAGCAGCATGTACTTGCCCCACGACAGGTGCACGCCCTCGGCCGACAGCCGTGCGTGCCACAGCAGGGTGGCGAGCGAGGCCCACGGCGTGACCAGGCACCCGGCGTTCACGCCGATGAGGAGCGCCGCGTACCGCACGGCCTCGTGACCGGCGGCGGGCTCGAGCACCAGGTACGCGGGCAGGTTGTCGATCGCGTTCGCCGCCACCGCTCCCCCGGCGCCGAGCAGCAGGAGCGGCCCCGTTCCGGTGCCGTCGCCGAGCGCCCGCACGATCGGGTCGGTGAGCCCGGTGCTGTGCAGGGTCTCGACCACGACGAAGAGCCCGGCGGCGAACAGCAGCGTCGACCACGGCACCCGCGACGGCCGGAGCTCCGCCGGCGACCGGAACGCCGCGACGACGACGAGCACGAGGGCACCGGCCACGGCCGCGATCCAGACCGTCACCCCGGCGGTGAGCGCCACGACGAGCGCGACGAGCACACCGGACGCCGCCCAGAACGACACCGGGTCGGACGGACGCCGCACCGACACCGGCGTGTAGCGCCCGAAGAGCTTGCCGCGGAACACCACGAGCAGGACGGCGCACGGCACGACGACCCCGGCGACGGCGGGCCAGGCCATCAGCCCGGCGAAGGGCAGCGGGCCGCCGAGGCCCATCCGGTCGACGGCGAGCAGGTTCGTCAGGTTCGACACCGGCAACAGCAGGGACGCGGTGTTCGCGAGCCAGACGGTGGTGAGCGCGAACGGCATCGGCGGCAGCCCGACCCGGCGCGCCAGTGAGATCACGATCGGGGTGAGCAGCACCGCGGTCGTGTCGATCGACAGGAAGACCGTGCAGAGCACGGCGAGGACGACGACCGCGCCCCACAGCCCGATGGTGCGTCCGCCGCCGACACGTGCCGCGACGTCGGCGAGTCGGTCGAACACCCCGGCGTCCGCAGCGAGCTCGGCGACGATCGTCAGCCCGAGGACGAACCCGAGGACGGGCAGGACCCGCTCGGCCAGGACCCCGAGGTCGTCGAGTGGCAGCAGTCCGAGCGCGACGCACACCGCGCCGATGACGAGCAGCACTGCTCCGATGACGGCCTGACGCACGGGCGCTCCTCCACGAGTGCGCCGGGCAGGGTGTCCGGCGGCGCTCCAATGTACTGACCGGTAGCGTTGGCAGCACGACGACAGGAGGCCTCTGTGCGCAAGTTCATGTTCAACGGTGCGGTGTGGAGTTCGCTCATCAGCGGCTACAGCGTGCTCCAGACCACCCGCCAGGGACCCCGCGACTGGCGGCTCGCCCTGACGTGGGTCGCGTGGATCGCGACCACGATCGTGGCGATCGGCACGGTGGTCGAGGACGACCGCGCCGTCAAGGCGCGCCAGCCGTAGGTCCAGGCCGCGACCACACGACGGACGGGAGGCCCGGTGCCAGCTGGCACCGGGCCTCCCGTCCGTCCCGTGTCGGGTCCCGAGCCCGTCAGCGCTCCGCAGGCGGGATGTCCGACGTCTGGATCGGGCCGGTGAAGAGTGCCGCGCGGTCCTCCTGCCCCGGCGCGAACAGCGCCGAGTCGGCAGCGGTCGACGCCGTGCGCCGCCGCGGTGCCGTCTCGTCGACCATGAGCACGCGCTGGACCGGCAGGGCGTCGGGGTGGGTGCGCTGGATCCACTCGACGAGTTCCTCGCGGATGTAGCAGCGCAGGTCGAACAGCGACGGTGCGTCGTGCGACGTCGCGAGGACCCGCACCCGCACGTACCCCTGCACGGCGTCGGTGACCTGCAGCACCTTGACGCGGCGGTCCCACAGCTCGGTGCGGTCGAGGATCCGGTCGAGTTCCTCGCGCATCTCGCCCGGCCGGACCCGCCAGTCCAGGTCCATCTCGACGGCACCGAGCAGTTCGCTGTTCGTGCGCGTCCAGTTCTCGAACGGGGTACTCGTGAAGTACGTCGACGGCAGGACGAAGCGCCGGTCGTCCCACAGGTGCACGACCACGTAGGTCAGGGTGATCTCCTCGATCCGCCCCCACTGCTGCTCGACCACGACGACGTCGTCGACGCGGATCGACCCGGAGAACGCGAGCTGCATGCCCGCGAAGACGTTGCCGAGCGTCGACTGCGCCGCCAGACCCGCGACGACCGAGATGAGTCCGGCGCTCGCGAGCACGCTCGCGCCGGCGGCCTCGACCCCGTCGAAGGTGAGCAGGATCGCGCCGACGGCGATGATGACGAGCACGGCGACCGTCAGCCGCCGGATGATGAGGACCTGCGTGCGGATGCGGCGGGCCTGCCGGTTGTCGGGGACGTCGATGCGGAACCGGTGCAGGCCGAGGTCCTCGAGGAAGATCGCGATCTGGCACGCCAGCCAGCAGCCCACCGCGATCGTGACGATGAGGAACCCGTGCACGACCTCGTCGCGCCACGGGTACGCGTCGGCGTCGCGCGGGACGCTCGAGGTGAACGCGATCCAGAGCAGGACCACGAGCAGGGTGGTGCGGAACGGGTGCTTCGCCCGGCGCGAGAGCACGCCGGCCCACCGCTCCCGTCGCGCGACCGTCCGGAGCACCAGGTGCAGGACGACCGCGGCGACGGCGGTGATGAGGAGGGCGAACCCGATCGCGACCAGGAGTCGGAGGAGGATGTCCATCCCTCCATGCAAGCAACGAAACGACAGGCGTCGTTCAGGAAAACCGGCCCCGCGCGCGACCGAGGCCCGGTGCGCACGACGCGCACCGGGCCTCCTGTCCGACCTGCTGACTACTTGCCGGACGTGAGCGAATCGACGAAGTCCTGGTGCTCGGAAGCCCACTTCTCCGTGATCGCGGGGTACTCGCTGGCCTTCGCGCCGCTGTTCACGAGCGCGTTCTCGAGCGAGTAGAGGGTGTCGGAGTCCATCGAGAAGTCCTCCATCCACTTCGACGCCTGCGGGAAGTCCTGCTCGAAGTCCTTCTTGGCGATCGTGTGGATCTCCTCGTTCTTGCCGAGCGCACCCTTCGGGTCCTTCAGGTCCTTGATCGGGAAGGCGTCGTACGCCCAGTGCGGACGCCACAGCGTCACGACGACGTCCTCCTTCTTCGCGATCGAGGCCTTGAGGTCGGCGAGCATCGCCGGCGTCGAACTCGTGATGAAGTCCATGCCGTCCAGGCCGTACTGCGGGATGACCTGGTCGGACACGACCTTCGTCTCACCGGCGGCGGGCTCGATGCCGATGATCTTGTTGCCGAAGTCGGACGCGTGCGCTTTGAGCTCGTCGATCGAGTCGATGTCCGAGTACTCCGGCACCGCCAGTTCCAGCGACGCCTGCTCGTTCCAGGCGCCGAGGTCCGTCAGGTCCTTGCCGTAGGTGTCCATGTACTCCTTGTGCGTGTTCGGCAGCCAGGTGTCGAACACGACGTCGTAGTCGCCGGACGCGAGGCCGGTGTAGGCGGGTGCGACGTCGGAGTTCGTGAGCTGGACGTCGTAGCCCTTCTGCTCCAACACGTGCTTCCAGAGGTAGCTGGCGGCGGTGTCCTCGTCCCAACCGTTGAAGACGACGACGTGCATCGACTTCTGGTCACCGTTGTCGACGGTGCCGGAGGCACCGTAGTAGCCGGGCGGCATGCAGGCGGACAGGCCGACGGCGGTCGCCGCGGCGAGCGCGGCTGCCGCGAGGGTGCGCTTGGTTCGCTTCATCATGTGGTCATTCCTCACGCGCTGGTCGTCTGCGGCTCGCGCCGGCGGTCGGCCGGGGCTGCTTCGGTGGTGGCGGCGGTCTGGGCGGTCGCCGCGTTCGGCGTCGCGGTCACGGTGGGCTTGCGCCCGCGCTTCCACGGCCGGGAGGCACCACTCGCGTCGCCGCCGAGCGCTGCGGTCAGGCGGTCCAGCAGGATCGCCAGGACCACGACCGACAGACCGGCCTCCGCCCCGAGACCGACGTCGATGCGGTTCAGGGAGGCGACGATCTGCTCGCCGAGGCCGCCAGCGCCGACCATGCCGGCGATGACGACCATCGACAGCGACAGCATGATGACCTGGTTGACGCCGGCCATGATGCTGGCCTTCGCCAACGGCAGCTGGATCTGACGGAGGATGCGCCACGGGCTCGACCCGAAGGCGGCACCGGCCTCGACGACCTCGCTCGGGACCCCGCGGATGCCGAGCTCGGTGAGCCGGACGCCGGGGGCCATCGCGAAGACGATCGTCGCGACGATGCCGGGGACGACGCCGACGCGGAACAGCAGCAGCGCCGGGATCAGGTAGACGAACGCCGGGGTCGTCTGCATGAAGTCCAGGACCGGGCGGATGATCCGGCTCGCGGCGTCGGACCGGGCGGCCCACACCCCGAGCGGGATGCTGAGGACGACGGCCAGGCCGGCGGCGACCACGACGAGCGCGAGCGTGTTCATCGCGTTCGTCCACTGCCCGACGCTGACGATGAACAGCAGACCGATGGCAGCGCCGAGCGCGAGCTTCCAGCCCTTCGCCAGGAACGCGAGCACGACGAGGACCGCGACGACGGCCCAGAACGGCGGGGTGGAGAGGAAGTACTCCATCCACGCGTCCATCCACGTGAACACGTAGCGGACGACGTCGAAGAAGCCGGACAGGTAGGTCGTGATCCAGTCGACGACCGCGGCGACCCAGCTGCCGAGGGGCAGGTGGAAGTCACCGAAGGAGTTGGTACCGGGGGTGATCATGCGTGGTCTCCTTCGATGGCGGGCTCGCCGGTGTGGGCAGGCGTCTCGCCGGTCGCGGCGAGGGTCGAGTCCATGTCGGAGTCGGAGATGCGGGTGACCGGTTCGAGGACCGGGATCGGCATCGTCGCGGTCGGCACGTTGCCGAGCGCGGCCAGCAGGGTGACGCGGGGCACGACGCCGAGCAGGCGCTGCTCGTCGTCGACGACGGCGATCGGCAGGGGCGACTCGACGGCGAGCTCGAACAGGTCGGTCAGCGCCGTGTCGGGGGCGACCCGCGCGTACTCGGTGTTCACGATGGCATCGAGGTTCGTGTCGCCAGCCTTCACCTGGCGCATCACGTGGCGGTCGCGGACCCAGCCCTCGAGCTTCCGGCCACGACCGGTGACGAAGAGCGCGGCCGTCTGCAGGTCGCGCATGGTGCGCAGTGCGCCACGAGGACCCACGGTCAGCGGGACGGTGGCGCGGGCCGGTTCCATGACGCTCGCGGCGGTGAGCACACGGGCACGGTCGACGTCCTGCACGAACTGGGCGACGTAGTCGTTCGCCGGGTCGGTGAGGATCTCCTCCGGCGACCCGATCTGCACGATCCGGCCGTCGCGCATCACGGCGATGCGGTCCCCCAGGAACATGGCCTCGTTGAGGTCGTGCGTGATGAAGACGATGGTCTTGCCGAGCCGCTGCTGCAGGTCGACGAGCTGCTCCTGCATCTCACGGCGGATGAGCGGGTCGAGCGCGCTGAACGCCTCGTCCATCAGCAGGACGTCGGTCTCGGCGGCGAGGGCGCGGGCGATGCCGACGCGCTGCTGCATGCCGCCGGACAGCTCGTCGGGCTTCGCGTCGGCCCAGACGTCCAGGCCGACCAGGTCGATGACCTCACGGGCCTTCGCGAGGCGCGTCGTCTTGTCGACACCGTTCACCTCGAGGCCGTACGCGACGTTCTCGAGCACGGTGCGGTGCGGCAGCAGGGCGAAGTGCTGGAAGACCATCGACACGCTGGACCGGCGGATGTCGCGGATCCCCTTCGGCGTCGCGCCGGTGACCGTGCGGCCGCCGATCTCGACGCTGCCGGCGGTGGGCTCGAGCAGGCCGTTGAGCATCCGGATGAGGGTGGACTTGCCGGAGCCGGACAGCCCCATGACGACGAAGATCTCGCCGGGTCGGACGTCGAAGGACGCGTCGATGACCGCGGCGGATCCCTGCTCGCGGACCTCGTCGCGGGTGGCGCCGGCGGCGAGGCGGCGGACGGCGTCGGCCGGTCGGCGGCCGAACACCTTGTAGACGTCGCGGACGCTGACCGCCGGCGACGTGGTGGGGTCCGGGGACGTGCCGGTGGGGTCCGGCGACGGGGTGTGCCGGCTCTGGGGTGGTGCGATGGACAACTGGGCTCCTCGCGTCGCCACGGCGGACGGAGCGCACGTGCGGCGACGGTGTGGTTGCGAACGGGTCGTCCGGGACGGTGCGCGCGGCCACGTCGAGCCCGCGCAACGGCGCAGGGCGAGCGATCACGCACGCGGGGACCACGCTCGGGGCGGTCCCGGTCCGGCCGACCGTACGGCTGCGGCGCTGCTGGCCGCGGACGCGTTCTGGTCGTCGTGCCCCCGGCCGTCGGGCCTGTGGGGACGTTCAAACCTAACGGTCTCCTGTCCCCCGATCACAATCGACGTCCGCCGGAATCCCGGCACCGCTGTACCCCGTCGTCGGCGTGTCGCCCACGCACATGGGGATCGCGATCGTGACCGTCCTGTTACAGATCAGCTCGTTCGGAGGTTTGTGTGCCGCCCCGGTTCCGTGCGCATGTAGGTTGGCGCGCATGACAGCGCAGAACGACACGGGCGTGAACCGTGCTCCGGCGAACGACTTCTCGCACGAGCAAGAGGGCTACCAGCACGGTCTGAAGCCCCGGCAGCTGCAGATGATCGCGATCGGTGGGGCCATCGGCACCGGACTCTTCCTCGGTGCGGGTGGACGACTCCACACCGCGGGCCCCGCGCTCGCGCTGACCTACCTGATCTGCGGCATCTTCGCGTTCTTCATCCTGCGCGCCCTCGGCGAGCTCGTGCTGCACCGTCCGTCGTCGGGGTCGTTCATCTCCTACGCACGTGAGTTCTACGGCGAGAAGTTCGCCTACGCCGCCGGCTGGATGTACTTCCTGAACTGGGCGATGACCTCGATCGTCGACACCACCGCCGTCGCGATCTACCTGCAGTACTGGTCCGCGTTCACCGCCGCACCACAGTGGCTCCTCGCGTTGATCGCCCTGATCGTCGTGCTCGCCGCCAACATGGTCGCGGTCAAGGTGTTCGGCGAACTCGAGTTCTGGTTCGCGCTCATCAAGGTCGCGGCACTCGTCGCGTTCCTCGTCGTCGCGATCATCTGGCTCGTCTTCGCGTTCCCGGTCGAGGCCGGCGGCGAAGCCGTCCGCACGGGCTTCTCGATCTGGGGCGACAACGGCGGACTGTTCCCGAACGGGTTGCTCCCCGCGGTCATCGTGATCCAGGGTGTCGTGTTCGCGTACGCGGCGATCGAGCTCGTCGGCACCGCGTCCGGTGAGACGCAGAACACCGAGAAGGTCATCCCCCGCGCCATCAACTCCGTCGTGTTCCGCATCGCGGTCTTCTACGTCGGGTCGATCATCCTGCTCTCCCTGCTCCTGCCGTACACGGCGTACAAGGAGGGCGAGAGCCCGTTCGTGACGTTCTTCTCGTCGCTCGGCAACCCGCAGGTCGGGTCGATCGTCGGCGGCATCATGAACTTCGTGGTGCTCACGGCGGCCCTGTCGTCGCTCAACGCCGGTCTGTACTCGACCGGTCGCGCCCTGCACTCGATGGGCATGAACGGTTCGGCGCCGAAGTGGACCACCAAGATGTCGAAGGGCGGTGTGCCGTACGCCGGCATCCTGCTCACCGCCGGCTTCACCGTCGCCGGCGTCGTCCTGAACTACTTCGTCCCGAGCCAGGCATTCGAGATCGCGCTGAACATCGCGAGCCTCGGCATCATCACGGCGTGGGGCACGATCATCCTCTGTCAGATGCGGCTCCGGTCGTGGGCGAAGCAGGGACTGGCGAAGGAGCCGTCCTTCAAGCTGCCCGGCGCCCCGGTGACCGCGTGGCTCACCCTGGCGTTCCTGGCGTCGGTCATCGTGCTGATGGCGATCGACTACCCGGTCGGCACCTACACGATCGCGTCCCTCGTGATCGTCATCCCGCTGCTCGTCGTCGGCTGGTTCCTGCAGCGCGACCGCATCCTGCGCATCGCGTCGCTCCGACAGGGCGTCACCGGTCCGTACCCGATCGGTGTCCGTGACCCGGCGAACCAGGTCCGTCGCGACGGCCAGGACGGCGGCGAGCACAAGGGGTCCGACGACACCGTCTGATCTGTCCCCGGAGCGCAGCACGTCGCGCGCCGAGTGCAGTGGGTCCGGCACCCGTCGGTACGATCGGCGGGTGCCGGACCGCTCTGTCTCCCCTGCGTCTGTTCCCCCCACCCTCGATCTCCAGCTGAGCTGGCGAGGCGCGTACGGACGCCTGCGGGTGTTCCCCGACCGCCTGGAGGCCGAGACCGACTACGAGCGCGAGGCGCGGGTCTCGGTTCCGATGGACGCGGTGTCGGGGTGGCGGCTCGGACCGTGCGACGAGGACGCCGTCTGCGTCGAGTTCGTCACTGAGCCGGAGACCTTCCGCGTGCTGCTCGACACCTCGGACGAGCAACTCGCCGCACTGGCGATCCGGAAGGTGCTCGGACCGCCGCTCACCACCGGCTGACGGTCCACGGGCGCTGCGCTCAGGCGTCGCCCTCCGGGGCGAACTGCGTGACGCGGAACGTGGCGCCCTGCGGGTCCCGCAGCTCGGCCGCACGCGTCCACGGGCCCTGCCAGGTATCGAGCACGGCTCCGCCGAGCTCCTCGGCCCGTGCGGCGGCGGCGTCACGGTCCGCCACGCTGAACGACACGTGCCAGTCGTCCGGCCCGTCGTCGAGTCGGGCGAGGGCGCCGATGACGTCCGCGAAGCCCTCCGGTGCGCCGACCTGCCGATCGCGGATGTCGGGGTCGGAGGTGGCCGCGAGGTGGTCCCCGTAGCCGGGCAGCCGGACCATGGCGCTCGGGCCCTCCTCGATGCCCGAAACCCGCCAGCCGAACAGCTGCTCGTAGAACGAGATCGCCTGCTCCGGCTCGGTCGAGCGGAGGTCGCTGAAGACCCAGCCGCCGGGGGCGTTGATGTGCTGCGACCCGAGCCGGTCGCGCGCCTGCCAGAGTCCGAACGCCGCACCGCGCGGATCGACGCAGTCGACGCTGCGGCCCGCGGCGCCACCCGGCCCGGCGTCCTCCACCGGAGCGGCGGTGCCACCGAGCTCGACGACCCGAGCGGCCACCGCGTCGGCGTCGTCCACGGCGATGTACGTCGTCCACGACGCCGGCTCGTCACCCGAGGCGATCGCGCCGACCTCGCGGCCGTCGATGCTCACGATCCGGTACGAGCCGGGGGCACCGGGCGGCAAGCGCTCCTCGAAGTCCCAGCCGAACAGACCGCCGTAGAACGCCTGCGCGGCGTCGGGGTCCGGGTGTCGTCCGTCGATCCAGCTCGGCACGCCCTGCGGGTAGGTGCGAGGGGTCTGGTCCGTCATGGTGTCTCCCGAGGTCGCCGACGCCGAGGTCGGATGCCCCAGGTCTACCGCTGACCGCCGACGTCGGCCGGGTCGGTCGCCGGGTCGGTCGCCGGGCCGGTCGCCGGGCCGGTCGCCGGGCCGGTCGCCGGGCCGGTCGCCGGGTCAGTCGTCGGTGTCGACCTGGTCGGTGACGACGTCGCCCGAGCCGGCGTCGATCCGGACGCTGTGCTTGGTGCCGGATCCGTCGACGACGTCACCCTCCCAGACCACCGTGCCGAGGTGGTCGTCGAGGCCGAGCTCGGTGATCGAACCGGCGTGCAGGTCCTCGAAGGCGCTGACGGCCTTGCTGACGTCGAGGTCCGCCGCTGCGACGAACCGGTCGTGCTCGGCACGGTCGTCGGTGTCCGCGGCCTCCGTCTGCGGGGTACCGGTCACCCCGGTGCCGGCGGCGTCGGTGTGCACCTCGTGCTCGGTGCCGTCCTTCGTCACGACGAGGACCTCGTACGCGCTGCCACGCTGCTCCTGCTCGACCGAGATGACGGTGCCGGAGCCGACGCTCCCGCGTGCGGTCGCGACGGCGGCCAGCAGGGCGTCGTTCGACGTGGCCGAGGCGGCGGTCGCGGACGCGCCACCCGACGTGCCGGTGGTGGCGTCCGTCGCGGCCGACCCGTTCGAGGACGATGCCGCCGAGTCGGACGACCCGTCGGTGGAGCAGCCGGTGAGGGCGAGCGCGGCCACGACGGGCAGGGCGGCGAGGGCGGCGAGGGCGGCGATGCGGCGGGCAGAGGGCTTCTGGAGCTGGGTGCGGAAGGTCATGGGACGAGCATGTCGGCGGGGTGCTGAAGCAGACCTGAAGCCGCCTGTTCAGCCGCCGAGTGCGATGCGCACGACGAACCGCGCCCCGCCGAGCGGCGAGTCCGCCACCATCGCCTCGCCTCCGTGCGCCCGGACGGCGTCCCGCACGATCGCCAGACCGAGGCCGGCACCACCGGCGTCGCGGCTGCGGGCCTCGTCGAGCCGGACGAACCGCTCGAACACCCGGTCGCGCTCGGCCGCCGGGATCCCGGAGCCGTCGTCGTCGACGGTCAGCACCGCGGCGCCGTCCTGCTCGACCAGGGCCACCGCGACGCGCGACGTGGCGTGCCGGACGGCGTTGTCGACGAGGTTCCGGACCACGCCGGTGAGGAGCCGTTCGTCGCCGAGCACGCGTGCGGCGGAGATCCCGGAGCCGTCGACCCGGATCGCACGGTCGCCGGTCGCACCACCCGGCACCCGGGCCCGCGCCCGCGCGACGGCCTCGAGTGCGAGGTCGTCGAGGTCCACGGGACGACGGACACCCGCGCCGCCCTCGTCGAGCCGTGACAGCTCGAGCAGCCCGGTGACGAGGTCCTGCAGGCGCACGGCCTCGGACCGCACGACGTCGGAGAACTCGGCCACGTCCGTCCGGCCCGGGTACGCGACGGCGACCTCGGCGTGCTGACGGAGGGAAGCGATCGGCGACCGCAGCTCGTGCGAGGCGTCAGACACGAACTGCCGCTGCCCCGCCGCGGATCGGTCGAGCCGGTCGAGCATGGCGTTCATGGTCGTCGCGAGCCGGGCGATCTCGTCGCCGGTGTCCGGCACGACCACGCGGGCATCGGGCTGCGCGGCACGGATCGTCTCGACCTCGGTGCGCATCCGTTCCACCGGCCGCAACGACCGCCCGGTCACGGACCAGGTCACGACCCCGAGCACGAGGACGAGCACCGGCACCCCGACGGCGAGGAGCACCACGGCGGTCCGGATGGCCGTGTCGGTCTGCTCGAGGGAGACGCCGTACACCAGGGTCGCCTCACCCCCACCGGGCAGGTCGACGTCGTCGGCGACGAGCAACCAGCGTTCGCCGTCGTGCGACCACCGGGACTCGTCGGCGGTCGGCAGGGCCGGAGCGTCGGCGTCCTCACCGTGCGCGAGGACCGAGCCGCCGGCACCGACCACCTGCACCAGGACGTCCTCGTAGTCGGTCACCGCACCGGCACCGTCGGACTCGACCCGTGACGACACCTGTTCGAGTCCGGCCTCGGCGGACGTCCGCACCCCGTCGAGCAGCACCAGGCGGAGCACCACGACGAACCCCACGGCACCGACGACCAGGGCGGCGAGCACGACCACGCCGGCGCCGAGTGTGGTCCGCGCGCGCACCGACCGGAAGCGGCGCCTGCGCCCCGTCCCCCGGTCAGCCACCGTCGGCCGCCAGTCGGTAGCCCGCACCGCGGACGGTCTCGAGTGACGTCCGTCCGAACGGCCGGTCGAGCTTGCGCCGGAGGTGCCCGACGTACACCTCGACGATGTTCGGGTCGCCCTCGAAGTCGACGTCCCAGACGTTCTCGATCACCTCGCGCTTCGAGCACACCTGCCCGGAGCGCCGCGCGAGGTACTCGAGCACCGCGAACTCCCGGCTCGTTAGGTCGACGGGGGTCCCGGCACGCGTCACCGTCCGTGCGGCCGGGTCGACCACCAGGTCGCCGAGGGTCAGCACCGCCGGGCGTTCCCGCGCACCACGGCGGACGAGCGCGCGCAGCCGGGCGACGAGGACCGGGTGTGAGAAGGGCTTCGTGACGTAGTCGTCGGCGCCGGCGTCGAGAGCCTCGATCTGGTCCCACTCGCCGTCCTTGGCGGTGAGCATGAGCACCGGCGTCCAGTCCTGGTCGGCCCGGAGCTGGGCGCAGACCGCCCATCCGCTCATCCCCGGCATCATCAGGTCGAGGACGATCGCGTCGTACTGGAACTCGCGGGCGTGCCACAGGCCGTCGACGCCGTCGTGGGCGACGTCGACCGCCCACCCCTCGGCCTCGAGGCCGCGACGGACGCCGTCGGCGAGTCGCACCTCGTCATCGACCACCAGGACACGCATGGCGACGATCCTGCCGTGCCGCCCTGAAGCAGCGCTGAAGCGACGCCCGACGGCGGACGGCTCAGACCAGCAGCAAGATCCCGGCGACGACCGCGGCGACGGCGATGGCGAGCGCGATGAGCAGCAGCACGAGGTGCACCGTGTAGAACGTCGTCGGCTTGCCCGCGGCGTCCCGCGCGCGGGTGTCCTTCGCGACGCGCTGGAAGAAGCGCGGCCAGGTGACGACGTTGAAGACGGCACCGATGAACAGGACGACTGCGGCGAAGACGAGCACCGTCCGAGTCTAGACAACGAGTGTCGGTGGTGCTCGGCCGCCCCCAACGCGGCCGAGTCCCACCGACGAGCCACAGGATCTGTAGCACTTGCTACAAACCCTACACGGGCTCCGGGAGACCGTCGAGCCACCCCTTCGGGCTACGCGGAGTCGAGCGCCGACTCGGCCTCGGCGAGGACGGCTCGCTCGGCATCGGTCAACGGCGCACGCGTCCGCCGGAGCCCGTCGTTGACCTCGACGATCGCGCGGCTCAACCGCGTGGCGGGGTCCTCGGTCGACGGGTAGGCGTTGTCGGCACCGATCCGCGCGTGCAGCGGCGCGAGACGTCGCAGCGCCACGTCGACCCGACGGGTGCGCCGACGTCGCGAGACCCGGTGTCCGACGACGAGCAGCAGCATCCCCGTCGAGACGCAGATCACGGCGCCGGGCGTCGTGACGTCGTACGGCAGCGCGAGGGAGCGCATCCGGTCGAGGTCCCCCGTGACGTGCGCCAGGTCCATGACCACGACGACGACCATCCGGACGACCCCCAGCACGCCGCCGAGCACGAGGACCCACAGCCCGACCAGGTCCGTCGTCGTCCGGGCCTCGCGCAGGCGGAGGACGCAGATGAGGCCCGTCGCGCCGAGCGCCACCCCGAGGTACACCGTCTGCGCGATCGAGTAGACGGTCGCGGCCGGGTGCGACCCGGCGTCGAGCATGAACGTCGTCGTGGTGGCGGGCTTGTCCAGCACCGAGAAGGCGACGACCACCACGACCACCACCGCGGCGCACGACACCACGATCGCGTTCCGGAGCCACGGCCGGGCTGCCCCGACCGCCTTCGCCACGCCCCAGAGCAGCGTGCTCGTACCGGCGACCATCAGGCAGTCGCTGACCACGGTGACCACGTTGAAGCCACCGAGCAGTGGGTCGAGCCACCGGTACAGCGGGTCGACGTTCGTGACGATGGTGCCGGCGAACAGCAGGAAGGTCACCGCCAGGGTGCGGTCCTGCCCGCGTTGCAGGACGAAGAGCGCGATCGTCCCGGCGATGAGCAGCACCGCCTGGACGACGGCGACGATCACCCGAAGACCCCGCGGAAGGCGCTCGGGCGGCCGCGGTGTCGCCGGATGAGCGACGCGAGTGCGTCGGCGAAGACCTCGGCCTCGTGTTCGTACGCGTTCGAGAACATCCCCCGCGCCAGCGCCCGCTCGACCTTGTACTCGGGCAGGTCCGGGATGACGTCGCGGATGTAGGCCGACTGGGGCGCGTGCTCCTGGTGCCGGTGCAGGACGTGGCCGAGCTCGTGGCCGATGACGAACGCCCGGAAGGTCGGCGACGCGGTCGGTGAGATCATGATCAGGTGGGCGTGCTCGAGCGTCGCGACGAAGCCGCACACGGGCTCCGTCGCCAGGAACGCCTCTTCGCGGACGACGATGGGCTTGTCCACGACGACGGCTGCGGCTGCGACGGCCTGGTCGACGTCGGACCACCCCTCGACCGCACCGCGTGCCCAGAAGGACTCGAGCAGCGGGTCGGTCACGCCACGCTCCCGCGCTGTGATTCCTCCTCGAGCACCTCGGCGATGCGCCGCAGCGCGTCGGGTGAGAGCTCGCCGGGGAAGGTGCGTGCAGCGAACTCGCTCACGCGGGCGGAACGCAGGGAGCGGACGAGGGCGAGCTGGGCGCCGATGCGCTCGGGGACGTCGCTGTCCTCGAGCAGGAAGCGCTCGTCGACCTCGAAGAACCCCGCGAGCAGCCGCAGGAGCTCGGTGTCGCGGTTGCGTCGGCCGTCGCCGGAGAGCATGTAGGTCCACTTCGCCCGCGAGAGCGAACCGCCGTGGGCGGCGACGTACTCCTCGATCGAGGCGAACGGCACCGGAGCACCACGCTGGGACTCCTCGAAGTCGAGCAGCAGGTTGATGCGCCGTGCGAGTTCGGCGGCGTCCAGGACCCCGCCCCTCGGATCACCGGTCTCCATGTCGGACTCCTCCCCAGCCGTGCGTGCACGACATCGTAGCGCGGCGGACACGGTGCACGCCGTTAGCCTCGTGGGCATGGCCCGCAGCTTCCCCGCGACGATCGCCGAGCCGGTCGAGCACGAGATCGTCATCACGAAGTCGCGGTTCATCACCACGGTCACCCCCGTGTCGGACGTCGCGGACGCCGAGCGGGTCATCGCCGAGGTGAAACGCCGCCACTGGGACGCCCGGCACAACTGCACCGCGATGGTCACCGGCACCCTCGGCGACCAGGCCCGGTCGTCGGACGACGGAGAACCGTCGGGCACGGCGGGCGTGCCGATGCTCGAGGTGCTCCGCCGCCGCGACCTCACCGACGTGGTCGCCGTCGTGACGCGCTACTTCGGCGGCGTGAAGCTCGGCGCCGGCGGACTCGTCCGCGCCTACTCGACCTCGGTCTCCGAGGCCCTCGACACCGCCGCGCTCGTCCGACGCGAGGCGCTCACGCAGGTGCACTTCGACGCCCCGCACGCCGAGGCCGGCCGGCTCGACAACGTCCTGCGCGACTGGGTCCGGCACCACCACGCGACCCTCGGTGCGACGGCCTACGGGCGCGCAGCGACGTTCGAGGTCTGGGTGCCCGCCGACGCGCTCGCGATCCTGACCGCGGACCTCGCAGCGGCCTCCGCCGGCGCCGTCGACCTCGTCGTCGGCCCGGAACGGATCGTCGACGTCGCCGCCGACTGAATCCGACCGCCGGAAGCACCTCGGGCGTGTCCCGTTCGGAACGCGTGCACACGCCCGGAACGCACGAAGGCCCCGACTCGATGAGTCGGGGCCTTCGTGGTCGTGGTGCACCCCCTCGGACTTGAACCGAGAACCCACTGATTAAGAGTCAGTTGCTCTGCCAATTGAGCTAGAGGTGCATGTTCCGGCTTCCGTGCCGCAACGGGAATCAACAATAGCATGGGTTCTGCGCGCTCACGACCACTCGTGGGCACCAAGCGAACAGGAGCACCATGACCGACCGTCTCGCCGCCGGCGACACCGCCCCCGACTTCACGCTGCCGGACCAGGACGGCGCCGAGCACTCGCTCGCGGCGCTGCGGGGCAAGAAGGTCATCGTGTACTTCTACCCGGCCGCGTCCACCCCCGGCTGCACCACCGAGGCCTGCGACTTCCGCGACAACATGTCGTCGCTGCAGGCAGCCGGCTACGAGGTCCTCGGCGTCTCGAAGGACGAGCAGGCGAAGCTCAAGACCTTCCAGCACGAGCAGGCACTCACCTTCCCGCTGCTGAGCGACCCCGACCTGGCGGTGCACAAGGCCTACGCCGCGTGGGGCGAGAAGAACAACTACGGCAAGATCGTGACCGGCACGATCCGCTCCACGATCGTGGTCGACGAGGACGGCAGCGTGCAGCTGCCGCTCTACAACGTCAAGGCGACCGGACACGTGGCGAGCCTGCGGAAGAAGCTCGGCCTGGTCTGAGGACCGGACCACAGCGAGACGGGAGGCGCGGTGCCAGCTGGCACCGCGCCTCCCGTCCGTCCGTCCGTCGCGTCTACTCCACGGGACGCGCGAGCGCGGCTGTCACCGACCGCGACAGCACGAACGTGATGCCGAGCAGGGCGGGGATCAGCAGGACCCAGCCGACCGCCGGCTCACGGAAGACGCCCTGGAACGCGCCGATCGCGATCGCACCCTGCAGGACCTGCCAGACGATGATCCCCGAGCGCACCCAGGCGCGACGCTTCCACAGGCCGTTCAGGAGCGCACCGAGCCAGAGCGCCGCGACGGCCGACAGGATCGTCAGCGCGATCCCGGAGGCCAGGCTCGACGCCGGCGCGACGATCAGCTCGACGACCAGGACGACCGTGACCACGACGAGCGCGGCGAACTCGAGGCCGACCACCACCAGCAGGCCGATCAGCGCGCGTGAGCGTCGCTCAGGACGGTCGACCGCGGTCGGGTCGTCATCGTGCACAGTGATCCTCCAGCATCGGAACCCTTGATTTGCCCCTACCAGTATGGAACGATATTCGAGGTCGTTTGGACGGCACGATGTGGTGTGCGTCTCCCGTGGTTCGTCGCTCCTCCCCCGAGCGTCACGCGGGCGTCAGACTCGCTTCCAGCGGACTCCTCCCCACAGTTGTCCCCTCATGCCTCATGCATGGTCAGCGTTCCGATCCCCCGAACCCCGGCCCCGGCCTGCCGTTCGAGCATCGACATCAAGGAGCACCACACATGGACTGGCGTGACAAGGCAGCTTGCCTCACCGCGGACCCCGAGCTCTTCTTCCCCGTCGGGAACACCGGGCCCGCCGTCGATCAGATCGAGAAGGCCAAGTCGGTCTGTGCGCGCTGCACGGTCACCGAGATGTGCCTGCAGTACGCACTCGAGAACAACCAGGACTCCGGTGTCTGGGGTGGCCTCAGCGAGGACGAGCGTCGTGCGCTGAAGCGTCGTGCTGCCCGCGCCCGCCGCGCTTCCTGACCAGGTTCCGCCCGACGCACTGACACACCGACGCCCGTCGTCCCTTCGGGGGCGGCGGGCGTCGTCGTGCGCGTGGCGCGCGGGGGCCCGGGCGGGGCGGGGCGGCACGCCGTGCGCTGGTCCTCGGGGGTTCCACAACCTGCCGCGCGCCGACCGTCGAGGTTCCACAACACGCGCGATCGCCCGCCGAGATGCGCAGATCTCGGAACCTCACGAGCGGGCGCGGAGGCGGCTGCCCGGCAGAAGCGGGGTGCCCATGCGCGCCCCCGCAGGGGCATTGCGCCCCGAAGAGCCGGGGCGCAATGCCCGTGAGCGGGCGCGAACCCGACGCGCCACTCCCGCGGCGCGGCGCAGGGGCTAGGCGGGAGCGGTCAGCCAGCGGAACGGGATGGTGATCGTCACCTCGGTGCCGCTACCGGTCAGGGTGTGCCAGTCGATCGTGCCGCCCAGCTCGCCCTGGATGAGCGTGCGGACGATCTGGGTGCCGAGACCCGAGCCGACCTTCCCCTCGGGCAGGCCCACGCCGTTGTCACGGACCTCGATCTCCAGGTGGTCGTCGAACCGGCGGGCGACGATCTCGACCTCACCGTCGCGGCCGTCCAGCCCGTGCTCGACGGCGTTCGTGACGAGCTCGGTGAGCCCGAGTGCGAGCGGCGTGGCAGCCTCGGACGGCAGCACCCCGAACTCGCCGGTCTTCTTCGGGTGCACGGTGGTGTTGTGCGACGCGGCGACCTCGGTGACGAGCTTGAGCACCGAGTCGAAGACGTCGTCGAAGTCGACCGTCTGGCTCAGGCCGCTCGACAGCGTGTCGTGCACGACGGCGATGGCTGCCACGCGGCGCATCGCGTTCTGCAGCGACGTGCGTGCCTCGTCGGAGTGCGTCCGGCGGGCCTGGATGCGCAGCAACGACGCCACCGTCTGCAGGTTGTTCTTGACGCGGTGGTGGATCTCGCGGATCGTCGCGTCCTTGGTGATGAGCTCGCGCTCCTGGTGCCGGAGCTCGGACACGTCGCGGCAGAGCACGATCGCACCGATGCGGTCGCCGTGGTCGCGGAGCGGGATCGACCGCAGCGACACCGTCACGCCCTTCGACTCGATGTCGGCCCGCCACGGAGCGCGACCAGTGACGACGAGGGGCAGTGACTCGTCGACGTCGAGCTGCGCGCCGATGAGTTCGGTGGTGACCTCGGCGAGGGACTTCCGTTCGAGTTCCCCCTCGAAGCCCATCCGGTTGAAGGCGCTCAGGCCGTTCGGGCTGGCGAACGTCACGATGCCGGCGGTGTCGAGGCGCAGCAGGCCGTCACTGGCGCGCGGGGCGCCGCGGCGCGGACCGGCCGGGGCGCCGAGGTCCGGGAAGTCGCCCGTCGCGATCATGCCGAACAGGTCGTTCGCACTCGCGGTGAAGTTCAGTTCCTGGCGGCTCGGCGTCCGCATCTCGTCCTGGTTGGAGTGCCGCGTGACGACGGCGATCGGCCGCTCGGTGGTCTCCGCGCTCTTGGCACTGAGGCGCCGCAGCACCGGGATCGCGCGGACCCGGGTGGGGGTGTCCTCGTACCAGTCGGGCTCGGCCGAGTCGACGACGCGGGCGCCGGCGAAGCTCTCGGTCACCTGACCGCGCCACTCCTCGCGGATCTCCTGGCCGACGATGTCGCGGTAGAACAACGTGGCCGCGGAGCTCGGTCGGGCGTGTGCCACGGCGACGAACGAGCCGTCCTCGGCAGTCGGCACCCACAGCACCATGTCGGCGAAGGACAGGTCAGCGAGCAGCTGCCAGTCCCCCACGAGCAGGTGGAGCCACTCCACGTCGGCTTCGGAGGAACGGCCTTGCGCGAGGACGAGGTCACTGAGGGTCGACACCCAGCCAGTCTAGGTGCGCCGACTTGTGGACAACGTCGCCCTCTCCACAGGCTCAGCAGCTTTGTATTTCTCATGTTGCACGCCCCATACGCTCGCACCAGCAACGGAAGGGGCAGGGGTGGCGGAGCAGGCACGCCGGATCGACCACACGACGACGACGGCGCACTCACCGCCGCTCACGATCGTCGAACCAGAGCCGGTCGAGCAACCAGCGAGCGGCCCACCGGACCCGGCGGACACCGCACGCGCCCTGGGACTGTGCGTCGCCGAGGTCCTGACCGGGGCCCGCGAGGTCGACAGCATCGCCCGCTGGATCACCGACGACGTGCACCGACACCTGCAGCAACGTGCAGCCGTGGCCGCGCACGCCCGCTCGGTGCGCCGACGGTCGCGGAGCCGAGCGGTGCTGCGGGTCGGCAGCGTGCTCGTCTGCCGACCGGCGGACGGCGTCGCCGAGGCAACCGTCGTCGTGCACACGCGCAGTCATGCACGCGCCGTGGCGATGCGGTTGGAGACGCGGGACGGCAGGTGGCGCGCGACCGCGATCGGCGTCCTGTAGGTGCCTGACGCGGACGGGAGGCCCGTGGCGGTGTCGCCACGGGCCTCCCGTCCGCCGGTCGGTGCGCTTGGTGAGCAGCAATGGTCGGGTCCCGACGCGGGACCCGACCATTGCTGCTCACGATGCGCTGTCGCGCACGCGGACTACTTCTTCGACGCCTGACGACGCTCGGCACGGTTGCCGGCCGCGGCAGCCTGGCCGGAGGCCGTGGCCGCGTTGCCGAACGCGGAGCCCTGCTCGGGCTCGGCAGCTGCCTCGGCTTCGGCCTGGGCCTGCTGTGCGCGCGCCGTGGCGGCCTGCTCGAGGCGGCCCTTCTCGTCGCGCACCTCGACCTCGCCGTCGATCGACGGTGCCGAGTACTCGAGGCCGGAGACCTCGTCCTCGCCGAGACCCTTGGCCTCGATGACGGCGTTCTCGCCGTCGGACTGCACCTGGACCTCGAGGTTGAACAGGTAGCCGACCGACTCTTCGCGGATCTGGCCCATCATCGTCTGGAACAGCGCGTAGCCCTCGCGCTGGTACTCGACGAGCGGGTCACGCTGCGCCATCGCACGGAGGCCGATGCCGTCCTTGAGGTAGTCCATCTCGTACAGGTGGTCGCGCCAGCGGCGGTCGATCACCGACAGCACGACACGACGCTCGAGCTCGCGCATCGCCTCGTCGCCGAGGAGCTCCTCACGCGTGGAGTACGCCAGCTTGGCGTCGGAGAGGATCTCGCGGCCGAGGAAGTCACGCGAGGCCTTGCCCTTCGAGCCGGCCTCGGTGATGACCTCGTCGATGGAGATCGAGATCGGGTAGAGCGTGCCGAGCTCGGTCCACATGGCGTCGAGGTCCCAGTCGTCCGGCGAGCCCTCGCCGGTGTGGGTGTCGATCACGTCGTCGATCACGGCCTTGAGGAACGACTGCGCGCGGTCGTGCAGGTCGTCGCCCTCGAGGATGTGGCGGCGGTCGCTGTAGATCGCCTCGCGCTGCCGGTTCAGGACGTCGTCGTACTTCAGGACGTTCTTGCGGATCTCGGCGTTCCGGCCCTCGACCTGTGCCTGGGCGGAACGGATCGCGCGGCCGACGAGCTTGTTCTCGATCGCCAGGTCGTCCGGCACGTTCGAGCGGCCCATGAGGCTCTCGGCGGCACCGGAGTTGAACAGGCGCATCAGGTCGTCGGTGAGCGACAGGTAGAAGCGGCTCTCGCCCGGGTCGCCCTGACGGCCGGAACGACCGCGCAGCTGGTTGTCGATGCGGCGCGACTCGTGGCGCTCGGTGCCGAGGACGTAGAGCCCACCGGCCTCGCGGACCTTGTCGCCCTCGACCTCGACCTCGGCCTTGACGCGGGCGAAGACCTCGTCCCACTCGGCTTCGTACTCGTCGGGGGTCTCGGTCGGCGACAGGCCCTTGGCGTGCATCTCCTGCACCGCGAGGAACTCGGAGTTGCCGCCGAGCATGATGTCGGTGCCTCGGCCGGCCATGTTCGTCGCGACGGTCACGGCGCCGTGTCGGCCGGCCTGGGCGACGATCGCGGCTTCACGCGCGTGGTTCTTCGCGTTGAGGACCTCGTGCTTCACGCCCTTCTTGGCGAGGAGCTTCGACAGGTACTCGGACTTCTCGACGCTCGTGGTGCCGACGAGGACGGGCTGGCCCTGCTCGTGGCGCTCGGCGATGTCCTCGGCGACCTGCTCGAACTTGGACTTCTCGTTCTTGTAGACCAGGTCGGTCTGGTCGATGCGCTGCATCGGCTTGTTCGTCGGGATCGGGACCACGCCGAGCTTGTAGGTCGACATGAACTCGGCCGCTTCGGTCTCGGCCGTACCGGTCATGCCGGAGAGCTTCTGGTACAGCCGGAAGTAGTTCTGCAGCGTGACCGTGGCGAGGGTCTGGTTCTCCGCCTTGACCTCGACGTTCTCCTTCGCCTCGATCGCCTGGTGGATGCCCTCGTTGTAGCGACGGCCCATCAGGATGCGGCCGGTGTGCTCGTCGACGATGAGCACCTCGCCGTTCATCACGACGTAGTCCTTGTCGCGCTTGAACAGGGCGACGGCCTTGATGGAGTTGTTGAGGAACGAGATGAGCGGGGTGTTCGCCGACTCGTACAGGTTGTCGATGCCGAGGTAGTCCTCGACCTTCTCGATGCCGGGCTCGAGCACGCCGACGGTGCGCTTCTTCTCGTCGACCTCGTAGTCCTCGCCCGGGGTCAGGCGCTTGGCGATCGAGGCGAACTCCGTGAACCACCGGTTGGCCTCGCCCGAGGACGGGCCGGAGATGATGAGCGGCGTGCGGGCCTCGTCGATGAGGATCGAGTCGACCTCGTCGACGACGGCGAAGAAGTGGCCGCGCTGCACCATGTCGGAGGCCTGCCACGCCATGTTGTCGCGCAGGTAGTCGAAGCCGAACTCGTTGTTCGTGCCGTAGGTGATGTCCGCGGCGTACTGCTCGCGGCGCTCGGCCGGCGTCTGGTTGGCGATGATGCAGCCGGTCGTCATGCCGAGGGCGCGGAAGACGCGACCCATGATCTCGGACTGGTACGACGCCAGGTAGTCGTTGACCGTGATGACGTGCACGCCGCGTGACGGGATCGCGTTGAGGTACGCCGCCGTGGTCGCGACGAGGGTCTTGCCCTCACCGGTCTTCATCTCGGCGATGTTGCCGAGGTGCAGGGCCGCCCCGCCCATGAGCTGCACGTCGAAGTGCCGCATGCCGAGGGTGCGCTTCGCTGCTTCCCGCACGGCGGCGAACGCCTCGGGGAGCAGGTCGTCGAGGGTCTCGCCGTTGGCGTACCGCTCGCGCAGCTCCTTCGTCTCGTCCTGGAGTTCCTCGTCGGTGAGGCTCGAGAAGTCGTCCTCGAGGTCGTTGATCGCCGAGGCGTACGCCTTCAGCCGGCGGACGGTGCGTCCTTCGCCGATGCGGAGGACCTTCTCCAGCACGTTTGCCACGTGAGCTCCTTACGGGGTCGTCGTGCGCGACCTGCGCGCCCGATCGACCAGTCATGCTAGCAACCCCCCGGTGCCGTGCGCTGTGAGGGGTGTCGGTGTGGGGGCAGCGGTGTGCGCGGCCCGCGAACGGACCGCGCACACACGGGTCGGACGGTGTCCGCAGCGATCGCGTCAGGCGAGCGCGGCGGCCGGCTCGGCGTCCACCGACGCCGCGGCACCGGTCTGGTCGTCGATGCCGATCACGCCGTAGTCCCAGCCCTTGCGTCGGTAGACGACGCTCGGGCGGTGGGTCTCGGCGTCCACGAACAGGTAGAAGTCGTGTCCGACGAGCTCCATGAAGTACAGGGCGTCGTCGACGGTCATCGGGGCGGCCTCGAAGACCTTGTGCCGGATGACCACGGGGCTGTAGACCTCGTCGTCCTCGTCCTCCGGTGCGTCGGCGTCGACGACCGGGACCGCGCCGGTGGCGACGTCCTCGATGAGGCGGCCGTCAGCGGGGACCACCCCCATGCCGTCGAAGCCACTGCCTGCGGCCTCGGCCACCGAGGTCGGGCGGTGACGACCGCGGTGCACCTTGCGCCGGTCACGAGCACGACGCAGCCGTTCCATGATGCGGGCGAAGGCGAGGTCGAAGGCGGCGTACTTGTCGGACGCCGCGGACTCCGCCCGCACGAGGGGCCCGGGACCGATGAGCGTCAGCTCGATGCGGTCCTCGCCCTGGCTGCCGCCCGACTTCTCGTGGTGGCGGCTGATGCGCACCTCGAAGGCGAGCGCACGGTCAGCGAGCACGTCGATCTTCTCGGACTTCTGTTCGACGTAGGTGCGGAATCGGTCGGTGACCCCGACGTTCCGGCCTGTGATCGTCACGTCCATGTCGCGGCTCCCATCGAGCTTCGGCGCGTCGCCTCCATCCGGCGAACCCGAACGCCTTGCCGCGAGGCTAGACCCGCCGCAGGTCCCGCGTCACGGTGCGTCGGCGAGTCCGCCGGACACCCACCGGACGCACAGCGGTCACCCGGTGTTCACCGAGCCGTCAGTCCTCGACGCTCGCGACGGCCACGCACCGGACGACCCGCCCGCCCGCGGCGCGGACCGCCCGCACGCCCTCGGCCATCGTGACGCCGGTCGTCACGACGTCGTCCACGAGCACCACGTCCCGCCCGTCGACCCCGCACGCCCGCAGTGTGCCGACGGTCGCGGCGACCCGCTCGATCGCCGTCCGTTCCTTCTGGCCCGGCCCTCCGCTCGCCGGTCCACCCCGGACCCACACCCGTCGGAGCCGCCCGGTGCCACGGACGCCGCCGCGGGCGAGCAGCAGCACCACGGGGTCGAACCCCCGACGCCGTGCCCCCGCCCGCGACGGCGGGACCCGCAGCACGACGATGCCCACGGGTGCCTCGGCGAGCGCGGCACGCACGAGCGAGCCGAAGCGAGCACCGAGCGGTCGTGCGACGTCCACCCGACCGCGGAGCTTCAGCTCGAGCAGCAGGGTCCGGACGAGTCCCTCGTACTCGAAGGCGGCGTCGAGCCGCACGCCCGCGACGAGTCGGACCCGACGCGGGCGTACGGCCAGGGCGGCGCGGCAGGCCCGGCAGAGCGCACGGTCGGGGCGTCCGCAGCCCAGGCACTCCACCGGCAGGAACAGGCCGAGCACCGCGAGCGCCGCGTCGCGCCACGGCGTGAGCGGGTCCACCGTGGACCGGTCCTCGGTGGGCGGGTCCTCGGTGGGCGTGTCCTCGGTGGGCGTGTCCTCGGTACGCATGCGACGAGTGTGGTGGCGACCGGACGGCGGTCGTGGGCCGACGGTACGGACGGTGGACGGGCCTCCCGGCCGGGGTGGGTGTGGAGGGGTGACCGCGTCGTCAGCGCTGGACGCCGAGCACGTCCGCGGTCACGCCGGTGGTGTCCCAGCCGCCGCCGGTGGACTGCAGCACCGACCCGCTCGACATCCGGAGCAGCAGTGCACCACCACTCCCGCCACTGATCGAGGTCGCGCGACCGTCCGGCTTCGGCAGCGTGCTCGACTGCCCGCCGATGGTGGTCCGGACGACGTTCGGCCCGGCCGTGGTCTGCCCGACCGACGCCACGTCGGTGTCGCTCACCCACGTCGCTCCGACGGCGTCGCCGGTGGCCGCCTGCACGCGGACGGCTGCGCCGAACGACGTCGGGGAGCGGTCGGACCCGCGGATGATCGCCATGACGTACAGGCCGGGACCGTCGGCGGTCTGGATCAGGGCGAGTGCCCGGGTCGAGTCGCGGGACACCTGGAACGACACGAGGTCGCCGCGCGGCAACGACGTCGCGACCTGGTGCGGGTCGCCGCCGAGGCCGTAGGCGGTGATCCGGCGGGTGTCCGAGGACTGGCCGACCCAGACGAACCCGAGGTCGTCGATCGCGGGGGCGACGAGGTCCTCGCGGGCGTCGACGCGCAGGTGGTCGTCGCCGCGGACGACGACGGCACCGTCGCGGTTGCCGACGGCGGCCGCGGTGCCTGAGGCGGACAGCGAGATCGAGGTCGGGTCGAGGCCGGCCACGGTGTCGCCGACGCCACCGCCGAGCTTCGAGACCTTGCCGGTGCCCGAGGCCGCGTAGCCGACCACACCGTCTTCGTCCACGAGGGGGCGGGGGTCGACGTCCGGGTTCTGCTGCGCGTTCGCCCCGCTCGAGTCCGGGACGGACAGGCTCGCGCCCTCGATGGTCATCGACACCGACGAGATGGTGGCGACCGAGGCGAGCGACTTGCTCAGCTGCTCGCGCATCCGGACGCGGTCGACGGTGCTGGCGCGCAGGGCGTCGCTGGACAGGTCGACGAGTGCTGTGCCGCTGTCGATGGTGACCGCGTTCAGGGAGAGCTGGGTGCCCTCGGGGAACGACGAGACCACGGCGCCCTTCAGCCAGTCGGCGGGACCGGCCATCAGCGCGCTCGCGATGCGGGTGCTGGTGGACGAGCGGGCGAGGAACCAGCGCTCGTCGGGCACGAGGAACCGGAACGTCGGGTCGTAGAAGTACAGGGCGTGCTGCTGGAAGACGGAGTCGAAGCTCACCGGGGACAGGATGATGCCGTCCGGGGCGTAGGCGATGCGCCACTCGCCGTCCTCGCGGGTGAACTGGAACGTCAACGTGGACGAGGTCGGGCGGACCGCCTGGGTGTACTCCCCCTCGGAGTCCACCGTCGCGCTCGCGGTGAGCGTGTACGTCAGCTCGCGGTCGTCGGCGCGCTCGACGGTGCCACTGCCGTCGCGGATCGTGACGCCCCGCCGCGGGTTCCACTGCTGCGAGAAGTCCGAGGCGAGGAACTGCCGGGCGATGGCGTAGTTGTCCTGTGCGCCGGTGGCCGCCGCGATGAACCCGCGCAGGATCGCCGTCTGGTCGGAGCCGGTGATCGGCTTGTCCGGCCGGAAGTCGACGCCGGAGAGCGACTCGTCCTTGATCGTCTGCCCGGTGCGGACGGCGCCGTCGACGGGGATGGCGGCGCAGGCGGTGAGCGCCAGCACGCTGACGGCCGCCAGTGCCGCGGCGACGACGTGCCGGAAGCGGGGACGGAGACGGGGGCGCATCAGGACTCCTCTCGCACGGCGCGGGGGCCGTCGTACGACTCGTCGAGCTCGGGCAGCGGGATCGCCGACGTCGCGGCGGTGACCTGTTCGTTGCGGGGCAGGGTGAGCACGAAGGTCGACCCCTGACCGGGGCGGGACCACACGTCGATCCGACCACCGTGCAGCTTCGCGTCACCCAGGCTGATCGCGAGACCCAGGCCGGTGCCGCCGATGGTGCGCTTGCGGCTCGGGTCGGCGCGCCAGAATCGGTCGAACACCCGTGCTGCGTCCTCCGGCGGCATGCCGACGCCCTGGTCGCGCACCGCGATGGCGACTGTGCGGGCATCGCTGTCGACGACGACCTGGACGGGCTTGGCGTCACCGTGCTCGATCGCGTTGCCGACCAGGTTGCGCAGGATGCGGCGGACGCGCTTGGCGTCGAGTCGCATCGTGGTGTGGCCGCCGGGTGTGGCGAGCTGCAGGTCGATGCCGGCGCGTTCGGCCAGGGGCCGGAACTCCTCGACGATGTCCGCGGCGAGCGCCGCCGGCACCGACGGCTCGGTGTCGAGCTGCACGGCCTGGGCGTCGTAGCGGGAGATCTCGAGCAGGTCGGCGAGCAGCAGCTCGAACCGCTCCACCTGGGCGTGCAGGAGCTCGGCCGAGCGACCGACCGAGGGCTCGAACGCGTGCCGCGAGTCGAAGAGCATGTCGCCGGCGAGCCGGATGGTGGTGAGCGGCGTGCGCAGCTCGTGGGACACGTCGGACACGAAGCGCTGCTGCACGCGGGAGAGCTCGGCGAGCTGGGTGATCTGCCGACTGACCGCTTCGGCCATGCCGTTGAAGCTCCGTGCGAGCGTCGCCAGGTCGTCCTGGCCGCGCACCGGGATGCGTTCGTCGAGGCGTCCGGCGGCGATCTTGCGGCTCGTCTCCGCCGCCTCGCGGATCGGGACGACGACCAACCGGACCACGAGCGACGTCACCAGGGCGATGAGCACCATGAGCGCGACACCGCCGATCGAGAGCGTCTGCGACACGAAGTCGAGGGTCTGCTGGGCGTCGGACAGGTCGTAGACGAGGTAGAGCTCGTACTGGCCGGCGCTCGGGATCTGCAGCGTCGAGCCGACGGCCAGCCCGGGCACGCGGCGGCCGTCGTCGTCGAGCTGCACCGGCTGCAGGCTGAGCTTGCCGGTGTTCGCACCGACCTCCTTGCGCAGGGCGTCGGTGATGACGGCGTCCGGGAAGTCCTGGCTCGCGATGGTCTGCAGGGTCTGCGGGGTCGACTGGTCCGGGCTCCGCTCGATCGCGATGCTCGTGCCCCCGGGGCTCGTCGTGTTCGACAGGATCGCCTGCTGCGCCTCGTTCTGCAGCGTCTCGAGCTCGGACTGGTTGTTGTCCTCGGCCGCGGTGGCGGCGTCGAAGATCCCCTGCGCGACGATCGTCGCGCGGGCCGACTCCGACTCGATCTGGTCGCGGCGCTGCGAGTAGACGTTCGTCGAGATGCTCACCATGACGGCCGTGCCGATGATCCCGACCGCCAGACCGGTCGTCATCACCGTGATGGCGACCGAGCGGAACATCAGGGAGCGACGCCACACGTACGCGACGGGCCGCCAGCCACGACGGACCCAGCGGCGCATCCGTCGTCGCCCGCGGCCGACCACGCCGATCGACACGGTGGCCGTGCCGGAGGCGGCACCGGCTGCCGTGCCGGGAGCGGAGCCGGCGGGCGGGGCGGGCGGCACGGTGGTCAGGCTCCTCCGGCCCGGTACCCGACGCCACGGACCGTGGTGACGGTCTTCGGGTTGTCCGGGTCGTGCTCGATCTTCGCGCGCAGGCGCTGGACGTGCACGTTCACCAGTCGGGTGTCGGCCTTGTAGTGGTAGCCCCAGACCTGCTCGAGCAGCATCTCGCGGGTGAAGACCTGGTTCGGCTTCTCGGCGAGCGCGCGGAGCAGGTCGAACTCGAGCGGGGTGAGCGCGATGACGGTGTCGCCGCGGCGGACCTCGTGCCCGGCGACGTCGACCGTCACGTCACCGACGTGCAGCACCGTGGCGTCGGTGGCGCTCGGCCGCAGCCGTGTGCGGATGCGGGCGACGAGTTCCTTCGGGTTGAACGGCTTGACGACGTAGTCGTCGGCACCGTTCTCGAGGCCGAGGACGACGTCGGCGGTGTCGCTCTTGGCGGTGAGCATGATGATCGGCGTGCCGCTCTCGGCACGGATGCGTTTGCAGACCTCGATGCCGTCGATGCCCGGGAGCATCACGTCGAGCAGGACGAGGTCCGGCTTCGTGCTGTGGAACGCGTCGACGGCGTCGTTGCCGTCAGCGCTGAACTCGGGTTCGTAGCCCTCCGAGCGGAGGACGATGCCGATCATCTCGGCGAGGGCCTGGTCGTCGTCGACGACGAGGATGCGCGGTGTCATGTGATGTGGACTCCGTGTGGCGTGCGGGTGGTGCCGGGTCGGCACGTGTCCCCACACGATAGCCGAGGCCCCGTCACGCGGCGTTTTCCGCCAGGATGGAGGTGGACCGCGCGTCGCAGCGCGGCCCGACACGACGAAGGGGGCCGAGGTCATGTCCGATTGGCAGACGCCTGGCAGTGGTCAGCGGGGTGCCGGGCAGCAGGGTGCCGGGCAGCAGGGCGCGTGGCAGGGACAGCCGGGAGGCCCGCCCCGCTTCTCCGCGCCGCCGCCGCCCGCCCCGGGGCCGGGTCGACCCCCCGGCGGTCGTCCGCCGTCCGGCTCGCGTCCGGTGATCCCCCTGCGCCCACTCGGGTTCGGTGACGTGCTCGGCGGCGCCTTCACGGTCTTCCGCCGCAACGCCCGCGTCCTGCTGCTCTGGAGCGTGCTGCTCAGCGGCGTGCTCGGGCTGCTCTCCACCCTCGTCAGCACGTTCGGCCAGCAGGCGCTGCAGTCGCGGATGATGACGGCGTTCGACGGCAGCGGTGGTGGCGACACGATCGTCGCGGGCTCGGTGACGCTGTGGATCCTGCTGACGATCGGCCTGCCGTTCCTGGCGTACCTCGGTCGCGGCTTCCTGGTGGCACCGGTCGCCGCGGACACCGGCCAGCGGGTGCTCGGCCGTCGCGCGACCTTCCGGGGCCTGTGGGCGTTGCTCGCCGGGCGGCGGTGGCCGGTCGTCGCGTGGATGTTCGTGCAGATCGGCGCGGGGCTCGTCGTCGGGATCATCGTCGCGGTGGTGTTCGTCGGGTTCTTCGCGGCGCTCGGTGCCGGGGACGCCGGCGCCGGGTGGTTCGTCCTGGCGGTCTTCGTGATGGTGCTCGGCTTCGGTGTCGTGCTGACGTGGCTCGGCATCCGCTTCGCCTTCACCGTGCCGACCATCGCGCTCGAGGGCCGGCCGGTCTTCGCCGCCGCCGCGCAGTCGTGGCGGCTCACCCGCGGTGCGTTCTGGCGGACCTTCGGCATCCTGCTGCTCGTGCAGGTGATGTTCGGGGTCGCGGCGTCGATCGCCACGGCGCCGCTCACCATCGGAGCCGTGCTCGTCGGCGGCGTGTTCGACCCGCTCGGGCAGACCGACGCGTCCTCGGGCATCGGTGCGGGCGCCCTCGTCCTGATCGTCATCGGCAGCCTGCTCGCGATCGCGGTGCAGTGCGTCACCGACGTGCTGAGCGCGGCGGTCGTCACCTTCCTGACCATCGACCGACGGATCCGGACCGAGGCCCTCGACCAGCGCATCGCCTCGCACCTCGACACCGGGCAGCCGGCCGACCCGTTCGCACCGTCCGCGCCGGTCGCCCGACCGCCGTGGCCGCAGCAGCCGTGGGCCGGGCAGCAGCAGCCGTGGGCGCAGCAGCAGCAGCAGCAGCAGTGGCCCGGGCAGCCCCCGCAGGCGTGGCCCGGACAGCAGCAGGCGCAGCAGCCCTGGCCCGGACAGCAGCAACCGTGGCCGCAACTCCCGCCGCAGCAGGGGCAGCACCGCCCGCCGGACGGGACCGCATGACCGCGGTCGACCCCGACGAGGCCCGCCGTCTGCTCGAACGCGAACTCGACCGGCCCGCGTACGACGGCGCGCACGTGACCTGGTGGGACCGCGCGTCACGGACGTTCTTCGACTGGCTCGGGTCGCTCCGCGCCGACGGGCTCGACTCCCCCGTCGCGGCACGCACGGCCCTGGTGATCGCGATCGTGGTGCTCGTCGCCGTCGTCGTGCTCGTCGTCGTGGCCCGCGGGCTCCCCCGACGTCGTGCACGCAGCGACGCGGACGACACCGGCGGGGTGTTCGACGACGACGACCTCCGGTCCGCCCGCGAACTGCTCGAGGCCGCACAGTCCGCGATCCGCCGGGGCGACTGGTCGGCCGCGGTCCTCGACGGCTTCCGTGCGACCGCCCGCGGCCTCGGCGAGCGCGACCTGGTCCCGGACGTCCCCGGGGCCACCGCACGCACCATCGCCGTACGGGGAGCCGCGCCCTTCCCCGCCGAGGCCCCGGCGCTCGACGACGCCGCGACGGCCTTCGACGCCGTCCGCTACCTCGGGCTCGACGCCGACGAGGCCACTGCTCGCCGGGTCCTCGACACCGAGCGTGCCGTGCGCCAGGCTCGTCCGGCAAGGTCCACGGGGCCGGTGGTACCGGCATGACCGCCAGCACTGCCACCGCCGCCGCGCCGCGCACGGGTGCGCCGTCGCCGGACCAGCCAGAGGGCCGCCGACTCAGGTTCGGCTTCTGGATCGCCATCGTGCTCGTCGGGATCGTGCTCGCGGTGCTCACGGCCGTGGTGCAGGGCGCCGAGGGCCCGGAGCGACGCCCCCTCGACCCGACCTCGACCACCGCGAGCGGATCGGCCGCGCTGGTCCGTGTCCTGGAGCAGCGTGGCACCTCCGTCCGGGTGACCGACCGTGCCGACGGGATCGACGGTGGCACGGTGTTCGTCGACGACTCCGACGGCGTCCTCGACCCAGGCGTCGCCGAGCGCATCGCCCGCACCGCCGAGCACGTGGTCCTGGTCGGCGGCGACTCCACGCCGTTCACGTCGTTCGGCCTCGACGTCACGACGGCCACCGCGCCCGAGGGCGACGACACCGTGTCCACCGCGTCCTGCGCGATCCCGGCCGCGGCGTCGGCCGCGCGGGTGTCCACCGCCGGGTACGGCTACACGGTGGACGACCCCGACGCGGACCGCTGCGCGCCGTCCGGCAGCGGCGACGACCGAGCCTGGGGACTCGTCCGCGCGGCGACGCCCGGCGGTGACGTCACCCTCGTCGGCACCACGTCGGCGTTCCGCAACGACACGATCGCGACCGCCGGGAACGCCGCGCTCGCCCTCGGCCTGCTCGGCTCGGACGACCGTCTCACCTGGTACACGCCGACCGTCGGCGCCCCCGACGCCGCCCCGACCCTCGGCGAGCTCGCACCGCCGTGGGTGCCGAGCGGCATCGCGCTGCTCGCCCTGGTGGCCGTCGCCGCCGCGGTGTGGCGGGGCCGACGTCTCGGGCCGCTCGTCGTCGAGCGGATGCCCGTCGTGGTCCGCGCCGCCGAGACCACCGAGGGCCGGGCCCGCATGTACGCCCGCACCCACGACCGCACCCACGCCCTCGACACCCTCCGCGTCGCAGCGGTGCGCCGGATCGGTCGGATGCTCGGACTCCCCCGGTCCGCGCACGTCGACGACGTCGTCCGCGCAGCGGCCCGCGCCACCGGCATCCCGCACGACCGCGTCGGCGCCGTCCTCGTCGGCGGTCCGACCTCCGACGACCGCGCCCTCGTCGACGGCACGAGGGCACTCGACGACCTCGAACGGGCCGTCCGACGATCCACCTCGGGCGACCGTCCCAGCACCGACCACGACCGACCAGGAGCACGACCGTGACCGACCTGCCAGCTGCCCCCGACCAGCACGACCCCGCACCGGGTCACCGCGCCCCGCACGACCGGAACCAGCACGACCCCGGGCTTCGCGACGCCTTCGGGCGGGTCCGGGCCGAGGTCGCCAAGGCCGTCGTCGGACAGGAGGGCGCGGTGTCCGGCATGATCGTCGGACTCCTGGCACAGGGGCACGTGCTGCTCGAGGGCGTGCCCGGCGTCGCCAAGACCCTGCTCGTCCGCAGCCTGGCCGCCGCGATGTCCCTCGACACGAAGCGGATCCAGTTCACGCCGGACCTGATGCCCGGCGACGTGACCGGTTCGCTCGTGTACGACGCCTCCACCGGCACGTTCCCGTTCCGCGAGGGCCCCGTCTTCACGAACGTGCTGCTCGCCGACGAGGTGAACCGCACGCCCCCGAAGACCCAGTCCGCCCTGCTCGAGGCGATGGAGGAACGCCAGGTCAGCGTCGACGGTGACGCCCGGCTGCTGCCCAACCCGTTCTTCGTCGCCGCGACCATGAACCCGATCGAGTTCGAGGGCACGTACACGCTCCCCGAGGCGCAGCTCGACCGCTTCCTGGTGAAGCTGACGCTCGACATCCCGCCGCGCGACGTCGAGTGGCAGGTCCTCCGCAGGCACGCCGACGGCTTCGTGCCGCGGGACGTCCGGTCGGCGGGCATCACCCCCGTGGTCGGCGTCGACGAGGTCCTCGCCGCGCAGCGCGCCGTCCGGGCCGTCGGTGCCCGTGACGACGTGCTGGCGTACATCGTCGACCTCGCCCGCGCCACCCGTCAGGCACCGTCCGTCCGCGTCGGGGTCAGCCCGCGCGGTGCGACGGCCCTGCTCGCTGCCGCGAAGGCCTGGGCGTGGCTCACCGGCTACGACGCCATCACGCCCGACCACGTGCAGGCGATGGCCCTGCCGGTCTGGCGGCACCGGCTCCGGGTGGCCGCCGACGCCGAGCTCGAGGGTGTCGGCGCCGACGGTGTGCTCCAGCAGGTGCTCGAGCAGGTGCGGGTGCCGATCTAGTGGCGGTCTCCGGCCGGTTCGTCGCGCTGCTCGCCGTCGCCGTCGTGCCCACCGTGCTGCTCGCCAGCGGGTGGGCCGGCCTGGCGTGGGTCGTCGTCGTGCTGCTCGCCGCGGCCCTCGACGTGCTCCTCGCCGCCGACCTGGCACGCGTGCGGGTCGAACGGCGGATGCCGCGACTGGCCCGCCGGGACAGCACCGCCGACGGCACGCTCGTGCTCGCGAACGACGGCGGGCGGGTGCTCCGGGGCATCGTCCGCGACATGTGGGAGCCCTCGGCCGGACACCGGCCGCGCCGGATCCGGATGACGGTGCCCGCGGGCGAACGGCGGACCGCCCGCATGCGGTTCACCCCGTTCCGCCGCGGTCGACGCCGCACGGCCGGCGTCGCGGTCCGGGCGTTCGGTCCGCTCGGTCTCGCCGCCCGCCAGCGGGTCGTCACGGCGCCGGGCGAACTCGTCGTCACCCCGCCGTTCCGCTCGCGACGGCACCTGCCGTCACGGCTGGCCCGGTTGCGCGAACTCGACGGCGAGACCACCCTGCAGCTCCGCGGCCACGGCACCGAGTTCGACTCGCTGCGCGACTACGTCCGGGGCGACGACGTCCGCTCGATCGACTGGCGAGCGACCGCCCGACGGCAGGACCTCGTGGTCCGCACCTGGCGCCCGGAGCGCGACCGGCGGGTCGTGGTCGTCGTCGACGCCGGGCGCGCCGGGGCCGGACGGGTGGCCGACGAACCGCGCCTCGACACCTTCATCGAGTCCGCACTGCTCCTCGGTGCCCTGGCCGCGGCCGCCGGCGACCGGGTCGACCTGGCGGTCCTCGACGACACCGTCCACGACCGTGTGCACGGGGCGACCCGCACCGACGTGGTCCAGCGCTTCGGCGAGGCCCTCGCGATGGCGGAACCCGGGCTCGCCGCCACCGACTGGTCCGCCGTGCCGGCGCTCGTCGACTCGATCACGACCTCGCGGGCGCTCGTCGTGCTGGCGTCGAGCCTCGACTCGGTCGGTGCCTCCGGTGACCTGCTGGCGGTGCTGCCCCGGCTCACCCGGCGGCACGCCGTCGTGGTGACGAGCATCGAGGACCCGGCGGTGCAGCGGACCGCACGCGGCGGGGTGGACCCGGCCACGACGATCCGCACGGCGCAGGGCGGACGCGTGCCGGGCCTCCCCACCGGCGCGGAGCGCGACGTGTACCGGCGGGCAGCCGCCGAACGCACCCTGCTCGATGCCGACGGCGTCGCCGACGTCGCACGCCGGAGCGGCGCCGAGGTCGTCCGTGGCGCACCGGAGGACGTCCCACCGCTCGTGGCCGACGCCTACCTGCGCGCGAAGGCGACCGGCCGGCTCTGAAACCGGGCGGACGCTACCCGGCGACCAGGGCGGACGTGCCGCGCTCGAACTCGTCGAGGTCGCCGCGCTCCCCGGCCCGGTACGCGCGACCGCCGAGCACCCACTGGTACGCCAGGACCGCGGCGAGCGCGATCGTCCCGATGCCGATCTTGACCGGCCACGGCCAGTCCTGACGGGTGACGATGCCCTCGACCAGGCCGGACAGCAGCAGCGTCAGCGTCAGGCCGACCGCGATCGTGATGAGGGCACGGCCGTCCTCGGCGAGGGCCTGCGCACGGGTCCGGTGCGGCCCCGGAGCGACCCACGACCAGAAGATCATCAGGCCCGCCCCGCCGGCGAGGAACACCGAGTACAGCTCGAGCTGGCCGTGCGGGGCGATGTAGAGGAAGAAGTCGGCCAGGCGCCCCTGCGAGTGCATGATCGCCGCGGAGACCCCGAGCCCGACGGCGTTCTGCATGATCGAGAACGGCACGAAGACGCCCGTGATGCCGAACGCGACCATGGTGGCCGCGATGTAGGCGTTGTTCGTCCACACCTGCGCCGTGAACGCGCCGAGGCCGTGGTCGGAGTAGTAGTCGACGAAGTCCTGGGTGGCGTACTGGCGGAGCGCCTCCGGCGTGCCGAAGGTCGCCGTCGCCCCCGGTGTCGTCGTGATCCAGACGGCCACGATCGCGCCGATCGCGACGGTCGCCAGCGCCACCCAGATCGTCACCCAGCGGATCCGGTACAGCGCCGCGGGCAGCTGCCGGGTGAAGAACAGGGCGACCGCGGTGAGCGGGTCGACCGGGGTGCCGGTGAAGCGCAGGCGGGCGCGGTACAGCGTGAGCGACAGCCGGTCGCCGGTCGCGGTGCGGGGTGCGGCGCCGCGGATGCGGGCGAGGTCCGTCGCGGCGGCCTGGTAGCCGGAGACGAGCTGGTCGACGTCGGCACCGGTGGTGTGCCGGGCGCGCGCGAGGCGGTCGAGCTCCTGCCACCGGTCGCGGTGCACTTCGGCGTAGGCGTCCAGGTCCACGTGTTCCCCCTCGTGTCGGCCGACTTCCGACAGAATGATCCCATGTCGAAGCCCCGCACGCCGCGCGACCTCGCCGATGCCCGGTTCTCGCTCGCCCTGGACGAGACCCCCGACGAGCTCGTGGTCGGCGAGGCGGTCGCGCTCGACGTGCAGCCGGCCGGACTCGTCCTGCGGTTGGCGTCGGCGCTCCTCGACGGGGTGTGCCTGCTCGTCCTGTACCTGCTGCTGATGTTCGGGGTGTCCCGGCTGTGGCCGAGCGGCCTCGACGAGGCGTGGGGCGCCGCGCTGAGCCTCGCCCTGTTCGTCGCCGTGCTCGTGCTCGTGCCGGCCGCCGTCGAGACGGTGACCCGGGGCCGCAGCGTCGGCCGGTACGCCGTCGGCACGCGGGTCGTCCGGGTCGACGGCGGTGCGATCGGGTTCCGGCACGCGTTCACCCGCGCGCTCGTCGGGCTGTTCGAGCTGTGGATGACGTTCGGGTCGGTGGCGCTGCTCGTGGCCTTGTTCGGCAGTCGTCCGCGGCGCCTCGGGGACCTGCTCGCCGGCACCGTCGTGCAGCACGAGCGGCTGCCGAAGCAGCGCGACCCCCAGGTGGTGCTGCCGCCCGAGCTGACGGCCTGGGCCACGGTCGCGGACGTCTCGGCGCTGCCACAGCGACTCGAGAACCGGCTCGGCGCGTTCTTCCGCGGGGCCGCCGTGATGCGCCCCGAACTCCGGGAGTCCGCCGCCCGCGCGCTCGCCGCGGACGTCGCACCCTTCGCCCACCCGGTGCCGCCGGTGCCCGCCGAGGTGTTCCTCGCCGGGGTCGTCGTGCTGCGCCGTGGGCGGGACGTGCAGGCGCTGCGCTCCCGTGTCGGGTTCCTCACCGAGGCGGGTGCGTCGGCGTCGGCGCGGCCCCCGGGCTTCCCGCGCTAGCGCGGCGCGCCCCGGCTCAGTACCGGTAGTGCTCGGGCTTGAAGGGGCCCTCGACCGGCACGCCGATGTACGCCGCCTGCTCCGGGCGCAGCGTCGTCAACTCCACCCCGAGGGCACCGAGGTGCAGGCGCGCGACCTTCTCGTCCAGGTGCTTCGGCAGCACGTAGACCCCCGTCGGGTACTCGTCACGACGGGTGTGCAGCTCGATCTGCGCAAGCACCTGGTTCGTGAACGAGTTGCTCATCACGAACGACGGGTGCCCGGTGGCGTTGCCGAGGTTCATCAGCCGCCCCTCGGACAGCACCAGGATCGAGCGGCCGGTCGGCAGACGCCACTCGTGCACCTGCGGCTTGATCTCGACCTTCTCGACACCGGGCAGCGACTCGAGCCCGGCCATGTCGATCTCGTTGTCGAAGTGGCCGACGTTGGCGACGATCGCCAGGTGCTTCAGCCCGAGCATCTCGTCGACGCCCACGACGCCGAGGTTGCCGGTGCACGTGATGACCATGTCGACGGTCTCGATGACGTCGGCCAGACGTGCCACCTGGTAGCCGTCCATCGCGGCCTGCAGCGCGCAGATCGGGTCGACCTCGCTGACGATGACGCGGGCGCCTTGGCCGCGCAGTGCCTCCGCCGCACCCTTGCCGACGTCGCCGTACCCGACCACGAACGCGACCTTGCCGCCCATCAGCACGTCGGTCGCACGGTTCAGGCCGTCGGGCAGGGAGTGGCGGATGCCGTACTTGTTGTCGAACTTCGACTTCGTCACGGAGTCGTTCACGTTGATCGCGGGGAACCGCAGCTGTCCGTTCCGCGACAGCTCGTACAGGCGGTGCACGCCCGTGGTGGTCTCCTCGGTGACGCCCTCGATGTCCGCGGCGATGCGGGTCCAGCGGTCGGACGACGTCTCGAGCGACGCCGCGACGGTGTCGAGCACGATCGTCCACTCGGCGCTCGCGTCGGCACCCGCGACGGGAGCAGCACCAGCGGCTTCGGCGTCGGCACCGGTGTGCACGAGCATCGTGGCGTCACCGCCGTCGTCCAGGATCAGGTTGGGACCGGCCCAGTCGGCTTCCACGGCAGCGGCCTCGGCGGTCCAGTCGAAGATGCGGCTGGTGCACCACCAGTACTCCTCGAGCGTCTCGCCCTTCCACGCGAACACGGGGACGCCGGCTGGTGCGTCCGGTGTGCCGGTCGGGCCGACCGCGATCGCCGCGGCGGCTTCGTCCTGCGTGGAGAAGATGTTGCAGCTCGCCCATCGCACCTGCGCACCGAGGGCGACGAGCGTCTCGATCAGGACGGCCGTCTGCACCGTCATGTGCAGCGACCCCGCGATGCGCGCGCCGGCCAGCGGCTGCGCCGCCCCGAACTCCTCGCGCAGGGCCATCAGGCCCGGCATCTCGTTCTCGGCGAGGCGGATCTGGTGGCGGCCCGCCTCGGCGAGCGAGAGGTCGGCGACGCGGTACGGTGCTGCGGTCTGGGCTTCGGTGGGCATGCCCATCAGTCTTCCATGCCGGGAGGCGCGGGTCCCCAGCCGACGTCGGTCACGTTCCACGGGCCTCCCGTGCACCGCCGCTGGTGCGTCGCGGACGCGAGCCGTCAGTCGGTCTCGCGCTGCAGCGGCTCGCGCCGCACCACCTGCCAGCCGCGCGGGACGCGCAGACCGGCGGCGTGCCGGGTGCAGAGGTCGTAGCCGTGCGGTTCGACCCGCGTGGAGAGCGGCCCGACGACGACCATGGAGTCCCCGTAGTCGTAGGTCAGGGTCGCCGAAGCGCTCGCGGCGCACGCGACCTTGCTGCAGATCCTCACGTCCATGTCGACACGGAGCCTAGCGGAGCACCCGGGAGCACCCGGTGCGCGCGTACGATGTGGGGATGCGTCGCAAGCCCCGCCTCGTCACTCCCGTCGACCGCGGTCGAGGCCGGTCCCGGCACGGACGCGGCGGGCGGTCGAGCGTGACCGGTCCCGAACTCGCGCCGATCACGACCCGCGCCGAGGCCTTCGACCGCATCGTCGGCGACAGCGCCCACTACCTGATCGGGCTGTGGCCCGACGAACTGGCGGGCGTGGTGTTCCAGGTGGCCGACATGCCGACCGATGCCACCTTGCCCGACGCGATGCCCCGGTGGCGGATCGACCGCGACACCCGCAGGGTCACCGTGTTCCGGATCCCGGTCGAGCGGGTGAACCGCAGCCCCGAGAAGGACGACGCGGACCGGCGGATCATCATCGAGACGGCCGTGTTCCGGGCCGTCGGCGAGCTGATCGGCAAGGACCCGTGGGACCTGGCGCCGGAGCGCTACCGCCACTGGTGACGCCGCGGCACCCGGAGGCGCCGCACCGTCCTCGGCGTCAGGGGTAGACCCGCACCGGCGTGGACACCTGGGTCGAGGGCCGCACCGGGAACCCGGCGATGCCGTCGTCTCCGAGGTAGGTCACACCGGCGACGACACCGTCCGTCCCGGAGAGCGACAACTGCTTCGCGGTCTGCACCGGGACGGTCGCCGTGGCGCCGGACAGCAGCTCGACCGTGCGCTTCTCGTCCCCGGAGCGGATCGTGACCGTCCGGTCCTCCTGCGTGGGGTTGACGAGGTTCAGGCGGACGCCCTCCCCCGGCGCCACGGCCGTGATCACCCGGTCGCCGAGGGGCTCGGCCGAGGCGAACCAGCCGAGGTCGCTGCCGTCGTCCGCCGTCGGGGTGGTCGTCCGGGCACCGGCGACGACGGGCTGCGTCGAGGTGACGGTGAACGAGTACCGGCCGTCCGGGAAGTCGTCGAGCGCGACGTCGGTCACGACCCCGGGCTCGGCGGTGGCGTTGACGGTGGTACCGCCGCCGTCCGCCGTGGAGATGCCGAGGGTGACCCGAGCCGAATGCGTGCCGGGGACGAACAGCCGGACGACGGGGGCGGCGTCCGCGGTGTCGTCACCACGCTGTGCCTCCTGCGCACCGGCGAGCACGACGCCGGGGATGACCTGCGACCGCGACGGCGCGGCGCCGCCGGAGACGATGTCGTAGCCGCCGGGGGTCAGCGTGCGGACGACGGTCTCCTGCATGTGGGCCACGATCTGCCCGCCTGAGGACGACACGTGCACGACGGTCGATCCCTGGTCGGACACGAAGCCGGACAGCGGGACGACCTTCTGGGTGTTCGGGGCGACGACGATGCCGGTCGTGCCGGGGGCGCTGACCGTGCCGGCGCCGTCGTAGATCGCCAGGTCGACGGTGGCGTTCACGTCCGTCGGGTTCGACAGGGTGACGAGGCTGGTGCGCCCGGTCTCCGTCGAGCCGCCGACGAGCCAGGTCGACTGCGACGGGTCGTCGCACGACGCCGCGCCCGCTCCCACCAGGTCGCCGCTGGACACGCTCTGGTAGCTGCTGCCCGCGACCTGGGGCGTGCTGTCGCCCGCAGGGGCGGTCAGCAGGCGCGGGTCGCTGCCGCCGGTCGACGACGGGTCGAGCGCGGACCGTTCGACGGTCGAACCGGTCGTCGCCGTGGACACGGTCGCCGACCCGACGGTGCTCGCCTGGGTGGCGTCGTTGCCGGAGTCGTCGGACAACCGCAGGGCGCTGCCGGCGCAGACGCGCTCGGCGTCGGCGGGCACCGGGGTGACGGTCCGGCCGGCCGGGCGACCCGGCTCGGCTGCGGTGCCGTAGGCGTGCGCAGCCGTGACGGCGCCGGCAGCGACGACGACGGCGATCGCGGTCGCGGTGCCGCGGACGACCCAGCGTCGGACGGAGCGGGTGGTGGTGCTCATTCGTCGCGCTCCTCGTCGAAGGTGGTCGCGGGTTCCTCGGCCTCGATGACGTTCGAGGTGGCGCGGCGGCGGCGCGGGGCCGTCGGCACGGCGAGCAGCGCCGCCGCCCCGAACACCACGCCGAGCACGACCAGGTAGAGGACGTGCGTGGCACGGGCCGCGGCGGACCCGGTGGTGGTCCGGTCGACGTCGCCCTCGTAGTGGAACAGCTGACCGTTCGTGGTCTCACCGATGCTCGTGAAGAGGGCGTTCTGCCCGATCGCGCCCGCGGCCCGGTCGTGCACCGTCTGCGCCTCGGGGTCGTCGCCGGCGTCGTCGAGCAGGACGAAGCTGATGCCGAGTTCCTGCAGCGCCGGTCGTGGGTCGTAGCCGCTTCGGCTCGCCAGGTTGCCGGCGAGCGTCGTCAGCCGGGCGCCGGACTCGCTCAACCGCAGGGCGGTGGCGTCGAGGGTCGACTGGTCGTCGAGGGTGGCGCCCTGTCCGCGTTCGAGCGCGACCGCGAGCGACCCGTCGTCCTGCGGCACCACCACGAGCGTGCCGACGTCGGGGTTCGCCTGCGCCTCGGCGTTCACGTACGCGCTGAGCACCCGGCCGGTGGTCGGCTGGATGGCGGCGTTGCCGAGGTAGAACGCGGCGAACGCGGGGGCCACCGCCACACCGGCGAGCACCGTCGCGACGAGCCCGGTGACCGGTGCGGCCTTCGGCAGCACGTCGATCCCGATGCAGGCAGCCACGACGATCGCGAGCCAGTACACCGACAGGCCGCTGCCCGGCCACACGATGGTGGTGGTCGACCCGACGCCGGTGACGGCCACGTGGGTGGCGGCGAACGCCGTGCCGAAGCCGAGCAGTGCGACGACGAGCGCCGAGCCGGCGACGGCCCAGCGGTGTCCGAGCATCGCGCCGATGGCGGCGGCGGCGATCGGCACGGCCAGGACGGCCATCACGATCGGCAGCCACGTGCCGACGGCGGCGAGCCCGGACGTTGCGGGCAGCCACCCGCTCCAGTCCGGCAGCGGCTGTCCGATGGCCAGCTGCAGCGCGGACGGCGCCCGGGTGGCCGAGGGGACGCCGGGGTCGGCGAAGACGGCGAGGACGTTGCCGCGGGCGACCTGGGCGAGGACGAGCGGCAGGAAGAGCACCGCGGTCGGCACCGGGATGAAGGCCCGACGGTGTGCACGGCGCCACCCGACGACGAGCGCGACGAGCCACGCGACCAGCAGGACCGGCAGCACCGACGGTGCCGAGGCCGCCGCGACCGCGAACAGCAGCGAGGCGCCGGACGCCCACGCCCACGAGCGGTGTGCCTCGAGCACGGCGACGAACAGCCACGGCAGCACCAGGTGCGCGATGACGGCGCCGAGGTGACCCGTCGTGACCGCGCCGACGAGCGAGGGCGCGATGGCGTACAGCGCGGCCCCGATCACCGGAACCCACTTGCGGGTGGTCACCTTGCGGACGGCGAACCACGCGCCGAGCGCGGACACGGGGAAGGCGACGAGCATCACGAGCACGACGGACGTCGAGGGCGACCAGAACACGATCGAACCGAGGACCGCCAGCACGGCGGCGAACGGATCGGAGGGGCCGGTGAACCCGGTGCCGAGGGAGTGCCAGCCGTACCCGACGTTCTGCCAGAGCTGCCCGACGCTCGTGCTGAGGGGCAGCAGGCCGCCGCCGGTCAGCGCCGGCGAGCCGAGCAGGGGGTAGAGCGTCACGACGCTCAGGACCGCCGCGGCCAGCACGACCCAGATCCCGCCGTCGCCGAGGAACGACGCCCGTGCGATCGGTGCGTCCTCGACCCGGGCGAGTTCCACGTCCCGCGAGGTGGTCCGGTGCTCGTGCACCCGACGCCAGCTGACCCGGAGCGGTTCGACGGCGGCCCAGCCGAGCTTCTTCGTGCGGGCGAGGTTCCGACGCGCCCGACCGGTGCCACCGCCGAACGCCACCGCGAACGCCGCGGCGAGCTCGGGGACGACGGCCGCCGGGTGCTTGGCGACGAGGTGGCCGATCGCCCGGCCGACCGCGAAGGGGACGAGGGTGAGCCAGTGCAGCCAGAGCAGTCCACCCGGCGCGTAGGTCATCCGGCGGTGCAGCTGCGCCTGCCGGTGCATGCGGACACGGCGGGCCTCGGAGACGCGCTTGCGGCCGAACTCCTCGACCGGACCGGCGGTGGTGACCTTCGCCTCGGGGACCACGGCCACGCGGTGCCCGGCCAGGCGGACCCGGACGCAGAAGTCGAGGGCGGCGTCGACGTCGGGCAGCGCCGGGTCGAAACCGGCGAGCTCGGTCCACACCGAGCGGCGCACGAGCATGCCGCCAGCGGCGACGCCGAGCACGTCGGTGTGCCGGTCGTGCTGGCCCTGGTCGAGCTCGTCCTGCACGAGGCCGATGGAGCGGCCGAAGCGCGTCATGCTCTCGCCGAACGCGCGGATGATGGAGGGGTCGTCGTCGGCGACGAGCTTCGGACCCGCCACGACCACGGACGGCGCGATCTCGACGGCGGAGAGCAGGTCGGCGAGCGCGGTCGGCGCCGGTGCGTTGTCGTGTCCGAGCAGCCACAGCCACTCGTCGACGGGCTCGTCCGCGACGGTGGGCGGAGCCTCGCGCTCCCCGCGGGCGACGGCCTCGCCGAAGGGGCGTCCGGCCGGCAGGCGCAGGAGCTCGGCGGACCCGCCGAAGGACAGTCCCGCGGTGGAGCCGTCGGTCGACCCGACGTCGACGACCACCAGGTTCTCCGGGTGGCGGGTCTGGGCCGCGAGTGCGTCCAGGGTCCGGTCGAGGTGGGCCGCTCCGTTGGCGGCGACGAGGATCGCGGTGACTCTGGGCTGCATGACGGGCGTCACTCTACGGTCTGGAGGCACGGCGTCCGCTGCGGACGGCGGCGCGCCGTGAACCTGTGGGCGCGCTCACCGCGCGGTGCGGGACCGTCAGGCGCGCTTACGCAACTTGCGACGCTCGCGCTCGGACAGGCCGCCCCAGATGCCGAAGCGTTCGTCGTTCTCGAGTGCGTACTCGAGGCACTGCGCCCGGACCTCGCACGACGTGCAGATCTTCTTCGCTTCGCGCGTGGAGCCGCCCTTCTCGGGGAAGAACGCCTCCGGGTCGGTCTGTGCGCACAACGAGTCGACCTGCCACGCGAGCGGGTTCTCCTCGTCGTCCGTCTCCGGCCGTCGAACACCCGGGACGCCGAGCGCCACGGGGTCGACGTGCCAGTCCTCCGGAACTCCGGCGTGGAAGTCGGAACTGTTCACCCTGATCACCCCTGACGTCTCGATAACGGGACCACAACGATTGAAGTCGTTGCCTGTAATTACAGCGGTGTCATTCGCCTGAGTCAAGTCGCGGATCATAGAAGGCACTGACCGCTTCGGCGTGTCATGTCCCCCGTCTGGGCGTGTCGCACCCGGTCTGTCGGGGTTTCGGGGGACAACTGACACGTCCTCAGCCACTAGGAGGCGCTGCGGCGGGCCTCCCACGCACTCGTGACCATCTCGTCCAGGGTGTGGCGCATCGCCCAGTCCAGGTCGCGCGTCGCGGCTTCGCCGGTGGCCACGATGCGCGCCGGGTCACCGGGGCGGCGGGGAGCGACCTCCGGCTCGAAGGCGATCCCGGTGCCCTTCGCCATGGCGTCCATGATCTGCCGGACGCTCACACCGTCGCCGCTGCCGAGGTTGTACGCCTGCTCGAGCGGCTCCCCCGCCTCGAGCTTCTGCGCCGCGACGGCGTGCGAGTGCGCGAGGTCGGCGACGTGGATGTAGTCGCGGACGCAGGTGCCGTCCTCGGTGGCGTAGTCGTCGCCGTTGATGCGGGGCGTGCGGCCGGCCAGCAGTGCGTCGAACACGAGCGGGAACAGGTTGTGCGGGCTGGCGTCGTACAGGTCGGGCTCGCCGGACCCGACGACGTTGAAGTAGCGGAGGGAGGTCGTCGTGAAACCCGCGGCGACCTCCATGTCGCGCAGCAGCCACTCGCCGATGAGCTTCGACTCGCCGTACGGGGACTCGGGTGCCTTCGGGGTCGACTCCACGACGACGTCGACGTCCGGGGTGCCGTACACCGCGGCGCTCGACGAGAAGACGGCCTTCGTGACGCCGTTCTCGGCCATCGCACGGAGCAGCGTCGCCATGCCGGTGACGTTCTGCTCGTAGGTGTGCAGCGGACGCTCGACCGAGACGCCGGCGTACTTGAAGCCCGCGACGTGCACCACGCCGGTGACGTCGTGCTCGCGCAGGGTGCGGGCGACCAGCTCGCCGTCCAGGATCGTGCCCTCGACGAACGGCACGTCGTCCGGCACGAACGCGCGGAAACCGCTCGAGAGGTCGTCGAACGCGACCGTGTCGATGCCGGCCGAGCGCAGTGCTCGGACGACGTGGGACCCGATGTACCCGGCACCGCCGGTGACCAGCCAACTCATGGTCGCCACGCTAGCGGACGGACGCGGCGCCCCGGTGGCGGCGTGCGGGACCGCGCCAGGGCGTGCGGCTCCGCGCTACCGACCGGTGGCGATGAAGACCGTCGACGTGACGCCGTTCGACGAGTCAGCCTCCACCGTGACGTCACCCTCGTCCGGCGTGATGAAGCAGGACTCGCCCTTGCGGAGCAGCGTGGCGGACGTCGCGCCGACGAGCGTCACGACGCCCTCGGTGCAGATCGCGATCGACGGTCCGGTCAGCGGAGCCACGCCGCCGGTGCTCAGTCCGACCGGTCGTCCGTCCCCATCGACCCGCAGCAGCGCGAAGCCGACGCCCTCTGGCGCGAAGCGGTCCACGCCGGGGGCCAGGCGCTCGGGCTCGAGGACCGGTGCCGGGTACGCCGTGAAGTCGAGCACGTGCAGGAGTTCGGGCACGTCGACGTGCTTCGGCGTCAGTCCCCCGCGCAGCACGTTGTCGGACGGCGCCATCAGCTCGATGCCGAGGCCGTCCAGGTAGGCGTGGATGTTGCCGGCGGGCAGGTACATCGCCTGCCCCGCGGTGAGCGTCACCCGGTGCATGAGCAGGGAGACGACGATGCCGGGGTCGCCGGGCCAGCTCGTTGCCAGGTCGCGGACCGTGGCGGTGTTCGGCGTGAGCAGGTCGTCGTCGAGTGCCATCGCGAGGTCGCTCGCCGCCTGCACGACGGCGAGCGCGGACTCGTCGGCCGTCTCGAGCCAGCGCACGGTGTCCTCGAGGCCGTGCTGCAGGTGCACCTCGAGCGGGCCGAGCCGACCACTGCCGGCATCGAGCACGCGGACCTCGGCCAGGGTCTCCTCGACGGGGCGGAAGCCGCTCAGGGCCTCGAACCGCTCGCTCAGGGCGACGACGAGCTCGGGCTTCGGGAACGGGTCCTTGTAGTTGCGCGCCGGGTCGTCGACCGCGATGCCCTCGCGCTCCTCGCGCGCGAAGCCGGCCTCGGCCTGCTCCGGTGTCGGGTGCGCCTGCAGCGAGAGGGGCGCCGCCGCCGCGAGCACCTTCAGCAGGAACGGCAGCCCGGTGCGGTCAGCGCCCAGGGCGTCCTGCGGCTCCGCCTCGATCCAGTCGCGCAGGGTGTCGGCGCCGCCGACCATCGCCGGGTTGACGACCACGCTCGGGCTGCCGGCGTGCGCACCGAGCCAGAGCTCGGCCTGCGGGGCGCCGGTGACGGTGCGCCCGAGGAGCTCCGGGATCGCGGTGACCGAGCCCCAGGCGTAGTCGCGGGGGGTGTTCGTGATGCCGAGGAACATGGGCCAGAGCCTACCGGCGCGACGCGCGACACTAGAATCTCCGCGATGTCTGCACGCACGGTGGAGTCGCCGACCCGAGGGTCCCTCCGCACCTCGTCCCCCCGCACGACCGACCCGACCCGATGGGACATCCAGGGCCTCCGCGCGTTCGCGGTGCTCGCCGTCGTGCTCTACCACCTCTGGCCGAGCAGGCTCCCCGGTGGGTTCGTCGGGGTGGACGTGTTCTTCGTCATCTCCGGCTTCCTCATCACGGGGCACCTGCTGCGCGAGCTGACCGCCACCGGCCGGATCGGTCTCGCCGGCTTCTGGGCCCGACGTGCGAAGCGACTGCTCCCCGGGGCCTTCCTGACGATCGCCGCGACGGGGACCGCTGTGCTGATCTGGGTGCCCAGCGCACTGTGGGGCCAGTACGGCCGTGAGCTCATCGCCTCGACGGTCTACGTGCAGAACTGGCAGCTGGCCGCCGACTCGGTGGACTACCTGGCGCAGGGCAACCAGGCGTCCCCGTTCCAGCACTTCTGGTCGCTGTCCGTCGAGGAGCAGTTCTACATCGTCCTCCCGCTCCTGCTGCTCGCCGCACTGTGGAGCGCCCGCCGTCTCCGTCGGGGCGGGGTCTCCCCGGTCGTGGTCGCGCAGGTGCTGCTCGGCGCCGTGGTGGTGCTGTCCCTGGCGTGGAGCGTCGTCCAGACCGAGACCGCATCCGGGGTCGCCTACTTCTCGACGGCGACCCGGGCGTGGGAGTTCGCGCTCGGCGGCCTGGCCGCGACGATCCCGCTGGCCGCGCCCCGCACCGGCCCGGCCCGGTCCGTCCGGGTCGTCGGCGCGTGGCTCGGCGCTGCCGGCCTCGTGGCGTCGTTGTTCGTGATCACGGCGGCGACCCCGTTCCCCGGCATCGCGGCCGCGCTCCCCGTGGTGTCCGCCACGCTGGTCGTGCTGTTCGGCGGCCACTCCGGGTTGCAGCGGATCGGACGGATCACCCCGATCGGGTTCCTGGGGCGCATCTCCTACGCCGTGTACCTGTGGCACTGGCCCGCCGTCGTCCTGCTGCCGATCGTGCTCCGGCACGAGCTCACGACCAAGGACAAGGTCGCGATCTTCGTCGGCGCGGTGGTCGTCGCCTCGGTCACGACGCTGTGCATCGAGGAGCCCCTCCGGTTCTCCGGCTGGGTGCGCGCACTCCGCCCGCGCCGGGTCGCTCTGTACGGGGCCCTCAGCACCGTGCTCGTCGTCGCGCTCGGCGCCGCGTCGCTCACCGCACTCCACGTGCAGCAGGTGCAGGCGGCCGAGTTCCAGCAGCGTCTGAGCACCGGAGACGTCCGGTGCTTCGGTGCCGCCGCACTGATCTCGTCGGCCGACCCCTGTGTCAACCCCGCCCTCGCGGACGTCCGGGTGCCGGCCGCCTCGAACGCCCTCGACGACGACTCGAACCGGCCGGCGTGCTGGTCGAACGACTCGAGCGCGTTCAACGTCTGCGCCCTCGGTCCGAAGACCGGGTACACGGAACACCTGATCGCGATCGGCGATTCGCACAACAACGTCTTCGTGGACACCTACGAGAAGATCGCGAAGGCCCGGAACTGGCGCATCGACGTCGCAGGGCACCAGAGCTGCTACCTCACCACCGCGGTGCAGAAGGCGAACACGGAGAAGCAGGTCGACGACTGCGCCGCCTGGAAGCAGAACGCGATGGCGTACCTCCGCTCGCACAGCGACCTGGACGGCGTGATCGTCACGCACTCGACCGGCAACGGACCCGTCGTGCCCGCCGCTGGACAGTCGGACGCCGATGCCGTCGTCGACGGCATGGTGGCGGCCTGGCAGGCTCCGGCCGACGCCGGCATCCCGATCCTGGCCCTCCGCGACAACCCGACGGCACGCCCGGACGTGGTGGCCTGCGTCGGCCAGATGTCCGGTCCCACGACGAGCGAGTGCGACTCGAGTCGCTCGGTCGGCTTCAGCCTGTTCGAGGGCTCGGAGCAGGCGGCGGCCCGGATGCCCGGGAAGGCGCGCGTGATCGACCTGTCGCGCTACTACTGCACCGACACGATCTGCCCGGCGGTCATCGGCGGGGTGCTCGTGCACCGGGACCGCACCCACCTGACGAACACCTTCGCGACGACCCTGGCGCCGTACCTCGGCGACGAGATCGCCAGCACGCTCGCGGCCTTCCGGGAGTAGCGGCCGCCGATGAGCACGTACCCTGGCGTCGTGACGAACACCTGGCCGCTGTCGCGCGGGACCGTACCCGAGCGCGAGGCGTTCGCCTTCGGTGCGACGCTCCTCTTCGTCCTGTTCGCCGGGGACGCCTTCCCCAACACCCTGACCTGGTTCGGCGCAGCGGCGGTCTGGGCACTCGTCGCCGCGTGGGGCGTCACGATCCTGGTCCGCGCGAAGCCGCCGCTCGTCCGGACACCGTGGGCGCTCTGGTTCTTCCTCGCCTGGTGCCTGGTGTCGGTCGTCTGGTCGCACTGGCGCCCGGCGACGCTGGCGAGCATCGCCGCGCAGGTGATCTGTGCCGCGATGGCGTTGGCGGTCGCGTCGACCCTGACCTGGCGTCGCATCCTCGACGCGATGAGCCTTGCCTTCCGCTGGGTGGTGATGGGCTCGCTCCTGTTCGAGGCCGTGGTGGCGGTCGTCGTGCGGCACCCGATCGTGCCGGTCTGGACGGACTACGGCGACCGGGACATCCCGGACGCGTTCTACTTCTCGCGCGCGGAGCTCCTGACCGGCGGTCGCATCCAGGGGCTGCCCGGCAACGCGAACCTGCTCGCGATGGTCGCGCTGCTCGCGGCGATCGCCGTGGCGGTGCAGTTCGCCGAGGGGCGGATGCGTCGCAACCGTGCCGTCGCCTGGCTGGTCGTCGTCGGCGCCGTCCTCGTGCTGACCCGCTCGTCGACCGTGCTCGCCGCCGCGGTCGTGGTGGCGGTCGTGCTCCTGGTCGCCCTCTGGATCCGGCGGGTCCCGACCGGACACCGGACCCCGCGCTACCTGGTCGTGCTGGTCGGCGCGGTCGTCGCCGCAGGCGGAGCGTTCGTGGCGCGAGGGACGGTGTCGGAGCTGCTCGGCAAGGGTGCCGACGCGACCGGTCGCGGGGACATCTGGGCCCGCGTCCTCGGACTCATCGACCAGCACCCGGTCGTCGGGTGGGGCTGGATCGGCTACTGGTGGCCGGACGTCCCCACGCTCGCCGACCTTGCCCACCGCAAGGGTGTGACGTACCTGCAGGCCCACGACGCGTACCTCGACGTCTGGATGCAGACCGGCATCATCGGGCTCGTCCTGTTCGCGCTGTACGTCGTCACCACGCTGGACCGCTCGTGGTCGTCGGCCACCCGGATCGGGTACGACGCCACGCAGTCGCCCAGGCCGTTCGACCCGGTGTCGCTGCTGCCGTTGCTCGTCGTCGTCGCCCTCGTCGTGCAGTCCGTCGCCGAGTCACGCCTGCTGTACCAGGGCAACTGGGTGTTGTTCGCGCTGATCGCGATCAAGACCCGGATCGTCCTGGTCGGCGAGGAGCCGCTCTCCGCCGGCGACGGCCCACGCACTCCGTCCGCGCGACGCGAGTTCCGTCTGCCGACCGTGCGCTGACGCCCGCCGTCAGTGCTCGAGCAACCGGGCGCACGGCACCTGTGCGGACCACGGCACCTTGCGGATCGCAACGCTCCGTGTCGGGTCCCCCGCGCACGCCTCGATCGCGGCGGGCACCTGCGTCGCCCACACCGGGCCGTCGCTGCGCCGCGTCGGGCCGGGTGCGACGTTGCCCAGCGTCGCGACGACCACGACCGCGACCACGCACCAACCGGCCAGCGCCCGCCCGGAGCGAGCCGGGCCTCCTGACCGGGATCCGCCGTGCGCCGGCCGTGCGCCGTCGGTCGCGCCGCGCCCCCGACCGAGCAGGACGCTCGCTGCGACCACCGCCGCGGCGAGCAGCAGCAGCCCGGAGGCGGCCGCGTACCGCAGTGGCGGCACGGCAGCCAGCCCAGGCGTGGGGTGTGCCCATGCCTGCACCTCGCCGGCGTTGGCGACGAGCGCCGCCCACCAGACGCCACCGGAGACCACGGCGAGCGCCAGGACCGTCCAGCGTGCCCGCCAGGACCCGACGACGACCGCGGCGACCAGCGCCGCGGCGACCAGGAGCACGGGGACGAGCACGGCGCCCCAACCGTGCGTGACGACGACCCGAGCGACCGCGCCGACGTCCGGCGACCAGATGCCCGCGACCGGCTGCAGCAGCCACCCGGCGACCACGTCGGCGAACGCCGGGGCCCCCGGGGCCCGCGACCGGTGGTCGGTGACAGCGGTGACGATCTGCGCAGCGCCGCCGGCGAGGGCGACGAGCGTCACCGGGACGGCGCGGGGCCAGGCCCGGACGCCGGACGCATCGCGCAGCGGGAACCACGCGAGGAGCAGCATCGGCAGGAACAGCACGGTCTGCAGCTCGGTGAGGACGACGAAGCCGGTCAGGACGGCGACGATGCCCGACGCCCACCACGACCGTGCCCGGTACGCGAACAGCCAGGGGCACGCGAACAACAGGAACCAGTGCAGGTTCGCGACGTTCCCGCTGATCTCGTGGGGCGCGAGCGGCAGCAGGGCCGGCAGCGCGGCGAGCAGTGCCCGGAGCGGCCACTGCGGCACGACGTCGCGCGCGAGCAGGAACACCGTGAGGGCCACCGCGCCGACCACCAGGCACGCAGCGGCGGACAGCGCACGCGCGTACTCCTCGACGGGCAGCGCCCACGCGGCGTCGACGAGCAGGCGCGGCACGAGGTGCAGGTACCCGGCGTAGGGGTGCAGGAGGGAGTCCACGGGCCCGAGCGCGAGCCGCTCGCGCAGGAAGACACCGCCGTCCTCCGCCCACGCGGTGCCACGTGTCACCGGCCCGAGACGCCACCAGGCGAGCGAAGTCGTGGCCAGGCCGACGATGACCGCCGCTGCCGCACGGAGCGTGCCGGAACGGCGGAGGGTCGTGGTCACGGCACGCTGCATCGTGCGACGACGCTAGTCGAGTCATCGCGTATCAGCCATATCGACGCTCCGCGATGACCTCGCGCCGAGGTCCGTGCACCAAGATGGACTCGTGACCGACGGACGGCTGACGCACCACGTGCTCGCGCGCCGCTACCTCTCCGCCTGGATCGGGTTCTCCGCCGGCGGGCGGTTCAGCCAGGCCCTCGCCACGGTCATCGTCCTGTTCGCGTTCGGGCAGCCGACGGTGGGGGCCCTGGTCGGGCGTGCCGGCGTCTGGGCCGTGCTCGTCAGTCTCTTCGTCCTGGCCGGTCTGAGCCTGCTCGGGCAGCGCTACCGGATCGAGTGGCACGGTGTCCTGCCGCTCTCGCTCCTGGCGTTCGTCGGGTACTGCGCGCTCAGTGTCCTGTGGAGCGAGTACTCCTGGGTGGCGCTCCGCGGGCTCGTCGCCACCGTGTGCTTCATCGGCCTCGGCCTGTACCTGGCGCTCGGCCGAGACCTCGTGCAGCTCATCCGGGCCTCCGGTGACGCCTTCCGGATCCTGCTCGTCGCCGGGCTCGGGCTCGAGGTCCTCTCCGGCCTCGTCCTCGACCTGCCGATCCCCGCGTTCGGCATCCAGGGCAACATCGCGTACGGCGGTCCGATCCAGGGCATCGGCGGAACCCGCAACTTCATGGGCTTCATCGCGGCGATGGCACTCGTCACCTTCGTCGTCGAGTTCCTGACCCGGTCGGTGACGCGGTGGCGCGCGATCGGCTCCACCGCCCTCGCCGTCATCGCGCTCATGCTCGTGCAGTCCCCCATCACCGGCCTCGCGATGATCGCCCTCGCCGTGACCGCACTCGCCCTGTGGTCCCTCCGGCACGCCCGACCGACGACGCGGCCGGTGGTGAACGGCGTGCTCGGTGGGACGGTGCTCCTGATGCTCGTGGTGGGCGTGCTCGCCCGGCACCGCGTGCTGGCGGAGATCGGGGCAGCCGGCGGGACGGCGACCCGCCTGGACCTGTGGTCGCAGATCCGCGTGTTCGTCGGGCAGTTCCCGATCCAGGGGTGGGGGTGGGTCGGGACGTGGCCGCACGAGGCCGTGGTCCCGTACGTGACCTTCATCGACCCCGCCGGGCACCGGTTCACCTCGGGGCTGAACGCGTTCATCGACGCCTGGCTGCAGATCGGGCTCGCCGGCACGATCCTGCTGGGCGTGACGGCGCTGCTCGCCTTCGCCCGCGCCTGGGTGACGGCGACGACGTTCCCCGGCGTGGCCTACGTGTGGCCCGCCGCGGTCCTGGTGCTCCTGGCGGTCACGAGCACGGCCGAGAGCTACCTGCTGCACGGCGCCGGGCTGATGGTCTTCGTGGCCGTGCTGGTGATCGCCGCGCGACGTCGGTCGTGGCGGCGGCACCTGCCGCGCGGCTGAGTCCGCGCGGCGTGTGTCGATCGGCACACCGCACCCGTGTGCCCTCCCCGGAGTTGCACCGTGCACCTAGACTGCCGGAGACCGTCAGGGGGACGGTCCACGAAGTTGGGAACCACCACATGCGTCTGCACCGTCGCCTCGCACTCGCCCTGACCACCGCGCTCGTCGCCACCGCCGTCGCCGTGGTCGTCCCGGTCACGACCGCACAGGCCGCGGCACCGACGACCGGTCGGTACACGCCGATCGACACGACCAGGGTCTGGTCGGGCGGGCTCACGACGACGCCGAAGGTCGTCCGGATCGCCGGGAACGCCGGGGTCCCCGCGAACGCCACGGCCGTCGTCGTCAACGTCGAGGTCGCGAAGCCGACCGTCGCCGGGTACGTGCGCGTGACCCCCGCCGGCAAGGACGCCACCGTCGCGACGCAGGACTTCGCCGCCGGGCAGACGATCGCCAACCTGGTGACCGTGCGGCTGGTGAACGGATCGATCCAGGCGAAGCTGTCCGCCGGCACCGCGAACGGCTACTTCGACGTCGCCGGCTACTACGCCGACGGCTCCGGCGCGACGTACACCCCGCTCGACGCGGCGCGGGTGTTCAGCGGCACCGTCGGCACGACACCGGTCCCGGTCCCCCTCGCCGGCCTCGCCGGCGTCCCCGCGGACGCCACGGCCGTCGCCGTCAACGTCGAGGTGAGCGGCCCCACGGCGGCGGGCTACGTCCGGGTGACGCCCGCCGGCCAGGACCCGCAGGTCGTCACGCAGCTGTACTCGGCGGGGCAGTCGCTGTCGAACCTCGCCATCGTCAAGCTCGTCGACGGTGCCGCGCAGGTCAAGCTCTCGAAGGGCACCGGCACGGTCTACATGGACGTCGCCGGCTACTACTCGAACGCGTCGACCGGCTCGGTGTTCGTGCCGATCGACACCACCCGCGCCTTCGCCGGTGCCGTGTCGACGACCGCCGGCACCATCCGGCTCTCCGGCACCGCCGGCGTCCCGGGCACGGCGACCGCGGTCGTCGCGAACGCCGAGGTCACCAAGCCGACGACCGACGCCTACCTGCGCGTCACCCCGGCCGGCCAGGACCCGCAGGTCGCGACCCAGCTCTTCGGTGCCGGGTCGCCCGTCGCGAACCTCGTGATGGCCAAGGTCACCGGGTCGAGCACCGACCGCCGGGTGCAGGCGAAGGTCTCGAGGGGCTCGGCGCAGCTGCACCTCGACGTCGCCGGCTACTTCCTGGACGGCTCGAGCGGCACCGGGTTCGGCGCCGACGTGTCCTGGCCGCAAGGGGGCTCGTCGTCGAACTACCCGGTGGGGCAGGCCTTCGGCATCGTCGGTGTGAACCACGGTCTCGCGAACAACACCAACGACTTCCTCGCGCAACAACTCGCGTGGGCCGGTGGCTCGGTGGGCGGCACGTCGCAGCCGAAGACGCAGCTGTACGTCAACACCGCCAACCCGGGTCAGTACTTCAAGGACCACCCGTCGAACTCCCGCGCCTCGTGGCCGACGAACAACGTCGACCCGAGCGGCGCGACGGCGCGGAATCCGTACGGCACCTGCGTGCCGGGCGACGCTGCGCTCACATCCACCCAGTGCTCGTGGATGTACGGCTGGAACCGCGCCTACGACGATGCGCAAAGTCGAGGCGTCGCATCGCCCGGCTCCTACCGGTGGTGGCTCGATGCCGAGACCGACGGCTCGTGGCAGAAGACGGCGGCGCTCAACCGCGCGACCCTCGAGGGCATGACCGCGTACTTCGTGAGCATCGGCGCGACCGCCGGCGTCTACTCGTCGCCGTCCGAGTGGAGCACGCTCTTCGGCACCGTACCGAGCAGCAGCACGCTCTACCGACTGCCGAGCTGGATCGCCGTCGGCGCGGACGGCGTCGCGGCCGCCCAGAAGGCCTGCTCGGCCGGTGGGCTCACGGCCGGCAGCCAGGTGCGGATGGCCCAGTACGTCGTCGGGAACCAGGACTACGACGTCAGCTGCGTCTGAGACGCGACCGGTGACGGACAGGAGGCGCGGTGCCAGCTGGCACCGCGCCTCCTGTCCGTCGCACCGGATGCGTCAGCGACGCGAGCCGCGCCAGCGGCCGAACCGACGCTGCAGCCCCCACCCGGTGACGCGGACCACGGCCTCGACCACGACGGAACGGCTCATCTTCGAGGTGCCGTGCACGCGGTCCCGGAAGCGGATCGGCACCTCGACGATCCGGCCGCCCAGGTCGGCGACCCGCAGCGTCATGTCGACCTGGAAGCAGTAGCCCTTCGAGTCGACCGAGCCGAGGTCCATCCGCGCGATCGTGGCCGCCCGGTAGGCGCGGAACCCCGCCGTGACGTCACGCACGTCGACCCCGAGCACGATCCGCGCGTAGGCGTTCGCACCGCGGCTCAACGCCAGGCGATGCAGCGGCCAGTCGACCACCGACCCGCCCGGCACCCACCGCGAGCCGATCGCCAGCGCGACCGTCTCGTCGGCACGGACCGCATCGAGCAGCGCCGGGAGCCGGTCGGCGGGGTGCGACCCGTCGGCGTCCATCTCGACCAGGACCGGGTACCCGCGCTGGAGGCCCCAGCGGAACCCGGCCACGTACGCGGTACCGAGACCGAGCTTGCCGCTCCGCTCGAGCAGGTGCACGCGCGCGTCGGCCCCGGCGATGCCGCGGACGACGTCCGCGGTGCCGTCGGGACTGCCGTCGTCCACCACCAGGACGTGCGCCGCCGGCACCGCACCGAGCACGGCCGCGATCACGGCACGGACGTTCTCGGCCTCGTCGTAGGTCGGGATGACGACGAGGGCCGCGGCGTCCGCAGCGGTCACCGGTTCTGCAGGCGGCGCTTGATCTTGCCCGCGACACTGCGCGGGCCCTCGGTGCGGAAGTAGTGCACCGCGCGGCCGACGTCGTACCGGACACCCGAGAGCTTCTTGCGCTCCGGCACGCGGACGCGCATCTGGTGCGACTCGACCACGGCGACCGTGTCCCGCACCGACTTGTCGGCGGCGCGGACGGGGTTCCGGCAGAAGTCGACGAGCGGCGCCAGCACGTTCTCCCACGTGAACTGCTCACGGATGCGGTCGACGTTGCCGATGAACTCGGCGCGCGCCTTCTTGTCGAAGAGCGCCGTCTCGAGGGCGTCGGCGAGGCTGTCGACGTCCTGCTCGTGCACGGCGACACCGAGCTTCTCGGCAGCGACGAGGTCACCGAAGGAGTCGCCGGCGGTCGTCACGATGGGCAGGCGTGCCCACAGGTAGTCGAGGATCCGGGTGCGGAACGAGAACGTCGTCTCGAGGTGCTCGTAGTGCGTCGAGACGCCGGCGTCGGCCTCGAGCAGGTAGGCGCCGCGCTCCTCGTACGGGATCCAGGCGTCGTTGAAGAACACGTTCTTGCCGGTGAGTCCGAGGGCGTCCGCTTCGGCACGCACCTTGGCGACGATGTCCATCTCGGGGACGTCGGGGTTCGGGTGCTGCACGCCCATGAAGAACAGCTTGACGTTCGGCTTCCGCTCGGCGAGCTGACCGATCGAGCGCACGAGGGTGATCGGGTCGAACCAGTCGTAGATGCCGCCGCCCCAGACGACGAGCTTGTCGTTCTTGCCGATGCCCGGCACGACGCCCTTGACCCGCGGCTGGTCGTGGACCGGCGGGGTCGAGGACAGGCCGAACGGCACGACGCCGATGAGCGAGCGCAGGTCGGGGTCGCGCGAGTAGGTCCGGGCGTTCACCCGGCCGGAGCCCGCGAGCTGCCCGAGCCAGAACATCCGCTGGCGCTCGGACGCGCAGATGAAGTAGTCGCCGAGCTCGAGCTGGTGGTTCAGGGTGTCCGAGGCGTCGAGGATCTGCCGGTTCCACTGGTCGACGTCGTCGCTGCGGCCCTGCTCGAGCTGCTCGAGGTGCAGCGGGTCGTAGACGTCGACCACGAGGATCTTGCGCGTCGACTCGAGGACCGGGAACAGCCGCAGCGCGTGCCCCTGGACGATGATGACGTCGGCCCAGGCCTCGTGCTCGACCATCTGCCGCGGGTGGCGGTGCGGGACCGTGACGACGTCGTACGACGGGTCGATCGGTGACGAGCGGGTCAGGCTGATGACCCGCACGTCGTGTTCGTTCGCCAGCTGCTTCGCCATCTGGGTGGCGCGGATCGCCGGGCCGGCCATCTTCTCGCCGATGGAGTCCCCGGTGATGATGAGGATGCGACGACGGGTGCCGACGTCGAGCACGCCGAGGGAGTGCACGATCTTGTCGTAGCCGGCCAGGTAGTTCTCGATCGGGTACGCCGGCTCGTCGCGGTTGCCGAACAGGCGGAGGAGCTCGCGGTCGCTGCGGACCCGGCTCGCCTGGATCTCGCGGCGCGACTCGGTCATCGACGGCAACTGCTCGACGAACTGGTCGACGCCGTAGATGCCGGCCATGCTCGTCTTGGGGACCGGGATGGTCGGGACGCTGTCGTCACCGGGGTTGCGCAGGTCGAGCGACGTGGAGTCGAGCTCGCCGCGGCCCACGGCACGGCGGACGGCGAGTGCCAGCGAACCGGGCAGCGCGGCGGCGAGCTGCTCGTCGCCGAGGTTCTTGTAGAGCGTGAACAGGGCGTTGCGCTCGAGCAGGTACGTCTCGCGGAAGTCCCCGAACTTGTTCATCGAGGCGTGGTGCTTGTGGAAGGCGACCGACTTCGGCTGGTAGCGGAACCGCCAGCCGAGCAGGTTCAAGCGCCACCCCAGGTCGACGTCCTCGTAGAACATGAAGTAGCGGTCGTCGAAGCCACCGAGCTGCTCGAAGAGCTCGGCGCGGACGAACATCGCCGCGCCGGTGCCGAAGAGCACGTCGGTCTCCGACTCCCAGCGCCCGGTGTCCGGCGACCCGGCGAAGGGCTTGTAGCCCATGCCGTACCAGGTCATCGCGGCCTCGGTGAAGTCGACGTTGACGCCCTCCCAGTCCAGGACCTTCGACGCCACGGCGCCGATGTCGGCGCCGGAGGCGAAGGTCGCCATCGCCTCGCGCACCCAGCCGGTGTCGGGACGCGCGTCGTTGTTGAGGAAGGCCACGATCTCGCCGGAGGAGTGCTCCACACCGAGGTTGCACCCGCCCGTGAAGCCGAGGTTCGCACCGGAGTCGATGAAGGTGAAGTCGAGGTCGGAGGCCTTCAGCCGCCCGACGTGCTCAGCGCCGGAGCCGTTGTCGACGACGATCACCTCGAGCCGGTCCTGCGGCCAGTCCTGCTTGCGGAGCTCGGCGATGCTCGTCAGTGTGTCGTCCGTGCCCTTGTAGTTCACGAGGACGACGGACACGACTCCTGGCTTGCGCTCTGTCACGGCGAGTTCCTCCAGTTGCTGCCGCGCCTGTGGCACGGTTCGGTGATCCGGCCGTCGGGGATGCCCGGCAGCCGACAACACCCTACAAGGCACAGCACGGCGCTCGGCCGAGGCGGGCTGCGCTTCGGGCACAATGGCACGGTGATGCACCACGCGATCCCGTCCTCCCCCGTCTCGTCCCCCCTGGCCGCCGAGTACGCGGCGATCGCCCGCGGCGACCACGCGTCGGGGTCGAGGGGGACGATCCGCTTCGCGGTGTCGACCGACGACACCACCGAGGGGAAGGGCGACCTGTTCGTCGCGCTCGGGCTGGCCCGGGCGCTGCTGGCCGAGGGCTGGGGGGTCGACCTCTGGCCGATCCACCGGTGGGCCGAGGACGTCCCCGAGGACACGGCGGTGCTCGTGAGCATGATCGAGTCGTTCGTCCCCGGACTCGTGCCGGCGCGGACCGCCACGGTGGCCTGGGTGCGGAACTGGACGGCGCAGTGGGCCAGCGCGCCGTACACCGCCGGGTTCGACGCGGTGTGGACGTCGTCGTCCATCGCGCGCGACGCACTCGCCCGGGTCGTGGACGTGCCGGTCGAGGTGGTCCCGATCGGCGTCGACCTGGACCTCTTCACCACCGACGCGGACGGGACGACGCCGCCGCGGACCGACCGCACCGTCACGACGGTCAACTTCTGGGGAGCGCGCCGCGGTGTGCAGGACGTGCTGCAGCAGGTCGCCCCGCCCGAGCCGATCGTCTGGTTCGCCGCGAACGTCGAGCACGTCGACGCTGCCCCCGGTGTGGAGCTCCGACCGGCGGTGTCGTACTTCGCCCTGCCTGCGGTGTACCGCGCCGCCGCGTTCGTCGTCGACGACGTCATCGAGCCCGCAGCCGCGTTCGGCACCCTCAACTCACGGCTCTACGAGTCGCTGGCGTGTGGGGCACTGCCCGTCACCTCGTGCGCGCTCGGCCTCGACGAGCTCGGACTCGCCGACGTCCCCGTCTTCACCGACGCCCTGTCCCTGGAGCGTGCGATCGCGATGCCGACCGCCGAACGGGACGCCCTGGTCGCGCGGCTCCGCGCCGTCGTGCTGGCGCGGCACTCCTACACGGCCCGCGCCGAGCAGGTCGGCCCGTCGCTCGACGCGGCGATCGCGCGCGCCGCGGCACGGACCGGTACCGGCGATCCCGTGCTCCGCTGGGCCGCGCAGCAGCGCGAGGTGCTCCGCGCGACCGAGCAGGAGCGCGACGTGCACCGTGCGGGGGTCGAGGACATCAACCGGCGACTCATCGTGTCGGAAGAGGCGGTCGCCGTCCTCGACCGGGCACGCAAGGACGCCGAACGAGCGCAGCACGACGCCGAGGCCGAACGCGACGCGATCGCGACCCGGTACGACGCGCTGACGCACTCCGCCGAGTTCCGGGTCCTCGACCGCCTCGGCGGGGTCGCCCGCGCGCTCCGCCGACGCGCCTGACGACGCCGGAACGACTTCGAGCCCGGAGCGGCTCCGAGACCGGCCGCGCGCCCGGGACGGGACGCAGCCGGACGGAGGCTCCCCACCGGGCACGGCCGGTCCACCGCCTGCGCGTCGCCCCGGGACGGCGGTGCAGACGGACGGGAGGCTCCCCACCGGGCACGGCCGGACCGCCGCTGGCGCGTCGGCCCGGAACCGGCCGGCGTGGGCCCAGGTGCCAGCTGGCACCGCGCCTCCCGTCCGTCTGGTGGCCCCGCTACGAGACGGTGACCGTCTTCGTCCCGAAATCCTTGTAGGCACTGCCCGGGAGCTCCTGGTACCAGACCCGCACGGTGTGCTTGCCCGGCTTCACGCCGGTGAGCGTGACCGCGAGTCCGACGTCGGAGCCCCAGCCCGGGTGCACCTTCTCGACGTCGGCACGGACCGCGTTCGCGCTGCCCGCTGCCACTCCGGCACCGTCGAGGTGGATCTTGTACTTGACCGGGTTGAACGTGTCGGGGTCGATGGCCCAGCCCTTCACGGCGACGGTCCCCTTGCCCCCGGTCGCGGCGTCGTACGCCCCGTACACGGCCCCGGTCTTGCCCGTCGCCGCCGGTACGGCCTCCTTGACCGTCACCGACTTGGTGCCGAAGCTGACGTAGTTCCCACCGGGCAGGTCCTGGTACCAGACGGTGACCGTGTGGGTCCCCGCCCGCACGCCCGTCAGCGTGACCGCGAGCCCGACGTCGTCGCCCCAGCCGGGCTTCGCCGCGCCGATGTCCGTGCGGACCGCGCTCGCGCTGCCCGCCGTGGCACCGACGCCGTCGAGGTGGATCTTGTACTTGACCGGGTCGTACCGGTCCGGGTCGATCGCCCAGCCCGTGACGGCGACGGTGTTCGGTCCGGCGGTCGCCTTCTCGAACGCACCGGTGACGGCGCCGGTCTTCCCGGTGGCGCCGCTCGACGGCGGGGCGGCCACGGTCACGGTCTTCGTACCGGCACTGACGTAGGTGCCGCTCGGCAGGTCCTGCCACCAGACGGTGACCGTGTGCTTGCCGGGCTCGATGTTCCCCAGGGTGGTGGCGAGCCCGTGCGACGCGCCCCACTTCGGGTAGTCCTTCGCCACGTCGCTGCGCGCCGCGCTCGCACTGCCGGCCGCCACGCCGACGCCGTCGACGTGGACCTTGTACTTCACCGGTGCGTAGGTGTCCGGGTCGATCGCCCAGCCCTTCACCGCGACGGTGCGGACACCGCCGGTGACCGACTCGAAGCCACCCTTCACCGCTCCGGAGGTCCCGGTCGCCGCCGTGACGGTCGTCACCTTCTGGGCGACCTTGACCCAGGTCGCCCCTGGCTTGTCCTGGGTCCAGAGCGAGACCGTGCGGGATCCGGCGGCGACCTTCTGGATCGTCCTGGAGAACCCGACGGTGGAGCTGGCACCCGGGTACTTCGCGGCGATGTCGCTGCGCGTGACGTCGGCGGTCGCGGCGATCGCGCCGACCCCGTCGACCTGCACCTTGTATGCGGTCGCGGCGGACGAGTCGCGGTCGAGCGCCCAGCCGCTCACGGCGATGGTGCTGGTCCCGCCGGTAACGGTCTCGAGGCTGCCGACCGGGGCCGAGGCGGGTACGGTCACGTCGCCGCAGTTGAGCAGGGTGTTCGCCCCCGCGCCGACGTTGATGCCGAACACGCACACGGTGTGTTTGCCGGGCGTCATGCCGGTGAGCGTCGTCTGGAAGCCGTGCCGGGTGTTGTTCGCCCCGAGCCGCGAGGCCAGGTCGGTCCGGTCGGCGTTCGCCAGGACCGAGGCCTTGCCCACGCCGTCCACGTAGAACTGCGCCTTGATCGGGTCGGTCGTGTCCGGGTCGGCGGTCCAGCCGCGGACCGCGATGGTGCCGCCGACGCCGCCGCTCTGGGAGTCGATGTAGCCGATCGGCGAGGATCCGCCGGTGGGCGAGCCGAACCAGTCGGTGTACATGCGCCAGAAGTTGCGGTTGCCGTAGGCCGAGCACGAGTCGCCGGAACCGTAGAGGTTCGACATCGCTGCGGCGTTCGGGGTGTACGGCGTGTAGATGTACAGGGCCGCGGTCGCCTGGTTCTTGATGTTGACCGTCTTGCGGCCGCACGCGGCGTTCGGGTTGTACAGGATCGCGTTGTTGCGGCCCGCCTGGTACGCCCACGACGTCGGCGAGGCCTGGTAGCGCTTGAACTGCAACGCCGCGGCGTACACCTGCTGTCCGAACCCGAAGTACGCGGGGTCGCACGGTGCGGTGTCCGGGCACGCGAAGCCCGTGGCGTGCAGGTACATGTAGCTCGTCGGCGAGTTCGTCGCGACGATCCCCTGCTCCTTCTGCAGCAGGACGAGCAGGACCTTCTGGCTGATCCCGCACGCGGCGCCGACCTGGGCGATGATCGTGGCGGCCGACTTGCTGCCGCCGGCGATCGCCGAGCAGCGGTTCGGGACGACCCCGATGGCGCTCATGTTCTGGGTGAAGTTCTTCAGGCAGGCGGGGCCGCCGGACGCCTGCTTGCAGTTCGGGGCGACGCTGTTCAGGAACGACTGGACGGCGGAGCCGCTCATCGCGCTGCCGTTGTAGAAGTTGGCGTCGCTGATGATGTTGCCGGGGTCGAAGTTCGCGGCGACGGCGGCGGACGCCGACTCCGTCGTGGTCCGCTCCGACACGATCGTGCCGATGGTCAGGCCGCTCACCGCGATCGCGAGCGCGGCGACCATGCCGAGCACCGAGCGCAGGGGACGTCGTGGACCGTCGTCGGTCAGGATGGAACGCATCACGGCACCTCCGCCGTCATCGGTTCGGACGTGGTCGACTTCGACCCGACCGAGTACTCGAGGGTGATGGACCAGGTCCCGGTGGACACCTGGCTCGCGGGGAACGACACCTGCGCGCAGTTCACCGAGGACGCACTCGCCTCGGCCCTGCTCGTCAGTGTGCGGGTGGTGCCGCCCTTGGTGGCGACGAACGTGCACGTGCCGGACGTGTCCGTCGTGCCGGAGACCAGGCCACCCGCCTGCAGGGTCTTGCTGGCGGTGTCCCAACCGGAGAACGTCACGAGCGCGGTGGCCGGGAAGTCCGACGGGTCCGTGTCGGGCTCGTTCGTCTGGCCGCTGCCGGGGAACGCCGTCGGTACGTCGTCGTCGGACGGTTCCGCGGTCGGCTGGCCGGACGTGGTGGATGAGGGGGCCGACGACGGCGCCGAAGCGCTCGGCGAGGGGCTGACGGTCCGCGTCGGACTCGCCGTGGGGCCGGGATCGTCGCCGGCGGAACACCCCGCCGTGAAGAGACTGAGCGCACCGACCACCGCGAGCGCAGCGATCGACCGTGGAACTTGCTGCATGCTTTCGGGCCGTCCTGTGGTTGTTGACAAGGGTCCGGGTTGCGTCAACGGTAACCCCAAAGTGAAGGTTGAGGGTTGTTGTCGCGCACATTGGCCCCCGCACGGGGGCGGACGACGGGTGTCGTCCGGCAGAGGGTGCGCGCCCCGACCTCAGCGGTCCAGTGAGTATGCTGTTCCGGTCCTGCCCCCACCGAACGAAGAGACGTATGGTCGATCAAGCCCGCATGGCGGCGCTCGCCAAGGAGCCCCTCGTCGTGATCGGCGCTCCGACGAGCGCTTTCCGAGGTACCTGGCGAGAACTCCGCGACGTCTTCGGACAGCGCGAGATGCTCGGGATGCTCATCCGCCGCGACCTGAAGGCGCGGTACAAGGACTCGGCACTCGGGTTCGTGTGGACGCTCGTGCGCCCGCTGACCCAGCTGATGATCTACTACTTCGTGATGGGCAAGATCCTCGGCTCGTCACGCGCGATCGACAACTTCGCCATCTACGTCTTCACCGGCCTGACCGCCTACACGCTCTTCAGCGAGATCGTCGCCGGGTCGACCGGGTCGATCGTCGGCAACAGCGGGCTGATCAAGAAGGTCTACGTGCCGCGCGAGGTCTTCCCCCTCGCGAGCGTCGGCGCGGCCCTGGTCAACTTCCTCATCCAGTTCGCGATCCTCATCGCCGCGACGATCGTGCTCGGGGTCTTCCCCTGGCACGAGGGGTTGATCTACCTCATCCCGTCGCTGCTGGTGATCCTGGTGTACGGCGCAGCGATCGGCCTCGTGCTGTCGGCGCTCAACGTGTACCTGCGCGACGTGCAGTTCGTCATCGACGTCGGGCTCATGGTCCTCCTCTGGGCGTCGCCGATCGTCTACTCGTACTCGATGGTCGTCGCCGAGCTGAAGGTGCAGTGGCTGCTGGCGGTCTACACCAACAACCCGCTCACCCTGTCGGTGCTCGGACTCCAGAACGCGATCTGGATCCACCCGACCCCCGTCGACTACCCACCGCACCTGATGATGCGGCTCGGCATCGCCCTCGTGATCGGGCTGTTCTGCCTCATCGGCGCGCAGCGGGTCTTCTCCCGCCTGCAGGGCAACTTCGCGCAGGAGCTCTAGACCATGGCCATCAGCACCCCCGTCGCCCCGTCGACGTCCGGCGCCACCGCCGAGCGCCCCGACGTCATCGTGATCGACCACGTCCGCAAGCGGTTCGTCGTCCGCAAGGACAACACCATCCGCGAGCGGATCGTCACGCTCGGTCGCGCCGGCCGCAAGCACCGTCAGGACTTCTGGGCACTCGACGACGTCACCGTGTCGATCCAGGCCGGCACCACCGTCGGGCTGATCGGCCAGAACGGATCGGGCAAGTCGACGCTGCTCAAGGCGATCGGCGGGATCATCCAGCCGACCTCCGGAACGGTCTCGCGCCGCGGACGCCTGGCGGCCCTGCTCGAGCTCGGTGCCGGCTTCCACCCCGACCTCTCCGGCCGCGAGAACGTCTTCCTGAACGCGAGCCTGCTCGGCCTGACGCGCAAGGAGACCGAGGAGCGCTTCGACGACATCCTGGCGTTCTCCGGGATCGGCGACTTCATCGACACCCAGGTGAAGTTCTACTCATCGGGCATGTACGTGCGACTCGCCTTCGCGGTCGCCGTGCACACCGACCCCGACGTCCTGCTGGTCGACGAGGTGCTCGCCGTCGGTGACGAGGCCTTCCAGCGCAAGTGCCTCGACCGCATCCGTTCGTTCCAGGAGCAGGGCAAGACGATCATCATCGTCACGCACTCCCTCAGCCAGGTGCAGGACATGTGCGACCGCGTCGTGCTCCTGAACAAGGGCAAGGTCCTGCACGACGGAGACCCGATCGGTGCCGTCAGCCTGTTCCGCGACGTGCTCGAGGAACGTCGTGCCGGTGAACTCAGCGCCGACGTCGCGGTCGGTCGCGGCACCGTCCTGCAGGCCTCGGTGCACGCCGACGGCAAGGGGCCGCGCGACGGGGTCACCCCCGGTGACGACCTGCTCGTCGACATGGAGTTCGAGCACCTCGACGGCGTCGAGGACTGGGAAGCAGCGGTCCAGGTCAACAACACGTCCGGCCAGGTGGTCTACGGCACCACGACCGGCATCATGGGCATCCACCTCGAGCCGCTGCACGGCCGCAAGAAGCTCCGCCTCCGCATCGCGGACACGAACTTCGGCACCGGCAAGTACTTCATCAACGTCTCGATGATGGACTCGGCCGGCCGGCACCTGCACGACCTGCCCGAGTGCGACTCGTTCGAGGTCCCCTCGTTCGGCGACGCGGTCGGCAGCGTCTACGCGAAGCCCTCCATCGAGGAGCTCGACTGACGCCCGTCGACGACGCGTCCCGCACCGCGGTCGTCGTCGTCAACTGGAACCGTGCGGACCTCACCACCGCGGCCGTCCGCGCCGTCCTCGCCGAGGGCGCGGCCGACCAGGTGGTCGTCGTCGACAACGGCTCGTCGGACGACTCCGTCGCGGTGCTCCGCCGCGACCTGCCGGGTGCCACCGTCATCGCGCGGGAGCACAACGGTGGCTTCGCGGCCGGCGCGAACACCGGCATCCGGCACGCGGACGCCGACGTCGTCGTCCTGCTCAACAACGACGCCGTCCCGGCGCCGGGCTTCGTCCGGGCGCTCCGCGACCACCTGGCGCAGGCGGGGCCCGAGGTCGCGGCCGTGACGGGCCGCATCGTGCTCGCCGGACGTTGGACGGGCCTCCCGGTCGACGCGACGCCCGCACCCGACCAGCGCGTGCTGCAGGGCCACGACGGCCGCCTCTGGACGCCGTCGGCGGACGGCGAGGTCCGCCTGAACTCCACCGGCGTGCGCGTCGACCGCGACGGCAACGGGATGGACCGCGACTGGTTCGCGCCCGTCGACCGGGTCGCCGACGTCGACGTCTTCGGGTTCTCCGGCGGGGCCTCCGCCCTGCGGCGGAGCGCCCTCGACGACGTCGGCCTGCTCGACGAGTCGCTCTTCATGTACTACGAGGACACCGAGCTCGCGTGGCGACTCCGCCGACGCGGCTGGCGGGTCGAGCACGCGGCCGACGCGGTCGTCGAGCACGACCACTCGGCGTCCTCCGGGGTGCAGAGCGACCTGTTCCTGTTCCGCAACGCTCGGAACCGGATGGTCGTCGCACTCTGGCACGCACCGTGGGACACCGTCCTGCGCGCCGGCGCCCGTACCCTCTTCCGCGGCCTGCGCGGGCTGCTGTCCGCCTCCACCCGACGGGAGGCCCGGCTCGTCCTGGCAGCGTTCGCGGACGTCGTCGGGGCGCTCCCGTCGCACCTCGCCCGGCGGCTCCGCGAGACGCGTCGCGCGTCCGTCCCACGCCGCAGCGTGGACCCGGGCGCATGAGCGCGGCGGGCTATCCTGGTCTCTCCCCAGCCCACTCCCACTCCCCCGCCGACGGTCCCGACCGCGGCGGCCCCGTCCGGAAGGACCCACGCGTGCCGCAGCTCACCGTCCTCGTCGACGGGACCGCGGTACCGCGCGAACTCGGCGGCGTCGGTCGCTACGTCGAGGGGGTCGTGTCGCACCTGACCGACCCGTCGCTCGACGTCCACCTGGTCGTCCGGCCCGTGCACGCTCCGCACTTCGCCGCCGTCGCGCCGCACGCGACCGTGCACACCGCGCCGGGGTGGACCGACTCCGTGCCGCTCCGGTTCCTGTGGGAGCAGACCGGACTGCCGGCGCTGGGCCGTCGCCTCGGCGCGCAGGTACTGCACTCCCCGCACTACACGTTCCCGTTCGCGTGGCGCGGCGGCTCCGTCGTCACCCTGCACGACGCCACCTTCTTCTCGAACCCCGAGTGGCACTCCCGGCTGAAGCGCACGTTCTTCACCTGGTGGAGCCGTCGTTCGCTGCGCACCCGGCCGGTCGTCGTCGTGCCGAGCGCGGCCACCGCGACCGAGGCCGCGCGGGTCGTCGGCGGCATCCGCGCCGACGTCCGGGTCGCACCGCTCGGGGTCGACCGTGCCGTCTTCCACGAGCCGACCACCGCCGAGGTCGAGGACGCCCGGATCGCGGCGACGCTGCCCGAGGGCGCGCCCTGGATCGCGTTCCTCGGCACGATCGAGCCGCGGAAGAACGTCACCGCACTGCTCGACGCCTACGCCGCGGTGCGCTCCGCGCGGACGACGGCGGGTGCGGACACGCCGTGGCTCGTGCTGTCCGGGGCCCGGGGCTGGGACGAGGCCGCGATCGCACGACTCGACGCCCTGCAGCCCGACGACCACGTGATCGAGGCCGGGTACCTGCCCCTCGAGGACCTGGCGGGCTACCTCGGCGGCGCGGAGTTCGTCGTCTACCCCTCCCTCGGCGAGGGCTTCGGCCTGCCGGTGGTCGAGGCGATGGCCTCCGGCGCGTGCGTCCTGACCACCCGCCGGTTGTCGCTGCCCGAAGTCGGCGGTGACGCAGCCGTGTACACCGAGCCGTCCGCCCCCGCACTGGCGTCCGCCATGACGGGGCTGCTTGACGACCCGTCGCTCGTCGCGTCGCACCGGGCGGCCGCGCTGGCCCGGGCCGCCTCGTTCACGTGGGAGGCCACGGCAGCCGTGCACGTCGAGGCCTACTCGGCCGTGGCCGAGGCCGCTCGGGCCGGGGGTACCCGGTGATCCGCGTCGCCGTGCTGACGGTCACCTACAACACCGGCGAGACCATCCGGCCGTTCCTGGCGAGCGTCGCGGCGGCGTCCTCGGAGCCGGTCGCCGTCGTGATCGCCGACAACGGGTCAGCCGACATCGACGCACTGCGGGCGATCGGTGAGTCCTACGGTGCCGTCGTGGTGTCATCGGGGGGCAACCGTGGCTACGGCGGGGGCATCGACGCCGCGCTGAGCGCCCTCGACGACGTCCTGCCCGACGTCCGCCCCGAGTTCCTGCTCGTCACGAACCCCGACGTCGTGCTCGGCGAGGGGTCGATCGACGCGCTCGTCGCCGCCGCCGACCGCCTGCCGTCCGGCGGGTCGTTCGGTCCGCGGATCCTCGACGACCACGGCGAGACCTACCCGTCCGCCCGCCAGCTGCCCTCGCTGCGGACCGGCCTCGGCCACGCGGCGTTCTCGCGGTTCTGGCCCGCCAACCCGTGGAGCCAGCGGTACTGGTCCACCACGCAGGTCGTCGAACGTGAGGCCGGCTGGCTGTCCGGCGCGTGCTTCCTCATCCGTACCGACCTGTTCCGGCAGCTCGACGGCTTCGACGAGTCGTACTTCATGTACTTCGAGGACGTCGACCTGGGCCAGCGTGTCGGTCGCTCCGGTCGCGCGAACGTGTACGTGCCGAGCGCCGTGGTCACCCACACCGGGGCGCACTCGACGTCGTCGAACCGGCGCCGGATGGAGATCGAGCACCACCGCAGCGCGTACCGGTTCCTGTCGCGCAAGTACGGGGCGTGGTGGCTGCTGCCGCTGCGCCTGGTGCTGCGCGCCGGCCTGTCGCTCCGTGCCCGCTGGGTCACCCGCAAGTAGCCGGCACCCCGGTCGGTCGGTCGGTCGGTCTCCGGGGTCAGCGACGCAGGCGGGCTCGTTCGGTGCGGGCCGCCTCGAGCAGTACCCCGGCGCGCGCGTCGAAGGAGTGCTCCGCGGCGATGCGCTCGGCCACGACGGCGCGCGCAGCAGCCGACGGCCACAGTCGCGCCGGATCGAGCAGGACGGCGAGCTCGTCGCGGGAACCCGCCACCGCCAGGGTCGGCACGTCGAGGACCTCGGCGAGCCCGGCGACCGCGTCCGTCACGACGACTCCCCCGGACGCCAGCACGTCGAACACCCGGTTCGACACGAAGCCGCCAGCGGCCATGTCCGGCCAGTGGTCGTTGAGCACCAGGCGTGCCGAGGAGTAGGCCGTCGCGACCTCGGCCCGGCTCAGCGACGGTTCACCCAGTGCCCCCGCCGGCACGAGCGGTCCCCACCCGGGCCCGTGCACCCGCAGGTCCGCACCGAGCGCCACCGCATCCGACACCACCGGACGTGCGGCTCCGCGGGTCGACCCGACGAACACCACCCGGTCGGCATCGGCACTGCTCGTCGACCGCGCACCCGTGTGGAACACCGCGGGGTCGGTCGCCTGCAACAGCGTCCGGACCGGTACGCCCGAACGCACCCCGGCCGCAGCCGCCCACACCGGACCGGCGGCGAAGGCGACGTCGAAGGAACGCAGCTCGGTGTCCGTGACGTCGTCGGGGTGGCTGATCACCCAGAGCAGGTTGACGGACGCCGGGTTCGGCGGCACCCGGTCGAGTCCGCGGATCACCAGGGTCACGTCGTCGGCGGCGTCGTCGTCCAGCACGTGGGCGTCCCGCCGGTCGATCCGGACGCGCTGCCCGAGCCGCTCGAGGGCGCCGGCCAGCTCGGCCGCGAAGTGCACGTCGCCCCAGCCGTCACCATCGGACCCCGCGGGAGCGGCGATCTTGAGCGACCACGACAGCTCGTCGCCGTCGCTCTGCGAGCGGGGCGTCGGTGCCACGGGCCGCGCGCCCCACGGCGGCAGCGGCGGCCCGGCCGTGATGGCGAACCCGCGCGGGTCGGGCCGGCGGTCCCGCCAGCCGGCGAAGGCGTCGACGACGGCCCCGTCGACCGTGCGGCCGGCCTCGGCGGAGCGCTCGACGGCCCAGGTGACGACGGCGGCGTGCCCGGTCCGGTCCGCGACCGCGCGGCTCCAGGCCGTCAGCGTCATCCGTTCGTCCGGGAGGCACGGAGCCGGCACCAGCGCGGACCCCGGCACGGCGAGCACGGGCTGGTCCGCCGCGAAGACCGGCACGGTGCGGATGCCGTCCGCGAGGCGGGCACGGTCGACGGCCGCGGCGACCGAGGCGTCCACGGGCGCCGCTGCGTCCGGTGCACCAGGGTCCCCCGACCCCGCACCGGCCGTGCCGTCGTCGGTCCACGGCAGCGCCCCGGGCCGGAGCAGCCGAGCACCGTGTCGGCGCCCGCCGTCCGCCGTCCACACGCGAGCCTGCGCCACACGGTCGGTGCCCGCGGCCGCGAGCACCTGGAGGTCCTGGTCGGTCACGCCGACGGTGGAGTCCACGACGAGCAGCACCCGGCCCACCCCGGACGAGACCCCCGCGTTGATCGCGGACCCGATGCCGTCCACCGGCTCGCGCAGCACCCACGGCACACCGCGGACCGGTTCCCCGACGGGTGATGCGTCCGCCACGTAGCCGACGGCCCGGACGTCGACGTCCGGGCCGAACGCCACACGGGCCGCCGTCACCGCGGCCGGCAGCCGGTCGTACCGGTCGGACCGGCTCACCAGCAGCACGGTGACCGCGCGGTCGAGCTGCGACAGCGGGCCCACGAAACCGGCCACGCGGACGACGGCAGCCGGCGTCGCGGGCGCTGGAACGGGATCGTGGTGGACGGACGCCGTCGTCCCGCGACGACGGCGACCAAACCAGCCAGGACCAGGGGCCATGCGGGAAACCAGCCGAGCGGTGACTAGACGCCGAGCAAGCGCTGGAGGTAGACGCCGTAGCCGCCCTTGACGAGCGGTGCGGCGAGCGCGGACAGCTGCTCGTCGTCGATCCAGCCGTTGCGCCAGGCGATCTCCTCGATGCACCCGATCTTGAAGCCCTGCCGGTCCTCGATGACCTTCACGTACTCGGACGCCTGCATCATCGACTCGAACGTGCCGGTGTCGAGCCAGGCCGTGCCGCGGTCGAGGACCTGGACACCGAGCTCGCCGGCCTCGAGGTAGCGCTCGTTGACCGTGGAGATCTCGAGCTCGCCGCGCGCACTCGGTTCGATCGTCTTGGCGATCTCGATGACCTTGTTGTCGTAGAAGTACAGGCCGGGGACGGCGTAGTTCGACTTCGGCTCGGCCGGCTTCTCCTCGATGGAGACCGCCGTGAAGGCATCGTCGAACTCGACGACGCCGTACGCCTTCGGGTCGGCCACGTGGTACGCGAAGATCGTCGCACCCGCGACCTCGGTGTTCTTCTTCAGGCTCGTGCCGAGGCCGGTCCCGTGGAAGATGTTGTCGCCGAGCACGAGGGCGACGCTGTCGTCGCCGATGAAGTCCTCGCCGATGACGAACGCCTGCGCGAGCCCGTCCGGGGACGGCTGCACGGCGTACTGGATCTCCATGCCGAGGGCGGAGCCGTCGCCGAGCAGCGCCTTGAACTGCTCGTTGTACTCCGGCGTCGTGATGACGAGCACTTCGCGGATGCCGGCCATCATGAGCGTCGACAGCGGGTAGTAGACCATCGGCTTGTCGTAGATCGGCATGAGCTGCTTGCTGATGCCCTTGGTGATCGGCCAGAGACGGGTGCCGGAACCCCCGGCGAGGATGATGCCCTTCATCGCAGTGCGCTTCCTTCGTTCGTTACTTCGTCGTGCGGAGCGACTCGGTGTAGGCCACGCACTCCTCGTAGATGGGCAGCAGACCCGCTGCGGCGGCTTCGTCGAGCGTCGGTGCGCTGGTGTCCTTGTCGGACAGCACGAGCTCGCCGATGCCCTCGGGCAATTCGAGGCCGACGGTCGGGTCGAGGATCGTGATCCCCTTCTCGCGCTCGGGGTTGTAGTGGGCGCTCACGAGGTAGTTCACGGTGGAGTGGTCCTCGAGCGCGACGATCGCGTGTCCGAGGCCCTCGGACAGGTAGACGGCCTTGCGGTCGACGTCGTCGATGCGGACGGAGTCCCACTGCCCGAAGGTCGGCGACCCCACCCGGATGTCGATGATGTAGTCGATGAAGGCCCCGCGGACGGCGGTGACGTACTTCGCCTGGCTCGGCGCGACGAGGGCGTAGTGGATGCCCCTGGCGACGCCGGCCGCCGAGATCGACATGTTGACCTGTCGGAGGTCCAGTGGGTGACCGACCGTCTCTTCGAGGACGTCGGCGCGGTACGCCTCGAGGAATGCTCCTCGTGCGTCGCCGTGCTGGACGGGCGTGAACTCCCACGCGCCGGGGATCTTCAGTTCGCGGATCTGCACTGCTGCACCCTACCAAGCCGTCCGGTCGACCACCGTCGGCAGGCCGGACCTGCACCGAACCGTGGGTTCGCATAGGCTGTCCTGGCCTCGCGCACCTGCCGGACCCCAGAAACGAGACACTGCGAACCCGTGAAGCTCTTCATCCAGATCCCCTGCCTCAACGAGGAGAACACCCTCGCCAGCGTCATCGACTCCATCCCGCGGGAGATCGACGGCATCGACGAGATCGAGATCCTGGTGATCAACGACGGCAGCACCGACCGCACCGTCGAGGTCGCCAAGGAGCACGGCGTCAAGCACTTCGTGCACCACACCACGAACATGGGGCTCGCCCGCTCGTTCCGTGACGGCGTCGACTACGCGCTGTTGCACGGGGCCGACATCGTCGTGAACACCGACGGCGACAACCAGTACCCGCAGTCGCAGATCGCCGAGCTGGTCCAGCCGATCCTGCGCAAGCAGGCGGAGATCGTCATCGGCGACCGGCAGACGCGCACGATCGAGCACTTCTCGGGCTTCAAGAAGCTCATGCAGCGCTTCGGCTCGTGGGTCGCCAGCCGTGCAGCGGGGCTCGACCTGCCCGACGCCGCCAGCGGGTTCCGCGCGTACTCGAAGTACTCCCTCATCCGGCTGAACATCGTGACGCGCTTCAGCTACTGCATGGAGACCATCGTGCAGGCCGGCTACAAGCGGCTGGCGATCGCGTCCGTGCCGATCACGACGAACCCGAAGACCCGCGAGTCCCGGCTGTTCAAGAACATCTGGCAGCACATGTTCCAGTCCGGCTCGGCGATCGCCCGCGTGTACCTGATGTACCGGCCGATGGCGCTGTTCCTGTGGGTGGCCGCGATCCTCGGCGTCCTCGGCGCCTGGCCGCTCGTCCGGTACCTCGTCCTCCTCACGATGCACACCGGTGGCAACCACCTGCAGTCCATCATCCTGGGCGTCGTGCTCCTCATCACCGCGGTCCTGAGCATCGTGATCGGCGTCGTCGCCGACCTGACCAGGCTGAACCGGACGCTGGCCGAGGAGCAGCTCGACCTGCAGAAACTGCAGCGGTATGGCGACTGAGCGCGGCGCGTCCGTGCTCGACCGACGGACCCGCTTCGCGCTCTGGCTGCGCCGCCCCGGCAGCTGGGTGGAGATCGCCGCCTGGGCGGGGCTCGCCGCCTTCGTCGTCTGGACCCTCGGTCCTGCCCTGATCGGGCACGGCACCTTCCTCAACACCGGACTCCTGGCCCGGTACACCCCGTGGGGCGAGTCGCTCCGGTCGATGACCACGTCGACGAACATCCTCAACAGCGACACGATCGACACGGTCGCACCGCAGACCTCGCTCCTCACCCGCCTGGCCCACGAGGGCGTCTTCGCCGCGTGGAACCCCTACGTCGCGGGCGGCGCCGAACTCGGCGGGATCCCCGACTCCGGTGCCTGGTCGCCGCTCTCGCTGCCGTGGTGGTTCCTGCCGCTGTCGTACGCGCCCGGCATGGTGAAGCTGCTCGAGGTCGTCGTCGTCACCGTCGGCATGTCGCTCCTGCTGAGCCGGTGGGGCGTCCCCCGCGCCGGCTGGGCGATCGCCGCCCTGGTCTACTCGTCGTCCGGCTTCATGGTCGCGTGGGCGAACTGGCCGCAGACCCGTGTGGCGGCCTGCATCCCGCTGCTGTTCTGGGCGATCGACCGTGCCGCGGTGGAGCTCCGCGCGCGCGACGTCATCGCGGTGGGGGTCCCGCTCGCGTCGATGCTGCTCGGCGGCTTCCCCGCGATCGTCGGGTACGCGCTCTTCATCGGCGGCCTGTACTTCCTGGTCCGGACGATCGTCGCCCACCGCCGCGTGCTGCCCGTCGTGCGCAGCGGGGTCATCGCGGTCGGCGGCATCGTGTTCGGGTTGCTGTTGTCCGCCTGGCAACTCGTCCCGTTCGCCATCAACGCGACGAGCTTGGTCGACTTCAGCGGACGCGGGCAGAGCGGCCCGAACGGTCTCGGTACCCCACCGCTCGTCAGCGCCTGGGTGCCGGACATCTCGTTCGTGCAGAGCACCGGGCCGGCGTGGGGCATCCGCAACCCGGTCGAGGAGTACTCGTACCTGGGCATCGCCGCCGTGGTGCTCATCGCAGCGGCGGTCCTCATCCGACCGGCGCTCCCCACCCCGGCGCTCCGGACCGAGGACGCCGCCCCGGACGTCCGGGCACGGCACGACCTCGTCCGACGCCGCACGCACGGCGTCGTCGCGATGGTCGCGGCGATGCTCGCGCTCGCCGTCGTCATCGTCTACCTGGGCGGCCCCGTCCTGTCGGCCGTCCGCGAGCTCCCGGTGTTCGACACCAACCCGATCGGCCGCGCACGCGTCGTCGTGCTGTTCCTCGCGGCCGCGCTGGCCGGGGTCGGCTTCGGCCGCGTGGCGCAGCCCGAGAACCTGCGTGACGAGTTCGCGCGCTTCCGGGCAGCAGGACCGCTCCGACGCACCGGTCGCGTCCTGGCGATCGCCGTGGTGCTCTTCGTGGCGGTCGGGGTCGGCGCGCAGACGCTGCTCGCGATCCCGCTCATCTCCGAGGAGTACGTGCACCGCACCAAGGTCGAGATCCTCTGGGTGGGGATCTTCGGCGCCGCCACCGTGGTGCTCGTCCTGCTCGTGTGGGTGCTGCGGTCTCGGGTCCTGACGACGATCGCGTCGGTCGGCGTCGTCGCCCTCGTCGCGGTGCCCGCCGCCATCGCGACGCAGCCCTGGTGGCCGATCGCGCCGACGTCGACGTTCTACCCGACCACCCCGGCGATCGACTACCTGCGGAAGCACGTCGCCGACCAGGGCCGCTACGCCACCACCGGCAGCGCGATGCTCCCCGGGTCGTCGTCGTACTACGAGATCCGCGAGACCACCGGCCACGCCTTCCAGACCGCCCAGTGGAAGGAACTGATGCGGGCGGTCGACCCGGACACCTACCCGACGGCGACGTACCTGTCGTTCGAGCCGAACCTCATCCCGTCACTCGCCACGTCGGGGATCCTCGACCGGGTCAGCACGAAGTACCTGGTGGCCGACCCGTCCGCGCCACTCGCCGGCACGGCCGAGCCGGGCGCTTCCCAGACGAAGTGGTCCGACCTGACCGCGGCGAACCCGTCGGTCGACTCGGCGAGCCACACCGGACCCGTCAACGGCGTCACGTTCACCGGGCCGCCGGCGCCCACGACCTCCGCCGGGGGCATGACGCTCGAGGTCGCGATCGTCGCAGACGACTCCGGCGAGACGCTCGCGTCCACGTCGAGCTGGGTCCCCGGGCTCGGTGGGCCACGGAACGTCGCGCTCGAGGGTTCGGAGATCCCGGCCTCGACCTCGTGGCACATCCGGATCAGCGTCACCGGGCAGGACAAGCTCGTCCCGATCGGCACGGACGACGCCGGCGACGCCGTGATGAGCATCACGCGCCCGGACGACGGCGACGGCGTGACGGTCGTGCACACCGGCGACGCGACGATCTACGAGCGCAGCGACGCCGTGGACCGGGTGCGGTGGGCCTCCGACCAGGTCGTCGAACGGACCGCCACCGCACGCATCCGGACCCTCGCCGACAAGTCGTTGCCGGCGTCCACGGTCGTCCTCAGCAAGCCGTCGAGCCACACCGCCGACCCGGACGGCACCGCACGGATCACCGTCCAGGGCGACGATGTCAACCGGACCGTCGCGAAGGTCGACGCCACCGCAGCCGGCTGGGTGGTCGTCTCCGACTCCCTGCAGCGAGCGGGGTGGACGGCCACCGTCGACGGTGCGCCGACGGACCTGGTGGCAGCCGACGACGCCGGCGGTGCGGTCTGGGTGCCGGCGGGCGAGCACACCGTCGCACTGCAGTACGCGGTGCCGGGAGCTCGGACCGGGTACCTGCTCAGCGGCGCCACGGTCCTGCTCACGATCCTCACCTGCACCGTCGTGACCGTGCTCGTCCGACGCCGCCGCAGGCGACCGGGCGACGACGCCGCGAGCGCGACCCACTAGCATCGTCAATCGATCCACCGTCACCGACTCCGAAAAGGAACCAGATCACGTGAAGATCCTCGTCACCGGCGGAGCCGGCTTCATCGGCTCGAACTTCGTCCGACGCACCCTGCAGGACGCCTACCCCGGACTCGAGGGTGCCGAGGTCGTCGTCTACGACGCCCTGACCTACTCGGGCAACCTGGCGAACCTCGCCCCGGTGTCGGACTCCCCGCGCTACACCTTCGTCGAGGGCGACATCCGCGACGCCGCGAAGCTCGACGAGGTCATCCCGGGCATCGACGCGATCGTGCACTTCGCCGCCGAGTCCCACGTCGACCGTTCGGTCCGCGACTCCGGCATCTTCGTCGAGACCAACGTCGTCGGCACGCAGCGCCTGCTCGACGCGGCGCTCCGCCACGGCACCGAGCGCTTCGTGCACGTGTCCACCGACGAGGTCTACGGCTCGATCAGCGAGGGTTCGTGGGACGAGGAGCGCCCGCTCGAGCCGAACTCGCCCTACTCGGCGTCGAAGGCCGGCAGCGACCTGCTCGCGCGCAGCTACCACCGGACCCACGGGCTGAACCTCTCGATCACCCGCTGCTCGAACAACTACGGGCCGTACCACTTCCCCGAGAAGGTCATCCCGCTGTTCGTCACGAACCTCATCGACGACCGGCACGTGCCGCTGTACGGCGAGGGCAACAACATCCGCGACTGGCTGCACGTCGACGACCACACCCGTGGCATCGCGCTCGTGCTCACCAAGGGCCGCGCCGGCGAGATCTACAACATCGGCGGCGGTACCGAGTTGACGAACAAGGAGCTCACGCAGCTCCTGCTCGACGCGACCGGCAAGGACTGGTCGTACGTCGACCGCGTCGCCGACCGCCTCGGCCACGACCTCCGGTACTCGGTCGACATCTCGAAGATCCAGGCAGAGCTCGGGTACGAGCCGCAGGTGCCGTTCGAGCAGGGCCTCGCCGACGTCGTGCAGTGGTACCGCGACAACCGCACCTGGTGGGAGCCCCTCAAGGAGCGTGCCGCGCTCTCCTGAGCAGCGGTCCCCCACCCGACCACCACCGACACGGAAGCGACACCATGACCCGGTACCTCATCACCGGCGCCGCCGGCATGCTCGGCCACGACCTGCGACAGGCCCTGGCCGGCCGCGAGGTCACGGCGCGCTCCCGTGCCGAGCTGGACATCACGGACCCGGCGGCCGTGGACGCCGCGGTCGCCGGGCACGACGTCGTCATCAACTCGGCCGCGTACACCAAGGTGGACGACGCCGAGTCACACGAGGACACCGCCCACGCGGTGAACGCGACCGGTCCGGCGCTGCTCGCCGAGGCCGCCGTGCGGCACGGGGCGAAGTTCGTGACCGTCTCGACCGACTACGTCTTCGACGGCAACGGCACCGCGCCGTACGCCGAGGACGCGCCGACCGACCCGGTCAACGCGTACGGACGGTCCAAGGCGGCCGGCGAGGCCCTGGTGCGCGAGATCGCACCGGACTCGTCGTACGTGGTCCGCACCGCGTGGATCTACGGCGCACACGGTCCGAACTTCGCGGCGACGATGCTCCGGCTCGCGGCGTCCCACGAGACGGTGAGCGTCGTCACCGACCAGGTCGGGCAGCCCACGTGGACCGGTGACCTGGCGGCACGGATCATCGCGCTGGTCGACGGCGACGCCCCGGCCGGGATCTACCACGGCACGAACAGCGGGCAGGGGTCGTGGTACGACTTCACCCGGGCGATCTTCTCGGAGAACGGCCTCGACCCGGAGCGGGTCCTGCCGACCGACAGCGCCGCCTTCGTCCGTCCGGCACCCCGCCCCGCCTACAGCGTCCTCGGCCACGACGGCTGGTCCCGCGCCGGCCTGGCGCCGATGCGCGACTGGCGCGAGGCGCTGCACGCTGCGACCGCCGCCGGGGTCTTCAGCGCATGACGGTGCCGTCCACCCTGGTGGTCGGCGCCGGCGGGTTCCTCGGCGGAGCGGTCCGCCGGTCGCTCGTGGCGTCCGGAACCGACCCGCTCGTCGCGCGCGTGCCCTGGGACGACCAGGACGCTGCGGTTTCCGCGCTGGTCGACGCCCTCCGCGTGGTCCGCTCCGGTCCGGAACCGTGGCGGCTGCTGTGGTGCGCGGGGACCGGCGTCGTCGCGACCGGTGCCGACGTCTTCGACGCCGAGCAGCGACTCATCGCACGGGTGCTCGACGCCACCCGTGACGACCGGTCCGGTGCCGGCACGGTGTTCTTCGCCTCCTCCGCCGGCGCGGTGTACGCGGGTAGCGCGACACCGCCCTTCGACGAGCAGACCGAACCCGTGCCGCTCGCCCCGTACGGGCACGCGAAGCTGGCGGTCGAGGGACAGTTCCGCGAGTGGGCGCACGACACCGGCTCGCGTCTCGTGGTCGGTCGGATCTCGAACCTGTACGGGCCGGGGGCGAACCTGCGCAAGCCGCAGGGGCTCGTTTCGCAGTTGACCCTCGCGCACCTCGAGGGTCGCCCGTCGTCGATCTACGTGCCGATGTCGACCACACGCGACTACCTGTACATCGACGACGCCGTGGACATGGTGCTCCGGACCCTCGACCTCGTCGAGCAGGACGCCGCAGCGACGCCCGTCGTGACGAAGATCCTCGCGTCGGGGCAACCGGCCACCATCGCGGACGTGATCGACGCCGTGGAGCACGCACTCGGCACTCGCCTCGACATCCGGGAGGGCGCAGATCCGTCCGCCACCTTCCAGGGGCTCGACCTGCGGATGCGGTCCGACGTGCTCCCACAGGTCGGCGAACGCACCTTCGTCCCCTTCGGGCAGGGCGTCGCGGCGACCGTCGACGCGATCCGCGCGGACCACGCACCAGCCGGGGCCGACCACGCGGAACAGTAGGCACGGCGCAGTAGGATCACGTCATGCGTGATCGACCCGCCGGCCGCATCGGGTCGTTGGACGGGCTCCGCGGCGTCGCCGCTGCCGTCGTCCTGATCCACCACGGCCTGCTCGTCGTCCCGTCGCTGTCCGACGGCAACAACGGTCTGCCGGTGCCGTCCAGCCGCGCGTGGCTCGTGGACTCCCCACTGCACCTGTTCTGGGCCGGCGGCGAGGCCGTCTTCGTCTTCTTCGTGCTGAGCGGCTTCGTCCTGACGCTCCCGTCGCTCCGACGCGCGCAGGACTGGTTCGCGTACTACCCGAGCCGGCTCCTGCGGCTCTACGTGCCGGTGGTCGCCTCGGTCGCACTCGCACTGGTCCTGTTCCTGCTCGTGCCGCGGACCGCCGACCCCGGTGCGTCGGGCTGGCTGCTCCGACACGTCGAGCCGCTCACCGCCGGCGGGCTGCTGGGCGACGTGACGTTGTGGTCGCCCACGCGGCTGAACAGCCCCCTGTGGTCCCTGACGTGGGAGGTCGCGTTCTCGCTCCTGCTGCCGGTGTTCGTGCTCCTGGCGAAGGCGACCAGCCGGGTCTGGTGGCTCACGGCCGTCGCCGCGCTGCTGCTGTCGGCGTACGGGCGACAGGTCCACGAGGACTGGCTGATGTACCTGCCGATGTTCCTGCTCGGCTCGGCCCTCGCCGCCGGTTGGGAACGGATCCCCGAGATCCGACGCGGTCCGGGGTGGGTCCTCGCCGCGCTGGCGGTGCTCGGCATCACCTTCGAGTGGTGGGTCCCCCGCTCGATGGTCGGGCTGCACGTGCCGATCGTGGTCCTCGCCTCGGCAGGTCTCATCGTGCTCCTGTGCGGCAAGTGGCTGCCGGCGGAACGGGTCATGCTCGGGCCCGTGCCGCGAGCCCTCGGCCGGCTGTCGTTCAGCCTGTACCTGGTGCACGAGCCGATCACGGTGTCGGTCGCGCTCCTGCTGCCGACGTCGGTGCCGTGGCTGACCCCGATCATCGCGATCCCCGTGGCGGTCGTCGTCGCCGGGCTCTTCGCGCGGCTCGTCGAGCTGCCGGCGCACCGCCTGGCGAAGCGCGTGGCGAAGACCATCACCGTGCGCCGGGGGCGCGTGGGGCCGGCCGCTCCGCGCGACGACGGCGCGGACGCCGGTCTGCGGGACGACGACCGCCGGGCGGCTTAGCGGCTCAGGCGCGCGCGGCGGCGAGCAGGTCGCGGTAGCGGTCGCCGACGGCCTCGACGGTGTGCGCGGCGGCGGTCTGCGCGGCAGCGCGGCCGAGCCGCTCGGCGAGCTCCGGGTCGGCGAGCAGGCGGTCGACCGCCGAGGCCAGCGCGCCGGCGTCGCCGGGAGCGACGAGCAGACCGTTCACACCGTCCTCGATGACGTCGACGATGCCGGGCACCGCCGACGCCACGATCGCGCAGCCGGCGGACATGGCCTCGAGCAGGGCGACGGGCAGGCCGTCGCGGTCGCCGTTCGCGGCCGGCACGGACGGGTAGAGCGCGATGGAGGCCGTCGCGTACTCCGCCGCGAGCGCTTCCTTGCCGCGCGCGCCGAGGAACGTCACGACCGAGCCCGCACGTCCCTCGAGCTGCGCACGCAACGGGCCGTCGCCGACCACGGCGACCTGGGCCGGCTGCTCGGTCATCCGGTCGAGGGCGTCGAGCAGGACGGTGGCGCCCTTCTTCTCGACGAGTCGGCCGACGAAGAGGACCCGACCGGGCACACGCGTCTCGCGCTCGACGGCGCGCGTGATCGGGTCGAGGTCGACGCCCATCGGGACGACGTGCACCTGCTCGTCGCGGGCGCCGAGCTTGCCGAGTTCCTGCGCCATGTCGGTGCTCATGCAGGTGACGGAGGCGGCGCTGCGGATCACGGACCGTTTGACGGCCTGCAGGAGCGGGTGACGCAGGGCGTAGAGGTCGCCACCCAGCGTGGTCACCACACGTGGCAGGTCGCCGAGCACGAGCTGACCGACGGCGCCCTGGGGGATGATCCAGTGCAGCAGCGCGACGTCCGGCTGCGAGCGGCGTCGCTCGCGTCGGAGGGCGGCTGCCATGGACACGAAGAAGAACGGCACCTGCAACCAGCGGGACTTCTTCGCCTTGAGGTTGTCGACGATGGCGCCGTCGGCGAGGTCGCGCCAGCGGGCCGGGAAGTACCCGTACCGCCGGACCTCGACGTCACCGATCCGCTGGTGTGCGCTGGCACCCTTCGTCATCGGGGCGACCACCACGACGCGGTACTCGTCCGACAGCGCGATCGCCAGGTCGAGGACGAAGCCGGGCGTGCCGTCGCCGGCCTCAGCCGGGAAGGTCGACGCAGCGACGAGGAGGGTCGGACGGAGATCCGGATCGGGTCGCATCCAGCGCGCTCCCTTAGAGTTGTCGGTCGATGGACGCACAACAGCCTACGGGGTCGGCCGCGGGGTCCCAGGACCCGCTCGACACCTCCTCCGACGCCGCGATCGGCGCGGTCCCGACCAGGGGTCGGCGCGCCCGCGTGCTCACCGTGGTGAAGTGGGTGGCGGCCGTCGTGGCCGTGGCGTTCCTCGTCTGGAGCATCGCGCGCCAGTGGGACGCCATCGCCCGCGACTTCGGCCGGCTCGACGCGCTCACCGTCCTCGTCGGCATCGTCTTCACGATCGTCGCCCTGGTCGCGAACATGCTGTCGTGGCGCGCGATGATGGCAGCCAGCGGCTATCACGTCCGGCTCGCCGCAGCGTCGTCCATCTTCTTCGTCGGCCAACTCGGCAAGTACATCCCCGGCGGCGTGTGGTCGATCGCCGCCCAGGCCGAGCTCGGGCGGGCGCACGGGCTCCAGCGCACCGGCAGCGCCGTCGCCGCGCTCGCCTCGATGCTCGTCAGCATGGTCACTGCCGCGATCGTCGGGATCATCGCGGTGCTCCTCGCGTCGTCGACCGGGTTCGCGACCTTCTGGTGGCTCATCCCCGTGATCGTGATCGGGCTCGTGTGCCTGACGCCGCCCGTGCTCGGTCGGCTCATCGCGCTGGCGTTCCGTGTGCTCCGCCGTCCCGCCCAGGACACCACGCTCACCTGGTCCGGCACGGCGATGTCGCTGGTCTGGTCGCTCGTGATGTGGGTGGCGTACGGCGTGCAGGCGACCGTGGTGCTGCGGGTGTTCGGGGCCGACTCGCCGACGCTGTTCCCCGTGGCCGTCGGCGCCTACGCCGTGGCGTGGCTCGTCGGGTTCGTCGTCGTCATCGCCCCGGCCGGCATCGGGCCGCGTGAGGGCATCCTGGTGCTCCTCCTCGGCAGCGTCGCCGGCGGCTCTGCCCCCCTCGCCCTCGCCGTCATCAGCCGGGTGTTCATGACGATCGGCGACGTCGTGCTCGCCGGTGCCGGTGCGGTGCTCGCGGCCCGGCACCGTCGGGTGACGGCCGCCGTCGCACGTCGCGGCGGCGCTCCGGTCCCTCCCCGAACCGACTGATATGGTCGGCTACCGACCGCGCCGTGCGCACGGCAGCACCACGAGGAGGCGCACCGCATGACCACTCTGCACGTCGTCGTGGACCAGGTCGTCGCACCGGTCCCGGGCGGGATCGGTCGCTACGCCGAAGAGCTCACCCGTCACCTGATCGACAACGCCCCGGCCGGCTGCGACGTCGCCGGCATCGTGTCGGCGGTCAGCCGCGACGAGCTCGCCCACATCCGCACGCTCCTGCCCGGACTGGTGGAGCTCGACCGCCTCGCGCTGCCGCGCCGTGAGCTCTCGCTCGCCTGGCAGGGCGGAGTCGTCGGCGGCGTCGCGAAGGGCATGGTGCACGCACCGAGCGTCCTCGCGCCCCTGGTGAAGCACAACCGCTTCCAGGACCCGGGCCGCCAGACGGTCGTCACCGTGCACGACACGGTGCCGTGGACCAACCCGGAGACCCTGACGCCGCGCGGCGTCCACTTCCACAAGGCGATGGTGAAGCGGGCGTGGAAGCACGCCGACGCCGTCGTGGTGCCCACCCACGCGGTCGCGAGCGCCCTGAACGAGATCCACCGGTTCGACGAGCGTCTCCGGGTCATCGGCGGCGCTCCGAGCGGCCGGCTCCGCCTGCCGGTCGACGCCGACGTCCGCGCCGAGCGGCTCGGCCTGCCCGACCGGTACGTCCTGGCGGTCGGCACCCTCGAGCCCCGCAAGGCGCTCGCGTCGCTGATCGAGGCGCTCGCCCACCCGGACGCCCCCGCCGACATCCCCCTCGTGATCTCCGGACCGGACGGCTGGGGCGACGTCGACGTGTACGGCACCGCCGAGCGCGCCGGACTTTCGCGCGACCGGGTGAAGGTGCTCGGCCGCATCGACGACGCCGACCTCGCCGTCGCGTACGACCGTGCCACCGTCTTCGTGTTCCCGAGCCTGGCCGAGGGGTTCGGGCTGCCCGTCATCGAGGCGATGAGCTTCGGGACGCCGGTGGTGCACTCCGACGACCCGGCCGTGGCCGAGGTCGCCTCGGACGCCGGGGTGACCGTCGCCCGCGGGCCGCGGGAGTCGTACCCCGAGCGCCTCGCGCAGGCCGTCTACCAGGTCGTCAACGACCCGCTGCTGGCCGGTCAGCTCGCCGTCGCCGGACCCGACCGAGCCCGGATGTACGACTGGGCCGACTCGGCCGCCGAGACCTGGCAGCTGCACGCGGACCTCTGAGGCGGTCCGACCGCCCGGACCGCCTCAGCCCGTGTACGAGTACGTGGTGACCCAGTCGATGTACAGGTGCCCGACGCCGCCCCAGTTGCCCACCTGGAACATGTACCGGTGCGCGGTCGTCGGGACGTCCTTCGTGACCGTCTTGATGACCTTGCCGTCGAGGGAGTACGACACCGACTTGCCGGGGATCCACTCGATCGAGTAGGTGTGCCACGACCGCCAGGTCGTCCCGGTGCTCAGGCTCGTCGCCGTCGCTTCGCGGCCGGGGGTCATCGAGTGGTGGTGCAGCATCGGCGCGGTCTCGAAGTTCGACTCGGGGTAGTCGATCTCGCCGTCGGACCACGTGTCCGAGGACGGCCAGAGCATGAACGCGGCGCCGTTCCCGTTGCCGCCGGCAGCCATCGCACGGACGGTGAACTTCCCGCCCTTGTGGCCCCATGCTCCGGTCGGCGACCCGAAGGTGCCGGCGGCGCCGCGCTTGCCGTCGAGCCGCACGTCCATCGAGCCGTTGATCGCGCTGATCTGGGTCCCCGAGTAGTACATGCCGCCCGTGCCGTCCGGGTACGGCTGCCACGACTTGGCGTAGGACTTCGCGAACTTCCCCTTGGCTGCGGCGGTGGTCCGGAAGTCCTCGCGGAAGGTCTGTGTGAACTTGCCGATGTTGCCGACCGGCGCCGAGGTGGTGGCTGCCGTCGCGGTGGTCCCCTGACCGAGCGGCCCCGCGACGAGCGCGGCGCTGAGGAGCACGACGGTGAGTGCGGCTCGCTTCGTGGCGCGTTTCTGCATGCGTTGTCACTCCCTGACGTGACGGTCGGCACCCGTTCCCGTGGGTGCCGGAGGGCCGGCGTTCGGCCTCCCGCGGTACAAGGTAGTTGTTGAATGCAGCCAGCGCGCGGGGTTGACAGGGTCGCTTTATCCCCAGTACGCGGGGGTTGCAGACCGTTCCGTCTGCCACCGTGAGGACCCGTTCAGCACCGTCGTCCGTCCCCCGTCCGGGGGCGCGATCCGGGTCGACGACGGCCGTCAGAGCGAGTCGCGGAGGCGCGCGGCCTTCTCCTCGACCAGGCGCTCGAGCCCGATCGCGTACTCCGCCAGACGTGCGGCGACGGCGGGCTCGGAGGACCCGATGATGCGCGCGGCGAGCAGCCCGGCGTTCGCCGCGCCGTTGATGGCCATCGTCGCGACGGGGATGCCGGCGGGCATCTGCACGATCGACAGCAGGGAGTCGAGGCCGTCGAGTCGGGCGAGCTGCACGGGCACACCGATCACGGGGAGCGTCGTCATCGACGCGACCATGCCCGGCAGGTGCGCCGCACCGCCGGCCCCGGCGATCACGACGCGGATGCCACGGTCGGCGGCACCGCGGGCGAACCGGGTCATCTTGTCGGGCGTGCGGTGCGCCGACACGACGTCCGCCTCGAACGGGATGCCGAGCTCGGCGAGGATGTCCGCCGCCGCGCGCATCGTCGGCCAGTCGGAGTCCGACCCCATGATGATCGAGACGAGCGGCTGAGCGGGTGCGGCGGTGTCGGTCACGCGGACGAGCCTAGCCGAGCAGCACCCGGCGCCAGGCGTCGTCCTCGCGGCCGATCGTCCGCTCCCCCGTGACCCACCGGACGGCCCGTTCGTCGGCCGTCCCGCGCTCGACGGCGGCACGCACGGCGTCCCGCCAGGCTGCGGGGTCGTCGGGGACGACGACGGCTCCGTGCGCCCGGGCCAGGGCGTACGACGGCCGGTCCGAGACGACCGCGGGGAGCCCGAGCGCGGTGTACTCCAGGAACTTCAGGTCGCTCTTGGCACGGTTGAACTCCTCGTCGCGCAACGGGGCGACACCGGCGCGCCACCGTTCGCGGTGGGCGACGAGCCAGCGGGAGAACGCCGGGTAGTGGCCGTCCGGCACCTCGACCCGGCGGAACCAGTCGGCACCGCCCTCGGCGGTCACCCCGATGACCTCGAGCCGGATCGGTGTGCCGTCCGCGGTCGTCAGGTCGGTGAACACGTCGCGCAGGAGTTCGAGGTCGGCGGCGTGGGTGAGCGTGCCCATGTAGAGCACCCGGTGCTCACCGTCGGGGCGCTCGTCGTCGTGCTCTGCGGCGACCGGGGTCCAGAGCCCGGGGTCCAGGGCGTTCGGCACGACCGTGACGTCGCGGGCGACCGGGCGCACGACGTCGGCGAGTTCCGGTGTGCTCACCACCACGGTGTCGGCGCCGCGGACCAGCGCGTCGATCGAGGCGAGTCGGTCCGGGTCGTACTCGGCCCGTGCGAGCCGTCGGCGCCCGGACTCGGTGAAGAAGTCATCGTCGACCTCGCCGACGACGCGGACCCCGCGGGCTGCGGCGGCGTCGAGGAACGGCTGCACGGCGTCGCGCGGCAGGATGTCGCGCTGCACCAGCACGGCGGCGTACGCGGTGGTGTCGGTCCCGTGGACGAACGCCGCCGGGTCGACCTGGCGAACCGCTGTCGTGCCGCTCGCCGCCAGGTGCTCGGTGCGCCGGACGACGCGCACGTGAGCGGACGCCGGATGCGCACCGTCCGCACCGGCGACGACGTACCCGAGCACCGGCAGCGGCGCACGAGCGAGCACCGACGACGGCTCGGGGCGGGTCGGCGTGCCGACGACGGCGCGACGGAGTCGGCGAGCGGCCCGGCGGACGAGATCACGTGGCATGCCGCCATCCTCCCGCACCGAGCCACGGGCGCGCCCGCACGCGCCACGTCGCAGGCGCGCCGTGCCTCAGCGCACCCGCACCGTCGCGCACCCGAGCGACGTGTCGCCGCCCCGGCCGATCCCGACCGCGGTCAGGCACACCGATCGGCTGCCGGCGGCGACCCGCACCACGCCGTCGAACCCGTGCTGCGCACCGCCGCCGTGCACCCGGTCCACGTCGCTCCGCTTCCGGTCCGCGACCACGTTCCCGACGACCGAGCCACCGACCGTCACGCGCACGGTGACCGGACGCTCGAGGGCGTCGCGGTCGAAGGTCCAGCCGCGCACGCGCACCCGGCCGGCCGCGTCGGAGGAGACCGCGTCCCGCCGACCGACCGGCGCGGCGACGGGCACGGTGACCGTCCGGCACGGGCTCGACACGCGATCGGCACCCGGCCCGACGTTCCGCGCGACCGCGCAGACGGTGTGCTTGCCCGCACCGGCCGTCACGGTCCCCGCGAACCCGTGCGACGGCCCCGCTCCCCAGATGCGGTCGACGTCGGCCCGCGCACGGCCGGCCGACAGGGTCGACACGGCCTTCCCGTCGACCGTGAACGCGACGGCGGTGGTGCTCGTCACGTCGTCCCCGTCGAAGGCCCACCCGCTGACCGCGATGCCGCCGACCGCGACCTGCGCCGACTCGAGCGCGACGGACGGGTCGTGCCGGTACGCCCGGACGGACGCGCAACCGAGCGTCGTGTCGGAGCCGGCGCCGGTGTTCACCGCCGTCACGCAGACGCGGCGCGTGCCCTCGGCGGCCGGGACCACGGCCGAGAACCCGTGGGCCCGGCCCACCCCGGCGACCGCGTCGACGTCGGGTCGGTCGCCGTCCGCGCTGGTGGTGCCGGCCGCCGCGCCGTCGACGGTCGCGCGCACCTGGACGGACTGCGTGGGGTCGTCCTCGTCGTAGGCCCACCCCGTCACCCGCACGCCGCCCCCGGTGCCGGCGACGACCTCGAGCGATCCCCGGGGCGCCAGGTCGGCCGCGGGTGCGCCGAGCCGGGCGTTCGCGACCAGGGCCTGGGCGTAGGCGGACCACCACGTGCCCGCGGCCGGGGCACCGTTGCAGGTGCCGTCGCTCGCGCCGGGGGTCTTCACCCACAGCAGGGCGTCGAGGGCGGTGCCGTCGGCGACGACCCGGGGCGAGGTGCCGAGCCCGGCGCCGGGACCGTTGCACCAGGTCCCCCGCCAGCCCTGGCCGTTCCGCGAGGTGTCGATCACGTAGTGCGAGCCCCCGGTCGCCGCGGACACCTTCTGCGCGTAGGCCTGCTCCTGGGCGGTCGGGTAGTAGTTCGCGACGTTGGTGAAGAACCCGCGGGCCTGCTGCACGCCCGCGCTGTTCAGCCGGGCCGCCATGGTCGCCGGCGGCACCCAGTTGGAGTTGCCGGCGTCGAGGTACGCCGGCACGCCTGCGGCGGTGAGCCCGGCGACGGTGCGGGAGAGTATCCGGTAGCGCTGTTCGTCGAGCGTGGTGCTGCACTTCGCGTTGCTGAGCATCGCGAGCGAGTCCGGCTCGACGACGACGGCGGCGCGGTGTCCAGCGAGCGCGGCGGTCACCTGGTCGACCCAGGCGTCGTAGGAGGCTTCCGAGAACCCACCGGCGGAGTACCCGCCGCAGTCCCGGTCCGGGATCGCGTACAACACGAACACCGGGGTGGTACCGGAATCGTCGGCGCCGGTGACCGCAGCGCTGATCGTCCTGGTCAACTGGGCGCCCTGGGTCCACTCGCCGAGCCAGGTCGCGACGGGGTACCGCGCGATCGTCGAGGCCGCGGCGGCACCGGCGGGATCCGCGGTGGCGAGCGCGGTGGCCGCCTTGGCTGCTTCGCTCGTGGGTGACCGGTACGGACCGGCACCGTACAGCGACGCAGCCGATGCGGACCGGATCGTCGTGGCGGACGTGGCAGCGGACGCGCCGCTCACCGGCAGCAGCGCGCCGGCGAGGGCGGTGAGTGCGACGGCGGTGCCGCAGACGACAGCACGGCGCGGACGGCGGCGCATGGACACACTCCTCGGACGGTCGACCCCTGACCGGTCCATGGGAACACGGGCCGCTGCCGGTCACCACCCGCCAGTGCGGGTGCCACCCGAGCGGGTGTCGGCAGCCCTGGGGACGCATCTGAGCCCTGGACGCGACCCGCAGACGGACGGGAGGCCCGTGGCGGCGTCGCCACGGGCCTCCCGTCACCGGCACGGCCGGACCACCGCTGGCGCGTCGCTCCGGTACCGGCGGCGTGGGCCCCGTCCGTCATCCGCCCGGTCGACGGACCCGGTGTCAGTCGTCGAAGTGCGCCGCGGCCGCGCGCGCCCGGTAGACGACGTCGTCGACGTCGTCGCCGAGCACCGTGACGTGTCCGATCTTCCGACCGGGTCGTGGTGCCTTGCCGTAGAAGTGGTACTTCGCCTCGGGGAAGGCCTCGAGTGCCGCCGGGTACCGGGCGGCGAGGTCGCCGTCGGCCGGTCCGCCGAGCACGTTGACCATCACCGCGGCCGAGGCGAACGAGCCCGTGGCGCCGAGCGGCAGGTCGAGCACGGCACGCAGGTGCTGCTCGAACTGGCTCGTCGTCGCACCGTCGATCGTCCAGTGCCCGGTGTTGTGCGGGCGCATCGCGAGCTCGTTGATCAGGATGCGCTCGTCGTCGGTCTGGAACAGCTCGACGGCCAGGACACCGGTGACCCCGAGCTCCTCGGCGATCCGGACCGCGATCGACTCGGTCACGTCGGCGATGCGTCCGGCACTGTCGGGTGCCGGGGCGATGACCTCGGCGCAGACCCCGTCGCGCTGCACGGTCTCGACGAGGGGCCAGGCGACGACCTGACCGGAGGGCCGTCGGGCAACGGACTGCGCGAGTTCGCGGGTGAACGGCACGAGTTCCTCGGCGAGCAGCGCCTGGCCGCCACCGGCCTCGGCGACGGCGATGAACCAGTCGTCGACGTCGGAGGGGTCCGACACGACCCGGACGCCCTTGCCGTCGTAGCCGCCGCGCGGCGTCTTGACGACCGCACGGCCGCCGTGCTCGTCGAGGAACGCGCGAAGCTCGTCCGGGTCGTGCACCGCCGCCCAGTCCGGCACGGGCAGGCCGAGCTCGCTGAGTTTCGTGCGCATGGTGATCTTGTCCTGGGCGACCGCGAGCGGGCCCGGGCCGGGGCGCACGGCGACGCCGGCGTCGACCAGGGCGCGCAGGACGTCCTGCGGCACGTGCTCGTGGTCGAAGGTGACGACGTCGACGTCGCGGGCGAACGCCAGGACGGTCTCGACGTCGTGGTAGTCGCCCTCGGCCGTGGCGGCGATCGATGCCGACATGCCCGGTCCCTCGGCGAGGACCCGGATGTCGATCCCCAGCTCGACGGCGGCCGGCACCATCATCCGTGCCAGCTGTCCTCCGCCGATGACCCCGACGCGCAACGCCATGCTGTGTGATCCTTCCGGCGTTCACACCGAGCGGTGAGAACGCGTTGCCTACAATCGCTGTTCGGGTCGCGCTGTCGTGCACGGCCCGTGACAACTCTACGGATCCTGGAGGGCACGTGCGGCGCCTCATTGCCCAGCTGGCACGCTTCGGTGTGGTCGGCGCCGTCGGCTTCGTCGTGGACACCACGATCTTCAACGTCCTGCGGGCGACCGTGCTCAACCCGGACGAGGTCCACTCCGGGCCGTTCTGGGCGAAGGTCGTCTCGACCGTGGTCGCCATCTTCGTGAACTGGATGGGCAACCGCTACTGGACGTTCCGCGAGCAGCGCCGTGCCGTCGCCACCCGCGAGGGCATCGAGTTCGTCGTCGTCTCGCTGGGCGGCATGGTCATCTCGCTCGGGTGCCTCGGGATCTCGCACTACGTCCTCGGCTTCACGTCGGCGCTGGCGGACAACGTCTCCGGCAACGTGATCGGACTCGTGCTCGGGACCGCGTTCCGGTTCTGGCTCTACAAGGTGTGGGTCTACCACCCCGAGCGCGGCGGTCGGGACCGGGACGCCGCCACCGTCGCGACGCCGGTCGACGACGCGTCGATCGCCCCGGCGGCCCGGTCCGAGGTCTCCGGCCAGTAGTCTCGACGCGATGCAACACGCACCGCACCCCACCGTCACCCGGTCGGAGGCCGTGCGGATCGCGGTCCTCACGGCGACCTTCGGCCTCTGGCTCCTCCTCTGGGCACTCGTCGTGCCGGCGTTCCAGGCCCCGGACGAACCCGCACACTTCGACGCCGCGCTGCACGTCGCCACCGGCTCCGGCTGGCCGGCCCCCGGGACCCTGCACGTGTCGAACGCCGTGCGGGCGGCGCAGCAGGAGCAGGCTTCCGGCGACGCGTCGTCGTGGTCGACCGTCGGCGCGCTGCTCGCGGCACACCCCGGTGACTCCGAGACGGTCGACCAGATGACCCAGCACCCGCCGACCGCCTACGTCGCCGATGCACTGGTGCTCCGGGTCCTGCACCACGGCTCGCTCCGGTGGGACCACGCGCTCGTCGGACTCCGTCTGTTCGACGCCGCCCTGGTCACGCCCCTCGCCCTGCTGGCGTGGGCTGCCGTCCGCCGGGTGACCCGCTCGCCGCGGGCCGCCGTCTTCGGCACCCTCGCACTCTTCGCGGTGCCGCAGCTCGCGTCGATCGGCGCCTCGGTCTCCAACGACGCACCGGTACTGCTCTTCGGCGGACTCGTCGTGTGGCTCGCGTCCCGCGTGCTGACCGGTGACCTCCGCCGTCGCACGCTGCTCGGCCTCGGTGCCACGCTCGGTGTCCTCGTGGCGACGAAGGGCACCGGGCTGCCCGCGATCCCGTTCGTGGCGCTCGTGGTACTGGTGGGCGGGGCAGGGGCAGGAGGCCTGCCCCTGGCCGCCCGTCTGCTCCGGACCGCGGGCACGCTCGCCGTGGCGGCGGCGCTCGGCGCGTGGTGGTGGGTACGCAACCTCGTGGTGTTCCACACCCTGCAGCCCGACGGCTACGCGGCGATCCGGCCGGACCGTCCCTTCCCCGCGGGTGAGCACCCGTCGGTCCCGCACTTCGCGGACGTCAGCTTCGGCACGCTCGCACGCACCTTCTGGGGCTCCCCCGGGCAACGGGCCCAGGTCAGCATCGGCGACACGCTCACCGCCGTGCTGACCGTCGTCGCCCTCGTCGTGGTGCTCGGTTGGGCGTTCCGCCGCGGTGGGACGGCGATCCCGGCGCGGTGCCTGGCCGTCTTCCCCGCACTCCTGCTGCTCCTGCAGACGGTCAGCAGCGCGCAGGCGTACCTGCGGACGACCGAGGTCGCGGGGACGCAGGGCCGCTACGTGTTCCCGGCGATCGTGTGCCTCGTGGTCCTCAGCGCGATCGCGTGGCGACGGCTCCCCCTGACCGGTGCGGCGCGGACGGCGACCGTGCGGGTCCTCGCCATCGGCCTGCCGACGGTCGGGCTGTGGGGACTCGTCGTCGTCTCCGGCTGGTTCTGGAACGCCGCACGGGGGCCGGTGTCCGCCGCGAGCGTCGACCGCTACGAAGCGGCCGGGCCGGTGCCGTTCGCGGTGGTCGTCGTCCTGGCGGTCCTGGTCGCCGTCGGACTGACCGTCGGCGTGCAGCAGGCGTGGCGGGTCCGGCCGGTGCCGGTCAGTTCACCGTCCCCGTCCCGGTGACCTGGATCACGTCGACCGAGCAGGACTGCACCGGGGCGCCCTTCTCGTCGGAACACACCTGGTACACCGGGAACGTGCCGACGACGGGCCCGATGGCCGAGTAGTCGCGGACCTGCGGGTTGCGCGGGTTCGTGTAGTTGAGGAAGTACTGGATGCCGGCTTCTCGGAGCAGGGCGACGAACGCCGGGTCCTGGTAGTCGTACGCCTGCCCGTCCTCGCCGTACATCTGCGCCCCGAGACGGAACGCGATGAGCACCGTGTTGCGGGTGTTCGTGCCGAGGATCTTGCTGCCGGAGGGAATCACGTCGGCCGCACGCAACGACTCGACGAGCGGCTCGTCCGGGTGGACGACCCCACCGAGCACCTGCCCGGCCGGGAACCCCGTGGGGCGGACCGCCAACGTCGAGAACGGCGCCCTGACGTTGTTGACGTTCTGACTGTACGAGGCGACCACGAGCAGCACGCACGCGAGCACCGCGACGACCTGTCGGACGCGGCGGCCACGACGTGCCGCCCGCCAGAACGTCGGCAGCAGCGCACCGGCGATGAGCACCGACCCCGTGAAGAGCGGCAGGTAGTACCGGGCGTTGCCGCCCAGCGTGTCCACCGTGGCGATGCCCGCGTACCCGAGCAGGTACACGCCGGAGAAGATCCCGACGATGCTCGCGAACACGAACCGCCGGTAGTGCACGACACCCGCGATCGCCGCCCCGACGAACACGACGCCGATGCCCAGCGCGAAGGGCGCGAACGACCCGATGCGGGCGAAGTAGAACGGCAGCGCCTCGAGCCGTTCCTGGACGTAGTAGGTCAGCTTGCCGACGAGCGTCGTCGTGCTGCTCTCGACCGGTTCCGCGACGGGGGTGCCGGCGGGCAGGCGGATCGGCAGCTCGCGCTCGGCGGTGTACACGCGCGACTCGTAGAGCGACGGCGTGCGGTCCTCGTTCGGCGAGACCGCCAGGTCGTTGGGCGGCGACGGGATGCGGACGTCGTCGTAGTCGGAGCCGGACGCGTCCGAGAACTTCTTCGAGACGTTGACGGTCAGCGACGATCCGAGCTCGACGCCGCCGAACTTGGCCGACAGCGCGATGACCCAGGGAGCGGAGAGCACCACCACGGCGACGAGCGCGACGGTCGGGAGCAGGAGGGAGCGGAGTTCGCGCGCGTCACGCCGGTCCTGGAACCAGCGGACCAGGGCCCAGACCGGAACGACCACCAGGAAGACCGGGACCAGGAACGCCTTCGTGAAGTACCCGAGCGCGCAGACGAAGCCGATGACCACGGCTGCCAGGACGATCCGCCGGACGGACCCGTGCCAGGCGCGGTCGGCGGCGAGCAGCGACCACACGAAGACGAGCCCCCACGCCAGCACGAGGGTGTCCGGGGTCTGCAGTGCCACGTTGGCGATCATGAGCGGAGCGGTGGCCACGATCGACCACGCGGCCGTCCAGCCGTTGCCGGTCGTGCGGAGCAGCAGCCAGGCACCGATGCCCATCACCGCGATGCTCGCGCCCAGGTTGACGATCGCGAACGCGGTGCTCGGCCCGGCGCCCAGCAGCATCACCGGTGCCATCAGCCACGACGCCATCGGGGACCAGTACCCGTTGACGGCGTCCGCCCAGTGACCGCCGGCGTACTGCTCGGCGATCGACATGTACGAGATGCCGTCGATGTTGGTCACCTCGAGCCGCGTCCGGTACGCGACGACGCCCACCAGTACCGACGCGACGACCAGGAGCGCCCCGTTGCCCACGAGCGATGCGCGCGACGGCCGGCGGCCCTCGTGGAAGGCGCCGACCTGCCGCCGGCGCCCGCGCGGCCGTGCGTGCGGTGCCGCGGCGTGCGCGACGGCGCGTGGACCCACGGCGGACTCCGTGTCCGCGCCGGTCACCTCCGGTGTGCCGGCCGTGGTCACGTCCCCCGTCGTCGCGATGTCGCTCAGCGCCCCATGCCGCGGTACGTGAAGCCCGCTGCGGTCCAGGCGTCGCGGTCGAGGCAGTTGCGGCCGTCGATGACGACCGGGCTCGACACCAGGGACGCCACCGTGGTCGCGTCGAGCTCGCGGAACTCGGTCCACTCGGTCAGCACGAGGACCAGGTCCGCGCCGGACAGCGCGTCCGCCGCCGTCTCGACGAAGTCGAGCTCCGGGTGCACGCGACGCGCGGTGACGACGGCCTCGGGGTCGTAGGCGGACACCGTGGCACCGAGCTCGTGCAGGCGTGCGGCGATGTCGAGGGCGGGCGAGTCACGGACGTCGTCCGAGTTCGGCTTGAAGGCCAGGCCGAGCACCGCGACGCGCTTGCCGGTCACGACACCGCCGAGCAGCTCCTGCGCCAGCTCGACGACGTGCGCACGACGACGCAGGTTCGTGGCGTCGACGTCGGCCAGGAACGCCAGGGACTCCCCGACGCCGAGCTCGTTCGCCCGCGCCTGGAACGCCCGGATGTCCTTGGGCAGGCAGCCGCCGCCGAAGCCGAGGCCGGCGTTCAGGAACTTGCGGCCGATGCGGGCGTCGTGGCCGATGGCGTCGGCGAGCGCGGTGACGTCGGCGCCGGCGACCTCGGCGATCTCGGCCATCGAGTTGATGAACGAGATCTTCGTGGCGAGGAACGCGTTCGCGCTGATCTTGACCAGCTCGGCGGTGGGCAGGTTGACGACGAGCCGGGGGGTGCCGGACGCGAGCGCCTCGGCGTAGACCTCGTCGAGGGCGTCGACGGCGGCCTGCCCGGCGGCACCGTCCGGCACACCGTAGACGAAGCGGTCCGGGCTGATGGTGTCCTGCACGGCGAAGCCCTCACGCAGGAACTCGGGGTTCCAGACGAGTGTCGCCCCGGGCACGGCCTCGGACACCTCGGCGGCGAGGCGTGCGGCGGTGCCGACCGGGACGGTCGACTTGCCGACGACGAACTCGCCGGCGGACAGGTACGGGGTGAGTGCGGCGACCGCGGCGTCCACGTAGGTCATGTCCGCGGCACCGGTCGGGCTCTGCGGTGTGCCGACGGCGAGGAAGTGCACGCGGGCACCGGCGACCTCGGCCATGTCGGTGGTGAAGCGGATCCGGCCGGAGGCGAGCGCCTCGGTCAGGATCTCCGGGAGCCCGGGTTCGAAGAAGGGGGCTTCGCCGGCAGCGAGCCGCTCGATCTTCGTCGGGTCGACGTCGACGGCGACGACCTCGTGTCCGAGCTTGGCCATGGAGGCGGCGTGCACGGCACCGAGGTACCCGCAGCCGATGACAGAGATACGCACGACGAAGACGGTACCGGTTTCTGATCGAAGTCACACACTGGCCGCCCACCGGGTCGCGCCCGCGGTCAGGCGCGGACGTCGCCCCACGGCGGTCGGTCCGGCCCGCCGACGATCTCGTCCCAGTCCGGTTCGCGGTGCCGGCGACGGGCCTCGTACGCCTCGACCAGGTCGTGCAGGACGGCCACCACGAGGTCGGCGTGCGGCACGTCCGCGAGCACCACGGCGGGGTCGTCGCCCGGGAACACCAGGACGTCGCCGGAGCGGAACACGCCCTGGAGCCCGCGCCGCCGCACCGTCACGTCGTAGCCGCGGGAGTGCAGGAGCTCACGTCGGGTCCGTGTGCCGAGTCCGTGCACGACGACGAGCCGCCGGGTCGTGACGACGTACCGCTCGGACATCCACCGGAACAACGGCACGGCGCCACCGAACACCACGAGCACCACGACGAGTCCGGCGACGACGGCGTTGAGCCACGCCAACTGCGCCTGGAACACTCCGAAGCCGAACCCGCCGGCGACCGTGACCAGCACGACGAACACCGCAGGGCGCACGAGCCGACGAGCGTGCGGTCGCAGGCGAGCGACGACGCGTTCGGGCGGCGGCTCGGCGGTCATGCCGTCATGCATACCGCAGGTGGGTGACGTCCCCCACGGCGACGCCCCTGGAGTCACCCGCTCGATCCCGGATCGTGATGCGGCCCTCGTCGTCGATGCCGGTGGCGTCGGCCTCTTCCACGGTGCCGTCGGGCAGCTCGAGGCGGATGCGGCGACCGATCGTGCCGCACGCGGCACGGACGTGGGACCGGACCGACTCGGCGGCGGGACCACCGGCGACCAGGCCGGCCACGGCCTCCAGGACGGCTGCCCGGAAGGCGGACAGGACCGCGTCGGCCAACGCGGGGGCGTCGTCGACCGCGCCCGCCACGAGCAGCGACGTCGACGTCGGGGTCGGCAGGCGGTCGGCGGGGATCGTGAGGTTCACGCCGGCACCGACCACGATGCTGCCGTCGGAGGCGACCTGGCAGAGGATGCCGCACACCTTGTCGCCCGCGACCTGGACGTCGTTCGGCCACTTGACGGCGACGTCGGCGCCGGCGGGCAGCACCCGTGCGATCGCGTCACGCATGGCGGCACCCGCGACGAGGGGGAGCCAGCCACGGTCGTGGTCGGCGAGGTCGGCGCGCACGAGCAGGCTCGCGGCCAGGGCCTCGCCGGTCGGTGCGCTCCACGTGCGGTCGAGGCGTCCGCGGCCCGCGGTCTGGTGGAGCGTCGCAACCACGCTGCCGTGCTGCTGCTCGGGTGCCACGGCGAGCAGGTCGGCGTTCGTCGAGCCGGTCTCGTCGGGGACGGTGAGGGTCGCGCCCGCCGACCGGACCGCTTCGCTGGTGGCGGGGAACGACGACGACGGGGATGTGGACATGCACGCAAATGTACGGGCAGGAACCGTGGGGGTCCTCCAACCGGCCCCGACGTCGCCGCCGGTAGGGTGAGCGGGTGACTTCAGGAGACACCCCCGATCTCTCGACGACGGCAGGCCGGCTGGCCGACCTCCGCGAGCGGTACCACGAGGCCGTGACCGCTGCGGGCGAGTCCGCGATCGCCAAGCAGCACGCCAAGGGCAAGGGCACCGCGCGCGAACGCATCGAGCAGCTGCTCGACGAGAACTCCTTCGTGGAGTTCGACGAGTTCGTCCGCCACCGCACCACCTCGTTCGGCATGGACGCCAAGCGCCCCTACGGCGACGCGGTCGTCACCGGCGTCGGCACGATCCACGGCCGCAACGTCGCCGTGTACGCGCAGGACTTCACCGTCTTCGGCGGTTCGCTCGGCGAGGTCGCCGGCGAGAAGATCATCAAGGTGATGCAGCACGCGCTGAAGACGGGCGTGCCGATCATCGGCATCCTCGACTCCGGCGGGGCCCGGATCCAGGAGGGCGTGGTCGCGCTCGGCAAGTACGGCGAGATCTTCCGCCTCAACACCCAGGCGTCCGGTGTCATCCCGCAGCTGTCGATCATCATGGGCCCGGCGGCCGGCGGCGCGGTGTACTCCCCCGCGCTCACCGACTTCGTGATCATGGTCGACAAGACCAGCCACATGTTCGTCACCGGACCCGACGTCATCAAGACCGTCACCGGCGAGGACGTCGGCTTCGAGGAGCTCGGCGGCGCGCAGACCCACAACGCGGTCTCCGGCGTGGCCCACTACCTGGCCGAGGACGAGACCGACGCCCTCGACTACGCCCGCTCGCTCATCGGGTTCCTGCCGGACAACAACCTGTCCGACGCCCCCGCCTACGACGTCGCCCCCGAGCTCGAGACCACCGACGCCGACCACGAGCTCGACCTCGTGATCCCGGACTCCACGAACCAGCCGTACGACGTCACGACGATCATCGAGCACGTCGTCGACGACGGCGAGTTCCTCGAGGTCCAGCCGCTCTTCGCGCCGAACATCCTGATCGGCTTCGGCCGGGTCGAGGGCCGCACCGTCGGCATCATCGCGAACCAGCCGCAGGCCATGGCCGGCACGCTGAACATCGACGCCGGTGAGAAGGCAGCCCGCTTCGTGCGGTTCTGCGACGCGTTCGGCATCCCGATCCTGACCCTGGTCGACGTCCCCGGCTACCTGCCCGGCACCGACCAGGAGTGGACCGGGGTCATCCGCCGCGGCGCGAAGCTCCTGTACGCCTACGCCGAGGCCACCGTCCCGCTCGTCACCGTCATCACGCGCAAGGCCTACGGCGGCGCGTACATCGTGATGGGGTCGAAGCAGCTCGGCGCCGACATCAACCTGGCATGGCCGACCGCCGAGATCGCCGTCATGGGTGGTCAGGGCGCCGTCAACATCCTGTACCGCGCCGAGATCAAGCGCGCCGAGGAGTCCGGCGAGGACGTCGCTGCGGTCCGCACGAAGCTCGCGAACGAGTACACCTACAACGTCGCGTCGCCGTACCTGGCGGCCGAGCGCGGTGAGCTCGACGGCATCATCCAGCCGCACGCCACCCGCGTCTCGGTCATCAAGGCCCTGCGTGCCCTGCGCGGCAAGCGTGCGACGCTGCCGCCCAAGAAGCACGGGAACATCCCCCTCTGATGGGTGCGCACTGATGGGTCGTCACGCAGCTCCGGTCCCCTCGGACGAGCCCGCCTCGGTGGCCGACGTCCGGGTGGTCTCCGGTGAGCCCACCCCCGAGGAGCTCGCAGCGGTCGTCGCCGTGCTGCAGCGCCAGGCCGACGAGGCCGCAGCAGCCGGTCGCGCCGAGGTCGTCGACGAGCCGCGCACCGGGTGGCAGGCCTCGGCCCGCGGGCTGCGTCGCTCGCTCGACCACGGCCCCGGCGCCTGGGGCCGTTCGCTCCGCTGACCTCGCTGTACCCCTGGTGTCCCCGACCCGGCGGACGTTGCAGGCTGCACTTCCCGGTCGGTATCCCCTCGCACGGGGGTCATGAATCGCCGAAGAGGACCGGAAATGCCGAATTTGTCCCCCATAATGACGACTGACACAGGGGTTGTGGGTTGGCATAGTTACTGGTGTTCGGTGTCCTTCAACGAAGAACATCGCAGGTCGGTGGCCGACTAGGGTACGACGCCACCGCCCGCTGCGAGGCAGGGCGACATTCGGGTTGTCGCTCAGCCTCGGGTCGTGAACGGGCCGGTCGGATACGACCGGCCCGTTCCCCGTTTCCGGGGGCGTTCGCGCCGGCCGTCGATGCGGAACGACATCCTGGACGTCGTACGACGTCCACAGTGTCGTCCCCCGGCGCCGGCAACAGTTGCACCCGCGCACGAGCGACGCCTCCGACGTCGTACGACGTCCGTGTTGTCGCGTCAGCCGTCGGCGCCAGCCCGGCGCGACCACGTGGCGGCCGGGAGGCCCGTGGCGGCGCCGCCACGCGCCTCCCGGCCGCCACGTGTCCTGTCCACCGCCGCGCGCGCGTCCCACGGACCCGGAACGACGTCCTCGACGTCGTACGACGTCGAGGACGTCGTCGGCACGCGGACACAACAGTTGCGCGCGCGCACGAGCGACACCCTCGATGTCGTACGACATCGACCTCGTCGCTTCCGTCTCGCCGCGCGCGACGCCGCACACGCCCACGCTCGAGCAGGCGCAGCGCCCCTCAGGCGGGCTCGTGCCGCGGGATCTCGAGCCAGAGGGCCACGGAGTCGTCCTCGTCGCCGTCGTCGTCCTCCATGCCCGCTCCGAGGGCGGCGGACTCGCTCGCGGCCGTGTCGAGCTTGAGCCCGACGACCGTCACCGCGGAGTCGGACCCCTCGCTGACGGTGCGGACGATGACGTTGTCGGCCTCGCGGGCCTGGCGGAGCGCCTCGGCGATGCGGGCGTGGATGCGGCGGACGTCGTCGACCTCGAGCTCGTCGAGACCGCCGTCGTCGTGCAGCTGCACCGTCGCGCCCCGGCGGCGCAGGCGCATGACCTCGTCGCGGACGTCCTCGGACAGCAGGGAGCGGCCGCGGATCTCGTCGCGGATGGCCTGCTCGAGGTGCAGGCACTCTGCCCGATCGGCCTCGTCGAGGTCACCGCACGAGTCGATGATCCGCTGCAGCATCGGCAGGGCCATCCGCGTGGTCTGGCTCAGGCGGAACTGCCGCTCGAAGACGTGGGCGTCCTGCGCAGCCTGCCAGTCGGCGGTCTCCTGTTCAGCGCGCATGAGTTCACGGGTGTTCCGGATGGCTCGGTTCATGGCGATGGCGAACACCGTGGCGATCGCGACCCAGGCCACGCTGCCGAGCACCCCGAGCGTCCCGAGCGCGTCGGGGCCCGCCCAGGCCACTGAGTAGACGGCGAGGAACAGGACGCCGGCCCAGGCGAACGGCCCACGACCCCGCACGACGAGGACGACCATCAGCGTGCCGACGGCGGCGATCCACCACGTGGCGGGCCCCGGCGGCCTCGACAGGTCGACGACGGGTGCCGCGACCAGCGGCATCACGATCGCGGTGGCGAGCGAGAAGCACGCGGTCCAGACCGGCAGGACCTTGCCGGGCACGAACAGCGCGGTGCCGGTGGCCGCTGCGTAGAGGACCATGCAGGCGATCACGGGGCCGACGTCGTGCACGCGCTGCAGCGACGCGACGGCGAGGACCAGGTGGTAGAGGGAGAACAGCGACGCCAGGCCGAGCGCGATGCTCGCGGGCAGGGAGACCTTCACGCTGCGGCTCCCGTCGTCGTGGGCGTGGACGGCGTGGTCGGCGACCAGCGCAGCTCGATTCGGGTGCCCTCGCCCCGGGCGGTGTGCACCTCGGCACGGCCGTCGACGGAGGCGACGCGCTCGATGATCGACCGCCGCACCCCGAGTCGTTCGGACGGGATTGCCGCGACGTCGAACCCGCGACCGTCGTCACCGACCTCGATGTGCACGCCGTCGTCGTGCTGCTCGACGCGGACCCACCGGGCGACGTCGGGCCCACCGGCGTGCTGGACGCTGTTGACGGCCGCCTGCAGTGCTGCTGACGCGAGAGCGTCGGCGACCGACGCCGGCAGCCGGATCGACCCGGCCAGGGCGGGGACGAGCCGGACGGGCACCGCGAGGGCACCGATCGCCTCCCCGATGCGGGTGCGGAGGTCGGCGAGCGAGACCGGGGTGTCGTCGTCCGGGCCGTCTGCTGCTGCGGCTTCGAGGTGGTCGATGGCGTTCCGTGCCATGCGGGCGGCGAGGGTCTTCGCGTCGAGCGTGTCGGCCCGCGCAGCGGAGAGCAGCGTCGTCAGCACGCTGTCGTGCACGATCGCGTCGACCTGCACGCGCTCCACCTCGACCGCGTGCTCGCGGATGGCGAGCGAGTACCGGCGGACCGCGGTCGACTGCGCCGTGTCGACCGACGAAGCGGCACGGCGGAGGACCACGGCGATGACGAGCACCGCACCGCTGAGCAGCGCCGTGTAGACGCCGTCGAGCAGCGCACGGACGAGCCCGGCGTCGCCGCCGACCGGGGTGAGCCGGAGGACGACGTAGATCGCCGGCACCAGTGCGGTGTAGATCGTGGCCCGCCAGGTGGCGAAGCCCAAGGCCGCCGCGGTCGAGCCGACGGTGCAGAACCACCACGGCCACGGCTGCTGCGTGGACGGGATCGAGTCCTGCACCGTGAGCGGCCACGTGGTCAACGCGACCAGGAAGAGCATGGCACAGAGGATCTGCGCGAACTGCGCCACCCGCGGCACGAACGCCGAGACCCCGACCAGGACGAACGACGCCCCGAGCGCGATCGCGACGACCGGGCCCCAGAACGGGTCGAGGTACGGCAACTGGGCGAGGACCGCGGGGGTGTCGACGATGCCGAGGCCGACCGCGGTCATCGCCAGCAGGATCGCGAAGGCACGCTCCACCGACGCCTGCGTGATCGACGCGCGGACGCTGCGTGACGGGTCGGCACCGAACGGCGCGCCGCCCCCGAAGCCGACCGGGTCGCCACCGGGAACACGACCCGAGCCTGCTGAGACGCGGCCGGCACGACCAGACGCCGCACCAGCGCCGCCCGACCCGCGGCCGAACCACCGACCGGTCCCACGACCGGTCCCCGGGCCGCTCCCCCGGCGCGACGCCGGCTCAGCCGCGCTCGCCATCGTGTTCAGCGACCGTCACCGTCGGGGTCGATGCCCGAGTCGAGCCCGGGGAGGATGCCGTCCTCGACCGCCCGTCGCAGCAGGTCGACCTTCGTCGGGGCCGGGCGACCGACCTCGACGTACTTCACGCGGATGCGGTCGAGGTACTCACGAGCCGTGGAGTACCCGATGCCGAGTTGCTGCGCCGCCAGCTTGAGCGGCAGGCCCGAGGCGTACAGGTGCAGGATCTCGCGCTCGCGCCGGCCGAGCTGGGCCTTCGCGAAGTCGCGGTCGGCGTCGATGGCGCTCGCCCACTCGAGGTTGTTCAGCACGTCACCACGCGCGACGGTGGCGACCGCTGCCATCACCGTCTTCGTGGCGGACGACTTCGGGATGACACCGGCAGCCCCTGCTGCGAGTGCCTCACGGACGTTGGCGACGCGGTCCGCGATGGAGTGCACGAGCACGGCGGAGCCGGTCCCCTGCACGCCCTTGACGTTCTCGGTCACGGTCGAGCCGTCACCGAGTGACAGGTCGAGGACGACGACGTCGACCTCGCGCCCGTCGAGGTTCTGGACGTACTCGGGCACGCTCGCGGCGGTGAGCACCACCTCGAAGCCCTCGTTCTGGCACGCCGCCTGGATCCCGAGTCGCACGGACTCGTGGTCGTCCACGATCGCGACCCGGACCGGCCTGGTGGCCGTGCCCGACGTCTCGGCTGCGGTTGTCGTTCCTGCTCCCACTGTGGCCTCTCGTTCCGATGTGCGTCCCCGGCCCCTGAAACCGGATCGCCATCAGCGCCCAGGATACCCAGGCTGGACTCAGGTCCGGGGAAACCGGACGCGCCACGCGGACGAAACCGCCCGGTTGCCCGTCAGCGCGCGGGCGTCAGGCGCGCCACGGCCTCCATGTGGTGGGTGTGCGGGAACAGGTCGAACGCCCGCAGCACCTCGAGCTTGTACCCCAGGTCGGCGAACGTCGCGACGTCGCGGGCGAGCGCGACCGGGTCGCAGGCGACGTAGACGACCTGCGACGGGTGCAGGGCCGCGATCTGCTCGACGACCTGACGACCGGCACCGGCACGCGGCGGATCGAGGACGATCGTGCCGGCGCGGAACCGGTCCTGCTCGGCGCGCGAGGCGTTCGCCACCGTGTTCGCGAGCCAGCGGTCGACCCGGCCGGTCTCGGCGCGCGCACCGAGCCACTCGGCGAGGTTCTCCTGCGCGTGCTCGGTCGCGCGTGCGGCACTCTCGACGCTCGTGAGGCGCGCCTTCGGGCCGACGAGGTCGCCGAGCGCGGCGGCGAGCAGGCCGACGCCGCCGTACAGGTCCAGGTGGGTGCCCTCGGGGTCGAGCCGGTCGCGGTCGACCAGGTCCTGCACGGCCTCGGTGAGCACCGACGCCGCGGCACGGTGCACCTGCCAGAAGCCGTTGTCGTCCACCGCGAAGGTGCGCTCCCCCACGACCTCGGTCACCACGGTGGGCTTCTGCTCGTCGATGACGAGGCGCGCCCCCTCGGAGCCGCTCGGTGCCAGCACGTCGACGACCGACGAGCCGGGCATCACGCCACGGCCGAGCGGCGCACTCTGCTGCACGGCGTCGTTCGCGAGCGGCAGGCTGGTGACCGGGATGACGGAGTGCGAGCGCGCGGCGAACGGGCCGGCGGTGCCGTGCTCGTCGACGTGCAGCCGGACCCGGGTACGCCAACCGAGGCCGTTCGCGGCGTCGTCACCGGGTGCGGCCTCGACGACGACGTCCGAGCCGAGCACGGATGCCAGGTCCGTGTGCGCGAACCGCGAGAACGAGTCGACGAGCACGTCGTGCTTCAGCGTGCGCTGGTGTGCGAGGGCGATGTGGCCGAACTCGGCACCGCCCGGGCGCGTCTCGGGGTCGCGGTCGAGCGCGGCCTCGGCCCAGACGTGGTCGACGCGGTGCTCGCTCGGGGTGACGACGCTGACGGTGTCGGCGCGCCAGAACGACTTCTTCCGGTCCTCGGTCACCCGGGCGACGACGCGCTCCCCGGGGATCGCGTCCGTGACGAAGACCACCCGGCCTTCGTGCCGTGCCACCGAGATGCCGCCGTGGGCGATCCCGGTGACGTCGAGTTCGAGCAGCGTTCCGACGGATTCACCCATGGTTCGATGGTCCCATGCGTCTGTACCTCGCGAGTACATCCCCTGCCCGCCGAGCACTCCTCGCCCAGTCCGGGATCGAGCCCGTCCTCGTGTCGCCCGGGGTCGACGAGGACGCCGCGGCGACCGCGGCCGCCGCCGCGCTCGGCCGTGACCTGACCGGCCCGGAGCTCGTGTCGCTGCTGGCCGTCGCCAAGGCGTCGGCCGTCGCGGACGCCGACGTCGCCGGGTCGCCGGTCGACGGCTTCGTGTTCGGCGGCGACTCCGCCTTCGAGGTCGACGGGCGCCTGTACGGCAAGCCGCACGACCCGTCGGTGGCCCGGGAGCGCTGGCGGCAGATGCTCGCCGCCGGCGGCGGGACGCTGTGGAGTGGACACTGCGTGATCGATCGACGACGCGACGACCGGCGCCGCGACCTGGACCCGGCCACGGGACGGACGGGAGGCCCGGATGCGGTCCGCCCCGTGCCTCCCGTCCGCACCCTGGTGACGTCTCCTGCCGGCGTGCCGGAGCTGGGGGACGTCGCGCCCGGCGGGTCGGCCGTGGCCGCCGGTGGCGACCGCGTGGTCGCCGTGGACAGCGCCGTGCTGACGTTCGCCGACGACCTGTCCGCCGAGGAGATCGACGCGTACGTGGCGACGGGCGAGCCGCTCGAGGTCGCGGGGGCGTTCACCATCGACGGGCGGGCGGCGGCGTACATCTCGCGCATCGACGGGGCACCGTCGGCGGTGGTCGGGCTGTCCCTGCCGGTGCTGCGGTCGATGCTGCTCCGCGGCTTCGGCGTCCGCTGGCACGAGTTCTGGTCACTGTAGACATCCGCACTTGTTCGGCACGGTTCTTTGTGGGTGCCAGTCAATTCGTGCTCCCGTTGCACGAATACGCTGATGTCTCATGCCCCGTATCAGCAAGGTCCTCATCGCGAACCGCGGCGAGATCGCCGTCCGCATCATCCGCGCGGCCCGCGACGCAGGCAAGGCATCGGTCGCCGTCTACGCCGACCAGGACCGTGACGCCCTGCACGCCCGCCTCGCCGACGAGGCCTACGCGCTGAACGGCACCACGAGCGCCGACACCTACCTCGTCATCGACAAGATCATCTCGGTCGCCCGACGGTCCGGCGCAGACGCCGTGCACCCGGGCTACGGGTTCCTTGCCGAGAACGCCGACTTCGCCCGTGCCGTCATCGACGCCGGACTGACCTGGATCGGCCCGTCGCCCGACTCGATCGAGCGCCTCGGTGACAAGGTCTCCGCGCGCCACGTCGCCGAGAAGGTCGGCGCGCCGCTCGCCCCCGGCACCATCGAGCCCGTCAAGGACGCCTCCGAGGTCATCGCGTTCGCCGACGAGGTCGGCCTGCCGGTTGCCATCAAGGCGGCCTTCGGCGGCGGTGGCCGTGGCCTGAAGGTCGCACGGACGCGCGACGAGGTCGCCTCGCAGTTCGAGTCGGCGACGCGTGAAGCCATCGCGGCGTTCGGTCGGGGCGAGTGCTTCGTCGAGAAGTACCTCGACAAGCCGCGCCACGTCGAGACCCAGTGCCTGGCGGACGAGCACGGCAACGTCGTCGTCGTGTCGACGCGTGACTGCTCGCTGCAGCGCCGGCACCAGAAGCTCGTCGAGGAAGCACCCGCGCCGTACCTGACGGATGCGCAGCAGGAGCGCCTGTACGAATCGTCGAAAGCGATCCTGCGCGAGGTCGGCTACGTCGGTGCCGGCACGTGCGAGTTCCTGATCGGCGCCGACGGCACGGTGTCGTTCCTCGAGGTCAACACCCGACTGCAGGTCGAGCACTGCGTGTCCGAAGAGGTCACCGGCATCGACCTGGTGCGCGAGCAGTTCCGCATCGCCGAGGGCGGCGTGCTCGACTACTCCGACCCGACGCCCCGCGGGCACTCGTTCGAGTTCCGCATCAACGGCGAGGACCCGGGCCGCAACTTCTTCCCCGCGCCCGGCCCCGTGCACGCCTTCAACGCGCCGTCGGGCCCCGGCGTCCGCGTCGACTCCGGTGTCGTGAGCGGCGACGTCGTGTCGGGTTCGTTCGACTCCATGCTCGCGAAGCTCATCGTCACCGGTGCCACCCGCGCCGAGGCGTTGGAGCGCTCGCGTCGTGCACTGGCCGAGTTCGAGGTCACCGGCCTGCCGACCGTGCTGCCCTTCCACCGTGCGGTCGTGTCGGACCCGGCGTTCGCGACCGATGACTCCTCGCCGTTCTCCGTGTACACGCAGTGGATCGAGACCGACTTCGTGGGCGGGATCCCGGCGTGGAGCGGTTCTCCTGAAGAACTGCCGGCGCCGGCTTCGCGCGACTCGGTGGTCGTCGAGGTGCAGGGCAAGCGCATCGAGGTCACCATGCCGTCGATCGTCGGTGGCGGTGCCGCCGCCGGTGTCGCCGGTCGTCGTCCGGCCGGTCCCTCCGCTCCCCCGAAGCGCCGCTCGTCGGCGGTCAAGGGCGGCATCGCGAAGTCCGGCGGGTCCGTCGCGTCGCCGATGCAGGCGACCGTCGTGAAGCTCGCGGTCGCCGAGGGTGACACCGTGGTGAAGGGCGATCTGCTCGTCGTGCTCGAGGCCATGAAGATGGAGCAGCCCGTGCAGGCCCACAAGGACGGCGTCGTCACCGGGCTGAACGCCCCGGTCGGCCAGACGGTCTCGTCCGGTCACGTGCTGCTCGAGCTGGCGTAGGCCGCGCGGGCCGTCGCGGGCCGTCGCGGCTCGTCAGCTCGGGTTGCGCCCCGCTGCGGTCATCGCGCCCCGACTCTTCGGGGCGCAATGACCGTCAGAGGGCGCGGCTCGCAGCATGACGCCAGGCAGTACCCCAGTTCGGTCCGAGCGGCACCCCGGCATCGTGCAGGATCCGCGGGAGCTGCCCCGCAGGCATCGCGTCCGACCACATCACCCGTGCGAAGCCGTTGACCCCTCGACGACGGCGGAGACGGTCCTCACGGCGCTTCTCGTCGACCAGGGCGTCTGCCGCCGTGCGCCCTCGCCGCGGGTCGTCGTACTTCACCCGGCCGTCGAACTCGACGATCACCCCGGCTTCCGCGAACCACAGGTCCACCCGGTCGCGGAGCAGGCCGTCGTGCCGGAACTCCTGCTGCAGTACCGGGTCCGGTGCGCCGAGCACGTGCGCACCCCACCGTGTGATGCTCTCCCCCGGTGACTCGGCGAGCGGATCCGCGTACTCGACCAGTTCCCGCGCGCGTCGATGCCCGCGAGCACGACGACTCCCGAGCGCTTCGAGGATCGTCGCCCGCTCGACGCCGCGCCGCAGGACCGCGTCGAGCACGACGATGGCACGCCACGGGTGTTCGCGAAGGGCGACGTCGACCGCGGTCTCGATCAACGTCGTGACGGGTACACCGTCGACCTCGACGGAGGACGGTCGCCGGCCGGCGCTGCCGATGCGCTGGATGCTCCGCTTGACCTGGCCCCGGTCCCGGGACGGGTCTGTCACCGTGACACGCTCGCCGAACGCCCCGATCCACGGCAGTCCGAGCATGGCGACCGCTGACCGGTGCGACACCACGACGGAGCCCGTCCCGCCGGCGAGCACACTCCGCACGAGCATGCGATGTCGTTCGCGCTCCGTCATCGACGCCCACTCGCCCGACCCGATGTACGTGCCACGGTGCACCCGGACGAGGGCGCCGGCATCCGCTGCGCGACGGATCGCCGACGCACGACCGGGGTCCTGCGCGAGGCCGACGGTCGAGATGGGTTCGTGTTCCATGCTCCGATGATCGCGACGCACGGTCCGTCGCGAGCGGGGTCTGCGCGATCTGTGGACAGGCCACGGGGCAGCGCACCCCGTTGCGGGCATCGCGCCCCGAAGAGTCGGGGCGCGATGCCCGCAGCGGGGCGCAACACGAACGAGCCGGGCGGGCGGGGCCGCGCGCTACGAGACCAGGGGGCGGACGGACGCCGCGAGGGCGTCGACGAGGCGCTGGGCCTCGGCGGGGGTCTCCGCGACGGTGTCGATGTAGACCTTGACCTTGGGCTCGGTGCCGCTCGGTCGGACGATCACGCGCGCGTCACCGGTCAGGTCGTAGCGCAGGATGTCCGACGGCGGGAAGCCCTCCACCCCGTCGACGTAGTCCGTCACGGTGCGGACCTCCAGGCCGCCGAGCGACGACGGCGGCGCGGACCGCAGCGAGGCCATGATCTCGCCGATGCGGGACAGGTCGTCCACGCGGGTCGCGACCTGCCCCGACGCGAACGCCCCGAACTCGGCGGCGAAGGCGTCGAGCTGCCCGGCGATCGACGATCCGGCAGCGGCCAGGTCCGACGCCAACGACAGCAGCGACAGCGCCGCCGAGATGCCGTCCTTGTCGCGCACGACCGACGGGTCCACCAGGTAGCCGAGCGCTTCTTCGTACCCGAAGAGCAGCCCGGGGACCCGGGAGACCCACTTGAAGCCGGTCAGGGTGTCGCGGTACTCCAGACCGTGGCGGGCGGCGACGCGGGCCAGCGCCGGCGACGAGACGATCGACGCTGCGAGGGTGCCCGTGGCGCCGGTCTCCGACGCGCGGACGGCAGCCTGCCAGCCGAGCAGCCACCCGACCTCGTTGCCCGACAGGCGGCGGTAGGTCGGGTCCCCGGAGTCGGACACCGCCGGGATCGCGAGCGCGAGCCGGTCGGCGTCGGGGTCGTTCGCGATGACGAGGTCAGCGCTGACGGCGAGCCCGCGGGCGATCGCCAGGTCCATCGCGCCGGGCTCCTCCGGGTTCGGGAACGACACGGTCGGGAACGCTCCGTCCGGCTCGATCTGCTCCGGCACGACCGCGGGCGACGCGAACCCGGCGGCGGCGAACACCGCGCGTGCGGTCTCCCACCCGACACCGTGCATCGCCGTGTAGACGACCTTCGGCTGCTCCTGCGGCGCCAGGGTCGGGGCCGGCACGATGGCGGCCGTCGCGGCCACGTAGGCATCGAGCAGCGCGGACGACGCGACGGTGTAGTCGGTGCCCCGGGGTAGGTCCGTGATCGACCCCGCCGCGACGGCGTCGATGGCGTCCGCGATGCGGCCGTCGACCGGCGGCACGATCTGCGACCCGTCGTCGTCCTGTCCGAGGTAGACCTTGTACCCGTTGTCGCGGGGCGGGTTGTGGCTCGCGGTGACCATCACCCCGGCGCCGACGTCGAGGTGCCGCACGGCGAACGCGAGCACCGGCGTGGGCAGGGCGACCGGCAGCAGCGTGACCTCGAGCCCGAGGCCGCGCATGACCTCGGCGGAGTCGCGCGCGAAGACGTCGGAGTTCACCCGGCCGTCGTAGCCGATCACGACACTGCGCGACCGGCCCGTGTCGATCAGGAAGCGTGCGAGCCCGGCAGCGGCCTGCGACACGACGACCCGGTTCATGCGGAGCGGGCCGTAGCCGAGCTCGGCGCGGAGTCCGGCGGTACCGAACTGCAGCCGGCCGCCGAACCTCGCGGCCAGGGCCTGCACGGCCGGGCCGGAGCCGTCGGAGGCGTCGTCGATCGCGGCGGTCAGCTCGTCACGGGTCTGCGGATCCGGGTCCTGCGCGAGCCAGGACCGAGCGGTCCCGAGCACGTGGTCGAGGTCGATCTTCACGACGCCGGCTGCCCGAGGGCGGTCACCACGCGGGCGAGCAGGTCCGCGATCACGGGCTCGGCCTGCTTGCCGGCCTCGAGCACCTCGGTGTGCGACAGCGGCGTCTTCTGGATGCCGGCGGCGAGGTTCGTGATGAGCGAGAACCCGAGGACCTCCATGCCGGCCTGTCGGGCGGCGATGGCCTCGAGTGCGGTGGACATGCCGACGATGTGCCCGCCGATGGCCTTGGCCATCTGGACCTCTGCAGGGGTCTCGTAGTGCGGGCCGCGGAACTGCGTGTAGACGCCCTCGTCCAGGGACGGGTCGACCGAGCGGGCGACCTCGCGCAGCCGGGACGAGTACAGGTCGGTGAGGTCGATGAACGTCGCGCCCTCGAGCGGGCTGTCGGCGGTCAGGTTGATGTGGTCGCTGATGAGCACGGGCGTGCCGGGCGTCCAGTGCTCCTTGATGCCACCGGCACCGTTCGTCAGCACCATCACCGTGGCACCAGCGGCCGCGGCGGTACGGACGCTGTGCACGACCCGGCGGACGCCGTGGCCCTCGTAGTAGTGCGTGCGTGCGCCGATGACGAGCGCGTGGCGGCCGTCGGCGAGGCGGATCGACCGGATGGTGCCGGAGTGTCCGGGCACGGCCGAGGCGCTGAACCCGGGGACCTGGTCCGCCGGGATCTCGGACACGGTCTCACCGATGATGTCGGCGGCCTTGCCCCAGCCCGAGCCGAGGGTCAGGGCGATGTCGTGCCGCTCGATGCCGGACTTCGCGGCGATGACGGCGGCGGCGTCCCGCGCGACCTCGAACGGGTCGGCAGCGGGGTCGTTCAGCGGGTTCTCGGTGCTCATGCCCCAACTCTAAAGGGCGGACGCCCGCCCCAGCGGCCGCCGCCGCACCCGCCTCAGTGCTCGCCGAGCGCCCGGTCCACCGCCGCCGTGATCTCGCCCTGGTCGAAGTGGTTCCGGATCACGATGACCTCGGCGTAGGTGTCGCCGATCGCCTCGACGAACTCCTGGCTGGTGAGGATCACGTTGGCGTCGTCGGACACGTCGCGCACCGAGGCCACGTCGGCCGCGACGACCGATGCCTGCAGGCCGAGGGCGGACAACGCCTTCTCGGCGTTCACCTTCAGGATGCCGCTCGAGCCGATGCCCGCACCGCAGATGGTCACGATCTTCACGCGGACACCCCCATGATCGTGCGGACCTCGTCCGCCGTCGTCGCGTCGGCGATCCGCCCCGTGACGGTCTGGTCGTTGAACAGGTTCGCGATCTCGCCGATGGACTCGAGGTGCGTCCCCACCCCGGCGACCGCGAGCCCCAGGACCACGCGGACCGGGTCGTTGTGCGGGTGGCCGAACGCGACCGGTGTCTCGAGGGTCACGACGGCGAGCCCGTCGCGCAGGACTGCGCCGCCCGGTCGGGCGTGGGCGAACGCCAGGCCCGGGGAGATCACGATGTACGGCCCGTGTTCCTCGACCATGCCGATCATGGCGTCCGTGTACTCGTCGGTCGTGGCCCCGGACGCGACGAGCGCGCCGCCGGCCAGGCGCATCGCGTCACGCCAGGTGGGCGCGGTGGCCCGGAGGAGGACGGCGGCGTCCGGCAGCGGCGGCAGTCCCATGCGTCAGGCCTCCGAGTACCCGGAGGTGATGGTCGCGATGATCTCCTCGCGGTCCTCGAGCGGCAGGAAGGACCCGAGCGCCGCGTTGATCTGGAACGCCGCCAGGTCGTCGAGGTCGTAGCCGAACGTGCCGGCGAGCAGTGCGAGTTCCTTCGACAGCGACGTCCCGCTCATCAGGCGGTTGTCGGTGTTCACCGTGACCCGGAAGCCGAGCTGGTAGAGCAGGTCGAAGGGGTGGTCGGCGAGGTCGTCGCCCCAGGCTGCGATCGCACCGGTCTGCAGGTTGGAGGACGGCGAGACCTCGAGCGGGATCTCGCGGTCGCGGACCCACGAGGCGACCTCGCCGAGGGAGGCCAGCGTCGAGCCGTCACCGGCGTCGGAGAGGGTGACGTCCTCGAAGATCCGGACGCCGTGCCCGAGGCGCAGCGCGCGACCGTCGACGAGCGCGGACCGGATCGAGGCGAGTCCGTCGGCTTCGCCCGCGTGGACGGTGACGGGGAACAGCTCGGATGCGAGGTAGTCGAACGCGGCACGGTGGTTCGACGCCGGGAACCCGGCCTCGGCACCAGCGATGTCGAAGCCGACCACCCCGTTGTCACGGTGCCGGACGGCGAGCTCGGCGATCTCGAGCGAGCGGTCGGCGTGGCGCATCGCGGTGACGAGCTGGCCGACCCGGATGCTGCCGCCGGCGGCGTCGACCGCTTCCTCGATGCCGGCCTGCACGGCCTCGACCGTCTCGTCGAGCGTCAGCCCGCCCTGCAGGTGCTGTTCGGGGGCCCACCGGACCTCGCCGTAGACGACGCCGTCGGCGACCAGGTCCTCGACGAACTCACGGGCGATGCGCGTCAGCTGCGGTGCCGTCTGCATGACCGAGGTGGTGACGTCGAACGTCTTCAGGTACTCGACGAGCGAGCCCGAGTTCGACTGGTCGGCGAACCACTGCCCGAGCTCGGACGGGTCGGTGGTCGGCAGCGTCACGCCCGAAGCAGCAGCCAGCTCGACGATCGTCGCGGGGCGCAGGCCGCCGTCGAGGTGGTCGTGCAGCGAAACCTTCGGCAGGTCGTTGATGACCGCTCCGGCGTCGGGCAGGCGGTAGGTCGGGGCGTCGGCGCTCATGCGACCAGGCTATCGGTGGACACCGACCGCGCGCAGGCACCTGTGCACAACAGACCCCTGCACAGACTGGAGGCTCTCCACACGTGTGCAGAGAGCCTCCAGTCGGTCGGACAGTCGCGTTCAGCCCGCGATGCGCTCCCGCACGATCGGCCCGCGAGCGGCCACGGCTGCGTCGGACGAGCCGATCGACCACGCACCCTCGAGCGACTCGAGCGCGCGCGGGATCCGCGAGGCGTCGTCGGTGTGCAGCGTCCAGAGCGGCTGCCCCTCGGTCACGGTGTCACCGGGCTTGACGTGCAGCTCGATGCCCGCACCGGCCTGCACCGGATCCTGCGCGCGGGCACGACCGGCACCGAGGCGCCAGGCCGAGACGCCGAACGGCAGGGCGTCCTGCTGCGCCAGCACACCGGACGACGGCGCCGTGACGACGTGCTGCTCGCGGGCGACCGGCAGCGCGGCGGAGGGGTCCCCACCCTGTGCGGAGATCATCCGGCGCCAGGTGTCCATCGCCCGGCCGTCGGCCAGCGCCGCGGCGGGATCGGCGTCCGGCATCCCGGCGAGCGTCAGCATCTCCGAGGCCAGTGCGACGGTCAGCTCCACGACGTCGGCCGGACCGCCGCCCTCCAGCACCTCGACCGACTCCCGCACCTCGAGCGCGTTGCCGATCGTCAGCCCGAGCGGGACCTCCATGTCGGTGAGCAGCGCCGAGGTCTTCACCCCGGCGTCGTTCCCGAGGTCGACCATCGTCTGCGCGAGCTCGCGCGACGCTTCGTAGGTCGGCATGAACGCACCGGAGCCGAACTTCACGTCGAGCACGAGCGCACCGGTGCCCTCGGCGATCTTCTTCGACATGATGCTCGACGCGATGAGCGGGATGCACTCGACGGTGCCGGTGATGTCCCGCAGGGCGTACAGCTTCTTGTCGGCCGGTGCCAGGCCGGAGCCGGCGGCGCAGATGACCGCACCGACGTCGGACAGGATCTCCATCATCCGGTCGTTCGACAGCGCCGCCCGCCACCCGGGGATCGACTCGAGCTTGTCGAGCGTCCCGCCCGTGTGACCGAGGCCACGGCCGGACAGCTGCGGCACCGCGACGCCGAACGACGCCACCAGCGGTGCGAGCGGCAGCGTGATCTTGTCGCCGACCCCACCGGTGGAGTGCTTGTCGACGGTCGTCTTGCCGAGCGACCCGAACGACATCCGCTCCCCCGACGCGATCATCGCGAGCGTGAGGTCCTTGACCTCGCGCCGCTCCATCCCGTTCAGGAAGATCGCCATCGCCATCGCGGCCATCTGCGGGTCCTCGACGTAGCCGCGCGTGTACGCGTCGACGAGCCAGTCGACCTCGGCGGTGCTCAGGGCGCCACCGGATCGCTTCGTGCGGATGAGGTCGACGGTGTCGAACGGCTCGACGGCCATGGGGATCAGTGCTCCTGTTGGTAGGTGGCGAGGGTGCGCGGCCCGAACGCGTCGGGCAGGACCTCGTCGATGGTGCGGATGCCCGAGACCGTCTCGAGGAGCATGCCCTCGGTCGAGTGCTCGAACAGCAGCTGGCGGCAGCGGCCGCACGGCATGAGGGTCGCCCCGTCACCGTCGACGCACGTGAACGCGACGAGCTTGCCGCCGCCGGTCATGTGCAGCTGCGACACGAGCGAGCACTCCGCGCAGAGCGTCACCCCGTAGCTCGCGTTCTCGACGTTGCAGCCGGAGACGATCCGGCCGTCGTCGGTGAGCGCCGCGGCGCCCACCGGGAACGACGAGTACGGCGCGTAGGCGCGCCGCATCGCGGCCGTGGCGGCGTCGCGGAGGGCGCCCCAGTCCACGTCGTCGACCGGGAGGCCCGTGGCTGCGTCCGCCCCGTCGGCGGCGGTGTCGCCGCCTCCCGCGCGCAGGGCCGTGGCCGGGTCCGTCCAGGCGATCGCGTCGGTGGACGCGGCCGTGCCGTCGTCCGCAGCGTGCGTGTCGGTCATGTGCCGTGCCTCCTGGCCGTCAGCTCTTGATGTAGGGCTTGCCGGACGCGGCGGGACCGCGCGACTGCCCGACCAGGCCGGCCACCGCGAAGATCGTCACCACGTACGGCAGCATCAGCAGGAACTCGCTCGGCACGGGCGAGTCGATCGCCCCGAGCGTGTTCTGCAGGTTCGACGCGAAGCCGAACAGCAGCGCCGCGAGCGTGGCCTTGATCGGGTCCCAGCGACCGAAGATGACGGCGGCCAGGGCGATGTAGCCGGCGCCGGCCGTCATGTCCTTCGTGAACGGTCCGACCGCGTCGAGCGTGAAGTACGCACCACCGAGGCCGGCGATCGCGCCGGCGAGCGACACGTTCCAGAACCGGGTGCTCGTGACGTTGATGCCCACCGTGTCGGCCGCCTGCGGGTGCTCGCCGACCGCGCGGAGGCGCAGGCCCCAGCGGGTCTTGAACAGGCCGAAGGTGACGACCGCGACGGCCACGTACGCCAGGTAGACGATGACGCTCTGCTCGAAGAACACCGGACCGATGACCGGGATCTGGTGGAGCAGCGGGATCTCGAACTTCGGGAACCGGACGCCGACGTTGAGCGTGGTCTCGTTCGGGGACAGCACCTGCGAGTACAGGAAGCCGGTCAGCCCCGAGATGAGGGCGTTGATGACGACACCGACGATGACCTGGTCGACGAGGTACTTGATGCTGAACGCGGCCAGGATGAACGAGACGAGCACACCGGCGACGAGCGCGCCGACGAGCCCGACCCACGCGGAGCCGGTGAGCGACGCGATGAGCGCCGAGGTGAACGCACCCGCGAGGAACTGACCCTCGATGGCGATGTTCACCACGCCGACCCGCTCGGAGATGACGCCGCCGAGGGCACCGAACACGAGGGGGACGCTCAGCCCGAGTGCTCCGACCAGCAGGCCGGGCAGCGGGATCGTGGCGCCGGCCGCTGCCCACGTCAAGAAGCCGACGACGAAGACGATCGCGAAGACCGACGTGACCCAGAGCGGGACGTGCCGGTAGGCGCGGACCTCGACGAAGGCGTAGACCGTGGCGATCGCCAGGAGCACGACCACGACGTAGCCGGTCGGTGCCGCCGACAGCGGGACGTTCGGCAGCGCGACGAAGTCGCCGGCGTTCGCGAGCCGGAAGGTGGTCGTGCCGGCACGGCTGAGCAGGACGAAGAACACGACCGCGAGCAGCGTGAACACGGCGTACCCGATCGGGAGCTTCCAGCTGCGGGTCGTCTCGACCGGACGGTCGGACAGGGGCGACGCGGGCGCCGCGGTGGGACTGAGGGTGCTCACGCGGCGACCGCCTTCTTGCTGTTCTTGCTCGTCTTCGTGCGCTGGCGGGCTCCCGGCTGCGGGATCCGGAAGATCGCGCGGACGAGCGGCGGCGCCGCGATGAACAGGACGATGAGGGCCTGGATGACACCGACGATGTCGATCGGGATGCCGTTGGCGGCCTGCATGGCGTAGCCACCGTTCTTCAGCACGCCGAACAGGATCGCGGCCCAGAACACGCCCCACGGCTTCGAGCGACCGAGCAGCGCGACGGTGATCGCGTCGAAGCCGATGCCGGCGTCGATGCCCGAGGTGAAGCCCGTCGTGACCGCACCCTGCACCTGGTAGGCACCGGCGATGCCGACGAGGGCACCGGAGATGACCATCACCCAGATCGTCAGTGCCGGCACGCTCATGCCGGCGACGCGGGCGGCGCGGGGGTTCTCACCGATGGTGCGGAACCGGAAGCCGAGCGATGACTTGTTGACGAGCCACCAGACGACGACGACCGCGATGATCGCGACGATGAACCCGAGGTCCACGCCGTACCGCTCGCCGAAGAGCTGCGGCAGGAGCGCGCTGTCCTTCGTGGCCGGGGAGATCGGGTTGCTGCTGCCGGGGGCCTGGAGCAGACCGGGGGTCCGGAGCAGGTAGCTGACCAGGTAGAGCGCGACGTAGTTGAGCATGATCGTGACGACCACCTCGTTCGCACCCGTGCGGGCCTTGAGGACACCGACGATTCCTCCCCAGACCGCACCGCCGACGATGCCGGCGACGATCGTGAGCGGGATGTGGATCGCGGCAGGGCCGTCGAACGAGAACCCGACCCAGCCGGCGGCCGCGGCCCCCATCAGGATCTGGCCCTGGCCGCCGATGTTGAACAGCCCGGCGCGGAAGGACAGCGCGATCCCGAGGCCGGCGACGACGAGCGGCACCGCGTAGTCTATCGACCGGGTGAGCGGGGCGATCGCCTGCTGGAAGCTGGTGGCGCCGAAGTTGACCACCGAGCCCTGGAACAGCGACGAGTAGGCGCCGCCGACCGCGGTGCCGATGGCCTGGAGCATGTCGGCGGGACGGGCGAAGAAGTATCCGGCCGTGGCGCGGACGTTCTCGTCGGTCAGGGCGATGAGGATGCCGCAGGCGACGAGGGCGAGCACGACCGCGAGGACCGTGACGAGCACGGAGCCGTTCAGGATGCTCTGCATCGCGGCGTGCCAGCGGTCGGTGCCGGGGGCGCCGTTGCGGCGCTCGGTGTCGTCCGCCGAGTCCGTCATCAGGTGCGGGGTCTCCGGGGACTCCTGCAGACGGTCGTCGGTGAGCGGGGCGTCTGCCTCGGTGTCGGCGGTGGGCTGCGTGTTGTCTGGGTCCTGCGCGGTCACGCTGCCAGCTCCGTTCCGGTCGTGGATGTGGCTTGGATCTCGCCGGCCGAACCGGTCATGCGGCCAGCTCCGTTCCTTCTGGGATCTCGCCGGCCATCATGAGGCCGAGGACGTCTCGCGGGGTGGTCGCCGGCACGATCCCGACGATGCCGCCGCGGTACATGACGGCGATGCGGTCGGCCAGTGCCACGACCTCGTCGAGCTCGGTGGAGACGACGATGACGGGCACACCGGTGTCGCGGGTGGCGACGATGCGCTTGTGCACGAACTCGATCGACCCGACGTCGATGCCGCGCGTGGGCTGCGCGGCGACGAACAGCCGGAGCTCGCGGCTGAGCTCGCGGGCGAGGACGATCTTCTGCTGGTTGCCGCCGGACAGCCGACCGGCAGCGGTCGCGCGGCCCGGCGTGCGGATGTCGAACTCGGCGATCTTCTCGTCGGCGAAGGCGTCGCGCTCGGCGGCACGGATGGTGCCGGCGCGGACGAACTGGTCGTGGTCGGACCGGTCGAGCATGAGGTTCTCCGCGATGGTGAACTCGCCGACCAGGCCGTCCTCCTTGCGGTCCTCGGGGACGAACCCGACGCCGGCGTCGAGCACCTGCTTGACGCTGCGGCCGGTGAGCTCCTTGCCGTCCAGCGTGATGCGGCCCGCGTGGACCGGCTCGAGACCGAGGATCGCCTCGGTCAGCTCGGTCTGCCCGTTGCCCTGCACCCCGGCGATCGCCAGGACCTCGCCGCGACGGACCGAGAACGACACGTCGTCGACGAGCACGATGCCGGACGGGTCGGTGACGGTGAGGCCCTCGACGACCAGGGCGTCCTCGCCACCGGTCGACGGCGTCTTGTCGACGACGAGGGAGACGGCGCGGCCGACCATCATCGCGGCCAGTTCGTTGTTGGTCGCCGCGGGCGAGGCCTCGCCGACGACCTTGCCGAGCCGGATCACCGTGATGCGGTCGGCGACCTCGCGGACCTCGCGGAGCTTGTGGGTGATGAAGACGATCGCGGTGCCGGCTTCGCGGAGCTGCCGCATGATGCCCATCAGCTCGTCGGTCTCCTGCGGGGTGAGGACGGCCGTCGGCTCGTCGAACACCAGCACTGAGGCGTCGCGGGAGAGCGCCTTGATGATCTCGACGCGCTGCTGGACGCCGACGGGCAGGTCCTCGATCTTGGCGTCGGGGTCGACGTCGAACCCGAAGCGGTCGGAGATCTCCGTGACCCGCTTGCGGGCGCCGGCCAGGTCGAGCCGGCCCCCGAAGGTGGTCTGCTCCTGACCGAGCATGACGTTCTCGGCGACGGTGAAGACGGGGACGAGCATGAAGTGCTGGTGCACCATGCCGATGCCGGCGCGCATGGCGTCACCGGGGCCGTCGAAGTCCTGGACCACGTCGTCGAGCAGGATCTGGCCCTCGTCGGCGTCGTACAGCCCGTAGAGGACGTTCATCAGGGTGGACTTGCCGGCGCCGTTCTCACCCAGGAGGCAGTGGACCTCACCCGGCTCGACGGTGAGCGAGATGTGGTCGTTGGCGACCAGGGCGCCGAACCGCTTGGTGATGCCGCGGAGTTCGAGCTTCATGTTCGGGAGTCTATTTCTGTCTCGCGCGCGCCACGCGGGCGCACGGTCTCGAGTGCGCCACGCGGGCGCACGGTCTCACGTGCACCGCTCGGGCGCACGAGAACGCGGGCGAGGGAAGCCCCTCGCCCGCGTTCGTCGGGTCAGGACTGGGTCTTGACCTTGATCGAGCCGTCGATGATGCCGGCCTTGATGTCGTCCAGTTCGCCCTGCAGGCCCTTGTCGACCTTGGACTCGTAGTCGTGGAACGGCGCGATGCCGACGCCCTCGTTCTCGAGGGTGCCCACGTACGGGGTCTTCGAGAACTTCTTGTCGGCCGCCTGCTCGACGACGTCCTTCACGGCCGGGCGCATGCCCTTCTCGACCGAGGTGAAGGCGATGTCCTTGTAGCGCGGGTCGGCCTCGTAGAGGTCGCTGTCCGCACCGATCAGGACGGAGCCGTTGTCGGCGTCCTTGATGGCCTCGGCAGCCGACTGGTAGATCGGGCCACCGACGGGCAGGATCACGTCGGCGTCCTGGTCGAGGAGCGTCTGTGCGACGGACTTGGCCTGCGTGCCGGCCTCGAAGCCACCGGTGAACGAGCCCTTGCCGGTGTCGACGTTCCAGCCCTTGACCTGGACGTCCTTGTCCTTCTGCTCGTTGTAGTACTTCACGCCGTCCGCGAAGCCGTCCATGAAGATGGTGACGGTCGGGATCTGCATGCCGCCGAAGGTGCCGACGACGCCGGTCTTCGAGTAGGACGCCGCTGCGTAGCCGGCGAGGAACGCGGCCTGCGAGGTGTCGAACGTGATCGGCTTGACGTTCTTCGCGTCGATCGAGCTGTCGTCGATGATCGCGAAGTCGGTGTCGGGGTTCGCGGCGGCCTGCTTCTTCGTGGCGTCGGCGAGGTTGAAGCCGACGGTCACGACGAGGTTGCAGTTCTGGCCGATGAGCTGCTGGATGTTCGAGTCGTAGACGGTGGCGTCCTTCGACTCGGCTTCCTTGTAGGTGGCACCGAGGTCCTTGGCGGCGTCCTTCATGCCCTCGTAGCCGAGCTGGTTGAACGACTTGTCGTCGAAGCCACCGGCGTCGGAGACCATGCAGGGGCGGAAGTCGGTCTTCTTGGCGGTCGTCGTGTCGGACGGCGCCGAGGCGCAGCCTGCGAGGACGGCGGCGGTGCCGAGGAGCGCGAAGCCGCTGAGGACGACGCGTCGGGTACGAGATGTCACGGGTGGGTTCCTCCGGGGAGCGTGCCCGGACCACGTGCGTTCCGGGCGATCGTGGCGACAGTACACGACCGCCCGGCCGGTACAGGACCCGTTCTGAGCACCGGACGGATCAGTTACGGGATCGCGACCGCGCCGAAACGCGCCCGTAACGCGGGGTCACGCTCGGACCCCCAGTTCGAGGGGGTTGTCGGTGGAGCGCTACAGGACGTCGCCGAAGCGGCGGATCCCTGGAGGTCACAGCTCGTCGGCGTCACCAGGGAAACACAGCGAGATGGCTTCGACGGTGTAGTCGCCGGGGAACGCGTAGAGGTTGATCGAGTCGATCGAGCCACCTCCGCGGCCGACGATCGCAGGTCCATCGGGGTCAGCCCAGCGCTCGACCTTCATTCCCTGGGACTTCCAGCGGGCGAGCGTCGCCTTCGCGTCAGATTCCGGGTCCTGCGAGTCGCCCCTTGAAGTCCGGCCGGTGAGGTACACCCAGTGGGCGCCCTGCGTCCCGTCAGGCAGCTCACAGTGCTCAGGAGCGTCAGGGCCGGTGCGAGGCTTCCACACGCCGCCCAGATGCTTCGTGACGTCGTCGATGGCATCGATCATCTGCTGCTTCGCGGTGTCAGCGTCGATTGGAGGCTCCGTCGGAGGTGGCGCACTCACGTCCGGCTCGCGCAGAACGCACCCGGCGAGCGTTATCGCCACGGCGCCCAGGACGAACGCGACGGCGGAGGAGTTGCACCGGCGGCCCTGACCGAGCATCACAGACGGTCCGCGTCGCCCGGGAAACACAGCGAGACGGCTTGGACCGTGGAGTTCCCCGAGTAGGCGTAGACGCTGATGGACAAAACATTGCCTCCTCCACTCCTGAGTACCGCGCGTCCATCACTCGAGTCGCGCTGGACGATGCCCGTGCCCGGCGCCTCCCAGTGCTGCACCATTCCAGCAGCGTCGGTCTCGGGACTCCCTGTCCGCGCGCTGCCCGTCAGGTATCGCAGGTGGGCGCCCGGCTCACCGCCCGGAAGTGTGCAGCCTTCCGGCGCGTCCGGTCCCGTACGGGCTTCCCAGTCATCCCCGAGACGGTCGCGCGGGCGGATGTGCCCGTCGCAGGGCCCGGGAGACGGCCCTGCGTCACAGCTCGTCGGCGTCGCCCGGGAAGCAGAGCGAGAGGGCTTGCACGGTGTAGTTGCCCGGGTAAGCGTACAGACTGATCGATTCCACCGAGCCTCCGCCACGACCGACGATCGCCGGGCGGTCTCCCTTGCCCCAGCGTTCGATCGTCATCCCTTGTGCTTCCCAGCGATCAGCCGTCTCCGCGGCGTCATTTTGCGGGTCGCCGCCGTCCGCCCGGCCAGTGAGGTACACCCAGTGCGCACCGTCCTCACCGTCCGGCAGCTGACATCTCTCGGCGTAATCCGGCCCGGTCCGGGGCTTCCACTCACCGCCCAGGCGCCCGGTGACTTCGTCGACGGCGTCGATCATCTGCTGCTTCGCGGTCTCAGGGTTCACGGACGGCTTCCTCTCCTCGGGGTGCCGGGCGCACCCAGCGAGCACGGTCACCAGCGCCACGAGCGCCATCGCGCTCGCAGCCACGCGTCCGACGGGCGTTACGACGGTCATCGTTCTCCTCATTGCTTGCGCACGGTCACCGTGATCCTGGCGGGGTGAGCTCGTCGTCCAAACCGATCGTCGCTCGCCCGACGTTGTAGATCGTCTCCGTGTCACGGTCGAGGTACCCCTTGAGGTCACTGTTCAACGGGTCGTGGTGCAAGACCGGTTTCAGCTTCCTGCCGTCAGCCGCCGTCGTGCCGTTGGCACCGAACACGGTTGCCCCGAAGTCCCCGGACGTTGGGTCGACATGATGCGCAACGCTGTGGTCTCGTCCGAAGACAGCCCACTCGTCACCCTGACCGGCCTGCCCCACTGGTGCGTCCTTCGCCTGTGCCGCGTACACGTGTCCGGCGTGCAGTTCGTCTGCTGAATCGACAGTGTCCGGCAGCCCCGCTGAACCGAGCGCCACGAACCGATCGACGTGAACGCCTCGTTGCGACAACGCGACGGCCGTCGTGGTCGTGCCGTACGAGTGCGCGACGACATTCGTCTCCGGCATCCGCTCTGTGCGCACGGCCCCCAATCCACGGATTGACTCGGCAAGCTGCCCTCCGCCCCGCTTCGCCTTCCCCATGAAGAGAACTTCTGCGGGCGTCGGCGTGTCGTACCCGATCCAGGAGACGACTGCGTGGGTCCCGGAGAACCCGCCATCGACAGCAGCTCGCCCCTGCTCGTCGTAGATGTTCTGCGCCGCCATCGTCCACGAACTCATGTCCGCGGTCGTCGTGTCCATCCCCGGAACGGCCCACGTCACGGAGTCAGCCGTGTCGAGGTCACCGATCGAAACGGCCGCCAGCGGGGGCTGGTCGTCGGTGAGCGAGATGAGGTACCGCTCCCCCTCCGCCCCCTTCTTCGCCATCGTCGCGTTGATGTTGCGCAGGGACTTCAGCTCGGTCTTCAGCGCCGCGATCCGCTGTGCCGCCGCGCGTGCGGCACCCTCGTCGCCCGTGGACGCCACGGACGCCAGAAGACTCTCGATCTCGAGCTCGACGTCGCCCAACCGCTGGTTCAAAACCACGACGTTTGCCGTGCTCCGAGCCCAGTACGGGATGCCCTCCAGGTTGCCGAGCTCGGACAGCACCGACGTCGGCAGCGCTCGAAGCGCATCGGCGTCGGCCGTGGTCAGACCGAGCGCCGCCCACTTCGCTGCGACCTGCGTCGGCGTCAGTCCGGGCGCCAGCAGACCCTGCACCGCGGGCGCTGCCCGGCCCATGGCAGCGATGTCGAGCACGGCGTCGGCGAGCGCGCCGCCGCCTGCATCCTCGAACGCCTTGGCGGTCTTGGCGATCCAGGACCGGTCCTCGTCGTTCTCCGCGACGTACCGGTCGAACCCAGCCGGCATGCTGCCGCGGTCGACCTGCACCCATGCGCACGAGGACCGGAACGACGACCAGGCCGAACGCACTCGCGCCGCCTCAGCCGAGGCCGCGGTGTCGAGCCCTGCCACCGTCGAGACGAACGCGCGCAGTGCCGTCGGGTCGGCGGAGCTCTTCCCCCGGCTCGCACCCGCTCCGTACCGAGCACGTTCACGGCCGCGGAACTCGGCGTCCACGGTTGGTCGAGTGAGCGGCTCGTTCGAGGGCTCCCGGTCGACCAACGTCCCCCAGAGATCGACCGCCGCTCCCGAGAACGGTCCGGCGAGCGCGTCCGCGGCCGACCGCTGACGCTCGGATTCTCGGACCTTCCAGGCGGCGTGCGCGCGGACGCGCTCACGCTCCTGCTCGGCGCGTTGGGCGGCTCGGTCGACGCCGGACGCGAGATCGGTCAGCACCCCGACGAGCTTGCCTCGGTCCTCCGCCTCGATGACGACGGCGTCAGGGAACCGGTCGGCGTACGAGCCAGCGAAGTCCGCGAGTGCCGACTCCGCCGCTCCGGACCGGATCCCACCCTGCCCACGCAGCGTCGCGGCTGCTCCCCGAACCGCCTTGGCCAGTGCCGACGCGTCCCCCGCGTCGAACTCGATGTCCGCCATCGCCCCCGAGTCCTCCCCGTGTCGCTCCCCCAGCGACCCTACACCTGAAACATCACCGGACGAACGACCGGTGCGACGTCGTCAGAGGACGTCGCCGCGGCCGCTGATCTTGAGCGCATCCACGACACCCTTGACCCGCTGCGCGTTCGCGCTGGTGGTCACGAGGAGCGCGTCGGGGGTGTCCACGACGACGATGTCCTCGACCCCGATGAGCGAGATGAGCCGCTGGCTGTGCGAGATCACGATGCCGCTCGACGAGTCGGCCAGGATCCGGGCGCCGTCACCGAGCACGGCGAGGTTGTTCGGGCGACCACCGGACTGCAGCTTGGCGAGCGAGGCGAAGTCGCCGACGTCGTCCCAGTCGAAGTCACCGGGGACGACCGCCATGCGGCTGGCCGCGGCGGCCGGCTCGGCGACGGTGTAGTCGATCGCGATCTTCTCGAGCGTGGGCCACACCGCGTCGACGACCGCCCCGCGGGCCGAGGTGTCCCAGGCGTCCGCGAGCTCGTTGATGCCGGCCAGCAGTGTCGGGTTGTTCCGGCCGATCTCCTCGAGCAGCACGTCGGCGCGGGCGATGAACATGCCCGCGTTCCACAGGTACGTGCCCTGCTCGACGTAGGAGCGCGCGGTGTCCAGGTCGGGCTTCTCGACGAACGACCGGACGGCGTGCGCGGTCGGTGCGCCCTCGATGTCCAGGGTGTCGCCGTGCGCGTGGATGTACCCGAAGCCGATCGCGGGCTCGGTCGGCGTGATGCCGATGGTGGTGATGTACCCGGCACGGGCGACGGCGACGGCCTCGCGCACGGAACGGCGGAAGCCGCGGGCGTCACCGATGACGTGGTCGGCGGCGAAGGAGCCGATGACGACGTCGGGTTCGCGGCGCACGAGGATCGCCGCGGCGAGGCCGATGGCCGCCGTGGAGTCCTTCGGCTCGCTCTCGAGCACCACGTTGTGGTCCTCGACCCCGGGCAGCTGCGACTCGACGGCGACGCGGTGCGCCCGTCCGGTCACGACCATGATCCGCTGCTCGCCCGCGAGCGGGGCGAGCCGGTCCCAGGTCTGCCGGAGCAGCGAGGTGCCGGACCCGGTCAGGTCGTGCAGGAACTTGGGTGCGTCGGCGCGCGACAGCGGCCACAGGCGCGATCCGATGCCCCCTGCGGGGATGATCGCGTAGAAGTCTTCGAGAGCGTCAGCCACGCGCTCACCGTACCGGTCCTGCCGTGCGGATCCTGGGTGGTCTCCGCACGATTCCCGCATGCGGGCTCCCGCACGTCGTTGTTCACCCGTCGCCTCCGCCCCGTTCACGTCGTCGGCCCCGCGGGGTCACGTGGCGCCCGGAGCATGGGCAGCACCATGAGCGCACGCAGCGTGGAGCGCGGCACGTCCCCCCGGACCGTCGCCGTCGTGACCGAGAGCTTCCTGCCCACCCTCAACGGCGTGACCACCAGCGTCCTGGCGGTCCTCGACCACCTGGAACGCCGTGGCCACCGCGCGGTCGTGATCGCACCGGACACCCCGGGGCTCGCGCAGTTCCGGTCCCGCAGCAGTGTCGAGCGCTACCGCTCCTTCGACGTGCACCGGATCCCCGCCGTCGCGTACCGGCAGTTCCCCGTCGCACTCCCCCACCCCGTCCTCGACACGATCCTCGCCGCCTCCGGCGCCGACGTGCTCCACGCCGCGAGTCCGTTCCTGTTGGGTGGACGCGCGATCACGGCAGCCGGGAGGCTCGGCATCCCCTCCGTCGCCGTCTTCCAGACCGACGTGGCCGGTTTCGCCCGCCGCAACGGCTTGACGGCGACCGTCCCGTTGGTCCGCAGGATCCTCGGCCGCATCCACGCCGGCGCCTCGCTGACGCTCGCACCGTCGAGCGCGACCGCCGCGATGCTCGCCGAGGACGGGGTCCCCCGCGTCGCCCGCTGGGGGCGCGGGGTCGACACCGAGCTCTTCCACCCGGCCCGACGGGAGTCCGCCCACGTCCGGGCGCTCCGGCGCCGGATCGCCCCGCACGGCGAGACGATCGTCGGCTACGTCGGGCGGCTGGCGCCGGAGAAGGAGGTCGAACGGCTCGCCGAGCTCGGCGGGATCCCCGGCATCCGCGTCGTCGTGGCCGGCGGCGGGCCGTCCCGGGCGCTGCTCGAGCGACGCCTGCGGCACCTCGACGTCACCTTCACCGGACCGTTGCGCGGCGACGCCCTCGCCGACGCGTACGCCTCGCTCGACCTCTTCGTGCACACCGGTCCGGCCGAGACCTTCGGGCAGACCCTCCAGGAAGCGCACGCCTCGGGGCTGCCGGTGATCGCGCCGGCGTCGGGTGGTCCGCTCGACCTCGTCGCCCCCGGACTCGACGGCGAGCTCTACGACACCGACGCACCGCAGGCTCTGCGACAGGCGGTCCTGCGGCTCCACCACGACCGCGCACTCGCGGAACGGATGGGATCGGCGGGCCGTCTCCGGGTCGAGGGCACCACGTGGGAGGCCGTCGGCGACCAGCTCCTGGGGCACCACGACACGGCCAGGAACATCGGCGCGCCGCCCGTGGGTCGGGGCCTGCGGGCCGGTCGGGACGAGAAGGTCAGCACCCGCGCATAGGATGGGACGTGTTCCACACGAACACGAACGGCAAGGGCTCGCCGATCGGGCGAGCCCGTCCTATGGAAGGACGAGCTCATGGCTGAGCCCACCGGCGGCGGTACGGCGACCGCCGTCCCCGAAGTCACGATCGAGGCGCCCCGCGCCTCTCGGAAACTCGAGGGCACGCTGTACCGCGGGTCGACCGGCATGTGGTCGTGGGTCCTGCACCGGATCACCGGTGTCGCGATCTACTTCTTCCTGCTCGTGCACATCCTCGACACGGCTCTCGTGCGCCTCTCACCCGAGGCGTACAACGCGGTCATCGGCACGTACAAGACCCCGATCATGAACATCGGCGAGATCGCCCTGGTGATGGCCATCGTGTTCCACGCGTTCAACGGGCTCCGGATCATCCTCGTCGACTTCTGGTCCAAGGGGCCGAAGTACCAGCGGTCCATGTTCTGGGTCGTCATCGTCCTGTGGGCGATCGCGATCGCGGGCTTCCTGCCCCGCCAGCTCATGAACCTCTTCGCGGACTTCAACTAGAGGGGCACCTGATGACCACGCAGATCGTCGAACCTCCCCGTTCCGCCGCGGCCGCCCGCCGCTCCACCAACTGGGAGAAGTGGGGCTGGATCTACATGCGCGGCTCGGGCGTCCTGCTCGTCGTGCTGATCTTCGGCCACCTCTTCGTCAACATGGTGGCGGGCGAGGGTGTCAAGCAGATCGACTTCGCCTTCGTCGCCGGCAAGTGGGCGAACCCGTTCTGGCAGGTGTGGGACTCCCTCATGCTCGTCCTGGCCCTGATCCACGGCTCGAACGGCATGCGCACGATCGTCAACGACTACGTGTCGAAGCCGGGCATCCGGAAGACGCTCCTCGCCGCGATCCTCATCGCGTGCGTCGTGCTGATCGTCCTCGGCCTGCTCGTCTGCTGGACGTTCGACCCGTGCCCCGCCGGCGCAGCCGCCGCGGACCTGCCCTCCTTCTGCCCGGCGCAGTAGCACCATCCCCGCTGCCGACCGCCTTCCCACCGTCTACGGAAAGACCCCTGTGACCGAGACCACCGTGCACCACCACCAGTTCGACATCGTCATCATCGGCGCAGGAGGCGCGGGCATGCGTGCCGCGATCGAGGCCGGCCCGAAGGCGAAGACGGCCGTCATCTCGAAGCTCTACCCGACCCGCTCGCACACCGGTGCGGCGCAGGGCGGGATGGCCGCGGCCCTCGCGAACGTCGAAGAGGACTCGTGGGAGTGGCACACCTTCGACACGATCAAGGGCGGCGACTACCTGGTCGACCAGGACGCCGCCGAGATCCTGGCGAAGGAAGCCATCGACGCCGTCATCGACCTCGAGAACATGGGCCTGCCGTTCAACCGCACGCCCGAGGGCAAGATCGACCAGCGTCGCTTCGGCGGCCACACCCGCGACCACGGCAAGGCACCGGTCCGTCGCGCCTGCTACGCGGCTGACCGCACGGGTCACATGATCCTGCAGACGCTGTTCCAGAACTGCGTCAAGCTCGGCGTCGAGTTCTACAACGAGTTCTACGCGCTCGACCTCATCATGGTCGACGTCGTGGGCGAAGACGGCGTCACGCGCAAGCAGCCGGCCGGCGTCGTCGCGTTCGAGCTCGCCACGGGTGAGCTGCACGTGTTCCACGCCAAGGCGATGATCTTCGCGACCGGCGGCTTCGGCAAGATGTACAAGACGACCTCGAACGCGCACACCCTGACCGGCGACGGCGTCGGCATCGTGTGGCGCACGGGCCTGCCGCTCGAGGACATGGAGTTCTTCCAGTTCCACCCGACCGGCCTCGCCGGCCTCGGCATCCTGCTGACCGAGGGCGCTCGTGGCGAGGGTGCGATCCTGCGCAACGCCTCCGGTGAACGCTTCATGGAGCGCTACGCCCCCACCATCAAAGACCTCGCCCCACGCGACATCGTCGCCCGGTGCATGGTGCAAGAGGTGGCAGAGGGCCGCGGTGCCGGCCCGAACAAGGACTACGTCCTGCTCGACTGCACGCACCTCGGTGCCGAGGTCCTCGAGACCAAGCTCCCGGACATCACGGAGTTCGCCCGCACCTACCTCGGCGTCGACCCCGTCGTCGAGCCGGTGCCGGTGATGCCGACCGCGCACTACGCGATGGGCGGCATCCCGACGAACACCGACGCGCAGGTGCTCTACGACAACACCACCGTCGTCCCCGGCCTCTACGCCGCCGGCGAGTGCGCCTGCGTCTCGGTGCACGGCTCGAACCGTCTCGGCACGAACTCACTCCTCGACATCAACGTCTTCGGCAAGCGCTCGGGCAACAACGCCGCCGAGTGGGTCAAGACCGCCGAGTTCCTCCCGCTGCCCGAAGACCCCGCTGCCGGCGTCCGGGCGATGCTCGACCAGCTGCGCGCCTCGACCGGCACCGAGCGCATCGCCGTCCTGCGCAAGGAGCTGCAGGACGAGATGGACAAGAACGCCCAGGTGTTCCGCACCGACGAGTCCCTCGCCCGCGTCACCGAGACCATCCACACGCTCCGGAACCGCTTCATGCAGGTCTCGGTGCAGGACAAGGGCAAGCGGTTCAACACCGACCTGCTCGAGGCCGTCGAGCTCGGGTTCCTGCTCGACCTGGCCGAGGTGGTCGTCTACTCGGCCCGCAACCGCAAGGAGAGCCGCGGCGGCCACATGCGCGACGACTACCCGAAGCGCGACGACGAGAACTACATGCAGCACACGATGGCGTACCTGACGGGCGACCCGCACTCGTCACTCGCCGACGACCACATCACGCTGGACTGGAAGCCGGTCGTCGTGACCCGGTACCAGCCGATGGAGAGGAAGTACTGAGATGACCGACACCCTGGTCTCCGACGCACCCCGGACCGACACCACCGACGCGCCTCCCGGGTCCTTCTCCGTCACGCTCATCATCCGACGCTTCGACCCGGACGTCGACGACGAGCCGCGCTGGCAGGACTTCGACGTCATGATGCTGCCGACCGACCGCATCCTCGACGCCCTGCACAAGATCAAATGGGACCAGGACGGCTCCCTGACGTTCCGCCGTTCCTGCGCCCACGGCGTCTGCGGCTCGGACGCGATGCGCATCAACGGGCGGAACCGGCTGGCGTGCAAGACCCTGATCAAGGACCTCGACGTCTCGAAGCCGATCTACGTCGAGGCGATCAAGGGCCTGCCGCTCGAGAAGGACCTCGTCGTCGACATGGAGCCCTTCTTCAAGTCCTTCCGCGAGGTCCAGCCGTTCCTGCAGCCGAAGACGGCGCCCACCCCGGGCAAGGAGCGCATCCAGTCGGTGGCCGACCGCGCACGCTTCGACGACACCACGAAGTGCATCCTCTGCGCCGCCTGCACCTCGTCGTGCCCGGTGTTCTGGACCGACGGGCAGTACTTCGGCCCGGCCGCGATCGTGAACGCGCACCGCTTCATCTTCGACTCGCGTGACGACGCCGCCGAGGTCCGCCTCGACATCCTCAACGACAAGGAAGGGGTCTGGCGCTGCCGCACCACCTTCAACTGCACCGACGCCTGCCCCCGTGGCATCCAGGTGACGAAGGCGATCTCCGAGGTCAAGCAGGCCGTCATGCGGGGTCGCGCCTGACACTCGGGGGCGTCCAAGACTCGACATCGACTCCACCGATAGGCTCCGCTCCATGACGTTCGCGGCCACCCGCCCCATCCTCGACCAGCTCGGCTACACGATCCGCTACGTGCAGCTCCCCGGAGAGACCCTGCACGAGCCGCCGGTCGAGGGCGCGCTCCGCGTGGTCCCGGCCGAGGCGTCCGACGAGTTCGCGCTCGAGGTCGTCGACTACGGCACGGCCCGCCGCCTCGCCACCGCGCGCGGCGAGGAGGACGCGGTCGAGATGCTCCGTCGGTTCCTGAACCGGCCGTTCCCGGCTCCGCGCGACATCGCCCGGCACGAGCTCGACGGGCTCCGTGACCGTGCGGCGTCGACGTACCCGCAGCTGGCGCAGCAGGTGTCGCAGGCCGGCGAACAGGGGCTGACCATCCAGATCCCCGCGGGCGTCCCCGTCGACCGCATCGGTGGTCCGGACGGCTACCTGCTGCACCCCCTCGACACCCCGCTGCCGAGCCGGTCGCTGCCGCCGCACGTCGCCGGCGTCCCGGAGACCCACCGCTACCTGGTCGAGCGCCCGTTCATGGTGAACGTCCGCTTCGTGCAGCCGTGGTTCGAGCAGCCGGGCGGCGCGCTCCGCTTCCAGATCGCCGATCCCACGGTCACCGTCCGCGACCTCGTCGTCGACGGTGCACTGGCTCGACTCCGCGTGGTCTGACTCCGCGCACGACGCAGATCGGCCCGCACCGCGCGTTCGCGCAGTGCGGGCCGATTGCCGTTGTGTGGTGCTACGCCTGGTCGGGACGGTCGTACTGCGCACCGGCCGGGTTCGGCGGCAGACAGCCGAACACGATCGCGGCGATGCCGACGAACATCCCGATGAGCCAGAGCGGCCCGGCGAGGTTCGCGTCGTGGACGCGGCGCCACCCGAGCGCGATGTTCGGGATGAGGGTCGCGAGCCACCACAGGCCGTACAAGACGAGCAGGATGAAGATCCACGCCGGGGGTGCACCCTCGGTCTGGGTGTAGCCGTACTCGTCGGTGGTCGAGGCCGAGACGCTCCACGAGATGATGCCGGCGATGAACCCGCCGTACAGAACGAGGGTCACGATCGCGTTCGCCAGGACCCAGTACCAGTACTCGCTGCGGCTGGCGCGCCCGTCGAACCGGGCGTACTTCTTGAAGAACCGGGTGAAGGCGTCGAGGAACCCGGCACCGTAGAAGGGTGCCCACAGCGGCGGAGCCCCGTCGGGCCCGACCGGTATCGGCGGGCCGGCCTGCGGGTACGGGTCGGCGTACTGCTGGCCGTACCCGGGCTGCTGGCCGTACCCGGGCTGCTGGCCGTACCCGGGCTGCTGACCGTACTGGGCAGGCTGCTGGCCGTACCCGGGCTGCTGCCCGTAGGGACCGGGCTGCTGCCCGTACCCCGGCTGCTGCTGCCCGGGGTCGGGCTGCCCCGACGGCTGGTCGCCGCCGGGCTGGCCCCACTGCGGTGTGTCGTAGCTCATCGAGCGCCGGTCGGTCGGTCGTAGCGCTCGCCCTGCGGGTTCGAGGGCAGCAGGCCGAACACGATGCCGACGATGCCGACGAAGATCGCGATGATCCACAGGGCACCGGGCAGGTTCGCGTCGTGCAGGCGTCGCCAGCCGAGGGCGAGCGTCGGGATGATGATCGCGAGGCCCCAGAGCCCGATCAGGATGCCAGCGATCACGAAGAGCGCGGACGGGCTGGTGACGGTCGACTGCACGCTCGCCGAGGTCGCGGTCGACATCGACACCGTCGAACGCTCCGACGTGGCGATGCCGATGCCGTACAGGATGCCGAGGACCATGCCGACGATCGCGTTCGCCAGGTACCACCACCAGAACTCGCTGCGGCTCGCCCGGCCACTGAAGGTCGCGTACTTCTTGAAGAAGCGTCCGACGGCCTTGCCGAAGGAGATCCCGTACCAGGGGGCCCAGATCGGCGGCTCGCCGTTCGGGCCGGTCGCCGGCTGCTGGCCGTACTGCGGCGTTCCGTTGTACGGGTTCGGCTGGCCGCCCGGCTGCTGGCCGGACGGGTTCTGCGGGTACTGGTCACTCACGGTGTCCCCCTCGATCGTTGGCTGGTAGTCGGGTCCGAGTCAACCAGAACCGTCGCGCGGCCGTCGCTCGCTACCCGCGGTGGGGTTCGTCGTACCGCTGCCCCTGCGGGTTCGAACCCATCAGACCGACGATCAGCGAGAACAGGACGCCGAGCGGCGGGATGATGAAGAGGAAGGCGAAGTACCCGCTCAGGTTCACGTCGTGCAGTCGTCGCACCGTCAGCGCGATGAAGCCGAGTGCGCAGGCCAGGGCCCACAACCCACTCAACCCGTTCGACGCGTCGTCGAAGAACGGCAGCACGTTGAAGAACCCACCGACGATGCCGGTGGCCGCCGAGCCGATGACGTACCACAGGGCCCAGAACCAGAACTCCGACTGGCTCGCGCGGCCGTCGAACCGGACGTACTTCTTCCAGAACCGCGGGAACGCCTGCACGAACGGGATCCCGTACCACGGCGCCCACAGCGGGGGCTGGCGCGGGCCGGTCGGCTGCTGGCCGTACGGTCCGGGCTGCTGGCCGTACGGTCCGGGCTGCTGGCCGTACGGTCCGGGCTGCTGGCCGTACGGGTTCTGCGGCGGGTACTGGTCACTCACTGGTTCGTTCCTTCCGGGGCCGACTGCGATCACCGTCGAGTCTGGCAGCGGCGGCGACCGGACGCGTCCCCCCAGCGGAGGACAGCGCAGCGACTGCGCTCCGACAGCGTTCCGACCGGCGCTCCGACCGACTCAGGGCAGCAGTGCCAGCTTGCCGCCGGGGTGCCCGGACTCCAGCAGCTCCGCGGCCGCCTTCGCCTCGGCGAGCGGGAACGTCCGCGCCACCGGCACTTCGAGCTGTCCGGCCCCGGCCAGGTCGATCAGTCGCTGTCGCACGGAGTCGCGGAACGCCTTGCTCGCGGGCTGCGCCCCACCGACTGCGGCGAACCCCGCCTCGGCGGCGCGCGCCTGCGCGGCGATCGTGACGATCCGGTCGCGGTCCGCGACCACGGCGAGCGAGACGTCGACGGCCTCGTCGGTGCCCACGCAGTCCAGTGCCACGTCGATGCCGGAGGGTGCGAGCGACCGGACCCGTGCCTCCAGGCCGTCGCCGTACGCGACCCATTCGCCGCCGAAGCGTCGCACGACGTCCGCACCCCGCTCGGAGGCGGTGCCGATGACGCGCGCGCCGAGCAGGCGGAGCTGCTGCAGCAGGCTGACGCCGACTGCTCCGGAGGCACCGTGCACCAGCACGGTGTCGCGGCCCGCGGCACGGGTGACGCGCAGCATGTCGGCTGCGGTGGTGCCTGCGAGCAACAGGTTCGCCGCCTCGGGGAAGCCGAGCCCGGCGGGCTTCGCGAAGACGTCCGCCGCCGGGACGGTGAGGGACGACGTCCAACCGCCGGCGACCCGGAACGCCAGGACCTCGTCGCCGACCGCTCCCCCGCCGGACGCGATCGTGGTGTCCGGTCCGACCGCGGTGAGCACGCCGGCGACCTCGTAGCCGACGGGCACCGGCAGGTCGGCCGGGTCGCCCTGCCGGGTGTGCTTCGTGTCGGCGGGGTTCATGCCGGCGGCGCGGACCGCGATGGTGACCTCGCCGGGTCCGGGTGCGGCGACCTCGGTGTCCACGAACTCGAGGACCTCGCTGCCGCCGAACCGCGGTGCCACCCAGTGCTTCGTCATGCGGCCGACGCTACGCCCCGATCCGCCGGCGGTGTGCACGGAGGGTCCGTGCACGGAGCACCATCACGGCGATGCCAACGAGCAGCATCGCGCCTGCCGCGGCGAGCGGGATCGTCGGGTCGCTGCCGGTGAAGGCCAGTTCCGTCGTGCCGCCGCCGGTGGCGCCGCCACCGATGACCGGGACCGCGGGTGCTGTCGACGTGGGAGCGGTGGGCACGGGAGCCGAAGCGGTCGGCGTCGCCGTGGGCGCCGGTGCGCGGACGGTCACGACGTACGTCTCGGTGTCCGGCGGTGCCGTGCCGTTGTCGACCGTGATCGTCACCGTCGTGGTGCCCGGCGTGGTGGGCGTCCCGGAGATGACACCCGTGTCCGGGTTGATCGTGAGGCCCGGGGGCAGGGTCCCGCCGTCGGAGTACGTGGGTGCCGGGTTGCCCGTCGCGGTGACGGGGAACGAGTACGGCGTGCCCGCGGTGGCGTCGGTCGGCGTGCCCGAGGTGATCGTCGGTGCGACGCTCTCGGACGGCGTGCCGGCAGCCGGGCAGTTGGTCGGACGGGTGATGGTGTTGTCGTCGAGCGTCACCGCAGCGTTCCGGGCGAGCAGCCGGCCCACGACCGTCGCACCCGTCGTCGCCGTCACGGACTGGTCCGCGAGGACGGTGCCCTGGAACTGGGCGGCGCTGCCGATGGTCGCGGAACTGCCGACCTGCCAGAACACGTTGCACGAACTCGCGCCACCGGTGATGACGATCCTCGTGCCGGACCCGATCGTCAGGGTCGACGCGGCCTGGAACACCCAGACCGAGTCTGCGCCGCCGGCCAGGGTCAGCTGGCCGGTGTTCGCGAGCTGCAGCGTGTCGCCGTTGTAGACGCCCGGGCTGAGGCTGAGCCCGTTGAGCTCCTGGAGCCCGGTCCGGGTCGGCGTCAGCGAAGCGGCCACGTTGTACGCGGTCGTGGTGTCCGACTGGGCCTGCGCGGCCGCGGCGTCGGTCTGGTGCACGGTGCCGTTCACGGTCCCGTTGCCGGTGCCGCCGAAGCCGGTGATCGAGGTACCGGGCGAGACGCCGAGGTCACCGTTGACCACCGTCGGCCCGGTGTTCGTCACGGTCTGCGCGCCGAGGACGCCGTAGCTCGCCGCGGTCCCGAGACCGACGGGGCCGTCGATGACGGTGGCGGCCGACGCGGCCGAGGAGGCGCCGAGCGCGAGTACCGCGGCCAACCCGATCCCGGTACTGACGACGACGATGGAACGGAAGATGGGCGATCTGGCCACGGAGGCCCCTGCCTGAGATGGCGAAGAGCCGATCGGACGTCGGAGACACCCGGCGTTCACCGTGTCCCGAGTGTGTTCTGATCACATGCGTTCTGCGCTCCGGACTCCCAGGTTCGCCCGGATCAGCCGATGGTGGACAGAATCCGTCCGATCTGGACCGCGACGGCTGTTCGGTATCGTCCTTCCATGCCGCGCGCCGCGATCGTCGTCAACCCGTCCAAGGTCGACCTGCGGGTGCTCCGCAACACCGTCGGGGCCGAGGCGGGCCGGAACGGCTGGGATCCCACGACGTGGTTCGAGACCGCGGCGTCCGACGACGGCCGTGCCGCCGCGCTCGATGCGCTCGCCACCGCGCCGGACGTCGTCCTGGTCGTCGGTGGCGACGGCACACTGCGCGTCGCAGCCGAGGTGCTGCACGGCTCCGGCGTGCCCCTCGCCGTGCTCCCCGTCGGCACCGGGAACCTGTACGCCCGGAACCTCCGCATCCCGCTGAACGACGTCGCCGGCTCGGTCCGAGCCGCCTTCAGCGGGACCGATCGGCCGGTCGACCTCGCCTTCGCCGAGCTCACCGACCCGCAGGGCACGACGACTCGCCACGCCTTCCTGGTGATGGCAGGTATCGGCCTCGACGCGAACATGGCGGCCAACACCAACGCGCGGCTCAAGAAGCGGTTCGGCTGGCTCGCGTACTCGGACCCGATCATGCGGTCCGTGATCGGCAACCGGCAGATCGACCTGCGGTACCGCCTCGACGACGGTGACACCCGGACGATGCGGGCGCACACCGTCATCGTCGGCAACTGCGGCACCCTGACCGCCGGCGTCCTGCTGCTGCCCGCCGCGAAGCCGGACGACGGGGTGCTCGACGCGGTCGCGTTCCGCCCCGGTCGGACGGTCGGCTGGGCCGGCGTCGGCTACGGCCTGTCGCTGAACCGCTTCTTCCACCGGACCGGGTTCGGCCGGTTCCTGTCGTGGCTCATCCCGGCCACCCGGACGCTGCGGTACACGAGCGCACGGGTCCTCGACCTCGAGCTGGACCAGCCCGAGCAGGTCCAGCTCGACGGCGACCCGTTCGGCACCGTGGTGGCGGTGCGGCTGACGGTGGACCACGGCGGACTCACCATCCGGGCGGGGCGGTCGTGGTGACCACGTGAAGACGGGAGGCCCGGTGCCAGCTGGCACCGGGCCTCCCGTCATCACTGGGCCACGTCGAGAGCGTCAGCCGCGCGCGACACGCACCCGGTCCGCGAACGCTGCGTGCAGCGGGTGCTCCGCGGCGAGGCCGGTGATCTGCGTCACCACGTCGGCATCGGACGCGTCCGAGGCCAGGAGCGCCTGCAGTTCGACGCTCTGCTCGTCGTCGGCGACGTCGAAGCGGAGCGCCGCGCCCATCGCGTCGAGCAGTGCGGTCGGCTCGGTGCCGTCCTCGGCCAGCGCCGCGGCGGGCGAGACGAAGCGCTCGTCGCGCGACAGCTTGCGGAGCGGCTGCCGGCCGACGCGCGTCACCGTGTCGGGCAGGTGCGGGTTCTCGAACCGGGCGATGATCGCCTGGACGTAGGCGCGGTGCACCTCGGGGTCGAGCTCGTGGCGACGGACGAGCAGGTCGCTCGTCTCGGCCAGGACGGACTCGAGCTCGGAACGCACGGCGGGGATCGCGATGGCGTCGGAGATCTTGTCGGCCCCGGCGACGAAGCCGTGGTACGCGACGGTGGCGTGCCCGGTGTTCACCGTGAAGAGCTTCCGCTCGATGGAGGCAGCGAGGCCGTCGACGTAGTGCGCGCCGGGGATCTCCGGCTCGTTGCCGCCGAACGGCGTGCGGTCGATGGCCCACTCGAAGTAGGTCTCGACGGTGACGTCGAGTCCGGCGCCCTCGGGCTGGGCCGGCACGATGCGGTCGACGGCGGTGTTCGCGAAGACGGCCTTCGCGAGCGCCGCGTCACGGCCCTCGGCCGGGAGCGCGTCGACGATGAACTCGCGCAGACGGTCCGTGGCGTTCAGCGCGTTCTCGCACGCCATCACGGCGATGGGCGCAGCGTCCGCGTCGCGCTGCTGCAGCGCCCGCGCGATCACCGGGGCGATGAACTTCAGGACGTTCGGGCCCACCGCGCAGGTGACGATCGCGGCAGCGGCGATCTCGGCGACGACGCCGTCCTCGTCCTGCGCGCTGTTCAGGGCGCGGAAGTTCGTGACCTCGTGGTCCTCGGCGCCGGTGCCGACCTCGTGCACGGTGTACGAGTCGGCGGCGGCGAGGGCGTCGATGAGCGGCGCGGCGACGTCGGCGAAGACGACCTCGTAGCCCGCTTCGTGCAGGAGGAGCCCGACGAAGCCGCGGCCGATGTTGCCGGCACCGAAGTGGACGGCGGTGCCCCGGTCGGTGGTGCTCACTCGTTGACCTCGCCGAGGATCGACAGGATCGCGCTGGTGTCGGCCGCGTCGGTGAGCTTCTGGACCTCGTCCTCGTCGGAGAACACGATCGCGATCTTGGACAGGATGTCGAGGTGCTCGTTGTTCACGCCGGCGATGCCGACGACGAAGCGCACGGGGTTGCCGTCCCAGTCGATCGGGCTGGCGTAGCGGATGAACGACAGCGCGGACGACTTGATGGCGTCCTTCGCGTCGTTCGTGCCGTGCGGGATGGCGAGGAAGTTGCCCATGTACGTGGACACGCTCTTCTCACGCTCGAGCATCGCCGGGTAGTAGTCAGCGGTGACCGCGCCCGCAGCTTCGAGGATCTCGGCCGCCTCCTTCATCGCCTCCGACTTGGTCGGCGCGGTGTCCTCGGTGTGGATCCGGATCTGGCTCTCCTGCAGGACGGGCATCGTGGTTCTCCTTGGTGTTCGAGGACGTGAGGGAGGGGACGGGGATGTCCCCGTCCCCTCCGATACTGCACTTCGTTACTGGTGGTGGCGTTACTGGTTCTTGAGCTGGTCGACGACCTGGTCGTACTGCGGCGCGTTCATGAAGTTGCCGACCGACACGTGCTGCGCGTTCGGGTTCTTCTGCTTGGCGCGGTCCGTCAGTTCTTCCTGCGTGATGATCAGGTCCTCGTCACCGGACAGGTTCGCGATCGCCTTGTTGGTGACCGTGACCCCTTCGATGCCCGCCTTCTTGATCTTGTTGCGCAGGACACTGGCGCCCATCGCACTCGAGCCCATGCCGGCGTCGCAGGCGAACACGAGGTTCTGGACCTTCGTCGCGGTGGCGGTGGTGCCGGCGGCGGCTGCCTCTTCCGAGTTGGCCGGGGCGGTGCCGCCGAAGAGCCCGGCGGTCGCGGCGTTCGCGTCGCGGCCCTTGGTGGCCTGCATCTTGTCGAACGCTGCGGTCATGTCACCGCCGCCGTTGGCGAGGTCGCGCTTGCGGCTGGCCAGCAGGAAGAACGACGCGACCGCGAAGGTGACCGCTGCGGACAGGACGACCGACAGGATGACGCCGACGTAGCTGTCCTTCGCCGTCGCCGTCAGCACGGCGAAGATCGATCCGGGCGATGCCGGGGCGACCAGGCCGGAGCCGAACAGGACGTTCGTGCCGACGCCCGTCGCACCACCGAGGATGACGGCGATGAACAGGACCGGCTTCTGCAGCACGTACGGGAAGTAGATCTCGTGGATGCCACCGAAGAACTGGATGAGGATCGCACCGGGAGCGGTCGAGCGGGCGATGCCGACACCGAAGAAGGTGAAGGCGAGCAGGATGCCCAGACCGGGGCCGGGGTTCGCCTCGAGCAGGAACAGGATCGACTTGCCGGAGTCCTGCACCTGCTGGGCGCCGAGCTGGTCGAGCACACCGTGGTTGATGGCGTTGTTCAGGAAGAACACCTTGGCCGGCTCGATGATGACGCTGGCGAGCGGCAGCAGCGAGTGCTGGACGAGGAAGTTCACCGCGTCGCCGAGGCCCTCGGCGATGAGCTTGAACAGCGGGGCGAGCCAGAAGAACCCGACCATCGCCAGCCCGAAGCCGAGGATGCCGGCCGCGTAGTTGTTGACGAGCATCTCGAAGCCCGGCTTGATCTTGCCGTCCCAGATCTTGTCGATCTGCTTGATGAGGTACGCGCCGAGCGGCCCGCAGATCATCGCGCCGAGGATCATGATCGTGCCGTTGGCACCGAGGATGACACCCATCGCCATGATCGAGCCGACGACGGCGCCGCGGGTCTCGTAGATCATCCGGCCGCCCTGGAAGGCGATCGCGAGCGGGATCAGGTACGTCAGGATCGGGCCGACGAGACCGATGTTGGCCACACCGTCCGTCTCACCGAACCCGCCGAGGATCCCGACGGGGGTCCATCCGGTCTCGATGAAGAAGGCGGTGATCAGGCCCCACGCGATGAAGATCGCGATGTTGGGCATGACCATGCCGGAGAGGAACGTGCCGAACTTCTGAACGGCGACGCGTGCGCCGCCCCGCGACTTCGCGGGTGCGTCGGGCGCTGCAACGGACGACGTTGTCATGTGCGGTGACTTTCTGTGTGGTGGAGCTGCTGCTGGTGCGGACGGGGTGTTGGGGATGGTGCGGCTCAGACGGCGTGCGCGGCCGCTGCGGCGGACTTCGCGGCCGCCGCCGTGGACGCGGCGAGTGCCGCCTGGGCCATCTCGCGGGCCTGCTCGAGCGTGTGCTGACCGAGTTCGGCGCGCACGTCGGCCAGGGCCGCGGGGGTCATGGAGAGGGTGGTGGCGCCGAGGCCGACGAGCACGACGGCGAGCAGCGGGTCGGCTGCGGCCTCACCGCAGATGCCGACGGGCTTCCCCGCGTCGGCACCGGCCGCTCCGAGCTGGGCGACGAGGCGCAGGACGGCGGGGTGCCACGGGTCCTGGTAGGACGCGACGGTGCCGAGCATGCGGTCGGCGGCCATCGTGTACTGGGTCAGGTCGTTCGTGCCGATCGACACGAAGTCCGCGTTCTGGAAGACCTGTTCGGCCATCAGGGCGAGCGACGGCACCTCGGCCATCACGCCGGCGGTGCGGATGCCGAGCTCGCGGGCCAGGGTGACGAAGTACTCGGTCTCCTCGGCGTCGGCGACCATCGGGGCCATGACCCAGAGGTCGGCCTCGGTCGCGGCGTCCGCCTGGGCCAGCGCGACGAGCTGGTCGCGCAGCACCTCGGGGTGGTTGCGCAGCGCACGGAGTCCGCGACGGCCGAGCGCCGGGTTCTCCTCGTCCTTGTCGGTCAGGAACGGCAGCGGCTTGTCGGCACCGGCGTCGAGCGCACGGACGACGACCTTCTTGCCCGGGAACGCGGCGAGGAGCTGACGGTAGGACTCGGTCTGCTCGTCGACGGTCGGCGCCTTCGGCGAGTCGAGGAAGAGGAACTCGGTGCGGAAGAGCCCCACGCCCTCCGCACCGAGAGCAACGGCGCCCGCGGCGTCGGCGGGGCTGCCGAGGTTCGCGAGCAGGGGCACGACGTGGCCGTCGGCCAGGGCACCGGCGGTGAGCGGTGCGGCGGCCGCGGCGAGCCGGTCGGCGATGCGCTGCTCGACGTCGGCCACCAGGGCGTCGGACGGCTCGGTGACGACGGTGCCGGCGACGGCGTCGACGACGATCGACTGCCCGTCGACCAGGTCGTCGGCACCGGTGACGCCGACGATCGCGGTGATGCCCTTGGCGCGGGCGAGGATCGCGGTGTGCGAGGTCGGGCCGCCGTCACGCGTGACCAGCGCGAGGACCTTGTCGAGGTCCAGCAGGGCGGTGTCGGCCGGAGCGAGGTCACGGGCGACGAGGACGAACGGGGTGTCCGACTCGGGGACACCGGGGGCGTGCACGCCACGGAGCTTCGCGATGATGCGCTGGGCGACGTCGTCGAGGTCGGCTGCGCGCTCCCCCATGTAGCCGCCCATGCCGACGAGCAGGTCACGGAACTGCGCGAACGCCTCGTACACGGCACGCTCGGCGTTGGTGCCGCCGTCGATGCGCGTGTGCACGTCGTCGAGGAGGGTCGGGTCCTGCGCCATGAGCGCCTGCGCCTCGAGCACGGCCTGGGCGTCGCCGCCGGCGAGCTGTCCGCGCTTGTTGAGGTCCTCGGCCACCGCGGCCAGTGCGTCGTGCACGGCATGCTTCGCGTCGTCCGCCGAACCGGTCAGGGCGTCCTTCGACGGTTCGCCGAGCGGGTCCGCCATGCGGAGCACGGGGCCGTGGGCGACGCCGCGGCCGACGCCGGTGCCGAGCAGTTCGGACATTCGAGACTCCTTCATCTCACACGCGCTTGCGGTGGGGTGTTCGTTCGGTGCGCGCACGGCTGAGACGGGACCTCGCCGGTGCGGCTGAGCAGCACACTACCCCGATCCGCGTTGACAAACAAACACATCCGGGGATAAAAATGCAGAAACAGATGCCCGTTTGCGTCTGACGGCCAGCCGCTCCGGCTCGTTTCCGTCGGGTTCGTGCCCGGTCATGTCCGTTCCGTTCCGACCAGGAGACGACGAGGTCCGATGTACGCACCAGAACGCCACCAGCGCATCGTCGAGCAGGCGCGCGCGCAGGGGCGGGTCGACGTCAAGGACCTCGCCGAGCTGCTCGAGGTCACGCCAGAGACCATCCGCCGCGACCTCACCTCGCTGGAGCGACGGGGACTGGTCCGACGTGCCCACGGCGGCGCCATCCCGGTCGAACGCATCACGATCCACCCCGGTGTCGGCGACCGGGGCGGCATCAACCAGGCCGAGAAGATGGTCATCGCCGAGGCCGCGCTCGAGGAGCTGCCGGAGAACGGCTCGATCATGATCGACGCCGGCACCTCCACCATCTGCCTCGCCGAGATGCTGCCGACGGACCGCGGACTCACCGTCGTCACGCACTCCCTCCCCGTCGCGATGGCCGTCGCGAACCGGCCGGGCATCGACCTGCACCTGCTCGGCGGCAACATCCGCAGCGACTCCCTGGCCGGCGTCGGCACGTGGACGCACCAGCTCATCGGCATGGTGAGCGTCGACGTCGCCTTCGTGAGCATCAACGGGATCACTCCGGAGCGCGGCCTGACGACCCACAACATGGCCGAGGCCGCGGTGAAGTCGGCGATGATCAAGTCCGCCCGCCGCAGCATCCTGCTCGCCGACCACACCAAGTTCGGCCGCGAGGAGTTCGGCCGCGTCGCACCCCTCGCCGCCATCGACACGATCATCACCGATCCCGCCGTCAACCTCGACCTGGTCCGCGAGGTCGAAGCCGCCGGCACCGAGGTGTTCTGGCCCGGTCGACCCTGACCGCTCGCCCGACCCGCCCATCCGGCGCTCGCTAGCATGAGCGCACCACCCATCGACAGGAGTACATCGATGTCCGAAGCCACCCGCACCGTGACCGTCGCCAGCGCGTCCGGCCTGCACGCGCGCCCCGCGTCCCTCTTCGTCCAGACCGTGACGGCCTCCGGCCACCAGGTCACGATCGCCAAGGGCGACAAGTCCGGCAACGCCGGCAGCATCCTCGCCCTGCTCGGCCTGGGCATCGAGAACGGTGACGAGGTCGGCCTCACCGTGACCGGCGACGACGCCGAGACCACCGCCGACAGCCTGGTCGAGTTCCTGCAGACGGACCACGACGCGGCCTGATCGCGCGGATCCGACGGACGGGAGGCACGGTGCCAGCTGGCACCGTGCCTCTCGTCCGTCGTGCGGTCCCCCGCACTGCCGTGCCCGAGCCCGCCCCGTCCGCCCCGCCCGCCCCGGGGTGCGCCCGCCCCGTTCCCCGAGGTTCCGAAATCTCGTCATCTCGGCGTCCCCCACGTCGGTCTGTGGAACCTCGGCGGACGGCACGCGGCGAGTCGTGGAACCTCGAACCGGTGCGGTCCGGGGCTGTCGGCGCCCGCCGATAAGGTGGTCGGCATGACACGCCTGCGCCTCGCATCCGTCAACGTGAACGGCGTCCGCGCCGCCTTCCGCAAGGGCATGGGCGACTGGCTCGCCACCCGCGACGTCGACGTGCTCGCCCTGCAGGAAGTGCGTGCGTCGAGCGAGGACCTGGCCGGTCTGCTCGGCGACGAGTGGGACATCGTGCACGACCCCGCGACCGCCAAGGGCCGGGCCGGCGTCGCGATCGCCTCGCGACACTCCGCCCAGATCCACCGCGTCGCCCTCGGACCGGACGAGTTCGACTCCGCCGGCCGCTGGCTCGAAGCCGACTACGAGATCGGCGGAACCACGGTCACGGTCGTGTCCACCTACGTCCACTCGGGCGAGGTCGACACCCCCAAGCAGGACGAGAAGTGGAAGTTCCTCGACGCCATGACCGAGCGGCTGCCCGCCCTCCGCGCGCACAACCCACTCGCCGTCGTCGTCGGTGACCTGAACGTCGGGCACGACCAGCGCGACATCAAGAACTGGAAGGGCAACGTCAAGCGAGCGGGCTTCCTGCCGCGCGAGCGTGCCTACTTCTCGCGCTTCTTCGGTGCCGACGGCGAACCGGTCGAGGGCGCTGACGGCTCGACGGGCCCGGGGCTCGGCTGGGTGGACGTCGGGCGTGCGCAGGCCGGCGACGTCGAGGGGCCGTACACGTGGTGGTCCTGGCGCGGCCAGGCGTTCGACAACGACACCGGCTGGCGCATCGACTACCAGATGGCCACGCCCGACCTCGCGGCGAAGGTCACGGAGTACACGGTCGACCGCGCCGCGGCGTACGACCAGCGATGGTCCGACCACGCCCCCGTGGTCGTCGACTACGAACTCTGATCCCCACTCCTTGCGCTCCACCTGACCCACAGGAACACCACCATGACCAAGACCCGCATCTTCTCGGGCATCCAGCCGTCCGCCGGCTCGCTGCACCTCGGCAACTACGTCGGGGCGCTCATGCAGTGGCGCGACCTGCAGGACGACTTCGACGCCATCTACTGCGTCGTCGACATGCACGCGATCACCTCGCCGCAGGACCCGGCCGAGCTCCGCGCGAGCACCCGGGCGACGGCCGCGCAGTACATCGCGTCGGGCATCGACCCGACGAAGTCGACGCTGTTCGTGCAGTCACACGTGCCGGCCCACGCCGAGCTCGCCTGGGTGCTCAACACCCTCACCGGGTTCGGTGAGGCGAGCCGGATGACCCAGTTCAAGGACAAGTCGGCGCGACAGGGGTCCGAGGCCGCGTCGGTCGGGCTCTTCACGTACCCGGTCCTGATGGCCGCCGACATCCTGCTGTACGACACCAAGGTCGTGCCGGTCGGCGACGACCAGCGCCAGCACGTCGAGCTCACCCGCGACCTCGCCGGACGCTTCAACTCGCGGTTCGGCGACACGTTCGTCGTGCCCGAGGCCCGGATCGGCACCGAGACGGCGCGCATCTACGACCTGCAGGACCCGACGAGCAAGATGAGCAAGTCGGCGGCGTCCGACAGCGGCCTGATCCGGCTGCTCGACGACCCGAAGCGCACCGCGAAGAAGATCAAGTCGGCCGTCACCGACGACGAGCGCGAGATCCGCTCCGACCGGCAGGCGAAGCCGGGCGTGACGAACCTGCTCGCGATCCTGTCCGCCTTCAGCCGGACCCCTGTCGCCGAGCTCGAGGCATCGTTCGCGGGCAAGGGCTACGGGGACCTCAAGGGCGCGGTCGCCGACGCCGTCGTCGCCGAGCTCGAGCCGGTACGCACCCGCACGCTCGAGCTGCTCGACGACCCGGCGGAGCTCGACCGACTGCTCGCCGTCGGCGCGGACCGTGCCCAGTCCATCGCGCAGGAGACCCTGGCGCGCGTGTACGACCGGATCGGGTTCGTCCCGCGCTCGCGCGGCTGACCGTGCTGCCGGTCACGCTGGAGTCCGCCCGGGTCCGACTCGACGTCCCGACCCGGGCGGACACCGCGGCGATCACCGACGCCTGTCAGGACCCGGACATCGTCCGCTGGACGACGATCCCCACGCCGTACCGCGAACAGGACGCACGGACCTTCGTCGACGCCCTGGTCGGTCCTGGCTGGGCGTCGGACCGCGAGTACACCTGGGCGATCCGTCGCAGCGGGTCCTCCTGGCTCGAGGGGATCATCGGCTACCGCACCGCCGGCCGCGACCTCGGCTTCTGGCTGGCGCCCTCGGCCCGCGGTGCCGGGTTGATGCACGATGCGGTGGAGCTCGTCGTGGACTGGGCGTTCGAGGACGGTGCTCCGGACGTCTACTGGGAGTGCTACGAGGGCAACACGGCGTCGGCCGCGGTCGCCCGCAGCGCCGGGTTCTCGTTCACCGGCGCCGGGCCCGCCCGGATCCCGGGACGCGACGGCGGGCCGACGACCGCGTGGACCGCCCTGCGCCGAGCCGACGGTGCGCCCGCATCGGACCTCCCGTGGCCCGACGCTCCGTGACGCAGCGCTCCGTGACTCGGCCCCGCGTGACGCAGCGCTCCGTGACCCGGTCCCGCATGACGCCGCGTTCCCGACGATGACGTGTCACCGATCCACCGCCGGTAGGCTCGATCCGTGAGCGACACGGCACGACCCACCGAGGTCCGGGCGATGCGCCGCGGGCTCGAACTCGCGGCCCTCGGGCCCGTCGTGGGCGACCACGCACGGGTCGGCGCCGTGATCCTCTCCCCCGCCGGCGACGTCCTCGCCGAGGGATGGCACAAGGGCGCCGGAAGCCCACACGCCGAGGTCGACGCGATGGCGAAGGTCGATCCGGCACACCTCCGCGGCGCGACGGCCGTCGTCACCCTCGAGCCCTGCAACCACACCGGCCGCACCGGCCCCTGCGCCGTCGCCCTGATCGAGGCCGGGGTCGCCCGTGTCGTGTACGCGATCGACGATCCGGGCGCGGACGTGCACGGCGGTGCCGACCGACTCCGCGCCGCCGGGGTCGACGTCGTGTCCGGTGTGCTCGCCGACGAGGCTGAGGCGTTCCTCGAACGGTGGCTCCTCTCGGTCCGCCTCGGACGCCCGTGGGTGACCGTGAAGTGGGCCTCGAGCCTGGACGGCCGCGCCGCAGCGGCCGACGGCACGAGCAAGTGGATCACCGGCGCCGCAGCCCGACAGCACGTCCACGAGCAGCGCGCCGCGCACGATGCGATCCTGGTCGGCACCGGCACCGTGCTCGCCGACGACCCGAGCCTGACCGCTCGGGGTGACGCGGGCGAACTCCTCGCCGACCAGCCGCTCGCGGTCGTGCTCGGTGACCGCGCCGTCCCCGACGACGCCGCGGTCCGTCGACACCCCCGTGGGCTCGTGACGCTGCCGGGGCACGACCTCGCCGCGTCGCTCGCCGCCCTGCGTGGGCACGGCGTGCACTCGGTGTTCGTCGAGGGCGGCCCCGCCGTCGCGTCCGCGCTCATCGCCGCCGGGCTCGTCGACGAGTACCTCGTGTACGTCGCCCCGATCCTGCTCGGCGGACCCCGGGTCGCCCTCGACGACCTCGGGGTGGGAAGCATGTCCGGGCGTCGGCGGTTGGACGTACTATCGACCACCAGCCTGGGCCCTGACCTGCTGGTCCGAGCCCGACCGCAACGCAGCGCGACAGCGCAGCCGCAGGCAGCGCCACCACAGACAGCGCCACCACAGACAGCGCAGCAGCAGACACCGCAGCAGCACGACGCAGCACCCGGGTTCGGAGACGACGGGCCCACGAACGACCGGAGCACCCCATGACCGACGCGCTGACCTCCTCCACCCCGGGCAGCCCCGTCCAGTTCGAGGTGTCGACGAACGTCCCCACCACCCACGGCACGTTCCAGATGCGCGCCTACCGCGACCTCGTGACCGGCGCGGAGCACGTCGCGATCATCGGCGCGCTGCCCGACGGGTCCGCCCCGTCCGACGGCGCCCTGGTCCGCGTGCACTCCGAGTGTCTGACCGGCGAGGCGTTCGGCTCGCTGAAGTGCGAGTGCGGGCCCCAGCTCGACGCCGCGCTCGACACCATCGCTGCCGAGGGCGGGGTGGTGGTCTACCTGCGCGGGCAGGAAGGACGCGGCATCGGGCTCATCAACAAGCTCAAGGCCTACCGCCTGCAGGAGGACGGCCTCGACACGCTCGACGCCAACCTGGCGCTCGGGCTGCCGGCCGACTCCCGTGCGTACGGCGGCGCCGCGGGCATCCTCGCCGAACTCGGGATCACCCGCGTGCGACTGCTCTCGAACAACCCCGAGAAGCGTCGCCAGCTCGAGGAGCACGGCATCACCGTCGAGTCGCTCGTGCCGCTGGTGGTCGGTGTCTCGGCGCAGAACGCCGGCTACCTCGACACCAAGCGCGACCGGATGGGGCACCAGTTGCCCGCCCACCTCGAGGCCGGCGCCGGGGCGGGCGCCGGCGCAGGAGCCGCCAGCTGACTCTGGGCTGATTCGCAGGTGGGCGACATCTGTCGTACGATGTTGTCTTCCGTCACAAGCGGTCCCCCACCAACCGAACGCACCCGATCGGTGCCCGCGCCACCCTGCGCGAACCGATCGGTGTCCGCCGTTTCGGGTATCCGTGCTCCCTACCAGGAGTGCGCACCACGGAAGACCACACGACACCCATGACCGCCGCACCGGCACCAGCAACCCCGACCTCAGCTCCGGCACCAGCAGGCAACCCGCGCTCGCGCGTCGTCATCGCCAGCCTCGTCGGCACCTCGATCGAGTTCTACGACTTCTACGTCTACGCGACGGCCGCGGTGCTCGTCTTCCCGACGCTGTTCTTCCCGAACGAGGACCCCACGGCATCGCAGCTGTCGTCGTTCGTGACGTTCGCCCTCGCCTTCTTCGCGCGGCCGATCGGGTCGATCATCTTCGGGCACTTCGGTGACCGGGTGGGCCGCAAGACCACCCTCGTCGCGTCGCTGCTCGTCATGGGCACCGCGACGTTCCTGATCGGCTGCCTGCCGACGTTCAGCACCATCGGCGTGTGGGCACCGGTCCTGCTCGCCGTGATGCGCTTCGCCCAGGGCGTCGGCCTCGGCGGCGAGTGGTCCGGTGCGGCACTGCTCGCCACCGAGAACGCCCCCAAGGGCAAGCGCGGCGTCTTCGGCTCGATGCCGCAGCTCGGCGCACCGATCGGCTTCCTGCTCGCGAACGGCCTGTTCATCGCGATCAACGCCGCGATGCCCGCCGGTGCCGACGGCACCCCGAACGCCGACTTCCAGGCGTGGGGCTGGCGCATCCCGTTCCTGCTCTCCTCGGTCCTGGTCATCGTCGGGCTCTACGTGCGCTTCAAGCTCGTCGAGTCGCCGGTGTTCCGCGGCGTGCAGGAGTCCGGCACGGTCGCGAAGGTCCCGCTGGGCCGGGTGTTCCGCACCTCGTGGAAGGCGCTCATCGTCGGCACGTTCGGCATGGTCGCGACGTACGTCCTCTTCTACTTCATGACCACGTTCACGCTGTCGTACGGCACCACCGGTGCCGAGGCCGGTCCGCTCGTCCCGAAGGTCGGCCTCGGCTACAGCCGCGGTGAGTTCCTGACGCTGCTCATGATCGGCGTCGTGTTCTTCGGCATCTTCACCCCGATCGCCGGCATCCTGGCCGACAAGTTCGGGCGCCGGAAGACCCTCATCCCGACCACGATCGGCATCGCGCTGTTCGGTCTGACGTTCCAGTTCTGGTTCGCGGCGTCGCAGGGTCCGATCACGGTGGTGACGTTCCTGATCGTCGGCCTGTCCCTGATGGGGCTGACCTTCGGGCCGATGGGTGCGCTGCTGCCGGAGCTGTTCCCGACGAACGTCCGGTACACCGGCTCGGCGATCGCGTACAACGTCGCGTCGATCCTCGGTGCCTCGCTCGCACCGACGATCGCCCTGGCGCTGTGGCAGGCCGACGGCAACATCTTCCTGGTCGGGCTGTACCTGACGATCGCCGCCGTCGTGACGCTCGTCGCGCTGCTCTTCGTCCGCGAGACGAAGAGCAAGGACTTCACCGACGCCTGAAACGCGACCACCTGATGGACGGGAGGCCCGGTGCCAGCTGGCACCGGGCCTCCCGTCCGTCGTGCGCGCACGACCACTTCCCGGCGCAAGACGCCGTCGTGTCGGCGAGACGCCGCCGAATGCGGCGGCGTCTCGCGAACTCGGAGGCGTCGAACGAAGCCGCCGGCGTTTCCGATGCCGACACACCGACCCTGTCCGTCAACTCAGGTTGACAGTTGTCGGCGCGTCAATGTAGGTTGACACCCATGGACCGACCGACCATCACGAGCCTCGCGGCCGGAGCCTCCGGGGACGACCCGTTCTCCGCCCTCGCCAACGTGCGCGAGCTCCGCCGTGAACTCGACCGGACCGAAGAGCTCGCTGCGCGTGCCGCCCGGAACGCCGGGGCGTCGTGGCAGGAGATCGCGACCCTGCTCGGTGTCAGCCGACAGGCAGTGCACAAGAAGTACGGCAGAAACTAGGAACACGATGAGTCTCCCCTTCGCGCGCCCCAAGAAGACCGACGGCCCCCGCGCCACCTTCGGCCGCCTGTTGTCCTACCTGTTCGAGAACAAGCCGGCGATGGTCGTCATCATCGTGCTGAGCATCCTCGGCGCCGGGGCGTCGCTCGCGCAGCCGCTGCTCGTCAACCAGGTCGTCACGGCGGTGCAGCAGGGCAACACGCTCAGCACGCTCGTCTGGCTGCTCGTCGGACTCGTCCTCGTCGCCGGCGTCCTGAACGGTGTGCAGCACTTCCTGCTGCAGCGTGCGGGCGAGGGCGTCGTGCTCTCCACGCGCCGCAAGCTCATCGCCCGCATCCTCAACCTGCCGATCTCGGAGTTCGACACCCGTCGCACCGGCGACCTGGTGTCCCGCGTCGGCAGCGACACCACGCTCCTGCGCGCCGTCCTGACCCAGGGCCTGATCGAGTCGATCGGCGGCGCCCTCACGTTCATCGGCGCGATCATCGCGATGGCGATCATCGACCCGCTGCTGCTCGTGATCGTGGTCGTCATCGTCCTGGTCGCGATCGTGGTCGTCGGCGGACTGAGCCGGCGCATCCGGGTCGCGTCGAAGCGTGCGCAGGAGAAGGTCGGCGACCTGACCGCGGCCGTCGAGCGCGGCATCGGCGCCGTCCGCACCATCCGCGCGGCCGGTGCCACCGAGCGCGAGGTGCACGAGGTCGACGGACACGCGACCGAGGCCTACCAGCGCGGCCTCGACATCGCGAAGATGTCCGCGTTCGTCGTGCCGGTCGCGAGCATCGTCATGCAGGTGGCGTTCATCGCCGTGCTCGGCGTCGGCGGGGCCCAGGTCGCCGCGGGCACCATCACCATCGCCACGCTCATCACGTTCATCCTGCTGCTCTTCATGATGATCATGCCGCTCGGCCAGGCGATGGGCGCCGCTGTCGCGGTCGCCCAGGCGCTCGGGGCGCTCGGCCGGATCGAGGAGATCCTGCACCTGCCGACCGAGGCGCAGGACGACGCAGCTGCGCGCCCCGCCGCCGCGGTCGCCTCCGACGACGCCATCACGTTCGAGCACGTCACGTTCCGGTACGCGGCTGCAGCGGATGCCTCCGGTCCGGACGGCGCCGTCGCGTCCGGCGCGGTGGATCGACCGGGAGGCCCGGATCGCCTCGCCGACGAGCGTCCGGCCGACGACGTGGTGCTCCACGACGTGTCGTTCCGTGTTCCCCGCGGCTCGCGGGTCGCACTCGTGGGTCCGTCGGGTGCTGGCAAGTCGACGACCCTCGCCCTGATCGAGCGGTTCTACGACCCGACCGAGGGCGTCATCCGGCTCGGTGGCATCGACGTCCGGGGCATGGACCGCCAGGAGCTCCGCGCCCAGATCGGCTACGTCGAGCAGGACGCACCGGTACTCGCTGGCACCATCCGCGCGAACCTGCTGCTCGGTTCGCCGGAGGCGACCGAGGACGACTGCGTGCGCGTGCTCGAGGCGGTCAACCTCGGCGAGGTGCTGCACCGCGACCCGCGTGGGCTCGACGCCCAGGTCGGCGAGGACGGCGTGATGCTCTCGGGCGGAGAGCGTCAACGGCTGGCCATCGCCCGCGCCCTGCTCGCCGCTCCCCCGATCCTGCTGCTCGACGAGTCGACGTCGTCGCTCGACGGCGTGAACGAGCAGAAGATGCGGCTGGCGATCGATGCCGTCGCTGAGGACCGCACCCTGCTCGTCATCGCGCACCGGCTGTCCACCGTGGTCGACTCCGACATCATCGTCGTGCTCGAGCACGGCCGGGTCGTCGGCGCCGGCACGCACTCCGAGCTCGTCGAGTCGACGCCGCTCTACCGCGACCTGGCGAAGCACCAGCTGCTGGTCTGAGCCCCGCCGTGGGGCCCGTTCAGGCGGCGAACGGGTCCGGGGTGAGCACGTACACGGTCTCGAGGTACTCCTCGATGCCCTCGTGCGAACCCTCGCGGCCGAGGCCGGACGACTTCACCCCGCCGAACGGGAACGCTGCGTTCGACACGACGCCGGTGTTCAGCCCGAGCATCCCGGTCTCCAGGCGTTCGGCGAGCCGCTGCCCGCGCGGGAAGTCCGTCGTGAACGCGTAGGCGATGAGCCCGAACTCGGTGTCGTTGGCGAGCCGGATGCCCTCGTCCTCGGTCGCGAAGCGGGTGATCGACACGACCGGTCCGAAGATCTCGGTCGTCAGGATCTCCGACCCCGGCTGGACGTCGTCGAGCACCGTGGGCGAGTAGTAGGTGCCGGGCCGCTCGACGCGGTGTCCGCCGGTGACGAGCCGTGCGCCGCGGGTGACCGCATCGTCGACGAGTCCGGCGGCCTTGTCCACCGCACGGTCGTCGATGAGCGGACCCATCGTCGTGCCGTCCTCGGTGCCCCGGCCGATGCGGAGCGCGTCGACCTTCGCGGTGAGGGCTGCCACGAACGCGTCGGCGATGCCCTCCTGCACGAAGAACCGGTTGGCGGCCGTGCAGGCCTCGCCGACGTTCCGGAACTTCGCGAGCATCGCAGCGGTGACGGCGGCGTCGAGGTCGGCGTCGTCGAACACCAGCAAGGGGGCGTTGCCGCCGAGCTCCATGCTCGTCTTGAGCACGTTGTCCGCCGCCTGCTTGAGGAGCGCGGACCCGACCGGCGTCGACCCGGTGAAGGTGAGCTTGCGGAGGCGGCGGTCGGCGATGATCGGCTCGGACAGCCCCTTGGCGTCGAGGGACGGCACCACGTTGAGCACGCCGTCCGGCAGCCCGGCACGGCGGAACAGCTCGACCAGGAACAGCGTGGTCAGCGGCGTGAGGTCCGCCGGCTTCACGACGACCGTGCAGCCGGCCGCCAGTGCGGGGCCGATCTTGCGGGTCGCCATGGCGAGGGGGAAGTTCCACGGGGTGATCGCGTACACCGGGCCGACCGGACGCTTCAGGACGATCGCGCGTCCGGTGCCCTCGGGGTTGGTGCGGGCGCCGCCGATGCGGACGGCCTCCTCCGAGAACCAGCGGAGGAACTCGCCGCCGTAGACCACCTCGCCGCGGGCCTCGGCCAGGGGCTTGCCCATCTCGAGCGTCATCAGGGCAGCCAGGTCGTCCTCGTGCGCGCGGACCAGGTCGAACGCACGGCGCAGCAAGTCGGAGCGCTGGCGCGGTGCGGTGGCCGCCCACTCCTGCTGCGCGGCGACCGCGGCGTCGAGCGCGGCGATGCCGTCCTCGGGGGTGGCGTCGGCGACCTCGGCCAACACGTCGCCGGTCGAGGGGTCGCGGACGGCGAACGTCGCGCCGCTCGCCGACGGGCGCCAGGACCCGCCGATGAACAGGCCGGTCGGGACGCCGTGCACGGTGACGTGGTCGTCGCCCACGGTCGCGGTGAGGTCGCCGGCCGTGCCGCTCTTGCCGGTGTCGGTCTCGGTGCTGGTGTCGGTGTTGGTCTCGGTCACAGCTGTGCTCCTCCGGGGTTCGCGAGCCCCTCGTCCATGTCGCTGCGGTCGACGTGCCCGCCGGCCGCTCGGATGTCGTCGAGCGCGCGGGCGCTGCGCTCGTCGTCGACGCCGGCCACCAGGTCCTCGTAGACCGCGACGTCGATGCCGGCAGCACGGGCGTCGAGGGCCGAGGCCCGGACGCAGTGGTCGGTGGCGATGCCGACGATGTCGACGGAGTGCACCCGGTGCTCGGTCAGGATCTCCGGCAACGGCACGCCCGCCTCGGTCCGTGCCTGGAACGCCGAGTAGTCCGGCGTGCCCTGGCCCTTGAAGACGTCGACGTCGATCGGCTCGGTGTCGAGCTCCGGGTGGTACTCGGCGCCCGGTGTGCCGGCCACGCAGTGCACGGGCCACGTGTCGACGAAGTCGGGGCCCTCGGGTCCGGCGAAGTGTCCGCCGTTGTCGTCGTCGCCGTGGTGCCAGTCGCGGGAGCCGACGATCAGGTCGTACTCCTCGGCGTGCCGGCCGAGGAACGCGCTGATCCGTTCCGCGAGGGCCGCGCCCCCGGTGACACCGAGCGCACCGCCCTCGGTGAAGTCGTTCTGGACGTCGACGATGAGGAGAGCCCGTGCCATGGGCCCATCCAACACCCGGTGACTCAGGAGTCGGTGAGCTTGCTCCCGCACGAGTAGGCCGCCGCGGTCACCGCGTCGAGGGCCGGCAGCGCGGCCGCACGCGAGGACCCGATGGCGTAGAACGCGAAGGTCAGGCGTGAGCCGTCCGCGGCGTCGATGTACCCGCCGAGGGTGTTCGCGCTGTCGATCCACCCGGTCTTCGCGTGCACCTTGCCGCGGGCGACGGCGTTCGCGCCGGTGAAGCGGCTGGCGAGGGTGCCGGACTGGCCGGACACGGGCAGGGCGTTGGCTAGGGTGCCGAGGCCCTTCGCACCGGCGGCGACCTGCACCATGAGGTGGGCGACGAAGTTCGGCGACACCGCGTTGGCGGCGCTCTCGCCCGAGCCGTCCTTGATGACGACGCCGGCCGGGTCGACGCCGTAGGAACCGAGCGCCGACCGGTACACCGAGGTCAGCGACGCCGCCGACCCGTTCGAGCCGGACTCCTTCGACGACACCCGGGCGAGCATCTCGGCGAGGGTGTTGTCCGAGTTCGGGATCATCTGCCCGATCAGCGTCGACACCGGCTGCGAGGACACCGTCGCGATGGTGTTCGTGCTTGTCGTGGCGCGCTTGACGATCTGTGCCGACCCCACCCCGGCGACCCCGGCGTTCGCCAGTGCCGTCCGGAACGCGGTGCCCGCACGGCCGACCGGGTCCTCGGACCGGGGCGAGGTCGCCGCGGCCGGGTTCGCCCGGTCACCGTCGACCATGAGCGCCGTCACCTTCGGCTGGTACCCGATGGTGCGCTCGGACACCGGCCACGTGGGGTCCCACGCGTCGGCGTCGCTCCAGTACGTGTCGTCGGTGACGATGGTGGTGACGGGGGTGTCGCCGACCTTCGCCTTGACCTGCTGGGCGAGCTGCGCGAGCGTCGGGGCCCCCGGGTAGACCGTGCCGTTGCCGGCCGACAGGGTGGCGTCGCCGTGCCCGACCAGCGCGATGGTCCCGCCGGACTCCTGCGTGACCGTGGTCGGGATGCGGTGGTCGCCGCCGAGCACCGCGAGCGCCGTCGCCGTCGTCAGGGTCTTCATGACGCTGCCGGTCTGGGCAGCCTTGTCGCCGTCCTTCGAGAACAGGACCTCGCCGGTCTTCGCGTCCATGACGTACCCCTCGAACGCGCCGAGACCGCTCGCCGACGCCGCACCGGCGATCGAGCAGGTGCGCAGGGCGGACGGGCCCGCCGGGTCCTTCGGCACGGCGCGGGCGTCCGGGGTCGGTGTCGGCGTGCTCGTCGGTCGCCTCGTGGTGGCGGTCGACCGGCTCGGCGTCGCGGTCGCGGTCGACGTGGTCTCCCGCGCGGCCGTCGTGCCCGTGTCCGGTGTCATCGCCGCGGCGACCGCGACGGCCCCGCCCGAACCGACCACGAGCAGGGCTGCGAGCCCACCGGCGATCCAGGGCACCGGGCGGCGCACGGCGGAGGCGCGCACGGCGGCGACGGCGGCGCGGAGACGCTCCGGTACGGAAGGCGGGGTGGGCTGCTGCTCGGACATCGCGACCGATCCTACGGAACTGCGGCAGGAGCCTCCAGGCCGGATCGTGCCGATGTGGACGACGCGACCCGGATCAGGGCGCTGTGGAGGGGTCGTCCGCCGGGTAGTGCACGCCGACCTGGCGGCGGGCCTCGTCCATGACGGCCATGATCGCGACCGACTGTTCGGCGTCCATCGGACCGCCCTCGTGCACGCCGGACGTGACCATCGCCTCGAACGCGCGCGCCTCGTGGCCGTAGCCGGCCAGCTCCTCACGCGCGTCGAACTCCTCGACCACGACACCGTCGCGGTCCCGGATCCGCCACGTTGTCGGGGTGTACCAGGTCGAGTCGACGTCGATGCGCCCCGATTCGCCGATGACCGAGGCCGTGTTCGGGCTGCGCACGTCCATCCCGAAGTGGATCACCGACTGCGCACCGCCCTCGTGCGTCAGGACGATGCCCATCTGCGTGTCGACGCCCTGCTCGCTCAGCGTGCCGGCCGCGACGAGCGAGGTGGGCACGCCCAGCACGTCGACGGCGAAGGACACCGGGTACACGCCCAGGTCCAGCAGGGCTCCACCGCCCAGGGCGGGATCGCGCAGCCGGTGCGACGGGTCGGTGGGCAGGGCCTGGTGGTGCGTCGCCTCGACGAGCACCGGCCGGCCGATGCGCCCCTCGGCCAGGACCTCGCGGATCATCGCCATCTGCGGCAGGAACCGGGTCCACATCGCCTCGGTCACCGCGACGCCCGCTCGACGGGCGGCATCGACCACGGTCCGCGCCTCGGCCGCCGTCATCGTGAAGGCCTTCTCGACGAGGACGTGCTTGCCGGCGCGGATCGCGAGCAGGGCGTCCTCGGCGTGCCGGACGTGCGGGGTCGCGACGTACACGGCGTCGACCGTGTCGTCGGCGACGAGGTCCTCGTAGGAGCCGTGCGCCCGTGGGATGCCGAACTCCGCCGCGAACGCCTCGGCACCGTCGCGGGTACGGCTGCCGACCGCCGTGAACTCGATGCCCGCGGCGACGCAGTCGCCCACGAAGGACCGGGCGATGCCGCCCGTGCCGATGACTCCCCAGCGAACCGTCATGCGGCCATTTCTACCAGGACTGGCCGCAGCACTTTGGTATGGACTCCACGGGTGATTGCCAGCTAACGTGCTGCGAGATCCCCCATCTGGGGGTCACTCCTCCCCGAGTCGAAGGTGTGCAGGTCCTCCATGCGCCGTTCCGTCCTCTCCGTCGTCGCCACCAGCGCGGCGATCGTCCTCACGTCCACCCTCGTCGGCGGTCCGGCCAGTGCACACGGGTGGGGCGACCCAGGACACGGACCGGGGCACTCGGCCCACGCCGGCCTGACGCCGCGGACGCACTTCACGATGGCTGCCGACGGCACGTCCGGTGCGACGCAGGGCGGCGAGGGCATCCCCAACATCGACTCCGTCAAGAAGACCATCGCCACCTACTACGGCGACCCCGGCACGGGCCTGGCGAACCGGACCGACTCCCCCTACATCCGCGAGATGCGATCGATCGTCGCCCGCCAGGGAGCGTCGCTGCAGCGCATCCACGACCGTGCCGTCCGGCACGGCGAGCGGCCCGCGATCGTCCTCGACGCCGACGACACCACCCTGTGGACGTACGACATGGAGGTCGCGGACATGCACTTCGTGTTCGACCCCGCACGGCAGGACGAGTGGGTGCAGGACGAGCGCTTCGCCGCCACCCCGTCCATGGTCGGCTTCGTCAACCGCGCCGCCGCGATGGGCTTCACCGTGTTCGGACTGACCGGCCGGAACGACGACCAGAAGACCGCGACCGTGCAGAACCTGTCGAAGGTCGGCTACACCGCCTTCACCGAGGACCGCTTCTTCACGAAGTGGACCGGCAAGGGCGCCTCGCAGCAGCCGTCGTACGTGACCTGCGCCGCCGCGAGCTGCACGACCGTCGAGTACAAGGCCCTGACCCGCAAGCACATCGAGCAGGACCTCGGCTACGACATCACGCTGAACATCGGCGACCAGTGGAGCGACCTACAAGGCGGGTACGCCGACCGGTCCCTCAAGCTGCCGAATCCCACCTACTACCTCCCCTCGGCCGACCTGCCCGGCGTCTCCGAGCCCCGGCTGTCCCCACGGACGCAGTTCACCATGGCGGCCGACGGCTCCTCCGGTGCGACGCAGTCCGGTGAGGGCATCCCGAACATCGACTCCGTCAAGAAGACCATCGCCACGTACTACGGCGACCCCGGCACAGGCCTGGCGAACCGCACCGACTCCCCGTACATCCGCGAGATGCGGTCACTCGTCCGGCGGCAGGCCCCCGTCGTCGCCGCCCAGTGCGCCGTCGGCCGCAAGCTGCACCGCAACCCCGCGATCGTGCTCGACGCCGACGACACCACGCTCTGGACGTACGACATGGAGGTCGCGGACATGCACTTCGTCTTCGACCCCGCACGGCAGGACGAGTGGGTGCAGGACGAACGGTTCCCCGCGACCCCGTCGATGACCTCGCTCGTGTCGATCGCACAGCGTTCCGGCTGCACGATCATCGGGCTGACCGGCCGGAACGCCGATCAGGAGACCGCCACCATCGACAACCTGCAGCGCGTCGGCTACCCGCAGTTCTCTGCGACGGAGCGCGGCACCGAGACGTACTACACGAAGTGGACCGGGGTCGGGGCGTCGCAGCAGCCGTCGTACATCACCTGCGCCACGGCGAAGTGCACCACCGTCGAGTACAAGTCGCAGACCCGGGCGCACATCGAGTCACGATCGGGCGGCCGGTACGACGTGGTCGCGAACTTCGGTGACCAGTACAGCGACCTGCTCGGGGGCTCGGCGGACCGCAGCGTCAAGCTGCCGAACCCGACGTACTACCTGCCCTGAGGCCGGCGCTCGCCCTCAGCGGCGGTGCTTGCCGAGCGCCGCGTCCGGCGCCGCCAGCGGGTGGTTGCGGAACCACCGCAGCAGGGCGCGGGCCTTGCTCGTGTCCGCACTGCTGTCGCCGTCGACCAGGAACGCGTCGAACCCGTCCGGCAGCGGCGTCTCCGCGTCGCGATCGAACGCCATCGTCCATTCGCCGAACCGCGGCGTGTGGATGCGCTCCTCCACGAGCAGGCCGACATCGGTGTGACGAGGGTCGTCGATGATGCGCTGGTAGGTCTCGAGCACCGCGTCCTCCGGACCCTCCAACAACTGCATGAAGCGGCCGTCCTTGTACACGAGCAGACCGGACAGCCCGGACGCGGCGTTGCGGGACCGCGCGTGCTCGAGCAGCGCGTCCAGGCGTTCCTGGTCGAAGGGCTCGTCAGCGGCACTCATGTAGAGGAGGGACAGCAGCATGACGACCTGACGACCTTTCGACGCGCGGAGCGGGTTCGGTTCTGATGGTGGCCGATGGACGTCGCCCCCGGGAATCCCCAGAACGGGGAGAACGTGCGGTTGTCCGCACCCGTCACCGCGGATCGTACGTGCGGACCCAGTCGATCTCGAGGTGGCCAGGGTCGCCCCAGTTGCCGACCTGGAACATGTAGCGGTGCGGGGACGCCGGGACGTTCCGGGCGACCGTGTACACCAGCTCCCCGTCGAGGTAGTAGTTGACCGCTCGCCCCGGGATCCACTCCGTCGTGTAGGTGTGCCACGAGCTCCAGGACACGTGGGTGTTGTAGTGGTCGAACCCCTTCTCGTGCCCGGGCACCATCGAGTGGTGGAACACACGGGGCGTGCCGTCGAAGTTGCCCTCGGGGAAGTTGACCTCGCCGTCGGCCCAGTCGTCCGACGTCGGCCACAGCATGACCGCGACGCCGTTGTCGGCGCCGCCGATCGCGCGCGCTCGGATGCTGAACGTCCCGCCCACGTGGGACCAGGCATCCTCCGGGGTGCCGAAGGTGCCAGCCGCACCGTGCTCGCCGTCCAGGGCGACGTCCATGTACCCGTCGTGCGCGCTGATCTGCGAACCCGACCAGTACCGTCCACCAGTGCCGTCAGGGTACGGCTGCCACGACTGCGCGTACGTCGCAGCGAACGGCCCATCCGCCGCCGCCGGTGTGTCGAAGTCGACCGAGAAGGTCGGCACCCGGCCGATCGTCGGGTCGGGTCGGACGGCGGGGCCGTCCGCCCGCAGTGGCGTCGCGTTCGCCTGCTGCCCCTGGGACGCAGCGGCTGCCGACGAGCGGCTGGATTCGGGAACTGCGGCGGCGCTCACGGCGAGTGCCGCTGCCGCCGCACCCACGAGGACGATCATCGTCACACGGGTGAGCACGGTGCCTCCATCGATCGTCCGCCGGAGGAGGCTGGGCGATGTGGTTCTTGCGTCGCAGGGACCCCCGCGACGTCGTCACGCTATCCCGGGCCCCGTGCCCCTGTCTGTCCTGCAGCCGAAGCGTGCGGCTTCACGCCAACAGAAAAATCCCCGGTCAGGACCTGATGCAGATCCGTGACCGGGGATGTGTGCTGAGCCGCCTGTCGGAATCGAACCGACGACCTATTCATTACGAGTGAATCGCTCTACCGACTGAGCTAAGGCGGCGCGCTCGCTCCGAACCCGGAGCGGCACGATCAATGACTATACAGGCTCAGACGAGTGAACGCGAAACGAGCACGCCGAGCTCGGCGAAGGACCTGCGGAGCTCGTCGACCAGGTGCGAACCGGCCTCGGACCCGGACCACTCCCACCATGCGTGCCGGAGCGCACCGAGCGCCACGATCGACGCCAGGCGCGCGCGACGGCGGAGCGCATCGGGGTCCGCAGCGAGCTCGGGGTCCTCGCGCTCGAGCCGTCGGGCGACCGCCGCCTGGATCTCGGCCTGGAACTCCTTCATCGACTCCATGCGACGGCTGAAGAGCTCGGGGTTCGCCCGGAGCACCTGCTGGCGCTCCTCGATGAGTCCACGTTCCTCGATGAGCTCCTGCGTCGAGTGGACGAGTAGCGCACCGAGGTCCGACAGGAGGTCACCGTCGGGTCCCCCGTCGACGAACTCCTGCAGCGCGGCGTCGTCCGGCAGCTCCGGGTCGTCCCCGAGGATCGCTTGTTCCTTGCTCGGGAAGTAGTTGAAGAACGTGCGGGGTGAGACGTCGGCTCGACGCGAGATCTCGTCCACGGTGACCGCACCGAGGCCGTCCTCGATCGCGATGCGGAGCGCGGCCGCCTGGATGGCGCGGCGGGTGGCACGGCGTTTCCGTTCGCGCAGGCCGGGTTCAGCGTCGGGCATGCCGTGATTGTCCCATGCCCCACTCGCTGCGGGGAGTGTGCGTCGCGGTCAGTGCCGGACGCGGGCGATCGTGACGAGCAGCGCCTCGAGCGCGAGCAACGCCGCCACGTTTGCGGCGATCCGCTGCCGGGCGAGGGCGATGGCGTCGAGCACCTCGAGCGCCGCGGCCGGCGTGACCGACTGCAGCGCCTGGTCGAGGTGGTCGCGCATCGCCAGGTTGACGGGTTCCGCCGGGGCACCGAGACCGAGCAGGAGCAGGTCGCGGTACAGCGAGGACACGTCGACCAGGATGCGGTCGAGACCGTCGCGCAGGCTGCGGGTCGCACGGCGCTTCTGGTCGTCCTCGAGCAGCCGGAGCTGCGAGCGGAGGGCCGGCGGGATCGTGCCGCCGGGTTCGATGCCGAGCGATCGCAGTGCGGCGTCGCGTTCTTCGGAGTCGCGCTGCTGCGTGATGGCCTTGGCGTCCTCGTCGGCGACGGCGAGCAGGTCGGCAGCGGCCATCACGGCGTCACCGACGCTCCGGACGCCGAGCACGGTCGTCAGGGTGCGGCGTCGACGATCGCGGGCGTCTTCACTCGTCGCAAGGCGTTGCGCCATGCCGATGTGGCTCTGCGCCTGCCGCGCTGCGTCCATCGCGAGGGCGCGGTCGATCCCGGTGCGGGCGACGAGGAGGTCGGCGACGGACTCGACGCCGGGGACCCGGAGGCGCACGGAGCGGACGCGCGACCGGATGGTGGGCAACAGGTCGGCTTCACTCGGGGCGCAGAGGATCCAGACCGTGCGCTCCGGAGGTTCTTCGAGCGCCTTGAGCAGCAGGTTCGAGGTGCGTTCCGTCATCCGGTCGGCGTCCTCGATGATGACGATGCGGTAGCGCCCGACCGAGGGCGAGTAGTACGACGACGTCACGAGCTGTCGGATCTCGTCGATCGTGATGATCACGCGCTGCGTCGTGAGCACCGACACGTCGGGGTGGGTCTTCGCGGTGATCTGCTGCAGGGTGTGGTCGTCGTCGGGACCGTTGCCCACGAGGGCCGCGGCGAACGCCGTCGCCACGTTCGACCTCCCGGACCCGGGCGGCCCCGTGATCAACCACGAGTGCGTCATGCCGCCGGTGCCGTCGGTCGACTCCGCGGCGTTCCGGAGGGAGGCGACTGCTTCTTCCTGACCGGTCAGGCCGTCCCACACGCTCACGGGACCATCCTGTCAGCGACCACCGTCATGCGGGCGACCACGGTCATGCGGGCGACCACGGTCATGCGGGCACCACCGTCACGCGGGCGACCACGGTCATGCCGGGTCGATCGCGACGAGCGGGGCGACCGCGGCACGGATGGCACGCTGCACGTCATCGGTGGATCCGCCGGCGTCGACCACCAGGAAGCGGTCGGGCTCGGCTGCCGCCATGTCCAGGAAGGCCCGTCGCACCGACTCGTGGAACGCCTCGGCCTCGGACTCCAGGCGGTCGAACGTGTCGCCACGGGCCGCAGCGACCCGGGCGCGTCCGACCGTCACATCGAGGTCGAGCAGGATCGTCAGGTCCGGCGCCAAGCCGTCCGCCGCCCACTCCGACACCGAGCGGATGTGTTCGGCGCCGAGGCCGCGCGCGACGCCCTGGTAGGCGACCGACGAGTCGATGTACCGGTCCTGCAGCACGACCTCGTCGCGGGCGATCGCGGGACGCACGACCGTCTCGACGTGGTGCGCGCGGTCCGCCGCGTACAACAGCGCTTCAGCCCGGGGCGACACGTGCCCTCGCTCGTGCAGCACGATCTCGCGGATCCGGAGGCCCAGGTCGGTGCCGCCGGGCTCGCGGGTGCGCAGGACCGTGCGGCCGTGTTCGGCGAGCCACGCCGAGAGCAGCTCGGCCTGGGTCGTCTTGCCCACGCCGTCGCCGCCCTCGAGCGTGATGAACCGTCCGGTCACTTCTTCTTCGCCGGAGCCCGTCGGGCCGGCGTCTTCTTCTTGACGGGGCCCTTGGCGCGCTTGTCCGCGATGAGCTGGACCGCACGGGCATGGTCGACCGCCTCGACGTCCTCGCCCTTCGGGATCGTCGCGTTCGTCTCGCCGTCGGTGACGTAGGGGCCGAACCGGCCGTCCTTCATCTTGATCGGCTTGCCGGACACGGGGTCCGCCTCGAACTCCTTCAGCGCGGAGCTCGCGGCACGGTTCCCGCCGTACTTCGGCTGCGAGAAGATCTCGAGCGCACCGGGGAGGTCGATGTCGAAGATCGCGTCCTCGCCCGGGAGCGTCCGAGTGTCCGTCCCCTTCTTCAGGTACGGGCCGTAGCGACCGTTCTGCGCGGTGATGTCGTTGCCGGTCTCCGGGTCCTGGCCGACCACTCGGGGCAGGTCGAGGAGCTTCAGCGCGGTCTCGAGGTCGACGGTCGCCGGGTCCATCGACTTGAAGAGCGAGGCGGTCCGTTCCTTGGGCGCCGCGGCCTTCTTCGTCGTCTTCTTCGCCGGGGCCTTCTTCGCCGGGGCCTTCTTGCCGGTCGTCGTCTCGGCAGGGGCCTCGGCCGTTGCGGGCTCCGGGGCGGCGGCGGCGTCGTCGACGACCTCGCCGGTCTTCGGGTCGACGGTGGGCTCGGGCTCCGGGGTGCGCTCCGTGACGTAGGGGCCGAAGCGGCCGTCCTTCGCCAGGACCTCCTTGCCCGTGTCCGGGTTGATGCCCACGACGCGGTCGCCGATGACGGGGGCGTCGACGAGTTCCTTGGCCTTCTCGACGGTCAGCTCGTCGGGTGCCAGGTCCTCGGGGACGTTGACGCGACGCGGCTTCTCCGGGTCGTCGCTCGGCACCTCGATGTAGGGGCCGTAGCGACCGATCCGCAGGGTGAGGCCCGGTGCGAGCTCGACCGAGTTGATCTCACGCGCGTCGATCTCGCCGAGGTTGTCGATGACGGTCCGCAGGCCACGCTGGTCGTCGTCGCCGCCACCGAAGTAGAAGCCCTTGAGCCAGTCGACCCGGTCGGCGTCGCCGCGGGCGATCCGGTCGAGGTCCTCTTCCATCTCGGCGGTGAAGTCGTACTCCACCAGTTCGCCGAAGTACTCCTCGAGCAACCGGACCACGCTGAACGCGATCCAGTTCGGCACGAGCTGAGTGCCGCGCAGGGACACGTAGCCGCGGTCGATGATCGTCGGGCTGATCGTCGGGTAGGTCGACGGACGCCCGATCCCGAGCTCTTCCAGCGTCTTGATGAGGCTGGCCTCGGTGAAGCGCGGCGGCGGCGTGGTGTCGTGCCCCTTCGCCAGCACGTCGTGCACCTCGAGGTGCTCGCCCTGCTTGACATCGGGCAGCGCGACGTCCTGACCGGCACGCTCGCTCGACTCGTGGCGGTCCTCGTCGCGGCCTTCTTCGTAGGCGCTGAGGAACCCGCGGAAGGTGATGACGGTGCCGGACGCGGTGAACTCGGCGTCCGTGCCGTTCGCGGTCGACGTGATGCCCTCGACCGACTCGGTCGACGCGATCCCGAGCACGATCGACGCGGTCGAACCCTTGGCGTCCGCCATCTGGGAGGCGACGGTGCGCTTCCAGATGAGGTCGTAGAGCCGCCACTCGACACCGGTGAGTGTGCCCTGGAGCTCCTGCGGGGTGCGGAAGGAGTCGCCCGAGGGACGGATCGCCTCGTGCGCCTCTTGCGCGTTCTTGCTCTTGCTCGCGTACAGACGGGGCTGGTCCGGCACGGTCGCGGCGCCGTAGAGGTCGGCCGCCTGCTTGCGCGCCGCGTCGATCGCCTGCTTCGAGAGCGAGACCGAGTCGGTACGGATGTAGGTGATGTACCCGTTCTCGTACAGCGTCTGCGCCGCACGCGCCGTCTGCCGCGGCGACAGGCGCAGCTTGCGCGCTGCCTCCTGCTGCAGGGTCGACGTGGTGAACGGTGCCGCCGGACGGCGGGTGTACGGCTTCGAGTCGACGCTGCGGACGGTGGCGTCCCCGGCGCGCTCGAGCACGGTGGTCAGCGAGGCGGCTGCGGCCTCGTCCAGACGCACGACGTCACCGCTGAGCGCACCGCGGTCGTCGAAGTCGCGCCCCGAGGCGACGCGGGTGCCCTGGATCCGGGCGAGTCGCGCCGAGAAGGAGGACTCCCCCGCCTTCTCGAACCGAGCGGAGAGGTCCCAGTAGTTGGCCGAGACGAAGGCGAGACGCTCGCGTTCGCGGTCGACCACGAGCCGGGTCGCGGCGGACTGCACGCGACCGGCGGAGAGGCCGGGAGCGACCTTGCGCCACAGGACCGGCGAGACCTCGTACCCGTAGAGACGATCGAGGATGCGGCGGGTCTCCTGCGCGTCGACGAGGGCGGTGTCGAGCTCACGGGTGGCCTCCTGCGCACGCTGGATCGCCTCCTTCGTGATCTCGTGGAAGACCATCCGCTTGACGGGGACCTTCGGCTTGAGGACCTGGAGCAGGTGCCAGGCGATCGCTTCACCCTCGCGGTCTTCATCTGTTGCGAGGTAGAGCTCGTCGGCATCCTTGAGCGCACGCTTGAGCTCGGCGACCGTCTTCTTCTTGGCGTCGGACACGACGTAGTACGGCTCGAAGCCGTTGTCGACGTCCACCGAGAACTTGCCGAGGGAGCCCTTCTTGAGCTCGGCCGGCAGGTTCTTGGGCTCGACGAGGTCGCGGATGTGTCCGACCGAGGCCTGGACTTCGTATCCGTCACCGAGGTATTGCGCGATCGTCTTCGCCTTCGCGGGGCTCTCGACGATCACGAGCTTCTTCGTGCCTGGCACGTGTCTCCTTGATCCGTGGTGCTGGTCGGCCCTGGACACGAACGTGTCCGGGTCGCCCGGGACATCGGTGACCGGTGGCCGACAGGCACACCATACACACCGTGGTCGGGGTGGTCGGGGTGGTCGTCCGCCGGACCGGCGACCGCGGACGCGCCGACGGCGAACGGTCCGGAGTCGACGACCACCCGAACCCGGGCCGTCACGGCGGCGAGGTCGCAGGCCACGAGGGCCGAGCCGTTCGCCCGCGCGACCCGCTCGGCGACGTCGCACGGCGAGCCGGTCAGGAGTCCGACGGACGCCGCAGCGGCCGAGGTCGCGGCGGCGTCGGCCGCGTCCCCGGCCCGGACTGCCTGCGTGCGGTGTCCGGCGGCGGCGAGCGCCGACGACGCGACGAGCACCCCGACGCCGAGGACGGCGGCGACGAGCACGGTCACCGAACCGCGCTCGCGGTCAGCGTCCCCCGGCCGCAGCACACGCCGTCGCCCGGAGCGGCAGCGCCGAGAACGGACCGGTGCCGCCGCGCGTGGCGTCGACGCACACCAGGTCGTCGGTGCGCCGGACGGTGACGGAGGATCCCGGCGCGATCCGCTCGGCGGCGGCGAGTCCGACGGCGTCGTCCCCGCGCCCGACGCCCCGCGCAGCCGCCGCGGCGGCCGACTGCAGGCGTCCTTGTCCGTCGACGACCAGCACGGCCGCGACGAGCAGGGTGAGGACGAGTGCGACGGCGGGCAGCACGACCGCGAACTCGACCGTGACCGAGCCCCGGTCGGAGTCCCGGTCGGGGCGCCGCGCCTGGTCACAGCGAGAGGGCACCGCGGACGAGCTCGGTGAGGATGGTCTGTACCTCGCCCGAGCGCATGACGGCGACGAGCACACCGGCGAACGCCACGGCGGCGAGGATGACGACCGCGTACTCGGCGGTCGCGGACCCCTGGTCGTCCTGCGCGACGGCGCGGAGCCGGTCGAAGAAGCGGCTGGTGCGACGGATTCGGTTCGGGGTGGTGCACATGGGTTCGTCCCTTCTGTTGCGGTGATCCCAGCGTGGCGCGTGGCCACCGCACGATCGTGGCCTCGAGCGGCATCTGTGGAGAGGTCATCGCGCACCGACGACGGTGGAGGAGAGGACGCCGACCACGACGGGGACCACCCCGACGAGCACGAACGCGGGAAGGACGCAGACACCGAGCGGCAGCACGAGTCGGACGGCCAGGCGCTCGGCCGCGGCGAGGCCGGCAGCAGCAGCGTCGTCACGGACGTCCTCCGCGGCGCGGCGCAGCAGTCCCGCCGCGGGCACGCCCGCTCGCACGGCCAGGTCGAGGACCTCGCGGAGGCGGACCACGTCGGCCGCCGGCGGGACGATCCCGTCGGCGGCACGACGGACCGCCTCGCCGGCGGCGATCCACGAACCACCGCCCGAGACGGCCACCGCCCAGGCGTCGAGGACGACCCCGGGCACGCGTCCGTCCGGCGTCGCCGACCGGACGAGCCGCGCGGTCCAGGCGCGCCCGGACAGGACGAGCACGGCCGCGAGCGCCGAGCAGACCCAGCCGAGCGGCGAGCTCGTGAGGACCTGCACCGCTCCGGAGCCCCACGCGGCCCCGAGTCCGAGGCCGAACAACGGCAGCGCCAGGACGACGCGGGCGCTGGTGCGCGGGCCGGCGAGGGCGACCCGGATCGCCCGGTCCGACGCTGCCGATCGGCGGAGCGCGCCGGCGAGTGCCCCGAGCGTCTCCGCGACGGGGGCGCCGGTCCGGTCCGCGACCCGCAGGACGACGGCGATGTCCGCGGACGCGGGAGCGGTCCCTGCGGGGAGCCGGCCGACGAGCTCCCAGGCCCGCGGCGGCGGGACCCCGGCGGCGACGAGCGTCGCGACCCGGTCGAGGGTGCCGGCCACGTGCGCCGGGTCGAACGGCAGAGGGCGCCGGACCCGACGCCCCGGGAGCAACCCCCTGCTCACGGTGCCCCGTCCACCGGGCGCACCCCGAGCCTCCCGTCCGCCCCGACGTGGAACGCGCCCACCGCAGCGAGCCGTCGTCCGCCTGCCCGACGCTCGACGTGGAGCACCAGGTCGAACGCGCTGACCGCTTGTCGGGCGAGCGCCTCGACGCCGAGCCCGGCGAGGGCGCCGAGCGCCTCGAGCCGAGCGGCGACGTCCGCGACACCGTTCGCGTGCACGGTGCCGGCGCCCCCGTCGTGGCCCGTGTTCAGCGCGGACATGAGCTCGCGGACCTCGGCGCCCCGGCACTCCCCCACGACGATCCGGTCCGGGCGCATCCGCAGGGCTTCACGCACGAGCCGGTCGAGGCCGAGCGCGCCGACGCCCTCGGCGTTCGCCTGCCGCGCCTCGAGTGCGACCACGTGCGGATGGGCGATGCGCAGCTCGGCGACGTCCTCGACCGTGACGATCCGCTCGTCGGCCGGGACGGCGCCGAGCATCGCGGCGAGCAGGGTGGTCTTGCCGCTGCCGGTGGCACCGGTGACCAGGACGTTGCGGCGCTGGTGCACGGCCGCCTCGACGACGGAGCGCGGAACGTGCTCGAAGGTGCCGGCGCGGTCGAGTGCGGCGAGGGTCGGACGGTCGGGGTGTGGGAGCCGGATCGAGATCGCCGTGCCACCGACCGAGACCGGGGCGAGCACGACGTGCACCCGGATCCCGTCGCCGTGCCGGACGTCGGCGCACGGCGTGGTCTCGTCGACGTGGCGTCCGCCGAGCGCCACCAGCCGCGTGGCGAGCTCGCGGGTGCGCGCCTCGGTCAGGCGGGGCGCGGCGGCTTCGAGTCCGCCGCCACGGTCGACCCAGGTGCCGACACCGCCGACGACCAGGACGTCGGTGACCCCGGCGTCCGTCACGAGCCCGGCGAGTTCCTCGAACTCGACGACACCGTGCGTCCGGCGCCGAAGGGCGGCAGCGGCAGCCCCCGGCGGAAGAGCCCCCGCCCCGGGCAGGTACGGCCCGGCCCCCGGCAGGAAGGGCCCGGAGCCGGGCAGGAACGGCGTGGCACGGTGACGGTGCATGACGCCAGAGCGTAGGAGGAGAGCCGTTTTCGGCATCGGGTGCCACAACCAGCCTGTGGAGGGGTAAGGCTCGACGGCACCAACGGACCGATTTGTCCCCCGAAACGGAAAGCCGTACCCCACTCGGTGCGGAGCACCCGACACGGCGCGACGACTGACCACGCGAGCAGGTCCCGCCGTTCACGGGCGCCGGGGCGGAGTAGCAATTGCTACGGCCAATCCGCGCACTCGATGCGTGAGCATGTACCGGTCTGTCCACCGGACCGGCGTCCCTGTGCGGATCGCCGCCGATCGTCAGCGGTCGGCGAGCGCCGATCGCTCGAGCCGGACCCCGGACAAAAGAAGAGGCGGCACCGGTTGGGGGGAACTGGTGCCGCCTGGACACCGAAGGATTGGGGGGAATCCGATTCGGTGCCGCCGGAAACGAGTCCAGCAGGAACTACTGTACCCCACGATCCGCCCCTCGGGGCAACCCCCGACACGACGGCCGGGCGTGCCGCCGCGACCGACAGCCGACCCCGCCCGACGTGCCGCCTCGACGAGGACACCGCCGGCCCCACCGTCGCGGCCCGGCGGGCCTGCACCCGGGCCGCCGCTCGTCACGGAACCACGCAGCGCACCGGCCGAGGGGTAGTCTCCGTGGCGCACCCTGAGGACGCAACGACGCGAAAGGACATCGATGTCCACTCCGACCCAGACCGACCACCGCGAGGACGACGGCGCCACCTTCCCGCCGACGCCCGAGTTCGTCGCCGACGCCGTCGCGCACGAGGACCTGCACGAGGCCGCCGCCGCCGACCGCGAGGCCTTCTGGGCCGAGCAGTCCCGCAGCCTGCTCGACTGGCGCACCCCGTTCACGCAGACCCTCGACTGGTCCGGCGCCCCGTTCGCGAAGTGGTTCGCCGACGGCACGCTCAACGTGGCCGAGAACTGCCTCGACCGGCACGTCCGGGCGGGCAACGGCGACCGGGTGGCGATCCACTTCGAGGGCGCACCCGGCGACACCCGCCGCATCACCTACGCCGAACTCACCGCCGACGTGCAGCGCGCCGCGAACATGCTCACCGACCTCGGTGTCGGGCAGGGCGACCGCGTCGTCGTCTACCTGCCGCTCATCCCCGAGGCCGTCGTGACGATGCTCGCCGTCGCCCGCATCGGCGCCGTGCACTCCGTCGTGTTCGGCGGGTTCAGCGCCGAGAGCCTCCGTGCGCGCATCGAGGACGCCGGCGCGAAGCTCGTCGTCACGGCCGACGGCGGTTGGCGGCGCGGCGCGGTCTCCGCGCTCAAGCCCGCGGTCGACGAGGCACTCGAGGGCGAGGGCACCGAGAGCGTCGAGCACGTCCTGGTCGTCAAGCGCGGCGGCAACGAGATCGACTGGAACGACCGCGACCTCTGGTGGCACGACGAACTGGCGAAGGCGGACGCCACCCACGAGGCGCAGGCGTTCCCCGCCGAGACCCCGCTCTTCATCCTGTACACCTCGGGCACGACCGGCAAGCCGAAGGGGATCGTGCACACCTCCGGCGGGTACCTGACCCAGGCCGCGTACACGCACAAGAACGTGTTCGACATGCACCCCGAGAAGGACGTCTACTGGTGCACCGCCGACATCGGCTGGATCACCGGGCACTCGTACGTCGTCTACGGCCCCCTGGCGAACGGCGTGACGCAGGTGCTCTACGAGGGCACGCCCGACGAGCCGAAGCCCGGCCGCTGGTGGGACATCGTCGACTCCTACGGCGTCACCGTCCTGTACACCGCGCCGACGGCGGTCCGTGCGGCGATGAAGGCCGGCCGTGAGATCCCCGAGGCCCGCAGTCTCGAGACCCTCCGTCTGCTCGGCAGCGTCGGCGAACCCATCAACCCGGAGGCGTGGAACTGGTACCGCCAGGTCATCGGCCACGACCGCACACCCATCGTCGACACGTGGTGGCAGACCGAGACCGGCGCGATCATGATCTCCGCCCTGCCCGGCGTCACGAAGCTCAAGCCCGGTGCCGCCCAGACGCCGCTGCCCGGCATCGTCGCCGAGATCGTCGACGACGACGGCAACCGCGCCGATCCCGGCGAGAGCGGCTACCTCACGATCACGGAGCCGTGGCCGTCGATGGCGCGCGGCATCTGGGGCGACCCGGACCGGTTCGTCGAGACGTACTGGTCGCGGTTCCCCGGCCGGTACTTCGCCGGCGACGGTGCACGGCTCGACGGCCAGGGCGACATCTGGATCCAGGGCCGCGTCGACGACGTGATGAACGTCTCGGGCCACCGCCTCTCGACGGCCGAGATCGAGTCCGCACTGGTCGGGCACGAGGGCGTCGCCGAGGCCGCCGTCGTCGGGGCCGCCGACGAGACGACCGGACAGGCGGTCGTCGCGTACGTCATCCTGACCGCCGAAGCCGCCGCCGACGTCGACCGCGAATCGGCGTCGACCGAACTCCGCAACTGGGTGGGCAAGCGCATCGGCGCGATCGCGAAGCCCCGCCAGGTGGTCATCGTCCCCGAGCTGCCCAAGACGCGCTCCGGCAAGATCATGCGGCGCCTGCTCCGCGACGCGGCCGAGGGCCGCCGCATCGGCGACACGACGACGCTGGCCGACCCGACGATCATGGCGACCATCGCGGAACTCATGGAGTCCCGGTAACGGAAGCAGGGCCTCCCGTCCATCTCGGACTGGAGGCCCTGCTCACGTTCCTTCCGTCGGTCGCTGCCGTCAGGCGGTGAGCTCCACCACCAGCTCGACCTCGACAGGAGCGTCCAGCGGGAGCACCGCGACGCCCACCGCGCTCCGCGCGTGGACGCCGGCATCGCCGAAGACCTCGCCGACCAGCGTGGAGGCACCGTTCGCGACCCCGGGCTGGCCCGTGAAGGACGGCTCCGACGCGACGAACACGGTGACCTTGACGACCCGGGCGACGCGGTCGAGCGAGCCGGCGACCGACTCGACGGCGGCGAGTGCGTTGAGCGCTGCCACGCGGGCCTGCGCGGTGGCGGTCTCGGCGTCGACGGACGCCCCGACCTTGCCGGTGACGGGAAGTGCACCGTCGACGAACGGCAGTTGCCCGGCCGTGTAGACGTACTGGCCGGTGACGACCGCGGGGACGTACGCCGCGACGGGTGCGGCGACCGGCGGGAGGGTCAGCCCCAGCTCGGCGAGGCGGTCCGCGATGCTCATGCGTCGGCCTTCGGGCGCTTGAGGTACGCGACGAGCCCACCCTCGGGGCCGGTGACGATCTGGACCAGCTCCCAGCCCTCGTCCCCGTAGTTGTTGAGGATGGCGGTGGTGTTGTGGATCATCAGGGGCGTGGTGAAGTACTCCCAGCGAGTCATGCGGTTCCTTGCCAGCCTTTCAGTCGTGGGTGTCGTTTAGGCTGCATCCTATGTCTGCCCAGAAGACGTCTGCCTCGCGGACCAAGCCCGTCTCAGCAGTCGGCGCCTTCATCGGATTCGTCGGGTTCAGTGCCCTCGCCGGCCTGCTGGTCACGATCGGTGTCACGCCGGCGATCGCGGTCGCCGGTGTCACGACGACGTCGACGATCGGTGTGTTCGAGTCGCTGCCGGAGTACATCGAGATCGGTGACCTGCCGCAGCGCAACGAGCTGTACGCCTACTCGGGCGGCAAGTCGGTGCACTTCGCGACCGTCTACGACCAGAACCGCCAAGAGCTGAAGTTCGACAAGATCAGCGACCAGCTCAAGAACGCGGCCATCGACGGCGAGGACAAGCGCTTCTACGACCACGGCGGCGTCGACATGACCTCGCTCATCCGCGCAGGCGTCGGCAGCGTCGCCGGTGGGCTCGGCGAGTCGGGCGGTGGGTCGACGCTGACCATGCAGCTCGTCCGCAACATCAAGATGAACCAGGCGCTCGAGCTCCCCACGAAGAAGGAGCAGCAGAAGGCCTACAACGAGGCCGTCGAGCAGACCATCCCCCGCAAGCTCGAGGAGATGAAGCTCGCCATCGGGCTGGCGAAGAAGTACTCCAAGAAGGAGATCCTCACCGCGTACCTGAACATCGCCTACTTCGGCGACCAGACCTACGGCGTGCAGGCGGCGGCGCAGCACTACTACAACAAGAGCGCGACCGACCTGACCCCGGCGGAGGCGGCCTCCCTGCTCGCCATCGTGCAGTACCCCGAGGCGCGCAACCTGTCGAGCCCGAAGAAGTACGAGGCCAACGTTGCCCGGCGCAACGTCATCCTCAAGTCGATGTACGCGCAGAAGAACCTGACGAAGGCCGAGTACGACCAGGCCATCGCGGCGAACCCGAAGGACTACGTCCACCTGACCGAGCCGTCGCAGGGCTGCCGGGCATCGGTGGGCGACGGTTCGCAGTTCTTCTGCGACTACGCCGTCAAGGTCGTCAAGGAGATGTCGCAGCTCGGCTCGTCGCAGAAGGCCCGCGACACCGCATGGCGCAACGGTGGCTACTCGATCCAGACGACGCTGAACATCGACCTCAACGCCGAGCAGAAGCAGCTCGTCAACACCTACGACAACAAGGCCGAGACCAGCCTGGCGCTCGGTGCGACGCTCAACTCGATCGAGGCCGGCACCGGCCGCATCCTGACGATGGCGCAGAACAAGGACTACGACCAGTCCCTGAAGTCCGCGCCGACGTCCACCTCGATCAACTACAGCGTCGACTACAAGTACGGCAACTCCGGCGGCTTCCAGACCGGCTCGACGTACAAGCTCTTCACGCTGCTCGCATGGCTCAAGGCCGGACACGGTCTGAACGAGGTCGTCAGCGGTGCCCCGCGGAACATGTCGTCCGGCTGGACGGCCTGCGGTTCGCCCGTCACGGCGCCCGGGTACACCCCGAAGAACGACAGCCCGGGTGAGAGCGGTAACTACACGGTGGCGGCAGCGACTGCCGGGTCCATCAACCTGGCGTTCCTCAACATGGCGCAGAAGCTCGACCTCTGCGACATCCGTGACACCGCGGCCTCGCTCGGTGTGCACCGCGCAGACGGCGGCGAACTGCAGTACACCCCCTCGTCGGTGCTCGGCGTCAACGAGATCGCCCCGATGACGATGGCCGCCGCCTACGCCGCCGTCGCGAACAACGGCATCTACTGCAAGCCGATCGCCATCGAGCAGGTCACCTCGCCGTCCGGCAAGAAGCTCGGCGGCCAGACCAAGGACTGCAAGCAGGCGCTCGACCCCGAGGTCGCGCACGCCGCGGTCTACGCCATGAAGGGCACGATCACCAGCGGTACCGCGCGTGGTGCGCAGACCCCCGACGGCACGCAGCTGTTCGCCAAGACGGGTACGACCGACACCGCGAACCAGATCTGGCTCGTCGGCTCGAGCTCGCGGGTCGCCACCGCCTACTGGCAGGGCAACACCGACGGCAAGCTCAACAACCTGCGTCACTACAGCAACGGTGTGAACGGCACCTACGCCGGTGTCCGAGCGAGTGTCTGGCAGCAGGCGCAGACCCCGGTGAACGCGGCGTACCCGGCAGGGGCGTTCACGAACCCCGACAACTCGGCGCTCCGCGGCAACAGCAAGGCGCTGCCGGACCTCCGGGGCAAGACCGCCGACGAGGCCCGCGCCGCCATCTCCGGAGCCGGGTTCACGTACGTCGACGGCGGCACGCAGCCCGGTACCGGTGCGGCCGGCACCGTGACCTCGACCTCCCCGGCCGGCGGTTCGCTGCTGTCCTCCGGATCGACCGTCACCGTGTACACGTCGGACGGTGCGCAGATCAAGGTCCCCTCGGTGACCGGCAAGCCCCTCGCCGACGCCCGCGCGCAGCTGAACGAGGTCGGACTGACCAACGTCGCGATCTCCGACCAGTTCGCCAAGGGCGGCGGGGACAAGGAGTGCCGCGTCGCTGCGGTCGACCCGGGCGTGCACACGGACGCCAGCAAGGGCTCGACGGTCACGCTGACGCTGTACGGCGACAAGAACGGCAAGGCGCCCAAGGACTGCAAGTGACCCGCGGCCGCGCCGCCCTCGGGGTCATCGGAGCCGGCGCGGCCGTCGGCGCCGCTGCGTTCGCCTGGGGCTCCCTGGTCGAGCGCCGACGCTTCGGCATCCGGTGGGAGACCGTCCCGGTCCTCCCGCCGGGGTCCCGTGACGTCACGGTCCTGCACCTGTCCGACATCCACATGGCGCCGTGGCAGGCCGACAAGCAGCAGTGGCTGCGCGACCTGTCCCTGGTCGAGCCGGACTTCATCGTCAACACCGGCGACAACCTCGGGCACCCCACGGCGAACGCGGCGGTGGAGTACGCGCTGGAGCCGTTCCGCGGTGTGCCCGGTGTGTTCGCGTACGGGTCGAACGACTTCTTCGGGCCGTCGCCGCGCAACCCGCTGAAGTACTTCGCCGGTCCGAGCCGGACGCACAGCACGGCGAAGCCCGTCGAGCTCGACATCGACCGGCAGACGGCGTTCTTCGAGTCCCTCGGGTGGCTCGACCTGAACGACCACGCCCACGCCGTCGAGCTCCGCGGCTCGCGCTTCGAACTGTTCGGCACCTCGGACGCCCACCGCGACTGGGACCGCCTCGATCTGCTCCCCACGAACGTCGACGAGATGCGCGGAGAAGTCCCCTGGTCGGAGGACGAGGACGGCCCCGCACCGGTGGCGATCGGAGTGACCCACGCGCCCTACCGTCGGGTGCTCGACGCCTTCGTCACCCAGGGCGCCGACGTCATCTTCGCCGGGCACACCCACGGCGGCCAGGTCCAGGTGCCCGGCGTCGGTGCGCTCGTCACGAACAGCGACCTGCCCCGCCGGTACGTCAGCGGGCTGCACAAGTGGGAGCACCGGAACCACTGGTCCTGGCTCGAGGTCTCGGCCGGTCTCGGCACCTCGATCTACGCGCCGGTGCGGTTCTCGTGCCGCCCCGAAGCGGTCGTCGTCACCCTCACCGCCCGCGCCTCCTGACGACGCGCCCGGGAGTTCGCCGGATGGTCGTGAGCACCCCCGATCATCGGATAGTATTGTCGGGTTGCTCCGGTACGGAGTGATCACACCGCGGGGTGTGGCGCAGCTTGGTAGCGCGCCTCGTTCGGGACGAGGAGGTCGCAGGTTCAAATCCTGTCACCCCGACACTGTGTTGAGACAGTACGAAGAAGGCCCTGGTTCTCCGGAACCGGGGCCTTCTGCTTTTCCACGGTCGAGCGCTCGGCACTACACCTCCCGACACACGACGTGGCCGCAGCTCCCCCGGCTGCGACGACGCAGATAGCCTCGACAGCGATGTCACGCGCCGACCACCTCCGCCCGGTTCTCGAACGGATCGCCGCACAGTTCCCCGAGCTCGCCGACGACCCGGTCCTGATGCAGAACCTCGTCGACAACGTGACGTCGATGATCGCCGAGGCACACGCCCGCTACGCCGCCGGCGCCGAGGACAGCGTGGTGAGCAACGCGTACCTCGATCCGGACCACCTGGCGACCGGTGCGCTGCACGCCGAGCAGGCACAGCACCCGGCCGGGGCGATGCTCGCGGCGGAGATGCTCTTCGACGCCTACCTGCCCCTCTTCGTGGACGAGGTCGGCGCGGAGTCCACCGCCGAGGTCCTGCGTGCCACCAGGGCCCTGCACGCGGGCATCTGGAGCCGGTTCCCCGCCGGCGCCGTCGCCTACACCGAGGCGCTGCGCCAGCGCGTCACGACGGCGCACCTGGACTCCCGCACGCAGATCGCCCGTGACCTGCACGACCGCGTGGCGCACGGCATCCTCGCCGGGCTGCAGCGACTCGACCTGGTGCTGCTGACCGATCCCCCGGCCGGCGACCGGGCCGACCAGCTCGACTACGCCGCACGGCTGCTGCGCGGAGCACTCGGAGACGTGCAGGACCTGGCGGTGAGCCTGCACGCCCGCGTCGGCGACGCCCTGCTCGACGATGCGCTCGCCCGGCACGCCAGGGACCTGTTCTCCGACGACGACCGCTTGTCGTTCAACACCACGGGCACGCCCGAGCACCTGCCGAACTGGCAAGCCGAGGAAGCACTGACGATCCTGCTCGAGGCACTCACCAACCGGCGGAAGCACGCTCCGGGTTCCGCCGCCGCGGTGCACTTCGCGTGGACACCGGCCGCCCTCGTCGTGACGGTGTCCGACGACGGTCCGGGCTTCGACCCCGCCGCCGACACCGACGGGCGCCTCGGGCAGCAGACGATGCGCGAGCGCGCGGCCGTCATCGGCGCACGACTCGACGTCGAGAGCGCCGCGAGTGTCGACAGCGCTCCCGACACCGGCACCACCGTCCGCCTGACGATCCCGAGGGGCACGCTGTGACCATCACGCACGTCGCCATCGTCGACGACCACCAACTGTTCCGCGAAGGACTGGCCACGATCCTCGCCGCCGTCCCCACGATCCGCGTGGTCGCACACGGCGAGCGTCCGTCCGACGTCCTCGACTCCCCCGAGGCTGCCGCCATCGATGTCCTGCTCCTCGACGTCGAGCTCGACGGTCCGCCGGCGCGCACCACGATCGCCACAGTGCGCCGAACCCGTCCGGACGTCCGCGTGGTGGTGCTCACGATGCACCGCGATGCTGTCCTGCGCCGGACGCTGCTCGACGCCGGTGCGGTCGACTTCGTGACGAAGGACACCCCGAGCCGCGAGCTCGTCGACCGCATCGCCCGGGCCGCGCACGCCGACGCCGCGCCGGTGACGTTCCCGGTCGACCTGGTCACCGAGGCCCGCGCGGGAACACCGCTCAGCGACCGCGAACTCGAGGTCCTGCGGCTCCTCGCGGCTGCGCGCACCAACGCCGAGATCGCGGCGGACCTGCAGCTCGCGATCGGCACGGTCAAGCGGCACGTCTACAACGTGTTCCGGAAGCTCGACGTCGGTTCGCGGGTCGGCGCCGTGGCTGCAGCGACGCGCCTCGGCCTGCTCACCTGAGGCTCCGCTCCACTCGGTGAGCAGAAATGGTCGGGTGCCCGACGGCGACCCGACCATTTCTGCTCACCAAGCGAACTCGACCTAGACCGACGCGGACGCGGACGCGCCCGCCGACGCCCCAGCGCGCACGAGCCGCCCCGCGGCGTGCAGCCCGGCCACGACGTCGAGCGCCTGGTGACGGTACCGCGCCTGTGCAGCACCCGGAGCGACGATCACGCCGTTCGCCCCGGTGGACTCCACGAGCGCGTTGATCTTGTCCGCCACCTGATCAGCGGTGCCGTAGGCCTGGCGCTCGGTGCGGGCGGCGATGAACCGACGCTCGAGGTCGTTGAACTCGTACGCACGGGCCTCGTCCATCGACACCGGCTCGGGCTTCGCCCCCTGCCGCATCCGGATGAACGAGATCATCCCGGGAGCACTCTGCTCGTCGACGACGGCCGGGTCCTCGTCCGTGACGACCTGCACGCCGATGAGCGCGTTCGGCGTCTGGCGGAACCGCGAGGGCCGGAACGAATCGCGGTACAGCGCGAGCGCCGCCTCGGTGTTGTCCGACGCGAAGTGGTGGGCGAAGGCGAACGAGACGCCGAGCGCCCCGGCCACCTGGGCGCTGTACCCGGAGGACCCGAGCAGCCAGAACTCCGGCACGTCGCCGTAGCCCGGCACCGCCCGGATGCCCGACAACGGGTTGTCCGAGGACATGCCGGTGAAGAACCCGATCAGGTCGGCGAGGCGGTCGGGGAAGTCGTCGACGTCGAGCCGATCGGTGCGACGCAGCGCCATCGCGGTCGCCCCGTCGGTGCCCGGCGCACGACCGAGCCCGAGGTCGACACGGTCGCCGTACAGCGCTCGGAGCGTACCGAACTGCTCGGCGATGACGAGGGGTGCGTGGTTCGGCAGCATGACGCCACCGGAGCCGATGCGGATGGTCGAGGTGGCCGCGCCGACGGCGCTCAGCAGCACCGCGGGGGCCGACGAGGTGATGCCGGGCATGCCGTGGTGCTCGGCGACCCAGAACCGCTCGTAGCCGAGCTTCTCGGCGTGGACGGCCATGTCGATCGAGCCCTGCAGGGCTTCGGTGTTGGACTGGCCGTACTCGCGCGTCGCCAGGTCCAGGACGGACAGGTGCAGGGTGTCGTCGCTCATGTGGTCACCAACGCGCGCCGAGACGCGCGCATTCCACGTGCCCTGGACGCATCCGACGAGCGGACGGGAGGCCCGTGGCGGGGCCGCCACGGGCCTCCCGTCCGCCTGCCGGTCACCTGCAGGACGCGTCAGGCGCCGTCGAGCCGGCCGCCGGACTCCGTCAGGTAGCAGTTGGCGCAGAGCGACTCGTAGGCGACGTCGACACCGTCGATGGCGACCTGCGAGCCGTCGAACACGAACCGGCCGTCGACCGTGCGGGCGTTGAAGACCGCCTTGCGACCGCACCGGCAGATCGTCTTGAGCTCTTCGAGCGAGTGCGCGACCTCGAGCAGGCGGGCGCTGCCCGGGAACGCCTCGGTGCGGAAGTCCGTGCGGATGCCGTACGTGATCACCGGGATCTCGTCGAGGACCGCGATGCGCAGCAGGTCGTCGACCTGCTGCGGAGTGAGGAACTGTGCTTCGTCGACCAGGACGCAGCTGACCGCGCGGACCATGCCGTCGAGGCGGTCGGACTCGGGGTCGACGGCGCCGGCCGCGGCGACCGCGGACCGGACGTCGGCATCGGGGGCGAAGACCAGGTCGACGGTGCGGGTCACGCCGAGGCGGGACACGATCTCACGGTCGCCCTTGGTGTCCACCGCGGGTTTCGCGAGCAGGACCCGGTGGCCGCGCTCTTCGTAGTTGTAGGCAGCCTGCAGCAGCCCCGTGCTCTTGCCGCTGTTCATCGCGCCGTAGCGGAAGTAGAGCTTCGCCACTACGCGAGGAACCCGTCCTCGGCGGCCCGCCGGATGAGGTCGGACTTCTTCGAGGCGGGACGGCCCACCTTGCTGTACTTCTCGCGGACGCGGCGCAGGTAGGTCTTCGCGGTCTCGTACTGCACGTTCATCTGCGCGGCGACCTCGTTGGTCGAGTAGCCGGACACGTACAGCCGGAGCGCTTCTTCCTCGCCGTGGCTGAGCTTCGGACGCTGGTGCGCAGCCGCTCCGGTGGGCAGCGGACGCCACTCCCGCGGCTGCGGGGTCTCGCGTGCGACGCCCATGATCTCGCGTGCGACGTCCATGACCTCGCGCATCGGCAGGGACTTCGACAGGAACGCCGCGGCGCCTGCTGCCAGGGCACGATCGCGGGACTCGCGGCTGTCGACGCTGGAGAGCACGATCACCTTCGCGCCGGCGGCACGGCAGGTGCGGACACGGGCCTCGATCGAGACGGGTTCCTTGAGTTGGAAGTCGAGGAACACCAGGTCGGTCGGGAAGCTGTCGCTGTGGACCATCTCGAGCCAGGTGTGCGCGGTCAGGGCCAGGTCGAAGTCGAACGCGTTCACCGCGATCCAGCTCGACAGGCTGTCCAGCAGCACCTCGTGGTCGTCGAGGATGGCCAACCGCACACGTCGTGCCCCCGGGTTCGGGAGGGACGGGGACCCCTCCGAGAGCCTGTTCGGGTCAGTGCTGGTCATAGGAGAACCTTAGTGCGAGGGCGGACGGACGAACCGCGACGTCGAGGTCGGGGAACGTCACACGGAGGACGGCGAAGTAGGGGTCGAAGGTGCGGTGGATCCCGACGTCGGAGTCGGCCACGGCGAGGTCGAGTTCGAGCAGCACGCGAGCGTCGCGGGCCGAGTCGGTGCGGGCCGGGTCGGTGCGGGCCGGGTCGGTGCGGGCCGGGTCGGTGCGGGCCGGGTCGGCGCGTGCTGGATCGCCGCGGGTGGCCGCGTCGTCCTGCCCGTCCGCGCGCCGGACCGTTGCCCGGAACCCGGCCGGGTCGACGGTCGAGGCACGGAAGGCAGCCCGCAGGAACGTCCGCACCACGGAGCGCTGGTCGGCGTCGAGCATCGCGGTGAGCCCGTCCGGGTCGTCGACCACCGGGGCGGCCCCACCCTCGACCCGCACGGCCTGCTCGAACCAGGTGCGGTCCGCGTCGGCGACCATCGCCCGGCGGATGCCGTCGGCGATCAGTCGTGCCCGCTCGCGGTCGGCGTCGGTGATGACCTCGCGCGTGCGCAGCTCGGCGAAGAACGGTGCGACGTCGCGGGCGAGGATCGTCGACCGGTCCTGCTGCACGCTCGCCGCGATGCCGTCCCGCTCCGCACGCTCGACCGAGTAGGAACCGGCCCGGATCTGCACCCGCTCGGCCAGGCCCGCGAACGTCCACGCGAAGACGGCCGACGCAGCGGTCAGCACCAGGGTCGGCGCTGCCGCGAGGAAGGCCGCGACGGCGACGGGGATCTCGTGCGGGAACGTCGCCGCACCGACGCCCCAGGTCGCGGCGTTGACGACGGCGAGCACGGCGCCGCCGATGGCCAGGTCCGTCCAGGGCCGGTACGGCGCGACCATCACGATGCCGGTCGCCGTGATGAGCGACATGAAGTCGTTCAGGGCGCTGCGGTCGGGTCCCCACTGCGCGGCGACGCTCGTCACCGACGCCAGGCCGAGCAACCCGACGTGCGCGACGAACGCCCACCGCGGGAAGGGTGCGCGGAACGGACTCGAGGCGGTGAACACGACGGCTGCAGACGCCGCGACCAGGATGACGGTGAGCGCGCTGAGGGTGGGACTGCCCACCACGTCACGGTCGAACACGGACACCAGGAGCGCCCAGACGATGCTGGCGGCGCCGAGCCCGATCGCGAGCGGACGTGACCCCATCGCGCCGAGCGGGTCGTACTGCTGCGCGGTCCGACGGGCCTCGGTCGTGGCGCTCACCGGTCGGCTCCCTGCACGCCGCCGACCTCGTCGGGGACCGCGGTGCCGACGTGGTCGGTGGCCACGGCGTCGGTCGTGGCGGTGACCGGTCCGAACGGCACCGTCATCATCACGCTCGTCCCCGAACCGGGCGAGGACCAGATCTGGACGTCGCCGCCCACCCGACCGATGCGGTCGCGGACGGAGCCACGCAGGCCCATCCGGTCGGAGCCCGTGGAGTCCTCGTCGAAACCGCGACCGTCGTCGACCACCATCACGGTGCACGACGCACCGTCGTCGAAGACGCTGACCTCGGCCGCGTCGACACCGGCGTGCTTGTGGACGTTGGCAAGACACTGCCCCACGGCGCGGACGAGCGCCGTGACGGCGCGCTGGTCGAGCCGGTCGAGTGCGGACGGGTCGCCGGACACCGTGACGTCGAGACCGGCGGCACGGTGCTCGTCGACCATGACGGCGAACGCGTCGAGCGCTGCGCCCGGCCGCTGCCGGGCGGCCGGTGCGAGCCACCCCTTGCCGGTCAGGACGGCGACGTCGGCCTCGACGGTCCGCGCCAGGTGCGGGTCCATCGGCCCGTCGGGCGCCAGGGCGATCGCGTTGAGGTGGTTCAGGACGGTGTCGTGCAGGATCGCGGCCGCCTCGGCCTCGACCCCGGCACGGTACGCGGAGACGTGCTCCTCACGCGCTGACCGCAGCAGCTCCGGCTGCACCCGCTCCGACCGACCGGTGCTCCGGCTCGTGAACAGCACCAGGACGACCACGAAGCCGAGCGTCACCCAGGCGAGCACGAGCGGACGCGGCGGGCTGTCGGCCTGGACGACCGCGATCCACGTCGCCACCCGACCGGTCAGGAACCCGAGGAAGGACCACAGCACGACGCGGCTCGGCACCGCGCCGGCGCCGCCGACCAGGATGAGCGGGATGACCGCCAACGACAGCAGGTACGAGGTGACCCAGCCCAACGGGACCTGCTGCTGCACGACCATCGCGAACCACCAGGCGCAGACACCACCGACGACCAGGAACGCGACCGCGGAGCGCCAGGTGCCGAACTGCACGTGCACGCCGATCATGCCGAGCATCGGGACGAGCGCCAGGACCGCACTGATCACGTGCACGTCGGGCTCGGACAGCCGGTACAGCAGCAGCGCGATCGCCGCCGCCACCAGCGATCCGATCGCACCGGCGTGGAAGGCCCGCACCGTCGACCACGCGTTCACTCGCGGAGCGAGGTGCGTGGGGATGCCGAGCACGAGATGGGTCCTTCCGGGTGGCGGGAATGCCGCCCACGATCAAACACCTCGGTGCTGACCGTGTACCCCGAAACAGCGTCCGTTCGGCGACCCGGTCGATGATACCGGCCCCCACGACGCTCCGATGTCCCCCGAACGCGCAACCTTCGTTGCTCAGAACAACGTCTCGGTCGCGACCGGTCGGAGCAGACGGCGGTCGAAGCCCGGATCCGCGCGCTTGAGCGGCGACGTCGGGGGGATCGACTGTTCCTGCGGCACCGTCGAGGGGTCCGAGAAGCCCATCGACCCCGTCGCCGGGTCCACGCGTCCGAGGCCGACGCCGTGCGTCGCCAGGATCGGTCGGATGCGCTCCGACAGCCACCGGCGGTAGTCCTTCGGCGCGAAGGTGTTGTCGAGGTACATCGCCCGGTAGCGCGCCACCAGGTCGGGCCGTTCGCGTCCGAGCCACTCGAACCACCACGGCTTCACGCCCGGCCGCAGGTGCAGCGCGGAGTACATGACGCTCGTGGCACCGGCCGCCGCCGCCCGACTGACGGCGTCGTCGAGGTGTGCACGGGTGTCGGTGATGTACGGCAGCACGGGCATGAGGAACACCGCACAGTCGAGCCCGGCGTCGCGGATCGCCCGCACGGTGGCGAGCCGCGCAGCCGTCGTGGGGGTGCCGGGTTCCACCGACTGCTGCAGGTCGTCGTCGTACACGGCGATCGACATCGCGAGGTCGACGGGCACCACCTTCGCCGCCTCAGCCAGGAGCGGCAGGTCGCGCCGGAGCAGCGTGCCCTTCGTCAGGATGCTGAACGGTGTGCGGCTGTCCGCCAACGCCTGGATCACCCCGGGCATCAGTCGGTACCGACCCTCGGCACGCTGGTACGGGTCGGTGTTCGTGCCGAGCGCGATCGGGTGGCGGTCCCACGTGGGCTTGCCGAGCTCACGCCGCAGGACGTCGGCCACGTTCGTCTTCACGACGATCTGCTGGTCGAAGTCGGCCCCGCCGTCGAACTCGAGGTAGGTGTGCGTCGGCCGCGCGAAGCAGTACACGCACGCGTGACTGCACCCCCGGTACGGGTTGATGGTCCAGCCGTAGGTGCCGGAGCCGTCGGCGCTCGGCACCCGGTTCAGCGCGCTCTTCGCCAGCACCTCGTGGAACGTGACACCCGCGAACTCGGGCGTCGTCACACTCCGGACGAACCCGCTGCTCGATTCCATGCCAGGCAGTGCGTCGCTCTGCTCGGCATCGATCGCCTGTCCACTCCACCGCATGCCGTCATTCGAACACATGTTCGAACAGGCCGCAAGCCGGAGCTGGTCAGTGGTGCAGGCCGAGCACCTTCGCCGTGCGCTCGAGGGTGGCGTCGGCCAGGGCGGCGTCGTCGCCGAGGTCCTGCCCGTAGGTCGGGACCATCTCGTGGACCGCGTCCTGCCAGCCGTCCCAACGGTCGGGGAAGCACTTCCGGAGCAGGCCGAGCATGATCGGGACGGCGGTCGACGCCCCCGGCGAGGCCCCGAGGAGCCCGGCGATCGAACCGTCGGCGGCAGTGATGACCTCGGTGCCGAACTGCAGCACCCCGCCCTTGTCCTTGTCCGGCTTGATGACCTGCACCCGCTGGCCAGCGATGATCTTGTGCCAGTTCTCGGGCTCGGCGCTCGGCATGAAGTCGCGCAGCGCGTCGAACTTCGTCTGCTTCGAGGCGAGCAGCTGGCCGATCAGGTAGCGCACCAGGTCGAAGTTCGAGAACGCGACGCTCAGCATCGGGCGCAGGTTGTGCGGTCGGATCGACTTGAACAGGTCGAGCATCGACCCCTGCTTCAGGAACTTCGGGCTGAACCCGGCGTACGGCCCGAACATCAGCGACGCGTTGCCGTCGACGATGCGGGTGTCCAGGTGCGGCACCGACATCGGCGGCGCCCCCACGCTGGCCTTGCCGTAGACCTTGGCTGCGTGCTTCTGCACGACCTCGGGATCGTCGGTGCGCAGGAACTCGCCGGAGACCGGGAAGCCGCCGTACCCGCGGATCTCCGGGATGCCGGACTTCTGCAGCAGCTGCAGGGCCCCACCACCGGCACCGACGAAGACGAACTTCGCGGCGATCTTCTGCGTCGACCGACCGACCTCGTTCAGGACGTCGAGCGCCCAGCCGTCGAAGTCCTTGCCCCGCGAGATGTTCTTGACCTGGTGGTTCGGTTCGAACTCGAGCCCGTCGAGCTCGAGCTGGTCGAACAGCTGCCGGGTGAGCGAACCGAAGTCGACGTCGGAGCCCGCCGCCGAGTAGGTCGCGGCGATCGGCTGGTCCTTCTTGCGACCGGGGATGAGCGCGGGCGCCCACTTGCGGATCTGAGCGGGGTCGTCGGAGAACTCGATCCCGGCGAACAGCGGGTGCCCCCGCATCGCCTCGTACCGCTTGCGCATGTACTCGACGTTGTCCGCACCCCAGACGAAGGAGATGTGCGGGGTCGGGTTGATGAAGTTGGACGGGTCGGGCAGCGTACCGATCTCGACCAGGTGCGACCAGAACTGCCGCGAGACCTGGAACTGCTCGTTGACCGTGACGGCCTTTGCGATCTCGACGCGACCGTCGGCGAGCTCGGGTGTGTAGTTCAGCTCGCAGAGCGCGGAGTGCCCGGTGCCGGCGTTGTTCCACGGGTTCGAGGACTCCTGCGCGACGGCGCCGAGACGCTCGTACACGCGGATCTTCCACGAGGGCTCGAGCCGGTGGATGATCGCGCCGAGGGTGGCGCTCATGATGCCTCCCCCGACGAGGACGACATCGATCGGGTCCACCTGCTTCACTGCCACCCGTCGATCCTACCGGCGTCGACCGACAGGCCGGTCAGCCGCGCGCGGTGAAGGTGCGGCCGTGCCGCTCCGCGGCGACGGTGCCGCTACGCGGCGACGGTGCGGCGCGCGACGATCGCCTCGGCGATCTGCACCGCGTTGAGCGCTGCACCCTTCCGCAGGTTGTCGTTGCTGACGAACAGTGCGAGCCCACGCCCCTCGGGTGCGGACTGGTCGGCACGGATGCGCCCGACGAACGCGGGGTCCTGGCCGGCGGCCTGCAGCGGCGTCGGCACGTCCGACAGCTCCACGCCGGGTGCGCTCGACAGGATCTCGGTCGCACGCTCGGGCGACAGCGGACGCTCGAACTCGGCGTGCACCGATATGGAGTGACCGGTGAAGACCGGCACACGCACGCACGTGCCGGCGACGAGCAGGTCGGGGAGCTCGAGGATCTTGCGGCTCTCGTTGCGGAGCTTCTTCTCTTCGTCGGTCTCCCCCAGGCCGTCCTCGACGATGCTGCCGGCGAGCGGCACGACGTCGAAGGCGATCGGGCGGACGTACTTGACCGGCTCGGGGAACGTCACGGCGGAACCGTCGTGGGTGAGCGCTGCGGTGTCCTGCTCGAGGGCGGCACGCGCCTGGCCGAGCAGTTCCTCGACGCCGGCGAGCCCGGAGCCGGAGACGGCCTGGTAGGTCGTGGCGACCAGACGGCGGAGCCCGGCCTCGGTGTCCAGCACCTTGAGCACCGGCATGATCGCCATGGTGGTGCAGTTGGGGTTCGCGATGATCCCCTTGGGGGCCTGGTCGATCGCGTGCGGGTTGACCTCGCTCACGACGAGCGGGACCTCGGGGTCCATGCGCCAGGCGCTCGAGTTGTCGACGACGAGTGCCCCGGCTGCGGCGAACTTCGGCGCGAGGGCCCGCGAGGCGGTGGCACCGGCCGAGAACAGGGCGATGTCGATGCCCGACGGGTCGGCCAGCTCGGAGTCCTCGACCACGATCTGCTCGCCACGGAACGGCAGGGTCGTGCCGGCGGACCGGGCGCTCGCGAAGAACCGGACCTGGTCGGCCGGGAACGCGCGCTCTTCGAGCAGACGACGCATCACAGCGCCGACCTGTCCGGTGGCGCCGACGACGGCGACGGTGAGGGTGCTCATGCGGTGCTCCTGGTTCAGCGGGTCAGCGTGGGTCAGCGGCCGGTGCCGGCGTGGACGACGGCTTCGGCCTCGGCGTCGAGGTCGAACGCGTTGTGCACGACCCGCATCGCCTCGTTGAGGGTGTCGGCGCGGGTGACGACCGAGATGCGGATCTCCGAGGTGGAGATCATCTCGATGTTGATCGACGCGTCGTGCAGCGCGCGGAAGAGCTTCGCCGAGACGCCGGCGTTCGTACGCATGCCGGCACCGACCAGGGCGAGCTTGCCGATCTGGTCGTCGTACTGGATGCTCTCGTAGCCGATGTCGGACTTCGCGACCTCGAGCGCCGTGAGCACGGTCTGGCCCTGGTCCTTCGGCAGGGTGAACGAGATGTCCGTCCGCCCGGTCGACGCCGCCGACACGTTCTGGACGATCATGTCGATGTTCGCCCCGGCGCGTGCGACGTTGGTGAAGATCTCGGCGGCCTTGCCCGGCTGGTCCGGGACGCCCACGACGGTGATCTTCCCCTCGGAGAGGTCTCCGGCGATCCCGGTGATGATCGGTTCTTCCACGGTTTCCCCCTCGGCAGGGTTGTAGACGATGGTGCCCTCGGTGTTGTTGAACGAGGACCGGACGTGCAGGGTGACGCCGTGCCGGCGGGCGTACTCGACGGCGCGGATGTAGAGGACCTTGGCGCCGGACGCCGCGAGCTCGAGCATCTCCTCGCTCGTGATGCGGTCGACCTTGCGGGCCTTCGGTACGACACGAGGGTCGGCGGTGAAGATGCCGTCGACGTCGGTGTAGATCTCGCAGACGTCGGCGTCGAGCGCGGCAGCGAGGGCGACGGCGGTCGTGTCCGAGCCGCCCCGGCCGAGCGTGGTGATCTCGCCCGTCGTGCGGTTGAACCCCTGGAACCCCGCGACGATGGCGACGTGGCCGGAGTCGAGCGCCTCGCGCACGCGCTTCGGGGTGACGTCGACGATGCGCGCCTTGCCGTGCTGCGCGTCGGTGAGCATGCCCGCCTGGCTGCCGGTGTACGACGAGGCTTCGACCCCGAGGCTCTTGATCGCCATCGCGAGCAGCGCCATCGAGATGCGCTCCCCCGCGGTCAGGAGCATGTCGAGTTCACGGCCGGCCGGGATCGGCGTGACCGAGTGGGCCAGATCGACGAGTTCGTCGGTGGTGTCACCCATCGCCGAGACCGCCACGACGACGTCGTTGCCGGCCTTCTTCGTCTCGACGATCCGCTTCGCCACGCGCTTGATGCTCTCGGCGTCCGCGACGGAGGATCCACCGAACTTCTGCACGATCAAGGCCACTGGCTGGTACTCCCGGAGACGGCGACACCGCGAGGTCACGCGGTCTCACAATGGTAGTCGGTGTTTCGAGGATGTTGCGTGCGAGCCGCCCCACACGCAACGATCCTGCGTGGGGCTCAGCCGCCGACGACGCGACGGCCCTCGAACGCACGGCCGAGCGTGACCTCGTCGGCGTACTCGAGGTCGCCGCCGACCGGCAGGCCCGAGGCCAGCCGGGTCGTCCGGATGCCCATCGGGACGAGCAGCCGGCTCAGGTAGGTCGCCGTCGCCTCGCCCTCGAGGTTGGGGTCGGTCGCGATGATGACCTCTTCGACCGTGCCGTCGGCCAGGCGCGTCATGAGCTGCTGGATCCGCAGGTCGTCCGGGCCGATGCCGTCGATCGGGCTGATCGCGCCACCGAGCACGTGGTAGAGCCCGCGGAACTCACGGGTGCGCTCGATCGCTGCGACGTCCTTCGCCTCTTCCACCACGCAGATCGTGGCCGGCGACCGGCGCGGGTCGCGGCAGATGCTGCACTGGACGTTCTCGGTGACGTTGCCGCAGATCTCGCAGAAGCGCACGCGCTCCTTGACGTCCGCCAGCAGCTCGGACAACCGCGACGGGTCGAACGACTCGGTCTGCAGGATGTGGAACGCGATGCGCTGCGCCGACTTCGGGCCGATGCCCGGCAGGCGACCGAACTCGTCGATGAGGTCCTGGACGATCCCGTCGTACATCAGGCACCGTCCTGGTGGAGAGCGGTCTCCTCGATGAACTGGGCATTGAGGATCTCACGCACCACGGCCTCACCGTAGCGACCGGCGACCGGCGCACGACGTGCCGGTGGTGCGGTCCGCGGTGCGGCCGGCGGGGCGGTCTGCGCGCGCGGGGCGGCCGGCGCCTGCGCGGGCGCTGCGGCGGATCGGCCGTGACCGGGGTCCGGGAACGGCGCGCCGTCGTCGTACGGTTCGTCGTCCAGCGGGTAGTCGTCGACGGGCACGCCCGGTACGACGGGTCCTCCGGGAGGCGCGGCGACCGTCGACGACGCCGCCTGCGGACCGCCGTCGGTCGGCTGCACCCCCTGCGGTGCGGTGGCACCGGCGGGTTGCGCAGGCGCCTCGGACCGGGGCTGCTGCGGGTCGACGGACTCCGCCGGGGCGACGGGCGCGGCAGCCGGAGCGGTGCCGAAGGGTGCCGCCCAGCCGGGTTCGACGGACTCGGGCACGGCGTCGGCGGTGGGGTCGCTCGCGGGGATCGTCGCGACCGCCCAGTCGGTGACGGGTGCGCCGGACGGTGCGGGCGCTTGTGCAGGAGCGGGTGCCGGCGCCTGCTCGGCAGCCGGCGCCTGCTCGGGAGCGGGTGCCGGCGCCGGAGTGGGTGCCTGCGCCGGAGCGGGTGCCTGCGCCGGACGGGGCTCCGGCTCGGTGGCGGCGGGACCGGACTCGGGCGTGGACGCCGCGGCTTCGGGTGCCGCCGTCGTGTCGGGCGCTGCGAAGGCAGCGGCCTCGGCAGCGGCGGCCGGACCGTCCCCGGTGGCTGCAGCAGCCTCGGAGGCCGGGGCCGACGTCGGAGTGGGCGCGGCGGACTGCGGCGCCGACGATGCCTGCGGCTGCGGCTGCGGCTGCGCCTGTGGCTGCGCGGCGGGCTGGCTCGCCGGCGCCGGACGGCCGGCCGGCGCGGACGGCTGCTGCGTGGGGGCCGGGGTGCGCTGTTGACCAGGGCCCCCGGGACCGCGAGCGACGAACTTCACGCGGAGCCCGATGACGTCCATGATCGCGGCGCGGAGCAGTTCGCTGACGCTGGCCGAGGGGTCGGACATCTCCTTGAACGAGGCGACGTCCTGCTGGCTCGGGAAGGTCAGGGTCAGCACGTCGTCGCGCAGCGCGGTCACCTGAGCGGTGACGACCACCGACCACGCCGACCGCTTGGCGTGCTGCACGTGCTCGACGATCTGCGGCCAGGCGTCGCGCATCTGCTGGAAGCCCACGGCGCCGACGGTCCGGACCGCCGGCTCGTCACCGATCGTCGTGCCCTGGCCCGTGGACGAAGCACTGACGGGTTCCGTGGCCGGGGAGGTCGGAGCAGCGGGCTCGGCAGCGCTCGGGACGGCTGCGGCCCAGGAGGCTGCGGCATCACGCGCCGCACTGCCGGCGTCGGACTGCGCCGCAGGAGCCGCGTTCGCCGACGCCGCGGCGGGCTCCTGCTGCGCCGCCGGGGCCTGCTGGACGGCCGGGGCCTGCTGCGCGGCGGGGCCCTGCTGCGTGGCGGGGACCTGCCGACGCGGTGCCGCAGTCGACGACGGGGCCGGTGCGGGCGCCGTGCTGGTGGCGGCCGGCTGTGCCGACGCCTGCGCTGCGACCGCGCCGGACGGTGCCTGGTGGCCGCCGGCGTCCCCGACGCCGACGCGGCGCTCGAGCCGCTCGACCCGGGCGAGGGCACCGCGCTGGGTGTCGTCGGCCTCGGGCACGAGCATGCGGGCCGTCATGAGCTCGAGGTGCAGCCGGGGCGAGGTCGCTCCGGTCATGTCGGTCAGCGCCTTGTTCGCGATGTCCGCGCCGCGGGACAGCCCGGTGGCACCGAAGACACCGGCCTGCCGGGTCATGGTGTCGAGCTCGTCCGGCGAGACACCGCGCAGGACCGCCGCGGCGCTCTCGTTCGTCGCCGCGACGACGATCAGGTCGCGCAAGCGCTCGAGCAGGTCCTCGACGAACCGACGCGGGTCCTGACCGGTCTGCACGACCCGGTCGATCGCAGCGAAGGCGGAGGCCGGGTCAGCCACGGCGAGGGCGTCCACGACGTCGTCGAGCAGCGCGGCGTCGGTGTAGCCGAGCAGGGCGACCGCGCGTTCGTAGGCGATCGCGCCGTCTTCGCTGCCGGCGATGAGCTGGTCGAGCAGGGACAGGGTGTCGCGGACGGAACCGCCGCCAGCGCGCACGACCAGGGGCAGGACGCCGGGTGCGACCGTCACGGATTCCTGCGTGCAGAGCTGCTCGATGTACTCGAGCATGACCGCGGGCGGCACGAGCCGGAACGGGTAGTGGTGGGTGCGCGACCGGATGGTGCCGATGACCTTTTCCGGCTCGGTCGTCGCGAAGATGAACTTGACGTGCTCCGGCGGTTCTTCGACCAGCTTGAGCAGCGCGTTGAACCCCTGCGGGGTGACCATGTGCGCTTCGTCGAGGATGAAGATCTTGTAGCGGTCGCGCGCGGGGGCGAACACGGCGCGGTCACGGAGGTCGCGCGCGTCGTCGACACCGTTGTGGCTCGCGGCGTCGATCTCGATGACGTCGAGCGAACCGCTGCCGTCGCGGGCGAGCTCGACACAGCTCGGGCAGACGCCGCACGGGGTGTCGGTCGGCCCCTCGGCGCAGTTGAGGCACCGCGCCAGGATGCGGGCCGAGGTCGTCTTGCCGCAGCCGCGCGGGCCGCTGAACAGGTAGGCGTGGTTGACGCGGTTGGTGCGGAGCGCCGTGCGGAGCGGGTCGGTGACCTGCGACTGCCCGATCAGCTCGGCGAAGTTCTCGGGCCGGTAACGGCGATACAGGGCGGTGACCACGCGACCAGGGTAGCCGGGACGACCGACACCCGCGTGCCCCTCCACAGGTCCACGGGCACTGGACCGGACCGCCTGCCCAGAGTGGGCCGAGCGCACGGACGGCACCGCGCCTCCCGGCCGACTCGGGGTCGGACAGGAGGCGCGGTGCGTGACGCTGCTCGGGCTCAGCCGCGGCTGCGGCGGCGGGCGCCCCTGGCCAGGCGGGAGAGCCCCAGCAGCAGGAACCCGAGGACCACGAGTCCGGCTGCCGTCCCGGCGATCGGGGCGACCTCCGCGCCGGTCCAGGCGAGTCCGCCGGGGCCGGCGCCGGCACCCGTGCCGTTCCCCGGGTTGCCGGGCGCACCGGGCGTTCCCGGGGTCCCGGGCGTGCCCGGCAGGCCGGGCGTCCCCGGGGTCCCGGGCGTGCCCGGCAGGCCGGGCGTCCCCGGGGTTCCGGGCGTTCCGGGGTCACCCGGGGTCCCGGGCTCACCCGGCGTCACCGTGGCGGCGTCCACCACCACGCTGATCGTCTGGACGGCCGAGGTCGCACCCGCCACCGTCTGGGTGATCCGGAGGGTGTGCGCACCGACCGCGAGCCGGACCGTCACCGACCAGGCGCCGGTCTCGTCCGCCGTCGTGGTGACCGGTGTCCCGTCGTCGGCGACGACCGTGACGGTCGCTCCCGGCTCGGCGGTGCCGGTGACCAGCCAGTCGACGTACCCGGCGGCCGAGGCCGTCTGGTGCGCGCCCGGGGTGGGCGACGTGACCGCGAGCGGGTCCACGGCGTCGACGACGATCGGCACCTCGGGTGCGGCGGTCGTCGTGCCGTTCACGGACTGGGTCGCACGGATCGTCCACGCGCCCTCGGGCACACGGTCGAACGTGACGCTCCAGTCACCGTCCGCGTCGGCGGTCGTGGTGCGCACCTGGCCGTTCGACAGGGTGACCGTCACCGTCGTCCCCGGGGTCGCGTGCCCGGTCACCGTGAAGGAACCGGTGTCGCCGGGACCGTTCGCGGGGATCAGCTGACCCGGGGTCGGGCTGGTGATCGTGATGTCGGTCGGCTGGGCGACCACGACGGTGACGGCGCTGGTCACCGGGTCGGAGGTCCGACCGCCGACCGTCTGCGTCACCGACACCGTGTGCTCGCCTGCCGGGACACCACCGACCGTGACCGTCCACGACCCGTCGTCGCCGGCGGTCGTCGTCGCGGTCCGTCCGTCGATGTCGACCGTGATCGTCGCCCCGGGCTCGGCCGTGCCGCTCACCGGGATCGGCGCGGTCGTGCCGGTCGTCGGGACCACCTGTCCGTCGGTCGGGCTCGTCACGGTGACCGGGGTCGCCGCGGTCACCCGGAAGCCGACCTCCGGTGCGTCCGTCGTGGCGCCGTCGACCGTCTGGCTGGCGGCGATCGTGTGCGGACCGGTGCCGACGCCCGGGACGGTGACCGCCCAGTCGCCGTCGTCGTCCGCGGTCGTCGTGACCGCGGTGCCGTCGTCGATGCGCACCGAGACCGTGGCGTTCGGCGCCGAGGTGCCGACCACGCGGACGTCCGTCCGTCCACCGAGCACGCGGTACGAGGTGCCGTCGGCCGGGGCAGTGACGACGATCGCGTCCGCCTCGGCGACCACGACGGTGACGTCGCGCTCGACCGGGGACGACGTGGTCCCGTTCACGACCTGGGTGACCGACACGGTGTGGTCACCGGCCGGCACGCCGGTCAGGCTCGTCGACCAGCGGCCGTCGGGCCCGACCCGCACCGTCACCGGGTCGTCGTCGTCCAGAACGATCCGGACGTCGGCGCCGGGCTGGCCCTGGCCGCTGACCGGGACGGTCGCGGACGGGTCGGAGTCCGGCACGGTGAGGGTCGCGTCGTCGGCCGGGGCGGTCACCGTCAGGGCGGCACCGGGGGCCACCGTGAAGGTGCTCCGGACCTGCTCGGACGTGGAGCCGTCGACCGTCTGGGTCGCGCGGATCGTGTGCTCCCCGACGTCCAGGCCGGGCAGCGCGAGGGTCCAGGTGCCCGCGTCGGTCGCGGTCACGGTCGTGGGGTCGCCCCCGTCGATCGTGACGCGGACCCGTGCACCGGGCTCGGCCGCGCCGCCTGCGGTCAGGGTGACGACCGAGTCCCGCTGCGCAACCCGCACCGTCGAACCGTCCGCCGGCGTGGCGATCGTGATCGGGGCGGCGACGAGGACGCGGATGCGGACCGTCACCGGAGCCGACTCCGTGTCGCCCACGCGCTGGGTGACGCTCACGGTCCGGTTGCCGGCCGGCACCCCGGGGACGGTGACGCTCCAGGCGCCGTCGTCGTCCGCGGTGGTCGACTCGCTGCGGCCGCCGCCGAGGTCGACCACGACGGTCGCTCCGGGCTGCGCGGTGCCGCTGACGTCGACCGCGGTGGTCGCGTCCTCACCGGCGACCGTGTACTCCTGGCCGACGGTCGGTTCGTCGATCACGACGGGGGCGCCCGGCACGATCTCGAAGGTGCTCGAGACCGGTGTGGTCGAGGTGGAGCCGTCGACGGTCTGGGTCACCTCGACGGTGTGCTCGCCGACTCCGAGGTCGGGGACGTCGACCGTCCACGAGCCGTCGTCGCCCGCGGTGACCTCGACGGGGTCGCGGTCGTCGACCGTGACCGTCACGGTGGAGCCCGGCTCGGCGTCGCCGGCGACCGTCACGGTCGTCGTGGCGTCGTCGGCGGCGACCGTGATCGGGTCGTCGCCCGGCTGCCGGATCGTGAGCGCGGCGGCGGCCACGACCGACACCGGTCGTTCGACCGCGGCGCTCGTGGTGCCGTTGACCGCCTGCGTGACCGAGGCCGTGAACGACCCGGTCGGCACGTCGTCGACCGTGGTCGACCACCGTCCCTGCTGGTCGACCCGTGCCGTCGCGCTGCCGCCGTCGCCCAGGTCGACCGCGACGGTCGCGCCGGGCTGGCCGGTGCCGGCGAAGTCGACGTCGGTGGTGGCGGCGCCGTCGGCGACCGTGACGGTGGTGGCACGGGCGGGTGTCGAGACGACGAGCGGGGAACCGGCGCGGACCGACACCGCCGCCGTGACCGGCGACGACGTCTGGCCGCCGACGACCTGGGTCGCGGTGACGCGGTGGTCGCCCACGGGCACGTCCGCGAACGTCGCCTGCCAGGCGCCGTCGTCGTCGGCCCTGACCGTCTGGGTCTCGCCGGTGGAGAGCCGCACCGTGACCTCGGCGTCGGCCTGCGCGAGGCCGCTCGCCGCGACGTCGGCGGTGCCCGCCGCGTCCGCGACCGTCAGGACGTCGCCGTCCTCGGGGGTCGCGATGGTCAGGGCCGTCCCCGCCCGCACCGTGACGGTCTGCGTCGGACTGGAGGCAGTGGTCCCGCCCACGGTCTGGGTCGCGGTGAGCGTCGGGGTACCGACACCGACCCCGCCGAACGTGACCGTCCAGTCACCGTCGCCGTTCGCGGTGGTGGTCTGCGTGCTGCCGCCGAGCCGCACCGTGACCGGCGCGTCCGGCTCCGCCGTCCCCGAGACGACGACGTCACGCGTCGCGTCCGCGTCCGGCACGAGCAGGACGTCGTCGGCGTCGGGCGACGTGACCGACACCGCGTCGGCGGCCTCGATCGTGATCGTGCGCTGGGCTGGTGCCGAGGTGCGCGGGTCGGACACGGTGCCCGGGAGCGTTTGCGTCACCGACACGGGGTGCGGTCCGACGCCGAGGTCCGGGAACGTCACCGACCAGGTCCCGTCGGCCGCGATCGTGTCCAGCTGGTCGTCCGCGCCGGCGGTCGACGCGGTGACCCGGGCTCCGGGCTGACCGGTGCCGGAGACGGTGACGTCGCGCTCGACGTCCGGGCCGGCCACGGTGATCGGGTCCGCGCTCGGAGCCGTGATGGTCAGTGCGTTCGCCGTGACGACCTGGAAGGTCGTCGGGATGGCACTCGTGACGACGTCCTCGATCTCCTGGCTCGCCGTCACCGTGTACACGCCCGTGGGGGCGAGGCCGGTGGCGTCGACGGCCCACGCGCCGTCGGCGTCCGCGGTCGTGGCGAACTGCGTGCCCGGTCCGACCGAGACGGAGACGGCGGCCAGCGGTTCGGCCGAGCCCGTGATCCGGACCGTCGCGGTGGCGTCGTCGTCGACCACGACGAAGCGGGTGCCGCTCGCCGGGGTGTCGATCACGATCGCGTTGCCCGGCACGACGGTGAAGTCCCGCGTGACGATGGGACCATCGGTGCCGTTCACGGTCTGGACCGCGGTGACGGTGTGGTCGCCGATGCCGAGCTGGGTGCTCGGGGCCGCCCAGTTGCCGGCCGTGTCCGCGACCACCTCGACGGCGTCCGCGTCATCGATCGTCACGGCGACGGTCGCACCCGGCTCGGCGGTCCCCCGGACGACGACGTTCGCCTGTCCGCCGGTGCCCGCCGGGACCTCCTGCGCGTCGCCCGGAGCCTCGATGACCAGGGCGTCGCCAGCCTCGACCGTGAAGTCGCGGTCGATCGGAGCCGAGGTCGCTCCGCCGACGGTCTGCGTGACCGAGGCGGTGTGGTCGCCCGTGCCGACGTCCGACAGGGTCACCGACCAGGCGCCCTGCGCGTTCGCGGTCGTGGCGACCGCGTCGCCGTCGTCCAGGACGACCTCGATGTCTGCGTTCGGCTGGGCGGTCCCCCGCACCGTGACGTCCACCTCCGAGTCGTCGGTCGCGACCGTGACGGTCGCGTCCTGCACCGGGGCGGTCACGGCGAGCGGAGCGCCCGCCTGCACGGTGACGACCTGACGGACGGCGGGCGAGGTCGTGCCGTTCACCGTCTGCGTCGCCGCGATCGTGTACCGACCGACCGGGACGTCCTGGACGGTGACGGTCCACGAGCCGTCGTCCTCGGCCGTGGTCGTCGCGGTGCGCCCGGAACCGAGCGAGACCCGGACCTCGGCTCCGCCCTCGGCCGTGCCGGTCAGCTCGAGGTCGGCCGTGGTGTCCGCGTCGAGGACCGTGACCACGTCACCGTCGTCGGGCGAGGTGATCGCGATGGGGTCACCGGCCGCGATGGTGAAGGTCGAGGTCGCCGGTACCGAGGTCGTGCCGTCGACGGTCTGCCGAGCCGTGACCGTACGGTCGCCGGTCGGGACGCCCACGAACGTCGCCGTCCAGTCGCCGTCGTCGTCCGCGTCGACCGTCGTGGTGAACGAGCCGCCGATGCCGACCGAGACCCGCGCGTTCGGGGCGGCGGAGCCGGAGACCGTGACCGGGGTCGTCGACGTGGCGTCCGCGACGGTGATCGTGCTGCCGTCGACCGGTTCGTCGATGGTCAACCCCGGAGCCGCCGTCACCGTGAAGTCGCGCTCGACCGGGGCGCTCGTGGTGCCACCGACCGTCTGGGTCACCTGCGCCGTGCGGTCACCCGCAGGAACACCGGTGACGCTCGTCGACCACGTGCCGCCGGCGTTCGCCGTCGTGGTTGCGGTCAGGCCGTCGCCGAGGTCCACGTCCACGCGGGCCCCTGGCTGCGCGCTGCCCGAGAACGGGATGGACCGGGTGTCGCCCGCGAGCGGGAAGTCCTGGTCCGCCGTCGGGGTGTCGATCGTCAGGCCCGCGGCGGCCACGACGCGGAACGCCCGGGTGACGGGGTTCGAGGTCGTGTCGCCGACCGTCTGGGTCACGCTCGCGGTCTGGTCGCCCACGGGGACGCCGGGCACGGTGACGTTCCACGCGCCGCTGCCGTTGGCCGTGGTGGTCGCCGTGCGGCCGCCGCCGAGGTCGACGTCGATCCGCGCGTTGGCGGTCGCCGTGCCCGTCAGGGTGACCGGCGTGGTCGTCCCGGTGGTCGTGAAGGTCTGACCGGCCGTCGGGGTCGTGATGGTCAGCGCCTGCTGTGCGACGACCGAGAAGGTCCGGGTCGCGGAGCCCGCCGCCGTCCCGTTGACCGTCTGGTTCGCCGTGGCCGTGTGGTCGCCGACCGGGACGTTCGGGATCGAGGTCGTCCACGTGCCGTTCGCCGCCACGGTGGCCGTGCCGGTGCGTCCGCCGCCGAGGCTCACGGCGATGGTCGCGCCCGGCTCACCGGCACCGCTGACGGTGATGCTCCGGGTGGACGAAGCCGAGGGGACGCTGAACTGCTGGTTCGCCGTCGGGGCCGTGATGGTCGGCGGAGCGATGGCCGTCGCGCGGACGGTCGAGGTGGCGAGGTCGACGGTGGCGACGTTCGCGCCCGGCAGCACCGAGAGCCGGAGGGCGTGCACGCTGCGCGACCCCGGGTCGTACCCGCGCGCGTCGCGGAAGCCGGTGGTGGTGTCCTGTGCGTTCACGGTCAGGTCGACCACCTGGCGGAGCAGCAGCACGACGGGGCGCAGCAGCGTGGACACCGCGGTGGTCGTCGCGGTGAGCGTGGTGCCGAGGGTCGTCAGGGCCGTGCCGGTGACGAGCGGCCGCACGATGGTCTGCAGTGCCGGGACCACGATGGAGTTCACGGCTGGGGCGAGCAGGTTCCCGAGGACGGCCAGCCCGAGCGGGCCGCCGGTCGCGGTGACGGTGGCGTTCGCCGGGGCGGTGCCGGCCAGGGCGCCGAGCGTGGTGTCCGCCCGGAGCGCCAGGGCGGTGAGCGGGACGCCGGCCAGGTTGACGTTGGCGGTGACGTTCACGGCCACCGCGGTCGAGTTGATCGTGTTCACGACGGCGGTCTGCAGCGCCGTCGGCAGCTGGGTGCCGAGGATCGTCGTGATGCTCTGGTTGATCGAGCTGACGGCCGCTTCGGTCAGCACCGGGGTGTTCGCGGGCTGGTTGTTCAGTGTCGTCAGCTTGTCGAGGTCGACGGTGATCGCGCCGGTCGCCGGCGTGATCGTCACCGCGCCGTCCGTCAGCGGCTGTGCGAGTACCTGCTCGAGCGTGCCGTCGAGGTTGAGGTTCACCGAGGCGGTCACGTTCGTGCCGTTGAGGTTGACGAGTCCGAGCGCCGTGGACCGGAGCAGCCGCTGGAGCTCGGCGGTCAGCGCCGTCGTCGTGCCGGACAGGGCACCGTTCGCCCCGACCGTGGTGTTCACGGAGTTCGAGAGCGTGCGCAGGTCGGTCCGCAGCGACGTCGTCAGGCCTGCAACCGCGGGGCTGGTGAGGTTCAGGTTCGCGCCGGCGATGCGGTAGTCGGTCGTGGTGCCGACCGTGGTGCCGCGCGTGGACTGGATGCGGGACGCCAGGGCACCGATCTGCAGCTGCGCGTTCGACAGCACCGTGGTGCCGCGCCCACCCGCGAGAACAACGGGTTCAGGTTCAGGGTGCTGGCTCCGGTGCCGAGTCCCGTGCCGACCCCGATGCCGCCGTCGTTGGTCAGCAGGCCGGACGATGCCGTGGCCCCCGATGCCGAGGTGGTGGCGTACTGCCCGTCCACCCCGAGCGTGAGGATGCCGTTGGTGCCGAGCAGGTCGATGTCGTTGCCCAGGTCCACGCCCACCGCGTTCAGGGCGGTGAGGTTCAGCGGCTGGTTCGTCGTGCCGCCGCCCGTGGTCACCCCGCGTGCGGAGTACGCGCCACCGAGCTGGGCGATGTCGTCGACGTTGACGATCCCGGAGCCGCTGAGCAGGACGCCCTCGCCCTCGGCGACGTCGGTCTGTGCCGCCGCCGCCGGTTGGATCGCCACGGTGGCGGCGACGAGCGCCGTCACCGTGGCGATGACACTGCCGCGCAGGAGGAGACGCCGATCGTCCGATGCTCGTCGTCGAGCTCGGTCGCCAGCATCGATGATCCGTCGTGTCCAGTTGTTCGCTGCGGTCGGTACCCGGGTACCGCGCTGCGACGCGTGCCTGCGCATGCGTGTCTCTCATCCTGGCGGGCGCACCCGCCACCTGATCCTCGGATCTCCCCCGCTGGTGAGGCGGCGGAGTCAGGAATCCTGGTTGGGGATTCCTGAGGCAGATCTTTACACACGATCAGGTTGCTGTCCGCAACCCGTTACGAAACAGACATGTGGAAGCGGCGCGGAGACGCGCGGAGACCGTGTGGAGACAGAAAAGACTCCCCACGCACCCGCGCCGGAGACGGACACAGCCCCGGCTACCCCTGCGAAGACAGAAAAGACTCCTTACGCACCCGCGCCGGAGACGGACACAGCCCCGGCTACCCCTGCGGAGACAGAAAAGACTCCTCACGCACCCGCCAGAGCCCGGCTACCCTTGCTGCGTTTCCGCCCTGGGGGAGTTCACCTGGATGGCGTCACGTGAGGAGCCGCCGACAACTCTACCGGATACGACCGGGCAGGATTGACACATGAAGATCGCCATCGCCGGAGGACACGGCCAGATCGCACTGCTCCTCGCCCGCCAGATCGCCGACGCCGGACACGACGCCGTCGCGATCGTCCGCAACCCCGCGCACGTCGCCGACGTGGAGCAGCAGGGTGCCACGGCGATCGTCGCGGACCTCGAACAGCTCGGCGACGACGACCTGGCACTGCGCCTCCGTGGGATCGACGCCGTGGTGTTCGCCGCCGGCGCCGGGCCGAACAGCGGTGCGGAGCGCAAGCTCACCGTCGACCGGGACGGCGCGATCCTGCTCGCGGACGCCGCGGAGCGCGCCGGCATCGACCGCTACGTGATGGTGTCGGCGATGGCGGCGGACACCTACGACGCCGAGGCCGCGGTGGTCCCCGCGAAGGACGACGCCGCCGTGTTCCAGGTCTACCTCCGAGCGAAGGCCGAGGCCGACGCGAACCTGCGCGCCCGACGGCTGCGGTGGACGATCGTGCGTCCGGGAGCCCTGCTCGACACGCCGCCGCAAGGAACGGTCGACGTCGGGCGCACCGTGCCGCGCGGCTCGATCCCCCGTGCCGACGTCGCCACGGTCGTGCTGCACGCGCTGCTCGACGACTCGGCGGTCGGGGTCCAGTTCGAGGTCACGAGCGGCAACACGCCGATCCCCGCTGCCCTCGACGCCCTGTCCTGAGGCGCGCGCCCCCGTCCGCACCGTGCGCACCTCGTCACCCCGAGCGAGCTTGCACGCTCCGTGCCGCGCCACAAGCGCGCACCCAGCGACCAACCCCGCACCAGCCCACGCAGGCCGCACCATGCGGTGACCGCGACCCAGCGCCGGACGGGAGGCACGGCGCCAGCCCGCCCCGCGCCTCCCGACCGCACCGTGCGCACCTCGTCACCCCGTGCGAGCTTGCACGCTCCGTGCCGCGCCACAAGCGCGCACCCAGCGACCAACCCCGCACCAGCCCACGCACGCCGCACCATGCTGGCACCGGGCCACGCACCGCGCAGCGCGCCCCGCGTCAGAGCGCGACCGCAGCCGACTGCCGCGCGATCTCCAGTTCCTCGTTCGTCGGGATCACGAGCACCGCGACACGTGACGTGTCCGTGGAGATGACCCGGGCCTCCCGGGATCCCAGCTCGTTGCGGTCCGCGTCGATCTCGATGCCCAGGTGCTCGAGCCCGGCGAGCACGCGCCGGCGCAGCAGCGCGTTGTTCTCGCCGACGCCGGCGGTGAAGACCACCGCGTCGAGCCCGCCGAGCTGCGCCGTGTAAGCGCCGACGTAGCGACGGATGCGGTGGCGGTACACGGCGAGCGCCGCCTCGGCGACCTCGTCGCCGTTGAGGGCGGCGTCCTGGACGTCGCGCATGTCGCCGTTGCCGGTGAGGCCGAGCAGCCCGGACTGCTTGTTGAGCATGGTGTCGAGCTCGTCGAAGGACAGCCCGGCCTCGCGGTGCAGGTGCAGCAGGACGGCGGGGTCGAGGTCGCCGGAGCGGGTGCCCATGACGAGGCCCTCGAGCGGCGTGAGGCCCATCGACGTCTCGATCGACTTCCCGCCGTCGATCGCTGCGGCCGAGGCACCGTTGCCCAGGTGCAGCACGATGGTCTTCAGCTCGGACAGCGGGCGGTCGAGGAAGACCGCGGCCTGCTCGGAGACGTACTTGTGGCTCGTGCCGTGCATGCCGTAGCGGCGGATGGAGTACTTCGCCGCCAGGTCGGCCGGGATCGCGTACGTGTACGCGTGCGGCGGCATGGTCTGGTGGAACGCGGTGTCGAACACGGCGACGTGCGGCACGTCGGAGAACACCTGCTTCGCGGCCCGGATCCCCTCGAGGTTCGCCGGGTTGTGCAGCGGCGCGAGGCTGTTCAGCGCCTCGATCTGTCGTTCGACGTCGTCCGTCACCACCGTCGCGCGGTCGAAGGTGGTGCCGCCGTGCACGACGCGGTGGCCGACGACGGCCGGCGGGTGCTCGTCGAACGACGGACCGACCTTGGCGAACGCGTCGATCATCGCCTGGAACCCGGCGGCGTGGTCCGGCACGGACGCGGCGTCGTTCGACGACGACTCCCCCGTCAGCGCGTTGGTGTGCTTCCACGCGCCGGCCGACTCGCCGATGCGCTCCACGAGCCCGGAGGCGAGCGTGCGCTCCCCCTCGAGTTCGATGAGCTGGTACTTGAACGAACTCGATCCGGAGTTCACGACGAGGGCTGCGGTCACGGGTGGTGTCGCTTTCTGCTCATGGCCTGGTCGGCCGGACGGGAGGCGCGGTGTGCGTCGCGCAGGTCAGGCCGCGTCGGACGCGGTGCCGGCCTGGATCGCGGTGATCGCGACGGTGTTCACGATGTCGCTGACGAGGGCGCCGCGCGAGAGGTCGTTGATCGGCTTGCGCAGGCCCTGCAGGACCGGCCCGATGGCGACCGCTCCGGCGGAGCGCTGCACGGCCTTGTAGGTGTTGTTGCCCGTGTTGAGGTCCGGGAAGATGAAGACGGTCGCCTTGCCGGCCACCGGGGAGTCCGGCATCTTCGTGCTCGCGACCGTCGGGTCGGCTGCGGCGTCGTACTGGATCGGGCCCTCGACGAGCAGGTCGGGACGGCGTTCGCGCACGAAGGCGGTGCCGGCGCGGACCTTGTCGACGTCGGCGCCGGTGCCGCTGTCGCCGGTCGAGTAGCTGAGCATCGCGACGCGGGGGTCGATGCCGAACTGGGTCGCCGTCTCGGCCGACGAGATCGCGATGTCGGCGAGCTGCTCGCTCGTCGGGTCCGGGATCACCGCGCAGTCGCCGTAGACCAGGACGCGGTCGGCGAGCGCCATCAGGAACACGCTCGACACGATCGAGGTGTCCGGACGGGTCTTGATGATCTCGAAGGACGGCCGGATGGTGTGCGCGGTGGTGTGCTTCGCGCCGGAGACCATGCCGTCGGCGAGTCCGAGCTGGACCATCATGGTGCCGAAGTACGAGACGTCGGTCACGGTGTCGCGCGCGAGCTCGATCGACATCCCCTTGTGTGCGCGGAGCCGGGTGTACTCCTCGGCGAAGCGTTCGCGGAGCTCGGGGTCGAACGGCGACACGAGCTGGGCGGCGTCGAGGTCGAGTCCGAGCTCGGTCGCGCGGGTGCGGATCGCGGCGGGGTCGCCGAGGATCGTCAGCTCGCAGACCTGGCGGGCGAGCAGCGTCGACGCCGCTCGGAGGATGCGGTCGTCCTCGCCCTCGGGCAGCACGATGTGCTTGCCGTACCCCCGTGCCCGGTCGAGCAGGCCGTGCTCGAACATGAGCGGCGTGACGACACCGGACGGCGTGAGCTGCAGGCGGTCGCGCAGGGACTCGGCGTCGACGTGCTGCTCGAACAGGGCGAGCGCGAGGTCGGCCTTGCGGGGCGAGTCCGCCGCCAGGCGCCCGCGGGTCTGCGTGATGCGGAGAGCGGTGTCGTACGTGCCCAGGTCGTTCTGCGCGATCGGCAGCGAGCTCGACAGGCCCTCGAGCAGCCGGGAGATCTGCGGTGCGGTCTCGAACCCGCCGTTCAGGATCACGCCGGCCAGGCTCGGGAACGTGTCCGACTGGTTCGCCAGCAGGGTCGCGATGAGGACGTCGCTGCGGTCACCGGGGACCACGACGATGCCGCCCTCGATCAGGCGCGGCAGGACGTTCTCCATGCTCATGCCGGCGACGACGGTGCCGAGTGCCTCGCGGTCGAGCAGGGCGTCGTCCCCGCGCACCAGGGTGGCGTCGGTCGCCTGCAGCAGCGCGCGGACGGTCGGGGCGACGAGGACGCGGTCCTCCGGGATCGCCCACACGGGCACGTCCGGGTGGTCGTCGTGCACGGCCCGCTCGACACTCGCCACGATCGCGGCGAGGGCCTCCGGGTCGGCGCGGTTCACGACGACGCCGAACAGCTGCGCGTGTGCCGCCCGCAGCTCGCTCGTCGTGACGTCCGCGACCTGCGCCATCCCCTCGGGCGTGCGGGCACCGCGCTCGGCTGCGTCACGACCCCCGAGGACGAGGAGCACCGGGGCACCGAGGTTCGCGGCGACCTTCGCGTTGAACGACAGCTCGGTGGGGCTGCCGACGTCGGTGTAGTCGGACCCGAGCACGACCACCGCGTCGCACTGCCGCTCCACCTGGGCGAAGCGGTTGACGATGGTGCCGAGCGCTGCGTCCGGATCCGCGTGGACGTCGTCGTAGGTGACCCCCACGGCGTCGTCGTACGAGATCCCGACCGCGGTGTGCTGCAGCAGCAGTTCGAGCACGTAGTCGGGTTCGGCGACCGAGCGGGCGACGGGGCGGAACACGCCGACGCGGCCGACGGAGCGCGCGAGGGTCTCGAGGACACCGAGGGCGACGGTGCTCTTGCCCGTGTGCCCTTCTGCTGACGTGATGTAGATGCGGGTCGACACGAGACCCAGGGTAGTCGCCGGACATGTCACGACAACTGGGAGCACCCGCCTCGACGACACACGGTCGTGAGCACCCCCGGGAACCTGTACCATTGGGTGTCGCCGTCGCGAGACAGCGCAAGGAGAATTCGCCTAGTGGCCTATGGCGCACGCTTGGAAAGCGTGTTGGGTGCAAGCCCTCGGGGGTTCGAATCCCCCATTCTCCGCCAGCAAGGCCCCGCACCGAGTGCGGGGCCTTCGTGGTTCCAGGCGGCGCGCGTCGTGGTCGCGCCGGCTGGTCCCCCACGCGGCGGACCCATCTGTCCCCTGTTCGCCAAGGACTGGCCGTCAAACGCCGATCCGGGGTGGAACGGGCTGTCCTCGGTCCCCGTCGTGCACCTATGCTTGCCGGAGCGGACGACTCCGGGACGAGTCGAGCGCGGTGCATCGAGCGGCAGGGGCGTCGCTCGCAGGGCGGCCGATTCGGCGTGCCCGGGAGACCCGAGGGTTCAGGAGACGCGCATGGGGGACATGACGGTGCCAGCGACGCCGCACCTGCGTGCCACCGTGTATGACGTCGTCCTCCGCCCCCGCCGGTCCCTGGTCCGTTCGACTGCGCTGAGCATCGTGTTCTCGGCCGTGCCGCTCGCCGTCGCCCTGGTCTGGGTGTCGTTCCCGTTCCGGACGTGGGCGATGGTCGCGACGGTGGTCGTCGCGCTGGCGGTCCTGGTCGGCGTGGTCTTCGTCCGACTGAGCACGGCGTACATCGGCATCGACCCCGACGGCCTGACGATCCGGGGCGTGGTCACCGCGCACCGTCGGATCCCCCGCGACCGTGTGCACAGCCTGGTGCTCGCCACCACCTACGGCAGCTCGGTCGACCGCACCATGCGCGAGCTCGTGGCGTTCGACGCGACGGGCGCCCACCTGTTCCGCATCCGTGCCGACGTGTGGGGCGACGACGGGCTCGCTCAGGTCGTCGACGCCCTGGGCGTGCAGGTGACGGAAGAGGCACGTCCGGTCTCGGCCCGGGTCTTCGCGAAGCGCTACCCGTCGAGCCGCGCCTGGTACGAACAGCGGCCGGCCTACCTGCTCGTCGGCGGCGTGGCAGCACTCGTCGTCCTGGGTCTGCTCGTCGTCGAGTTCACCGGCCTGCTCGGTCGCTGACGCTCGGCGCTGCTGGACGTCACCGACGTCGGCGCAGCGTCGAGAAGATCCCCTGCACGACCTCCTTCGCGATCGTGCCGCCGAGCCGTGACCCGAGCAGGTCCGACAGCGGGTCGTCCGCCTTCCGTGAGGTCGTCGTCCGCGTGCTCCGCCCCGAACGGCCCGAACGCCGCGACGCCGCAGCCCGCTCGGCCTTCTCGAACTCGCGCTGCGTCCGCTCGTACTCCTTCTGCGCAGCAGCCCGCTCGCGTTCCTCCTGCTTGGCCTGCGCCGCGGCCTCCTTGGCCGCGGTCGCCGCCGCCCGCGCGGCTTCCTTCTCGGCCTCGGCCGCCGCGAGGGCTGCGTCCTTCTGCGCGTCCGCCGCCGCCGCCTCGGCAGCAGCTGCCTCCATCCGACGTGCCAGCATCTCGTGCGCCGAGTCAGGGTCCACCCGGGTGCCGTACGTCGCGAGCAACGGCGATGCCTGCACCCGCGACTGCATCTCGGCGGCGGGCATCGGGTCCATCGAGCCCTGCGGCGCGCGCAACCGGGTCCACGCGACCGGCGTCGGCGCGCCCTTCTCGTTCATGACGGTGACGATCGCCTCGCCGGTCGCCAGCGAGGTCAGCACCTCGCCCAGGTCGTAGTCGCTCGACGGGTAGGTCGACACCGTCGCCCGCAGCGCCTTCGCGTCGTCGGGGGTGTGCGCCCGCAGCTGGTGCTGGATGCGCGAGCCGAGCTGCGCCAGGACGTCGTTCGGCACGTCCTTCGGGGTCTGGGTCACGAAGAAGATCCCGACGCCCTTCGACCGGATCAACCGCACGGTCCGCACGATCTGGTCCGTGAAGTCCTTCGACGCCCCGCTGAACAGCAGGTGTGCCTCGTCGAAGAAGAACACCAGCTTGGGCTTGTCCTGGTCGCCGACCTCCGGCAGTTCGTTGAACAGGTCGGCCAGCAACCACATCAGGAACGTCGAGAAGACCTCGGGCTGGTCCTGCACGCCCGGGACCTCGAGCAGGCTCACGATCCCCCGGCCGTCCGCCGCCGTGCGCAGGAACACCTGCGTGTCGATCTCGGGCTCGCCGAAGAACTGGTCGGCGCCCTTGTCGGCGAACGTGATGAGCTCGCGCAGGATCACCCCGGCGGTCTGCTTCGACAGACCACCGAGCTCGGCGAGTTCGCCCTTGCCCTGGTCGCCCACCAGGAACGTCAGCACGCTCCGCAGGTCCGCCAGGTCGACGAGCGGCAACCCGGCCTGCTCCGCGTAGTGGAACACCAGTCCGAGCGAGGACTCCTGGGTGTCGTTCAGGCCGAGCACCTTCGACAGCAGCAACGGCCCGAACCCGGACACCGTCGCGCGGATCGGCACGCCCGTGCCCTGACCACCGAGCGAGAAGAGCTCCGCCTGGCTCGCGACGCCCTGCCACTGCTGGCCGATGCCCGCGGTGCGCGCGAGCAGCTTCTCGTTCCCCTGCCCGACCACCGCGAGCCCGGAGAGGTCGCCCTTGATGTCGGCCGCGAAGACCGGCACGCCGTTCGCCGCGATCTGTTCGGCGAGGACCTGCAGCGTGCGGGTCTTGCCGGTACCGGTCGCGCCGGCGACCAGCCCGTGCCGGTTCAGCATGCCGAGCGGGATGCGGACCTGGACGTCGGGCTGCGCCTCGCCGTTCACCAGGGCACCGAGTTCGAGCGCCTGCCCCTCGACGGTGTAGCCGGTGCGGATCGCGGCGACGGCGTCCGGTCCGAGCGGGCCCCCGCCACTGCCGGGAGGCGCGGTGCCGGCCGCAGGGGCGTCCGCCGGTGCCAGGACGGCCGCGTCGGGAGCCGCCGGCACGTCGTCCGGGACGGCTGCGGTGGGTCCAGCGGTGGTGGGCTCTGGAGCCGGTGGGGTGGCGGCGGCGGGCTCCGCGTCGGGGGCGAGCCGGGCCTCCTGTCCGGAGGGTGCCGGGGACTCGACGACCGCCGGTTCGGCGTCCGGCGTGAGTGCCGGTGCTTGTGCTTGTGCTTGTGCCGCGAGTGCGGCGGCGAGCTCCTCGGCCCGCTGCACGGCTTCGTCGGCCAACCGGCGTGCCTCGTCCGCTGCCTGCCTGGCGGCCTCGGCCGCTGCCCGTGCCTGCTCCACCGCGTCGCTCATGGGCACAGCCTATGGACGCGCGGGGGCCGCTGTCCGGCTGTTCCGGGCAGCTGTGGAGAACCCGTCAGTGCGTGAGCTCGGGAACCGTCCGGGGCCGCACCACGAACCACAGGATCAGGATGGCCATCAACGCGGTCGAGGCCATCACCATCGCCATCGGGGTCGCGGTCGTGATGCCGAGCCAGCCGACGATCGGCGAGATCAGGCCGGCGACACCGAAGTTCAGGGCACCGAGCAGCGACGCCGCTGTGCCGGCCTCCTTGCCGTGCGCAGCCAGGCCGATGACCTGGACGAGGGGGAACGAGAACCCGCACGCCGCGATGAAGAACCACAGGGGCACGAGCACGCCCACGAGCCCCGCACCGAGCTGGTCGAGCACGATGATCGCGATCGACGCCAGGAACAGGGTCGCCGTCGAGCACGCCAGGATCCACTGCGGCCCGACGCGCTGCGCCAACCGCGCGGAGATCTGCACACCGAGCACGACGCCCACCGAGTTCACCGCGAAGAGCAGCCCGTACTGCTGGGCGTCGAGTCCGTAGACGCCCTGGAACAGGAACGGCGACGAGCTGAGGTACGAGAACAACCCGCTGAACACCATCGCCCCGATGAGCGCGACCCCCACGAAGATCCGGTCGGAGAACAGCGCCTTGTACCGCTGACCGATCGTGGAGTGGCCGGCCTCGCGACGTCGGGCCGGGGGCAGGGTCTCGACGATGAGCAGGATCGACGCGATCACCACGGCCAGGCCGTAGCAGGCGAGGAAGACGAAGATGCCGCGCCAGCTGGTGAACTGGAGCATCTGCGAGCCGATGAGCGGCGCGAGGATCGGTGCCAGCCCGTTCACCATCGCCAGGCGCGACAGCATCCGGACGAGCGGCTTGCCGCCGAACAGGTCGCGGACGGTGGCCATCGCGACGACACCGCCGGCGGCCGCGCCCATGCCCTGGAGCACGCGGAACACCGCGAGGAGCTCGATGTCGGGAGCGGTCGCCGCGCCGATCGACGCGGCGATGTGCACGGTGGTCGCGATGATCAGCGGCAGCCGGCGGCCGACCTTGTCGCTCCACGGCCCGACGAGCAGCTGCCCGAACGCGAACCCGAGCGTCGTCGCCGTGAGCGTCAGCTGCACGGCGCCGTCGGTGACGCCGAACTGCTCCTTGATGGCCGGGAACGCCGGCAGGTACAGGTCGATCGTGAACGGCCCGAGCGCTGTCAGGGCGCCCAGGACGAAGACGTAGACGAGTCGCTGCCCACGGGAGAGGGAGTCTCCGGGGTGCAGGACGACCCGGAGCGAACCGGTGGTGGCGGGCGCGGTCACGAGCAGGAGTCCTTCGGCGGTGAGGGGCGGGGAGGTGATCGCGGCGTCGATCGAATCGATTCGTCCGCGGAACCATCTTACGGGCCGACGGAGCGCTCCCAACGCCGTCGGCACGGATTGCCCGCGTGTTGCCACCCGCCGTCAGCGTGCCGATCCCGCGCCATGCGGTACCGTCGGACTGCTCGGGGGCCTCCGGGTGAACCGGATCAGAAGGGGGTGGGCGTCATGGTGGATGCCCGGATCCTGCACACGACCGCCGCCCTGCGTGAAGCGATCCTGCGACTGGCGGCCGACCGCCCCGTCTCCGAGATCACCGTCGCGGACGTCACCCGTGCCGCCGGCATCAACCGCGCGACGTTCTACTCGCACGCGGTCTCCCCCGGATCGCTGCTCGCCGACGTGCTGACGCCGGAGCTCGACCGCATCCGGCAGGACGACGCTGACGACCGACGGGCCGCAGCCGCCCGCGGGGCCGACGCGGGCGAGCTCGCGACCATCACGCGGCGGGGCATCAACGCGGTCGTCGAGCACGTGACCACCCACCGCGACATCTACGCCAAGGCACTGCCGGACCCGAACGACGCGTCGCTGCACCGGCTGCTCGTGGGCCACTTCACGGAGTCGAGCGCTCTGCACATCCGTGAACTCGACGCCGACCGCCGCCCGGAACTCCTCGACGACGTGGCCGCCGGCTACGTCGCGCAGGGCTTCGTCGGGGCCATCGAGGCGTGGCTCGCCGGACCCCGACGGTCGCGGAAGGCGCTGGTCGAGACGATCACGCTGTCGTTCCCGGCCTGGTGGAGCTGAGCTGAGCCGCCTGGTGGCACGGCGCTGACCGGCCTGCTGGCGTCGCGCTGACCGGCCTGGTGGCTCGGCTCGGCTCACTCGGCGTCGGTCGTGTCGCCGTCGCTCGGTTCGGTCTCCGGCTTCTCGCCGCGCTGCAACGACTGCACGACCTCGACCGCGGTGGCCGCCAGGTCCGCGTCATCCGCACCGGCGGGCACCCGGTAGTCGGCCGACACACCGTCGCCGCCGGTACCGCTCGCCGGCAGCGGATCGCCCAGGGACACCACCACGACGCCGGCGTCGTGCGCGGTCTGGATCACCCCGGTGAGCGCGGACGGCCGAGCCGCGTGCACGAGCAGGGCCTTGGCGCCCTTGCTGACGAGCTGCGCGACCGCGGTCCGCTGGGACGCCGCCGCACCGGACGCGGGTGCGACCCGGACGTCGGGACGGAACCCGGCATCGGACAGGCCGGTCCGCAGGTCCTCACCCAGGGCCGCGTCGTCGTCGAGCAGCACGACGCCGATGACGGCCTGCTTGTCGAACCCGCCGTCGGAGCTGGTCAGGTCCGTGCTCTGCACCGGCGTGGGCGCAGCAGAGGTCGTGCCCTGGCAGCCGGCCAACGCGAGGGCGGCCGTCAGGACGACGGCTGCAGCGACGATGCGCACCACGGGTGTCTCCTCTTCCGTCCGGTCTGCCACGCTACCCGGCTGCGCGGTCCGGCGACGCCGACGACACCGGTGCGGGGACGGGTCCGAGCCGCCGGACCGCGGCGATCGCCAGTGCGGCGAAGCAGATCATCGCCGCGAAGACCAGCGGGAAGGACACCGTGCCCTCGGCGCCGCCGGTCGCGGTGAACAGCAGCCCGGTGACCGCCAGGCCGATGACGCTGCCCGCGGCGTCGGCGATGGTGAGCGCCGAGCTCGCGAACCCGTCGTCGCCCTCGCCCGAGAACCGCAGGGTGAGCATCGACGTCCGCGGGTAGATCGCCCCCATGCCCGCGCCGCCGACGAACCAGCCGCCGACGAGCACCCACCACGGCAGGTCGAGCGTCGCCACCGCGAAGGCCGCCAGCAGGCTCACCAGGACGAGCGCGAGTCCGACACCAAAGGTCCGACGTGCGGTCAGGCGCTGCTCCCCCAGCCGACCGTGCGCCCAGCTCGAGGCCGCCCAGCTGAGTGCGGCGACGGTCAGCGCGAGTCCCGCTGCCGATGCGGACAGGCCGTGCTTCGCCTGCAGCAGGAACGGCACGTACGCCTCGCTGCCGAAGAACGACGCTGCCACGAGCCCGCGCAGCAGCACCACCGACGGCAGTCCGGCGGCGGCGCGGAAGGTGCCGGTCGGCAGCAGCGGGCGCAGCGCGAACCACGTCCCGACCAGTCCGACCACGACCGCGGCCACCATCCCCCACGGGGTCAGGTCCGGCGCGACGTTCAGCAGCAGGATCGACACGGCAGCGGCGACCGACCACCCGATCCGGATCCGCTGCCACGGCGGCCGCAGCTCGACCGCCGGTGCCTGCAGCCGCCCGAGCGTCGGTACGAGCACGCTGAACGCACCCACGGCGATCACGAGCGCCCCCGCGAAGACCCAGTGCCAGTTCCACGTGTCGGTGACGATGCCGGCGATCGCCGGGCCGATGAGCGCCGGGACCACCCACGCGGCCGCGAACCCGGCGAACACCGGTCCGTGCAGCTCGGCGGGGAAGATCCTGGCGACGAGCACGTACAGCACGACGTCGATCGCGCCGGCACCGAAGCCCTCGACCAGTCGACCGACGAGGAAGACCTCCATCGTCGGCGCGAGCATGACCACGGCGGTCCCGACGGCGAACAGCAGCGCGGAGACCCAGGCGACGATCCGGCCGCCGGCGCGGTCGGTCCAGTTGCCGGCGAGCACCATGCCGGGCACCCCGGCCGCGAGCGGTGCCGCGAAGGCCAGGGCGTACAGGGCCTCGCCGTCCAGGTCGCGACTGATCACCGGCATGATCGTCGTCATCGCCAGGTTCTGGAACGCCGCGACGCCCACGATGGCGACCATGCCGATCGTCGCGAGGGCGTACCGCCCGCTCAGCAGGCCCGTCCTCGTCGCCGTGGTGCTCACCCGCTCATCGTAGGGGCGAGGGGCGACACCGCCGACGTCGCGGGGCGGGAACCCGCGCGATGCGCGTCAGCGCGTCAGCGCCTGCTGCAGATCCGCGATCAGGTCGCCCGCGTCCTCGATGCCGACGGACAGCCGCACCACGTTCTCGGGCACCGCGAGCTCCGTGCCCTTCACCGAGGCGTGCGTCATCTCGCTCGGGTACCCGATGAGCGACTCCACACCCCCGAGCGACTCGGCCAGCGCGAACAGCTCCGTGGACTCCGCGAAGCGCCGGGCCGCGTCCGGGCCGCCGGACAGTGCGACGGACAGCATCCCGCCGAACCCGCGCATCTGCCGGGCGGCGACGTCGTGCCCCGGGTGGTCGGCGAGCCCCGGGTAGTAGACGCGCTCGATGCCCGGCGCTGCGACGAGCGCCTCGGCGACGGCCTGCGCGTTCGTGGAGTGCCGCTCCATCCGGACCGCCAGGGTCTTGATGCCGCGGGTGGTCAGGAAGGCGTCGAACGGCGACGAGATCGCACCGGCGCCGAACTGCAGGAACTGCACCTTCGCCGCGAGCTCCTGGTCGGCGAGCACGACGGCCCCACCGACGACGTCGGAGTGTCCACCCAGGTACTTCGTCGTCGAGTACACGACGACGTCGGCACCGAGCGACAACGGCTGCTGCAGGTACGGCGACGCGAAGGTGTTGTCCACGACGACGAGTGCACCGGCCTCGTGCCCGGTGGTCGCGAGTCCGGCGATGTCGGCGATCTTCATGAGCGGGTTGGTCGGCGTCTCGACCCAGAGCACGGTGTCCTCGGGGGCGCCCTGCAGCGCGGCCCGGACCTGGTCGAGCTCGCTCATGTCGACGACGACGAGCTCGACGCCCCACGGCACGTGCAGCCGGCTGACCAGACGGTGGGTCCCGCCGTACACGTCGTTCCCCATCACGACGCGGCCCCCGGGACGGAGCGCCGCCCGGAGCAGGGCGTCCTCGGCGGCGAGACCGGATGCGAACGAGTACGCGGCCACGCCGCCGTCCAGGTCGGCGAGCAGCGTCTGCAGGGAGTCGCGCGTCGGGTTGCCGGCGCGGGAGTACTCGTAGCCGTTCCGCATCCCGCCGATGCCGTCCTGCACGTAGGTGGACGTCAGGTGGATCGGCGGGATGACGGCGCCGGTGGGGCCGTCGGGCTCCTGGCCGGAGTGGACGGCGCGGGTGCTGAACTCGGTCATGCTGGCTGCGTTCCTTACTCGGAGAGGTAGGTCAGGAGATCGTGGCGGGTCAGGACCGTGACCGGCTTGCCGTCCTCGACGACGAGCAGGGCGTCCACCGTCTCGAGGGCTCGACGCGCTGCGGACACGGACTCGCCCACGCCGATCAACGGGAGTGGCTCGCCCACGAACCCGGTCAGGGCGTCCGTCATCTTCGCGGCACCGGTGAAGACCTGTTCGAGCAGGTCCTTCTCGGCGACGGCCCCGATGACCTCGCCGATGACGACCGGCGGTTCCGCGCTGAGCACGGGCATCTGGGACACCCCGTACTTGGTCATGATGTCGACGACCTCGCGCACGGTGTCCGCCGGGTGCGCGTGCACCAGGTCGGGCAGACGGCCGTCCTTGCCGGCGATGAGCGACCCGACGGTGCGCGCCTCGTCGGTCTCGGCGAAGCCGTACGAGCGCATCCACCGGTCGTTGAAGATCTTGCCGAGGTAGCCGCGACCGCCGTCGGGCAGCAGCACCACGACGACGTCGTCCTCGGTCAGGTCGCGGGCGGCCCGCAGCGCTGCGACGACCGCCATCCCGCTGGACCCGCCCACGAGCAGGCCCTCTTCCCGCGCCAGGCGGCGGGTCATCGCGAACGAGTCGGCGTCCGACACCGCGATGATCTCGTCCGGCACCTCGGGGTCGTACGCGGTCGGCCAGAAGTCCTCGCCCACACCCTCGACCAGGTACGGCCGGCCGGTGCCGCCGGAGTAGACCGAGCCCTCGGGGTCGGCCCCCACGATGCGGACACGGCCGCCGGATGCCTCCTTCAGGAAGCGCCCGGTGCCCGAGATGGTGCCACCCGTCCCGACGCCCGCGACGAAGTGGGTGATCTGCTGCTCGGTGTCGCGCCAGATCTCCGGACCGGTGGTCTCGTAGTGGCTGCGCGGGCCGTTCGGGTTGGCGTACTGGTTCGGCTTGTAGGCGCCCGGGATCTCGCGGACGAGCCGGTCGGACACCGAGTAGTACGACTCCGGGTGTTCCGGCGGAACCGCGGTCGGCGTGACGACGATCTCGGCGCCGTACGCGGTCAGGACGTTGCGCTTGTCCTCGCCGACCTTGTCCGGCAGCACGAACACGCACCGGTAGCCGCGCTGCTGGGCGACGAGGGCCAGCCCGACCCCGGTGTTGCCCGAGGTGGGTTCGACGATCGTCCCGCCGGGTCGCAGGTCACCGGAGGCCTCGGCAGCGTCGATGATCCGCGTGGCGATGCGGTCCTTCGACGACCCACCGGGGTTGAGGTACTCGACCTTCACCAGGACGGTCGCGCGCACCCCCTCGGTGACGCGGTTGAGCTTGACGAGCGGGGTGTCGCCGACGAGGTCGACCACGGAGTTCGCGTAACGCACGGGCCCGAGTCTAGGACGCCGTCACCGCGTTCTGCTGGGATGCGACGTGCGCGGACACCGCTGCGGACACCTCGGCGCGTCGACGGTCGATCACGTCGCCCATGTCGCGCGCCAGCGCCGGGGTGGACCGGACGATCTGGTCGAGCGCCGTGGCGGGGATGACCAGCACCGAGACCTCGGTGAGCGCCGTGGCGGTCGTGAGCAGCGCCTCCCGGGTCAACGCCGTCTGTCCGACGTAGTCGCCGGCCTCGACGCGGGTCGCCGGCAACTCGGCGTCCTCGAACGGGACCCGGAGGTCCACGCTGCCGGACAGGACGAACCGGACCGAGTCCGGCACGGTCCCCACCCGGTGGATGACCTCGCCGGCGGCGTAGCGCTCCAGGCGCACGACCGGGGCGAGCGCGACGCTGTCGTCCTCGCTCAGGTAGAGCGTCGCGGCGATGGCCGCGAGCGCCTCGTCGCGGCGGGCGTCCGTCACGAAGTCGTCGGTGGTGTCGCCGTCGAGCCCGAGTCCGGCGCGACGCGCCGCGTACCAGAGCCACATCCGGAACTGGGCGAGCGCGTCGGCTTCCTGGGACGGGCCGCGCACCTGGAACGACACCGTGTACGCCGCGCCCCCCGCAGGCACCGCCGTCGGTCGCGTCCCGGTGTACAGCTGCGGGAGACCGCTGGCGACCCGCTCGAGCAGGGCGACCACGGCGGCGGGTGGGTCGTCCGTCGTGAACGTGACGTCGGTCGACACCGGGAACGTGCCACCGGTGCGGCTGAGGTTCGTGAACGACGCCCCGGCCAGCGATCCGATCGGGGTGATCAGGATGCCCTCGCCGGTGTCGACGTGCACCGATCGCCAGTTGACCTCGACCACCCGGCCGCGCGTGCCGCCGATGTCGAGCCAGTCGCCGAGGCGGAACGGCTGCTCGAACAGCAGGAACAGGCCGGCGACGATGGGCCCGACGGCGGTCTGCAACGCCAGGGCGATCACGAACGACCCGACCCCGAGCGCTGTGAAGATGCCGCCGATGTCGGTCCCCCACACGATGCGGAACACCACCGCGAGTCCGATCGCCACCAGGATGACGCGGGCGATGTCGACGAAGATCGAAGGGATCTTCTCGCGCCAGGTCCCCTTCCGGGCGTTCGTGAACATCAGGATGTTCAGCCCGTTCAGCACGAAGACGATCAGCAGGAAGCCGAGCACGGTCGCGATGACCTGGCTGACCACCGGTCGACCCGGGTCGACCGCGTCGGTCACCTGCACCGACAGGACCAGGATCGCGATGACCGGGACGACGGCGTTGCGCAGCAGCGCGACGACCTTCGACATCGGGTTGTGCCGGCGCTCGAGGCTCGACTGCACCTCGGTGAGCAGGAGCAGCAGGAGTGGCAACCCGACGATCACGCTGATCGATGGCCAGAACCACGCCTGCTCCCAGAAGGCGATCACGACGCCACCCGCTCGAGCTTCCAGACCTTCTGCGGTCCGCTCTGGGTCTGCACCGTCGCGACGTCCTGCACGCCACTGCGGTCACCGAGCTTGTCGATCACGCGCTGCGTCGCGTACACCCCGGGCGCGGGCGCGATGCCCTGGACCCGGTACGCCAGGCTGACGGCATCGCCCCACATGTCGTAGACGATGCTGGAACGACCCACCAGACCGCTCGTCACCTGGCCGGTGTCGATGCCCGCGCGCAGCCCGACCTTCGAACCGTGCTGGGCGTTGAACCGCTCGAGCGCACCCTGTGCTTCCTCCGCCCAGTCGACCACCCGCCGGACGTTGTCGACGCGGGGCACGCTCAGACCGCAGCTGGCCAGGTAGCCGCTGCGCGTCGTGCGCACCCGCTCGATGCCGTGCCGACCAGCGGCCTCGTCGAGCGACCGCCACAGGTCGTTGAGCAGCGACAGCGACTCCTCCGCCGTCAGGCCGGCGGCGAAGTCGTCGTACCCGATGATGTCCGCGTAGACGACCGCGACGTCCTGGTGGTCCGAGGCGATCGTCTCGTCGCCCTGCTTGTACCGCCGGGCGACCTCCTCCGGCATGAGCGTCAGGAGCAGGGTGTCGTTCTGCCGTCGCTGCTCGTCGAGCAGGTCCTGCTTCACCTGCAGGCTCCGGCTCATGTCGTTGAAGGCGAGGCCGAGGTCACCGATCTCGTCGCCGGGCTTCGTCTTCACCTCGACGCCGAGATCGCCACTGCTGACCCGGTTCACCGCGGTTTGCAGGCGACGGATCGGGCGGACGAAGACCTGTGCCAGCAGCAACGACAGCAGGCTCACCAGGACGATGATGGCGACCAGGGACAACCCGATGTTCCGGGCGAAGTCGTTCACCGGAGCGAAGGCCTCGGCGGTGTCCATCTGCGCCACGACCACCCAGCGCAGGCCGTCCACCTCGAGCGGCGCGTACGCGGACAACACCTCCTTGCCCCGGTAGTCGTTCGAGATCACCGTGCCCGACTTGCCCTGCAGTGCCCGGCTGACCGGTGTGGTGTTGACCTCCTGCAGGAGTACCGAGCCCTTCACGGCGGCCTGCCGCGCGGCCGTGCCGGGCGCGGTCCCCGCGGCGATCACGTCGCGCTGGTACTGCTTCGGGTGCTCGAGCAACTGGCGCGGGTAGGACCGCATCAGGTGGTCCGCCCCCACCAGGTACGACTCCCCCGTGTCGCCGAGCCCGTCGTCGGCCCAGTCCTGGTTGCCCGTCATGACCTGGTTGATGAGGTCCACGGGCACCTGCACGGCCATCACGCCGATGATCTTGCCGTCGTCGGCCACCGGGGACATCACCCACAGCGTCGGCACGTTGAGGCTCGGTGCGTACCGGGCGAAGTCGGTCACCACGAAGTCGTCCGCACTGGTCAGCTGCAGCGCCTGCTCGTACCCGCTCGCCAAGTTCGAGTCGCGGTACGGGCCGTCCCGCAGGTTGGAACCGAGGTCCGCCCCGGCGTAGATCGAGTACGTCACGTCGCCGTCGGTGTCCATGAGGAGCAGGTCCTCGTAGCCGGCGGACTCGACCGCCTGGCGGAAGTACGGCTGGTACTCGGCGTGCGCGTCGGACCACGTGCTGCCGTCACCGGCGTCGTCGAGTTGTGCGGCCTTGTCGTAGTCGTCGAAGGGCGCCGTGTACCGGGCCTGCAGGTACGCCTGCGGATCGGTCGTCGGCGCGAACTGGTCCGGGTTCGCCGAGCCGCCGCTCCGGGCGTCGAGCTGCGGGACGAACGTGTCCGCGTACCAGGCGTCGACCTTCGTGTGGTCGGCGTCGGACACCGGACGGTCACGCAGGTCGTCCCACCCGGCCGAGAACGCCTTGGTCGCCCCGATCACGCTCTCGTTGCGGGTCTGCGCGACGACCGTCTGCGTGAACTGGTCGAACGACCGCTTCAGCTCGGTGATCCGCGCCTCGCGCAGCGACGTCACCTGGTTGAGCGCCGCGTTCTCGAGCGAGGCACGACCGTTCAGGTACCCGACGACGCCGACCACCAGCGCCGCGATGATGCTCACGGCGAGCAGCATCACCAGGAGCTTCGACTGGATGTCGAGTGAGCCGCTCGTCAGGAACGCCCGGAGCTTGCCCTTCCTGCGCGGTGCGTCCTCGACGACGCGAGGACCGCCCGTCTGCGCGTCCGTCGCCGGGGGGATCGGGTCGGGACCGGGGCTGCTGGTGTCGGACGTCGGTGGGACTGCAGTCACTTCGAACTCCGCTCAGGAGGGCAGGGTGCGCGCGTGCGCGTCAACCACAGGTACCACGCGAGCAACACTCGTGTCAGGTATCCGACGTTCGTTGCGGCTTCGTGACCTCGGTGGTCGCGTTCGCGACACCTGTCGCGGGGCGGGCTGGAGACGGCGGGCTGGAGACGCGGGCTGGAGACGCGGGCGGTCGGACGGGAGGCGCGCTGCGGCCCGGTCACGGGCCTCCCGTCCGCCGTCGGGTCACCTGTCCGTTCCGCGCACGCGCCGCGCACGCTGGCACCGGTCGGTCTGTGCGCGCCGGCGCCGGCCGGCCGGCTCAGCGCTCGACGGCGTCCGCGGGCGTGTTCTGCTGCCGGTGCAGGAGCGCGTAGGTGCCGTCGAGCGCGAGGAGTTCATCGTGCGTGCCCTGCTCGACGATCCGCCCGTGGTCGAGCACGAAGATGACGTCGGCGTCACGGATCGTCGACAGCCGGTGCGCGATCGAGATGGTGGTGCGCCCTGCGGCGGCGGTGTCGAGCGCGGTCTGCACCACGCGCTCCGAGATCGAGTCGAGCGCGCTCGTGGCCTCGTCGAGCACGAGCACGGGAGGGTCCTTCAGGAGCACCCGCGCGATCGCGATCCGCTGCTTCTCGCCGCCGGACAGTCGGTACCCGCGTTCCCCCACGACCGTGTCGTAGCCGTCCGGGAACGAGGCGATCGTGTCGTGGATGTTCGCCGCTCGTGCCGCCCGTTCGACCTCGTCGTCGGTGGCGTCCGGTTTGGCGTAGCGCAGGTTGTCGCCGATCGTCGCGTGGAACAGGTACGTCTCCTGGCTGACGATCCCCACGTGGCGCATGAGGTCATCGTGCACGAGGTCACGGACGTCCTGTCCGGCGAACCGCACGGAACCCTCGGTCGCCTCGTACAAGCGCGGCACCAGGTACGACACGGTGGTCTTGCCCGCACCAGACGGACCGACGAAGGCGGCGAACTGCCCGGGTCGGAGGTCGAACGAGACCCCGCGGAGCGTCGGCTTGTCGGCCTCGCCGTCCGGGTACGTGAACGTCACGTCGTCGAACGCGACGTGACCGACCATGGTGTCGTCGACGGGCTTCGCCGTGGGCGAGTCGGTGATCGCGGGCTTCAGGTCGAAGTACTCGAAGATCCGAGCGAACAGCGCTCCGGAGGTCTGCAGGTCGAGCACCACCCGGAGCAGTCCGACCGTCGGGAACAGCAAGCGCGACTGCACCGTCGTGAACGCGACGATGGTGCCGGCGGTGATCGGGACGTCGCCGATGATCAGCCAGGTTGCGACGAGGTAGATGATCGCCGGGATGATCGACAGGAAGATCTGCACGATCGCGAAGAACCACTGCCCGGACATCTGCTGGCGGACCTGCAACTGGATCTGGTTGCGGTTCTCGTCCCCGTAGCGGCGGGTCTCGCTGCGCTGCTGGTTGAAGCTCTTGGCCAGCAGGATGCCGGAGACGCTCAGTGCCTCTTGCGTGATCGCCGTCATGTCGGACAGCGACTCCTGCGTCTGCCCGGCGATGCGGGCACGGACCTGCCCGACCCGACGCTGCGCGATGACGAGCAACGGCAGCAGCACGACCGCGACCAGGGTCATCTGCCAGCTCAGCAGCAGCATGGCGACGATGGCGGCGATGACCGTGACGGTGTTGCCGAGCACCGACGAGATCGTGTTGTTCAGCACGCTCGCGACGCCGCCGACGTCGTTCTGCAGGCGGGACTGGATGACACCGGTCTTCGTGCGGGTGAAGAACGCGAGTTCCATGCGCTGCAGGTGCCCGAACAGGCGCATCCGCATGGCACCCATGACCTTGTTGCCGACCGTCGCCGTCAGGTAGGTCTGCCAGACGCCCACACCGGCGCTCGCGATCCAGAGGAACACCATCGCCGACACGAGCTCGACCAGCACCGGGACGTCGGGGCTGCCGGAGGGTGGGAACAGGCCCCGGTCGAACGCCTGCTGCGTCAACAGCGGCGGGATCACCGAGATCGCAGCACCGATCAGCACGAGGACGACCGTCAGGACGATCGACCGCCGGTGCGGCACGAACAGCCCGGCGATCCGCTTCACCAGGTGCGGGATCTTCGGCGCTTCGGCGTTGGCGGCCTTCTGCGCACGGAAGTCACCGCTGGAGATCCGGCCGCCGCCGCGCGGACCACCGCCACCGCCGCCCCCGCGCATCCCGCCGCCCATGCTCATGCAGCCACCGTATCCCCGCGGTCGGACATCGGCGCGCGCTCGACGACCGCCGTTCCGCAGTGCAGTCCGACGGCCGTATTTGACCCCGTTCAGGGGGCGTGCGAGCATGTGCCGTCCCCGCCCCCGCACCACCGAGGTCCCATGACGTCCGCGCCGTCCCGTCCCACGTCCCTCCGCCAGCAGCTCGCCCGCCGCAAGCCGATCGAGCAACTGCAGTCCGAGGCGGCCGTCGGCGTCAACGGCGAACCGCTCCGCCGGTCGCTCGGTGTCTGGCACCTGACGATGATCAGCGTCGGTGCGACCCTCGGGACCGGCATCCTCGTGGTGCTCGGCACGGCCGTGCCGCTCGCGGGTCCCGCCGTGTGGATCTCCTTCGTCGTCGCCGGGATCGCGGCCCTGCTCTCGGCACTGTCCTACGCCGAGATGGCCGGAGCCGTCCCGACCTCGGGGTCGAGCTACTCGTACACCTACGCCACCATGGGCGAGGGCATCGCGTGGGTCTGCGGATGGTGCCTCGTCCTCGAGTACGCCGTCTCGGTGGCCGCGGTCGCGGTCGGCGCGAGCGAGTACGTGGACGAGACCCTGCGCGTGTTCGGGTTGCACCTGCCGACAGCACTGTCCGCGCCTCCGGGCGACGGCGGCGTCGTGAACCTGCCGGCGGCCGTCCTGGTCCTGCTCGCCACCGTCGTCCTGATCCCCGGTGCCCGGGAGAGCGCCTGGGTGAACACCGTCATGGTCGTCGTGAAGATCGCACTGCTCGTGTTCTTCGTGGTCGTCGCCTTCACGGCCTTCCAGGCGCAGAACTTCGAGCCGCTCGCGCCGATGGGTGCCGCCGGAGTGACGGCCGCGGCGTCCAGGCTCTTCTTCTCGTACATCGGTTTCGACGCCGCCTCCACCGCCGGCGAAGAGGCGAAGAACCCGCGCCGCGACCTCCCCCGGGCGATCATCGGTTCGATCGCGCTCATCACGGCGCTCTACATCCTCGTCGCCATCGCCGCGATCGGTGCCCGTTCGTGGACGGACTTCTCGTCGTCCGAGGCCTCGCTCGTCCGCATCGTGGTCGACGTCACGGGGCAGCCGCTCGTCGCGCTGGTGTTCTCGATCGGCGCGGTGATCGCGATCGCCAGCGTGGTGCTGACCGTGCTCTACGGCCAGACCCGGATCCTGCTCACCATGGCCCGCGACGGCCTCGTCCCGAAGGTCTTCGGTCGGGTCTCCCGGCGCACCGGCACCCCCATCGCGAACACGTTGATCATCGGCATCGCGGTCACGATCGTCGCCGCCCTGGTCCCCCTGGGCGAGCTCGCCGACGCCACCAGCATCGGCACCCTCGTCGCGTTCGCGCTCGTCAACGTGTCGGTCATCGTGCTCCGTCGCTCGCAGCCCGACCTCGAGCGCTCGTACCGCGTCCCGCTGTTCCCCGTCGTGCCGATCCTCGGCGCCCTGAGCTGCGTGCTCCTGGCGGTGTTCCTCGGCGCAACGACGTGGATCGCCTTCGGCATCTGGATGGTCGTCGGCGCCGTGCTCTACCTGGCCTACGGCCGCCGTCACAGCACCTTGCGCTGACCCGCGCCGCCCTCCGGCCGGCCCCGCCCTGGGTGCGCCCCCCTCCGCCAAAGCGACAGGGTGCCGCCAACTGTTCGCAGACATCTGTCGCTCTGCTAGGAGGCCCGGCCCGGCGCCGGTAAGAAGTGTCGCTTTGGCAACACGATCGGTCTGACCTCCGCCCACCCACCGACAACCGAACCGGTCAGCGGCACGGCACGCCGTGCTGTCGGAACAGCGAACGGAGCCGTTCCGGTGCCACGACGTGCTCCCAGTAGACACGGACGAAGCCGTTCACCTCCGATCGACCCCGGACACGGTCTTCACGCTGCTTCTCGGTCCACACGGCTTCGACGCCGGTCTTCCCTCCGAGCATCCCGGCGTCCTCGTACTTCTGTCGACCGTCGAACTCCACGACGATGCCCTGGCGTGGCAGCCAGAAGTCCACGCGGTCGACACGGCCGTCCGGCGAGCGGAACTCGTGCTGCGGTTCCCAGTCCGGACAGTGCAACTCGGCAGCGCGGACGGCCAGGTACGACTCACCGACCGACTCGTGGCGCACATCACAGATCGCCAGGGCCTGCTCGAGCCGCACCGCACCCCACGGACCTCCGGCGGCGCACAGACGCTCGAGTTCCCCGCGTTCGACACCGCTCCGCATCGCATGATCGAGCCCCACGACGGCATCGGCGAGGGTGCCACGCCGAGCGTTCTCGACGGTGGTCTGCGCCAGCGCGGTGAACGGGACACCGTGGAACAGCTTTCCCGACCGCTCGGGCGCACCGGCGTGGACGGTCAGTCCAACGCGGTGCCGATCGTGCTCGAGCCCGGCGTCGACGGCCTGGACACGCTCGGGCCACGGATCGAGTCGTGGCAGACCGAACACTGCGGCAGCCGAGTCGAGCGCGAACACCGCGTCGGACCGGAGCAACGGGATGACGGCCCGCATCCGGACGAGGTGTCGGGAGCGACCGTCCAGAGCCTCCCAGTGCGCACGTTCGACGTAGACGCCGTGCCGGACGCGCACGAGCTCGCCAGCCCGCTGCCGTCGCTGGAGATGGCGGGCGCCAGCCCGGTCGAGGTCGTTCGTGCGGAGGATGTCGATGGCGTTGGCGGGATGCATGACAGCACACTGTCGCTCCAGACGACCGGTCTCAGGAAACTGAGCCGATCTGTGGACAACCGCCGCGCCTCCCGGCGGTCAACAGTGTCCTGCCAAAGCGACAGATCTCAGCAGTCCCCGACTGGCTGTACTGCCATCGCGACAGAATGCCGCGAACAGTTGGCGCCACTCTGTCGCTTTGGCGGAAGCGCCACACACCCGCACACGCACCGCCGCACCGCACCCCGCCGCACCGCACCCCGAGCAACGACGAAGGCCGCCACCCCGAGGGGCAGCGGCCTTCGTGAACCGAACGGTCGAGACTACGCGAGCTCGATCGTGGCGCCAGCGGCCTCGAGGGTCGCCTTCGCCTTGTCGGCGGTCTCCTTGTTCGCACCCTCGAGGATCTTGGCGTCGGCGGTCTCGACGAGCGCCTTTGCCTCACCGAGGCCGAGCGACGTCAGGCCACGGACCTCCTTGATGACCTGGATCTTCTTGTCACCAGCGGACTTGAGGATGACGTCGAACTCGGTCTTCTCCTCAGCGGCCTCGGCCGGGGCAGCGGCGGCCGGAGCGGCAGCAGCGGCCGGGGCAGCAGCGGTGACCTCGAAGACCTCTTCGAACTTCTTCACGAAGTCCGAGAGCTCGATGAGCGTGAGCTCCTTGAAGGCCTCGATGAGCTCGTCCTGCGAAAGCTTCGCCATGATTTTCTCCTACTACTCAGTAATACGTGTGGTTGTGGAACGCGAGCCTGATCAGGCCGCGGACTCCTGCTTCTCGCGAAGGGCGTCCACGGTGCGGACGGCCTGCGAGAGGGGGGCCTGGAACAGGTACGCAGCACCGAACAGCGAGGCCTTGAAGGCGCCGGCGAGCTTGCCGAGCAGAACTTCACGGGACTCGAGGTCGGCGAGCTTGTCCACCTCGGTCGCGGTGAGCGGGTTACCGTCGAAGTAACCGCCCTTCACCACGAGCTCGGGGTTCGCCTTGGCGAATGCACGCAGCGACTTCGCGACGGCGACGGTGTCACCGTGGACGAAGGCGAGAGCGGACGGACCGGCGAGTTCCTCGTCGAACGAGGAGATGCCGGCGTTGTTCGCCGCGATCTTGGTCAGCGTGTTCTTCACCACGGCGTACGTGGCGTGCTCACGGATCGAGTTGCGGAGCTCCTTGAGCTGCGCGACCGTGAGACCGCGGTACTCGGTGAGCAGAACGGCGTTCGAGCTACGGAAGGACTCCGTGAGCTCGGCGACCGCAGCTTCCTTGTTCGCCATGGTTCTCCTTGGGGTTTCTTGCCGGTAGCCCCAGGTCCACGAACGAAAAAAGCTCCGGCGCAGAGGCTCGGAGCTGCTCTCACCAGATGGTGGGAGTGGTTCGGAACACCTGCGCGGGATGCCTCACGAGTGAGGACCTTCGGTCACGATGTTCACAACCACGTTGCGAGCAGCACGACATCCGGCGGTCTTTGGCTTCGAGAACAGTAGCAGATGCCGTGGACGAGACCAAACACCGGTCTGGAGGCGCGGTGTGGGCCCGCCCCGCGCCTCCTGGCCGTCAGTGGGTCGTGTCCACCGCAGCGGGCGTCCCCGACCAATCAGCGGACACCGCAGAAGCAGCCGACGCGGCCGACTCCGACGCGGCCGACTCCGACGCAGCGGACGGATCCACCGGCAGGTGCACCGTGAACACGGTGTCGCCCGGCACGCTCGCCACCTCGACGCTGCCGCCGTGCGCCTGCACGACCGCGTCCACGATCGCGAGCCCGAGCCCTGTCGACCCCACGGTGCGCGACCGCGAGCTGTCGGCACGGGCGAACCGCTCGAACAGCTTCGGCAGGAACTCCGGGTCGATGCCCTGGCCGGTGTCCCGCACGGTCAGGTCCACGCCGGGGCCGGACGGCGACGGCGCGAGACCCACCGTGATGCGGGTGCCCTCTGGTGTGTGGGTCCTGGCGTTGGTGACGAGGTTCACGATCACCTGGTGCAGGCGTGCGGCGTCCCCCACGACCACGACGGGCGAGGACGGCACGTCGATCTCGATGACGTGCTCGGGCGATGCGGCGTGGGCGTCGTTGACGGCGTCGAGCACGAGGCCGGTCAGGTCGACCTCGTCGAACTGGATCTCGCGCCCCTCGTCGAGGCGGGCGAGGAGCAGCAGGTCCTCGACCATGGACGTCATCCGGATCGACTCGGACTCGATGCGGCTCATGGCGTAGACGACGTCCTTCGGCAGGTCACCGCCCATCCGACGGGTGAGCTCGGCGTACCCGCGCACCGAGGCGAGCGGGGTGCGGAGCTCGTGCGAGGCGTCCGCGACGAACTGCCGGACCTTCTGCTCGGACCGTTCCCGCGCCTGCATGGCGCCTGCGATGTGCCCGAGCATCCGGTTGAAGGCGCTGCCGACCCGGCCCACCTCGGTGCGGGGGTCGGTGTCGGGTACGCGGACGCCATCCAGGGCGTCACTGCGGTCGAGGGGCATCCGGGCCACGGTCGAGGCGGTCTCGGCGACGCGCTCGAGCGGGCGCAGCGAACGCCGGACCACGACGGCGGCGACGATCGACGCGGCGAGCAGCGCGGTGCCGACGACGATGACGACCACCCAGAACAGCGACCAGACGCTGGCGTAGACCGGGGCCATCGGCAGCCCGACGACCAGGACGGCGGGACCGACGGTGACGGCGGTGAGCCGGTAGCGCCCGATGTCCGAGCCGAGGTCGACGGTCTCCGGGTCGCCGCCCACGCGCACCTGGCCGAGGGCCGAGGCACTCGACTGCGTGATGGAGCTCGGTCGCCCGTAGTCGTCGAGGACGTTCGCGATGACGACCTGCCCGTCCACGAAGTAGGCGGTCAGGGTCCCCGCGGCCTGCCCCGACGGACGGGACAGGTCGATGCTCGGCTGCCCGCTCTGGTTCTGCTCGAGGTAGCGCTGCGCTCGGTGGGTGGCGCTGGTGATCTGCTTGTCGATCGCACCCGTCTGGATCGACGAGAGCGCGATGATGCTCACCGCCCCGATCACCGCGCTGACGGCGACGACGAGGGCGACGATGCTCAGGACGAGCCGACGCCGGAGGGTCACGAGGTGGGCTTGATGACGTACCCGACGCCGCGCACCGTGTGGATCATCGGGGTCTCACCGGCGTCGATCTTCTTGCGCAGGTAGGAGATGTAGATCTCGACGACCGAGGACTTGCCGCCGAAGTCGTACGACCACACGCGGTCCAGGATCTGCGCCTTCGACAGCACGCGCCGGGGGTTGCGCATCAGGAAGCGGAGGAGCTCGAACTCGGTGGCGGTCAGCTCGATCGGCCGGCCGGCACGGTGCACCTCGTACGACTCCTCGTCGAGCACCAGGTCGCCGACGACGATGCGGGAGTCGCCGGCCTCGGAGATCGAGATCTGCGAGCGGCGGATGAGGCCTCGCAGTCGCGCCACGACCTCCTCGAGGGAGAACGGCTTGGTGACGTAGTCGTCGCCGCCGGCGGTGAGCCCGGTCACGCGGTCCTCGACCGAGTCCTTCGCGGTGAGGAACAGCACCGGGGTGTCGTCGTTGTTCTGCCGCAGCCGGCTGAGCACCTGCAGACCGTCGAGGTCCGGCATCATCACGTCGAGCACCATCGCGTCGGGCTTGAACTCCCGCGCCGTCGTCAGGGCGTCCTGCCCGCCGTTCGCGCTCTTGACGTCCCAGCCCTCGTAGCGGAGCGCCATGGACAACAGGTCGGTGAGGCTGGCTTCGTCGTCGACGACCAGGATGCGCAACGGGGTTCCGTCGGCACGCGTGAGGCGCGGGGCTGCTGCAGGCTGGGAGATGGTCACGTCTTCGAGTATCGAGGAATTCCTATGAGCTGTCTGTGGGCTGCCCCTCCGCGCTCTGTGGATCGCTCCGAGTGCACTCGGCCGCTCCTTCGTAGGTTGGGGGGATGCTGCGATCCTCCGCTTGGCCACCGTCCGCCAGGCACGTCGACACCGCGGGGATCGAGGAGACGGCCGGGAGGCCCGGCTCGAGCCCGGCAGACCGTCTGACGGCCGCGCGCACACTCGCCGCCACCACCCCGCTCCTGTCCGCGGGGACCGCCGGCGGCTTCCTCGCCACACTCGCCGCCGTCGCCGCGGGCGACGTCGCGACCGCCCGCACCGTCGAACCGCACCTCGACGCGCTCGGCATCCTGCAGCAGGCCGACGTGCCGGTCCCCGCCGACTCGACCTGGGGCGTCTTCGCCGCCGAGGGCCCGGGACTCCGCCTCGAGGCCGCACTGCAGGACGACGGCACGGCGCTCTTGACCGGCACGAAGCCGTGGTGCTCCCTCGCGTCGACGCTGTCGCACGCGCTGGTGACCGCGCACGCCGGCGACGACCGTGTCCTCGTCGCGGTGGACCTGCGACAGGACGGCGTCACCCCGCACGACGAGGCCTGGGTCGCCCGGGGCATGCCCGACGTGCCGAGCGGCCCGGTGGACTTCGACGGCGCCACGGCACGGCTCGTCGGCGCACCCGGCTGGTACCTGCGGCGACCGGGCTTCGCGTGGGGCGGCATCGGCGTCGCCGCGTGCTGGTGGGGCGGTGCGGTGGGCCTCGGCCGGATCCTGCGCGCGCTGGCCGCGGCCCACCCGGAGTCCGAACTGCTGCAGGCCGCCCTCGGTGCGACCGTGCTCGACCTCGCGGACGCCGAGGACGCCCTCGCCGACGCCGCCGCACGGATCGACCGGTCCGAGGCCGCCGATGCTCCCGACGCCGACTGGCCGCTGCTCGCCCAGACGGTGCGCTCCCGGGTGCGCCGAGCGGTGGACGCCGTGCGCGAGCGGGTCGTCGCCACCGTCGGCCCGGCTCCCCTGACCTCGGACCCCGCGGTCGCGGCGCGGGTCGCCGACCTCGAGCTCTACGTGCTGCAGGACCACGGGGCCCGTGACCTCGCCCGGATCGGCCGCATCGTGACGGAGCGCGGCGGTGTCGCGTGGTGAGCTTCGACCACCGCGAGCCGGGCACCGACCCCGCGGCGTGGACACCGTTCCTCGACGCGCTCTCGGCCGCACCCGTCGACCTGGACGGCATCGGCTCCGTGGTGGTCCTCGCGCCGCACCCCGACGACGAGACCCTCGGTGCCGGCGGGCTCATCGCGGCCGCAGCCGACGCGGGACTCCCCACCCACGTCGTGCTCCTCACCCGCGGCGAGCGCTCGCACCCGGACTCCCCCACCACGACGGCGTCGGAGCTGGCCACCGTGCGCGACGACGAGTTCACCCGGGCCCTCGCCACGCTGCACCCCGGGGCGAGGGCGTCGTCGGTCAGGATCCCCGACGGCGGGACGCGGGAGCACCGGGACGAGGTCACCGACGCCCTGCGGCGAGCGCTCGACGACGCCGCGCGGCCGACGCTCGTGGTGGCGCCGTGGCGCGGGGACGGTCACCGGGACCACCGCATCGCTGGTGAGGTCGCCGAAGCGGTGACCGCCGATGCCACCGAGGTGTCGCTGCTGACGTACCCGATCTGGGCGTGGCACTGGGACGCCCCGTCCGCGTCCGCACAGCCGTGGGACCGAGCCCGGGGCCTGCCGTTGGCCGACGCCGTCCGGGAACGGAAGCGCGCCGCCCTCGACGCCTACGCCTCGCAGGTCCGCCCGCTGTCCGGTGCCGCCGGAGACGAGGCGATCGTCGACGACCGGCACGCCGCGCACCACCTGCGGTCGACCGAGTGGTTCTTCGCGCTCGAGCCGACGGCGTCGCGCTCGCGGGAGTCGTTCGACGCGCACTACGAGCGGAAGCCGGAGGGCTGGGACTTCGAGCGCTCCTGGTACGAACGCCGCAAGCGGGCGGTGACGCTCGCCGCGCTCCCCCGCGAGCGGTACCGGTCCGCGCTCGAGCTCGGCTGCGCCACGGGCGTCCTCACGGCAGCACTCGCCGAACGGGCCGACGCCGTGCTCGGCACCGACATCTCGGCCGCACCGTTGGCCCGGGCTGCCGTCCGTGCGCCGGGGGCCCGGTTCGTGCAGGCCTCGCTGCCCGCCGAGTGGCCGACGGGTCGGTGGGACCTCGTCGTGATGTCCGAGGTGGGTTACTACCTGTCCCCCGCCGACCTCGACGAGACGATCGACCGGGTGCTGGCGTCGCTCGACGACGACGGCGTGCTGGTCGCCTGCCACTGGCGCCACCCCGACGACGAGGCGGTGTCGAGCGGTGACGCGGTGGACGCCCGGCTCGCGGAACGGTGGCCACGACCGGCGCTCGTCCGCCACGTCGAACCGGACTTCGTGCTGAGCGTGCTGCCCGGCCCCGGCGTCGTGTCGGTCGCACGGGCCGAGGGACTCGTCCGGTGACCGCGCCCTCCGGCGTCACGCGGATCGACGTCGTGCTGCCCGCCCACGACGAGGAGGACCGCATCGCCGCCTGCCTCGACGCCCTGCTCGCCGCCCGCGCCCGACTCGCCGAGGAGCACCCCGACGTGGCGGTCTCGGTGACCGTCGTGCTCGACGGCTGCACCGACGACACGGCGACGGTCGTCGAGCGCTTCCCCGTCGACGTCGTCGCGACCGCCCACGTCGGCGTCGGTCGGGCGCGCACCATCGGCGCCACGCACGCGCTCCGGCGGCACCCCGCCGACCCGGCGTCCCGCTGGCTCGCCCACTCCGATGCGGACTCGCGGGTACCGGAGGGCTGGCTCGTCCAGCAGGCCGACGCCCTCCGCTCCGGGGCGCACGTGCTCGTCGGCGCCGTCGTCCCCGACCCGGACGACCTGGACCCGGTCGTGCTCGCCCGGTGGACGCAGGCGCACCCGCCCGGTGCCGCGCTCGGGCACGTGCACGGCGCGAACCTCGGCGTGCTGGCATCGGCGTACCTGGCGCTCGGCGGGTTCGACCCCGTCCCCGAGCACGAAGACGTCCGGCTCGTCGAGCGGGCGCACGCGATGGGGTTCCGCGTCGACGCGACGGTCGACCTGCCCGTGGTGACGAGCGGTCGGTTCGCCGGCCGGACGCCCGGCGGCTACGCGGAGCACCTGCGTCGGGAGTACGGCGACGCGAGCTGAGGGCCCCTTAGACAGCTCATAGGCTGCCGATGGGGCGGCCACTGACCGGCTGCCTACGTTCTCCTCCGTCGGCCCCGCCGTGCGCTCTGCGCGGCCGGTGACCCCAGCCGGCCACCACCGAGGAGAACCATGTTCCTGACCTACCTCAGGCGCGAACTCACGAACCGCAAGAAGCAGACCGTCATCATCGCGATCGGCATGGCGTTGGCCATCGCCCTCGTGGTCATCGTGTCCTCGATCGCGGGCGGCGTGAAGGCGGCCCAGTCCAGCGTCCTGCAGTCCGTGTACGGCGTCGGCACCGACATCACCGTCACGAAGACGACGACCCCGAGCGCGTCGGGCTCCGGTCGGCCGAGCTTCGACTTCGGCAGCCAGAGCGGTGACGACAGCGACAGCAGCGGTTCGACCGACCTGTCGCAGTCACGGCTCGCCGTCGCCCGCGGCACGAGCACGCTCAGCGCCACGAACCTCACGACCGTGACGGGCACCGACGGCGTCAAGGCGGCGACCGGTGTCCTGACCCTCGAGAACAGCACGTTCTCGGGGCAGGTCCAGCAGTCGACCGACGGCAGCAGCACGGACAGCAGCAGCTCCGACAGCAGCAGCACGGACAGCTCCACCCAGCAGGGCCCGCCGAGCGGCGACTCCGGCCAGGGCGGCGGCTTCGGCGGCGGCTCGTTCAACGTCGACTCGTTCACCGTGACCGGCATCCCGGTCTCCGGCGACGCCGTCGGCCCCCTGACCAGCACCGAGCTCACCAAGGGCCGCACGTTCACCGCGAAGGACGCGGGCAAGGACGTCGTCGTGCTGGACGCGTCCTACGCGAAGAGCGAGTCGAAGGCGGTCGGCGACACCGTCGACATCGGCGGCACCGACTTCGAGGTCATCGGCATCGTCACCTCGACGGGCTCGTCGTCGACGACCGGCTCGAACACCTACATCCCCCTCGACACCGCGCAGGCACTGGCAGACCTCGACGGCAAGGTCACCTCGATCTACGTGTCCGCCGAGTCCTCGTCGGACGTCAGCGCGATCAAGACCGCCCTGCAGCAGAAGCTCACCACCGCCACGGTCTCCACCGAGTCCGACCTGGCGTCGAGCGTCTCCGGTTCGCTGAGCACGGCGTCGAGCCTCGTCTCGAACCTCGGCACCTGGCTGTCGATCGTCGTGCTGGCGGCGGCGTTCCTCATCGCGATCCTCTTCACGATCTCCGGCGTCACGAGGCGAACCCGCGAGTTCGGCACCCTCAAGGCCATCGGCTGGTCGAACGGCCGCATCACCCGCCAGGTCGCCGGCGAGTCCCTCGTGCAGGGCCTCATCGGCGGTGTCCTCGGCGCCGCAGCCGGTCTGATCGGCATCCTCGTGGTGAACGTCATCAGCCCGACCATCTCGGCGAGCGCGTCGAGCACGACCGGTGGCGGCGGCGCGGGTGGCGGCGGTGGCATGCCCGGTGCCGCGGCGACCACGGCCGCGGGCAGCGGCACGACGGGCGGTGCCCCGGCCGGCGGCTTCGGCGGCGGTGCGAGCACCGCGTCGACGACCGACGTCGTCCTGCACGCCCCGGTGACCGTCGAGGTGATCCTGCTGGCGATCGGCCTCGCGATCCTCGGTGGCCTCATCGCCGGCGCACTCGGCGGCTGGCGCGCGAGCAAGCTCCGCCCGGCCGAGGCCCTGCGGAGCGTGGCCTGATGCCCGGCCCCGCCACCGGCGCGGTGCCGACCGCCGGACCCGCACCGACCCCGAGCACGCGACCAGAAGGAGTGACAGTGACCAGCACCGACACCGCACCGGGCCAGGCGGAGGCGAGCCGCGCCTCCAGTCCGATGTACCGGCTGACCAACGTCAGCAAGACGTACAAGCAGAAGAACCGCACCGTCACCGCCCTGACGAACGTGGACCTGACGATCCCGCAGGGACAGCTCGTGGCGATCCAGGGGCCGACCGGCGGCGGGAAGTCGACGCTGCTGCAGATGCTCGGGGCACTCGACCGGCCGACGGCCGGCTCGATCCACCTCGGCGGCGACCGCGACGTGGCGAAGCTCGGCGACCGTGCGCTGACCGACCTGCGGGCGACGGAGATCGGCTTCGTGTTCCAGAGCTTCAACCTCATCCCGACGCTGACCGCGCTCGAGAACGTCGAGACGGCGTTCGCGGGGTCGCTCGCGAACCGGGCACGCTCGGAGATCCGCGAGCGGGCCACGGCGGCGCTCCGCGAGGTCGGTCTCGGCGAGCGGATGGAGCACCTGCCGGCCGAGCTCTCCGGCGGGCAGCAGCAGCGCGTCGCGATCGCCCGCGCCCTGGTGAAGAACCCGAGCGTGCTGCTGGCGGACGAGCCGACCGGCGCGCTCGACGAGGGCACCCGCGATGAGATCATGGGGCTCATCGAGAAGCAGTGGAAGGAACGCGGGCTCACGGTCGTCATCGTCACGCACGACTCGTGGGTGGCGAAGCGGGCCGAGCGTCGCCTGCACCTCAAGCAGGGGCAGGTGCGCGAGGTCTGAGGTGACCCGAGTCTCGCGGTGGGCGACAGTCCTCGTGGCCACGAGCCCGAGGACTGTCGCTCAGACCGAGTCTCGACCCACGGGGTAGTCGCAGTAGGCGAACCACCGCGAGTCCGGGGACCACGGCGGCACGTTGACCGTGCCCTGGCCGCCGTCGAGCACGACGAGGGTCTCCGGCACCTGCATGATCCGGGCGCCGCGGACGAGCACTCCGGGCAGCCGCCGCAGTTCCACGCGGTGGTCGGCCGGGTGGCCCTGCACCCCCGGCTCGTACGACAGGTAGAGCAGGTGCTCCCCGTCCGGCGAGACGTGCGGGAACCAGTTCACCCGGTCGTCGTTCGTGATCCGGACCGGGTCGGTCGCCCCTGGCCAGAGCGCGACGAGCTGCGCGGTGCCCGGTGTGAACCGCTCCGAGTTCCACACGAGCATCTCGCCCGCGAACGAGACGCCGTCGTCGGGGTGCTCGTCGCGGGTCAGGAACGTCGGTTCGCCGGTGGCGGGGTCGACGAGTGCGACGTCGGTGGTCCAGACGCCCGCCTCGGTGCGCTCCCCGACGATCGCCGCGAGGGTGTCCCCGTCCGGGGCGATGCCGTGCAGGTAGAACTTCCGGACGACCGGCAGCGCGGTGGTGACGTCGGTGAGGGTCGCCGCCGCTCCGCCGGCCGGCACCGGCACCCGGTACAGGTCCCCGTCGCGGCCGCTCACGACGACGGAGTTGCCCGACGGGTCGAGCACGTGATCGTTGTTGATCTCGGGCACACCGGGCATCGGCACCGGCACGAGTGCAGTCTCGTCGAGGACCTGTGCGCCGTCGGCGAGCGGCAGCAGCCACAGGTCGCCGCCGCCGTTCAGCAGGATCGTGCCGTCGTGCAGGACGTTCGGCGCCTCGACGAGGAGCGACGACGACTCGAAGACGAGGCGGCTCGTCCGTGACTCGAGGTCGTACACGTGCACCCGACTCGTCTGTCCTGGCAGCAGTTGCCGCCCGCGCGCTCCACTCATGCGCCCCATCCTGCCCGGGCGGCACTGACCGGAACGCGAAAGCGACAGATTCCCGGCGATGTTCGCCGGGAATCTGTCGCTTTCGCGGAGCTAAAGCTGGAGCTGGAGCTGGAGCTGGAGCTGAAGCTGAAGCCAGCTGCCTACTTCACCGCACCGGCGGTCAAGCCGGCCACGAACTGGCGCTGCACGATGAGGAACGCGATCACCACTGGGATGGACACGACCAGGGACGCGGCCATGATCTGGTTCCAGTACACGTTCGTCTGCGTCGAGTACTGCTGCAGACCGACCGCCAGGGTCTGCCCGTCGCCGTTGGTCATGACCGAGGCGAAGAGCACCTCGCCCCAGGCCGTCATGAACGAGTAGATGCCGACCGCGACCAGCCCCGGGCGGGCCGAGGGCAGGATGACCCGGAACAGGGCACCCATCGGGCCGGAACCGTCGACCATCGCGGCCTCGTCGAGCTCACGCGGGATGGTCTCGAAGTAGCCGGCGAGCATCCAGATCGAGAACGGGAGCGTGAACGTCAGGTACGTGATGATCAGGCCGGTCCAGCTGCCGACGAGCTGGATGCCGAGCGAGTTCCCGAGGTTCGTGAAGATGAGGAACAGCGGGAGCAGGAACAGCACGCCGGGGAACATCTGGGTGGAGAGCACCGCGGTGGTGAAGGTGCTCTTGCCCTTGAAGTTCCACCGCGAGACACCGTAGGCGGCGAACGTCGCGATGATCAGCGAGAACACCGTGGCGACCGTGCAGACCACGAGCGAGTTCACGAAGTACTTGCCGAGCGGCACCGTCGACCACATGTCGATGAACGGTTGGATGGTGATGTTCGTCGGGATCCACGTGAAGTCGTTCTGCACGTCACCGAGCGGCTTGATGGCCGTGGTGATCATCACGTAGAGGGGCACGACCGTGAACAGGGTCAGGATGACCAGGGTCACGACCTTGAAGGACTTGGCGCCGAATGTCTCACGCACGGACGGACCTCCGGTTGGTCACGGCGAGGTAGATGCCGGTAACGATGAGCAGGAAGATGAGGAGCAGGACGCTCATCGCGGCACCGGAGCCGAAGTTCCAGGTGATGAAGGACGCGTTGTAGATGTGGAAGCTCAGCAGGTCCGCGGCCGGGGGCTGCGCGGTCGAGCCGAACAGCACGAACGGCGTGTTGAAGTCGTTGAAGGTCCAGAGGAACATCACGAGCACGAGCGTCACGTTGACCGGGCGGACCATCGGCAGCGTGATCGAGCGCCACTGCCGGAACGGCTTCGCGCCGTCGACCGAGGCGGCCTCGTAGACGTCGTTCGGCACGGACTGCAGGCCGGCCATCAGCATCAGGAACGCGAAGGGCCAGGTCTTCCAGATCGCCACGACGACGACGGAGACGAAGGCGTTCGAGCCGATCAGCCAGAACGGGCCGGTGCCGTTGAACAGGTGCAACTGGTCGACCAGGACGTGGTTCACCGCGCCGGAGTCACGCTGGAACATGAACTTCCAGGTGATGATGCCGGCGTACATCGGCAGCGCGTACGGCACCAGGAACAGGGTGCGGAACAGACCGCGGCCCCTGAACGGCTTCTGCAGCGCGACCGCGGCGGCCATGCCGAAGGTCCAGGAGAGGCCGACGACGAGCACCGTGAAGCCGCAGGTGATCAGGAAGGAGTGCAGGACGCCCTTGCCGATCGCCTGGTCGAAGTCGACGACGACCGAGTAGTTGTGCAGTCCCGCGAAGGGTGCAGCGCCCCAGTTGGCGATGAAGTACTTGGTGAGCTGGATGAACGAGATCCAGATGCCGGTGAGCATCGGGACGATGTGGATGAGCAGCTCGAACAGGATGGCCGGCGCGACGAGCGCGTAGGGCAGCCAGTTGGTCTTGCGCTTGCGACCTGGCGGACGGCCCGACAGCGTCGAGCCCTTCGTGTGCGTCAGGTCGATGCGCTCCGCATCGGGCAGGACCGTCGTGGACATGGGCGGGGGCCTTTCGGCAGGAGGGGGTTCGGGTGCTTCGCACTCCGGTCCGTGGCAGCGGACGGGAGGCACGGCGTGCGTGAGACGGGACGCTCACTGCCGGCGGATGGCCGGCTCTGGGGCTGTGGGGCCGGTGACGACCTGCCCCGGCGCGTCCGGCTGTGGACGCGAGGGGTGGAGGCCCGGGGCGTCCTTGCGGACGCGCCCCGGGCCTCCTGGGTGGATCAGCCGTTCGCCTGGGACACCTGGTCCTGGGCGGTCTGCAGCGCGGTCTTGATGTCGCTGTCGGACACGGAGCCGCCGGTGGCGATCTTGGCGAACATGTCGTTCATCGCCTTGCCGACGGTGGATTCGAACTGGTCCTCGGCGGGGACCAGCGGGAGGGGCTTGGCCTTGTTGTTGTAGATGTCGAGGAACGTCTTCGTCTGCTCGTCGGTGACCGAGTCAGCCGCGGCGGCGAGCACCGGGAGGGCCGAGTACGGCTTGTCGAGCGTGGTCTGCGTGTCCGCGCTCGTCATGTACTTGACGAACTTGAGCGCGCCGTCCTTGTTCTTCGTGTTCTTGAAGATCGACAGGTTGATGCCGGCCGGGAACGACGCGATGTCCTCGCCGTCAGCGGTGGTCGGGAACGGCACGACGCCGAACTCGTCCGTCGTCATGCCCTGCGAGGTGATCGTCGCGTTCGCGTTGTTCTGCGTCAGCATCATCGCGGCCTTGCCGTTCGCGAAGTCCGAGACGGCCTGCGTGCCGTTGTCGTACTGCGCGTTCGAGGTGTTGACCACCTTGTCGGACTGCATCAGGTCGAGGTAGCGCTTGATGCCGTCGACGTTCGCCTTGTCGGTGAAGGTCGGCTTGCCGTCCTTGTCGAACCACTCGCCACCGTTCTGCGCCGAGGTGATGAACGCGAAGTGCGAGTTCTCGGTGTACGAACCACCCGCGATGGTGAAGCCGTACTTGCCGCCGGTCGTGAGCTTCTTGGCGTCCGCCGTGAGGTCTTCCCACGTGGTCGGTGCCTCGAGGCCGGCGTCCTTGAACATGGACTTGTTGTAGTACAGGCCGTACGCGAGGCCGTAGAGCGGGACGCTCGTGACGGTCTTGCCGGGGGCGCCACCGGTGGAGAGCGCGACCTTGCCGAACTTGTCGGCACCGCCGATCGCCTTCATCTCGGAGTCGCCGTACTCCTGGAACGCACCGGTCGCCTGGAGCGAGGTGGCCCAGGTGTTGCCGATGTTGACGACGTCCGGGCCCTGGCCCGAGGTGACGGCGGTCTGGATCTTCGTCTGCAGGTCGTTCCAGCCGATGACCTGGAGGTCGACCTTGATCCCGGTCTCCTTCGTGAACTTCTTGAGGACGGGGGTCAGCACCTCCTTGTCGTTCTGGAGCGACGTGCCCTGGTTGGACGCCCAGTAGGTGAGCGTCTTGGAGTCGCCGGAGGAACCGGACGATCCGGAGGAGCAGGCTGCGAGGCCGGTCACGGTGAGTGCGGCGGCCGCGGTGATGGCCAGTGCGCGGATGGCAGTGCGCATGACTCTCTACTTTCTCGTCGTTGAGATGGTGCAGGGATGGTGCAGGGATGGTGCAGGGGTGGTGCGGGATGGAACTTCGGGTGCTGCTGTGGTGTGCGGGGCGGATCCGGGCCGGTCAGGCCAGGGTCTGCTCCGCGGGGTCCCAACCCTCTGGGAGGGTCTGGGAGGGCGACACGGTGCTCTCGACGAGCACCGCCTCGCCACGTTCTGCCGCCTCGGCGATGGAGACCATCACGTCGAGGACGTGGAAGGCGAGGGCACCGGGGACCCGGTTTTCGTCGCCGGCGCGGAGCGAGCGGGCGAGGTCGACCACGCCGGTGCCGCGCGAGTAGGTGGAGCCGACCGCGGGGATCGTCTCGGGCTCCTCGGCGCCGAGCGCGTACAGCTCGGTGTCGCCGTCGAAGTTGTTCGGGTCCGGGAACACGACGGTGCCGGTCTCGCCCGCGATCTCGACGACGCCCGTGCGACCGCGGTCCGACTCGAACGAGAAGACGCTCTGCGCGCTCCCGCCGTCCTCGAACTCGATCAGTGCGGAGTGGTTCGTCGGGACGTCGACGGAGAACTCGGTGCCCGCCTTCGGGCCGGAGCCGATCGTGCGCGTGGCGCGGGACTTCGACGCCGTCGCCGTGACCTTCTTCACCGGACCGAACGTCTGCACCAGGGTGGTGATGTAGTACGGGCCGATGTCGAACAGCGGGCCCGCACCGTACGCGAAGAGGAACTCGGGGCTCGGGTGCCAGGACTCCGGGCCGGGGCTCTGGAAGAGCGTCAGGCCGTTGAGCGGCTTGCCGATGCGGCCGTCGCGGATGGTGCGGAGCGCGGTCTGCAGGCCGGCACCGAGGAAGGTGTCGGGTGCGACGCTGACCGTCTTGCCCGCGGCGCGTGCGGCGTCACGGAGTTCGGTCGCGCTCTCGCGGTCGAGGGCGTAGGGCTTCTCGCCCCACACGTGCTTGCCGGCGGCGAGGACCTGCAGGGCGACCTCGACGTGGGCGGCCGGGATCGTGAGGTTGACGACGATCTCGATGTCGTCGTCGGCCAGGAGCTCCTCGACGGTGCCCGACCCGGCGACGCCCCACTTCTCGGCCTGGGCGGCTGCGCGCGGCAGGTCGATGTCGGCGATGAAGCGGACCTCGACGTCGGGGAAGACGGTGAGGTTCGACAGGTACTGGTCGGAGATGACCCCGGCACCGATGACGCCGACGCCGACGCGGCCGGTCCGGGTGCTGCTGTCGAGGGCGGTGGACGCCGTGGTGTCGGTCATGCGCGGGCCCCCTCGAGGAACGTGTAGGAGTCGGCGACCGCCTGGAAGACGTCGCCCTCGTGGCCGTCGAGCTCGACGACGTGGAGTGCGTCGGGTGCGGCGGCGAGGATCTCGCGGATCGGCATGATGCCGTTGCCCACGGCGACCTGCTTGTCGTCGTCGTGCGAGCCGTCGCCGTCCTTGACGTGCAGGAACTCGATCTTGTCACCGTACTTGCCGATGATCGCCACCGGGTCGTCACCGCCGACCGTGACCCAGTAGGTGTCGAGCTCGAGCACGACGTCGTCGGACAGCGCGTCGGCGAAGACCTCGTAGGCGCTGACGCCGTCGATGCGGTTCGAGAACTCGAACGCGTGGTTGTGGTAACCGAGCACCAGGCCGTGGTCGGCCGCGCGGGGAGCGAGGGCGCTCAGTTCGCGGGCGATGGCCTCGACGTCCTCGCGGGTGGTCCAGCGGGCCTCGTCGATGTGCGGGTCGATCAGGGTGCCGAGTCCGACGGTGACGCTCGCGTGGAAGATCCGCTCAAGGTCCTGCTCGCCGGCGTCCAGCAGCCGTGCGTGTCCGCTCGGGGCGGCCAGGCCGGCGTCGCGCAGCGCGGCGGCGAGTTCGTCGGCGTTGTCGACGAAGCCGAAGGCCTCGACGTTCGTGTAGCCGATGTCGGCGATGCGCTGGAGCGTGCCGGGCAGGTCGGCCGAGAGGGCGTCGCGGACGGTGTAGAGCTGAACCGAGATCGGTTGGGTCACCAGGGGTTCTCCTCGTCGAGATGGTGCGGTCGTCACTGACCGAGCGTCACACTATGACCACTTCTGTCGGCGGTCAAGCAGAAGTTCGTGGAAGGTCGACGAACTTCGTTGCGTGGCGCGTTCGATGTGTGCTTCACTCCCCCCATGGTCGACTTGACTCGGACGGCAGCGTCGCCTCCGGTCGGGACGAGCGAGCTCTTCCAGATCCTCCGCGACGGCGTGCCGCGGACCCGGGCCGAGCTCGCCGCACTGACAGGACTCGCACGCTCCACCATCGGCGTGCGCCTGGACTCCCTCATCGAGGTCGGTCTCGTCGGCCCCGTCGACACCGCCGTCTCCACCGGAGGACGGCCGCCGGCCCAGGTGGCGCTGAAGCCCCGCGCCCGGCTCGTGATCGCCGCCGACCTCGGCGCCTCGCACGGCCGTGTCGCCGTCACCGACCTGGTCGCCGCCCCGCTCGCCACCCGTGAAGCACGCATCGACATCGCCGCCGGCCCGGTGGAGACCCTCTCGTGGCTCGTCGCCACCATCGACGAGCTGCTCGACGAGGTCGGCCGCGCCCGACAGGACGTCATCGCCATCGGCATCGGCGTGCCCGGTCCGGTCGAGTTCTCGACCGGGCGCCCGGCGAACCCCCCGATCATGCCCGGGTGGGACGGCTTCGACGTGCCGTCGTGGCTCCGCCAGCACATCGCGGCGCACGTCCTGCTCGACAACGACGTGAACATCGCGGCCCTCGGCGAACGGGAGCACGGCTGGCCCGACGTCGACCACCTGTTGTTCGTCAAGGTCGCCACCGGCATCGGGTCCGGCATCGTGTCGGACGGCGAACTGCAACGCGGCGCCCAGGGCACCGCCGGTGACATCGGCCACGTGCGGGTGTCCCGCGCCGGCGACGTCCCCTGCCACTGCGGCAACACCGGGTGCCTCGAGGCGGTGGCGTCCGGTCCGGCGATCGCCCGCGCCCTGCGCGCGAAGGGGCACGACGCCCACACCGGCGCGGACGTGCTGGACCTGGTGAACCGCTCCGACCTCGACGCGATCTACGCCGTCCGACAGGCGGGCCGCGACATCGGCGAGGTGCTCGCCACGTGCGTCTCGCTCATGAACCCGTCGGTGATCGTCCTGGGCGGCTCGATCACGCAGGCCGGGGAGCACTTGCTCGCCGGCGTCCGTGAGGTCGTCTACTCGCGGTCGATGCCGCTCGCCACCGAGCACCTCGTGATCGCCCAGTCGCGTGCGGGGTCGCTCGCCGCGCTGCAGGGAGCAGCGGCGCTCGCGATCGGCTACGCGCTCTCGCCCGCCGGGGTCGACGAGCTGGTCGCCTACGCCGAAGGGCGCGAGCTGGTCTCCTGACGTGTGCGCTGCGCCTCGTGAGCGCGTCGGATTCGGTCTTGCCGGTGGTCCGGGGGAGAATCGTCGGGTGACGATCGTGCAGCCCACCCTGTGGGGCGACCTGGACCCCGGACTGGAGGAGTCGTCTGCCTCCGCCACGCCGGCTGCGGTCCCCGGGCGCGACGCGTTCACCGCCCTGCGCGGCCACACCGAGCGGATCGTGGCGCACTCCTCGGACCGCTTCGCCTGGCTCCGCGCCCGCGCCGCGGGCATCACCGCGACCGACGTCGCGCGGCTCGCCTCGCTGCACGCGGTCGAGGCCGTCGTCACCGAGAAGCGCTACGGCTCACGGTTCTCCGGCAACGCGTTCACCGAGCACGGCAAGGACCGCGAGCCCCACATCGCCGCCTGGGTCGCGGCCACGCACGGCATCCAGCCCTCGGCGCACCTGTTCCACGCCGCTGCGAACCGGGCGCACCTCGCCACCCCCGACGGCGTCGGTGTCCAGGGCTCGCGGGTGGTGCTCGCCGAGATCAAGACCACCGCGAAGGGCTGGCGGAGCATCCCCCGGCACTACCTGCGGCAGATCTGGTGGCAGCAGTACGTGCTCGGCGCCGATCGCACCCTGTTCGTCTGGGAGCGCCACGACGGCTTCATCCCCGTCGCCGACGAGCCCGAGTGCCGCTGGGTCGACCGTGACGACGACCAGATCCGCGGACTCGTGCAGCTCGCCGACCTGGTGCTCGACAAACTGCGCGACTTCCGTTCCTAGACCTTGACGAGTCGGAGCCGGCTCATCCCCACGACGAGGACGCCGAGCAACCCGATCGAGACGCCCACGCCGACGCAGTAGATCGCCACGACCCCGTACCCCTGCGCCGGGTCGAGGAACGGGTACGGCACCCAGCCGTCGGTCGCGCCCCGGATCAGGATGACGATCGTCCACACCGCCGGGTAGATCAGGAACCACCAGACGTGACGGAGGAGCAGCTTCGACCGGTCCGAGAACAGCAGCCAGTCGAGCACGGCGTACGCGGGGATGACCTTGTGCAGGACGTCGTTCGACCACTGCACGCTCGCCGACACGTCGACGTTCGTCAGCAGGGTGTTGTAGACGATCCCGGTCGTGGCGATGTAGACCGTGCCGGCGCCCCGGAGCAGGCTCACCCGCAGATCCCCACGCTTGCGGCGGGCCGAGGCGACGAGGGTCACCGCCAGGGCCACGGCGACGATGACGTTCGACTGGATCGTGAAGTAGCCGAAGAAGTTCCACGGGTTGTAGACGTCCGTCTTGGAGCTGACGAGCCACTGGGCGACGATCGCGACCACGACGACGATGACGGCGATGAGCCGGAGCGAGTTCACGAGGGTGCGCACGACACCACGGTATCGGGACACGCGCCCCACATGCGGAAAGGGCCCGCACCGTTGCCGGTGCGGGCCCCTCATGGCCTGCTGATCAGCTCAGGCTGACATCGACAGGGTCAGCAGTATCCTCAATTGCCTCCGGATTCTCCGGCGGCCTCCGAGTAACAAGCACGTCAACAGGATGCACAGATCTAGCCTCTAGGAATTCTCGTTCGAGCCGTTCTATCTCCTCTAATCGAGCAGCAAGGAACGCCGCCGTGTCCCCTTCCCGAAGGAACTCGATCGCCGAACTCGTAATCGCATGACTACGTAGCACCAATTCTCTCTGATCTGAGTCTAGCTCCAGTAGCCAACCTTTTCCTTGGCGACGATCGTCGACGTCGTCCACAAAGATTCGATTCGCCGGGCTACCCCCGAAACTCATTCCGCGCTGATTCCACACAATGTATGTAACGGCCGAGGGCCCCGATGCTTCAAGGCGCTGAGGGAGATCAACAATGATGCTGCCGTCCCTCGCACGAGGAGACTGCGCGAGAAGTACTAACAGCGTCGCTTTTGTCCTCGCACTCCGCATGTCGAAGGCTTCAGGGATCGGTGTTGCTGAGACATCCAACCTCATGGCAGTGAGAGACGGCGTCGTCTCGTCTCTCGCGACCCGGTCCATGAAATCTCGCACGAGCGCATTCACACGAGAAGGATTTGCTGATCCGAACCACTCGGTGAATGAGGTAACCCAAAACCATTTCGCTAACAGTGACTTCTGGGCAGCCGAAGGCGAAGGCTTGGCGAAGAAGAAAGTGGCCAAGACAACAATCTGCTGAGCGTAAGGGAGGAGCCTCTGGGTTGGCACTCCCAATTCGTCACGAAGGAATGAAATAGCGCTTTCCACCGCCGGCTCCACATCGGGTATGACGGCCCTTATGCGCTCCAGCAATTCCGAGCGCCTATTTGACGCTATCCGTGACCAGTCCGTCCTGTAGATATCCTCGCCAGCGGCACCCAAGAAAATACGCAATATGTGATCCCGGTTCAGGTCCCCGAATCCGCGCCGCCCCAGAAGCGAAGTAATCCGTGTAATGTCAGATCCCAGGTCGAAGGACTCCTCGTCCCCCTCCCGATATAGTAGAGCAGACACCATTTGATCCGCCGTCATCGCCTGCCCCTTCGAATTTAGTCGAGCGAAGATCTCGACAGCCTCCGTAGCGCCAGTTTGTTCAATCCGAATCACAGGCACCTTATAGGCGTAGAAGATTCTAGACAGTTCTTGAAACTGTTGGACATACCCAGGACCATTGACGGGATCTTGTGCAAGCACCCGCTGGCATTCTGCCAAAAATTCAATCGTATCGAATACCTTCGCCGTCGGAAACTGATGAGCATCGGGATCAACACCGAGCGGTAGATGCTCGAACGTCTCCGTAGTTGCGTTGAAGTAGATATTCCAAAGGGCGTCATTCGTTGACTCAGTGCGATCACCAGTGGCGACCAGAGCACCCGCCAACGTCGATAGCCTCTGATGCCCGTCAAGCAAGAAGGAGGCCGTTTCGCTAGTCGCTCCCCCAAGCAAGACCGGGCCGATGCGCTCCAGGGACCCGACGGTGGTGTCAGTGTCCCAGGCAAGTAAACTTCCGATCGGATACTGCCGCCAGATGCTGTCCAGCAGATCCGTCATCTGTCGCGGGCGCCATACGAAAGCGCGCTGGAACCGCGGGATACGTATTCGGCCCATGATAAGTTGACGAATCAGATCCCGCAGGTAGGACACGTCGGTTCGCAACTCAGGCACGTGGCCTGGACGGGGATCTGCCATTATCGCTTCTCCATGATTTTATCCCCAATTTCGGGAATATCGTTGGACCAGTCTCTTCGGGAGAGTTCTTCCCATACCACGTTTGGATGAGCTAAGAAGAACTTCATCAACCCTGGTAGAGAATTTCCCCGTAAATCCTCGAGCTTCAGCCCCGAATAGAGCTCACCCTCGGCCCCCCGTTGGCCAATAAACTTCTCGGGGTCTAAAGCACGCTTGATCGGATGGTGATCACGTTGCTTACTCGAGAGCCTGAGGAACCAATCGACACGGAAGCTAACGTCTGGATTTGCGTCTCCGTAGGCTCGGAGAGACTCATCAGGAACGTAGTTCTCGATCGCGCGCTTACTCAACGAGTGAAAACCGTAGCCAGCCTCGTTAGCTAACCGTGCTATCCGCCCGTTTCCACTCGAGTCCCCTGGCCATCGCGAATCGCCATCCACAACAACAACTGCTCGAATCCTGTACCCACGCTGACTATCTGCCTGCGCCCGCTCTGTGACGAGCCGTTCCAGTTCCCCTTTACCACCGCCGTGCTGGAACCGAACTATGCGTTCGTCAGCAAGAATCTCCCCCAACCGAGCGTCCAAGAGCCCCAAGACCTTCCGATAGAAGGCCCCGTCCTCAATCTCATTCTCCACAAACACCCAGAGTGGCTCAGATAGATATCTCTGCGCATCCGCAGGACTGAGGCTGTACGCAGCGCTACTCGAACTACCGCCCGGAGCGACCGGCCCGCCCACAGCGATCGAATGCCGATGCGCTTCCCGATAGGCACTGGCGACTAACTCGCCATGCATCAACTCACGATGCCAAGGATGAGTATCGAGGTAGGCCCTCAGGCCTGCCGGCTCCTCATCTACCTCGAGCTGATGCAGCTGATCCTCGACCTGTTGCATCAACGCCCCGATATTCGCAAACTCGCGCTCAGAGATGACTATATGCGGCTCGAATGTGATCCTCACCGGCGATTCGCCCGCGAGATAGCTCGAACAAATTCGAGGTTCTCTGAGAAGACGCCCTCCGGCCAAAAGTCGACGGACCCATCTTCTTCCACCATGATGGGTCGAACCTCCGTGCCAATTTCAGTTGGCTCGAACCAGACGATCTGAACATCGGCTGGATCGATGAGACGCTCTGCTACCATCTGACGAATCCCGAGAATCAAGTTCTCCGAATGGGTCTCTACGATGACTTGCGAATCGAACGACCTCAGAAGAACGTTCGCCAGGGCCCGAGCCAAAGCGCCTTGGGCGGCGGGGTGCAGATGAAGTTCGGGTTCTTCTACCACTAGCGTAGAGATCTCATCGCCGCCTACCGCCATGTAGCTGAGAGCTGTTATGACTGGAAGGACCTGCTGCAGTCCTTGCCCACTCGCGGCTAGATTCGACTTTCCAACTTGTAGAAGGAAAGAGTTCGCGTCCCGCTCAAGACGAAGAGGGCCGACTCCTAGTGACTTTTCGTACCAACTACTCACCCACTCCGTAACGAGCGGGTTCGAGGCCAGGAGATGGGGCGCGGTCGCACCGCCGCTCAGATAATCTGCTTGATAACTCTTGTTCGGGTAAATAGGCTCTACTGGGGCACGAACGGCCGCTAAGTAGAAGATATCCTTGAAGACTTCTTGCGCCCAACTCCTGGTGCCTGAGAGTTCCGGCGACTCCATAAGTTCCCAAAGAGATCGAGCACCAGCGTCCCCAGATCGCTTGAACGTTACCTGGTTTGACCCGTCAGTAACCCGCGCTTCAACGAAGAGCGCAGCTGTTGCAGCTCGAAGACTTGACACATTCTGCAGATCAAAGGTTAGACGTCGAGATCCGCCTTCTTTCTCGGCTTCGAATCCGAGGCTGAAGCGCCCATGCGTCATCTGGTTGTGGACCAGGTCCGATGTGGTCGCAGCGATTGGCAGCCCTCTAACCTGCAAAGGGAGCCCCGAGTGCGCGTCCGGGCGGGCATGCGCTAATTCACCCCAAAGCGCGACGCTCCTTGTGACCGCCGTTTTGCCCGAATTGTTTTTACCGATCAGGATCGTCAATCGGCGAAGGGGGACAGTCTGAGCCTCGCCGAAAGCCTTGTAGTCGTTGAAGTAGAGCCCCGTGAGCATGAACCAACACTACCGGCCGGATGAGCGGATGGCTGCAGAAGCAGGAGGACTCTCGTCGACGCCACTTACGGGTCGTCTGTCAGAGATGTCAGACGCCCGACCACAGAAGGACCCGCACCGTTGCCGGTGCGGGCCCTTCCACGAGTCTCTCGACTCAGATGCTGTTGACGTCCAGCGGGATGCCGGGACCGAAGGTCGTCGAGACGGCGCCCTTCATGACGTAACGGCCCTTCGAGGAGCTCGGCTTGAGGCGGTTGATCTCCTCGAGCGCGGTCGAGATGTTCTCGTCGAGCTGCTCCGGCGTGAACGAGGCCTTGCCGACGACGAAGTGCACGTTGGCGTGCTTGTCGACGCGGAACTCGATCTTGCCGCCCTTGATGTCGTTGACGGCCTGCGCCACGTTCGGGGTCACGGTGCCGGTCTTCGGGTTCGGCATGAGGCCACGCGGGCCGAGCACCTTGCCGAGACGACCGACCTTGCCCATGAGCTCGGGCGTCGCGACGGCGGAGTCGAAGGACGTGTAGCCCTCGGCGACCTTCGCGATGAGCTCGTCGCCACCGACCTCGTCGGCGCCGGCTGCGATCGCGGCCTCGGCCGCTGCACCCGTCGCGAACACGATGACGCGGGCGGTCTTGCCCGTGCCGTGCGGCAGGATGACCGTGCCGCGGACCATCTGGTCCGCCTTGCGCGGGTCGACGCCGAGCTTCAGTGCGACCTCGACCGTGGAGTCGGTCTTCGCAGAACCGGTCTCCTTGGCCAGGGCGACTGCCTCGGTCGGGGTGTAGAACTTGTCGGCCTCGATCTTCGCGGCCGCGGCTTCGTAGGCCTTGGACTTCTTCGCCATGGTGGTCTCCTTGCGAGATACGTGGTTGACGAGCCGGCGCGGCTCTCCCACGGAAAGGTGTCTGGGTGTGGGCCGGAGCCCGATCGGTGCTTAGGCCTCGACCGTGATGCCCATCGAGCGTGCGGTGCCGGCGATGATCTTCGCGGCCTGCTCGATGTCGTTGGCGTTCAGGTCGGCCTGCTTGGTCTCGGCGATCTGACGGACCTGGTCCATCGAGATCTTCGCGACCTTGACCGTGTGCGGGGTCGCGGACCCCTTCTGCACACCAGCAGCCTTCTTGATGAGCTCAGCGGCCGGCGGGGTCTTGAGGACGAACGTGAACGAACGGTCCTCGTAGACGGTGATCTCGACCGGCACGACGTTGCCACGCTGCGACTCGGTCGCCGCGTTGTACGCCTTGCAGAACTCCATGATGTTGACGCCGTGCTGACCGAGTGCCGGACCGATCGGCGGGGCCGGGTTGGCGGCTCCCGCGTTGATCTGCAGCTTGATCAGGCCCGTGACCTTCTTCTTCGGTGCCATGACTTGTCTTCCTCCTGGAATCGAACGCACGGGGATCCGTGCACTCTCCCGCCGGTCCGGCCGTTCCGGACCGCGGTGAAGGCCCACACGCACGAGGCGTGCGGGCCCAAACTCGATGAGTATACCCGAACGGGGAGACCTGGACTAGAGCTTCGTGACCTGGTCGAAGCTGAGCTCGACCGGGGTCTCGCGCTCGAACAGCGAGACGAGGACGGTGAGCTTGCCGCTCTCCGGCTTGATCTCGGAGATCGAACCCGGCAGGCCCGCGAACGAGCCTTCCTTGATGGTGATCGTCTCGCCGACCTCGAAGTCGACCTCGGCAGCGGGCTGCGCCTGCAGGGAACCGCCGGACTTCGAGCCACCCTTGGTCGGGGCGGCCTCGGCGACCTGCACGAGGGACTTGAGCATGCCGAACGCCTCGTCGAAACGGAGCGGCGTCGGGTTGTGGGCGTTGCCGACGAAGCCGGTGACACCGGGGGTGTGCCGGACGACGGACCACGAGTCCTCGTTGAGGTCCATGCGGACGAGCACGTACGAGGGGATCCGGACGCGGGTGACCAGCTTGCGCTGCCCGTTCTTGATCTCGACGACGTCCTCCATCGGGACCTCGACCTGGTAGATCGACTCCTCCATCGACATCGACACCATGCGGTTCTCGATGTTCGACTTCACGCGGCGCTCGAAGCCCGCGTAGGAGTGGATGACGTACCACTTGCCCGGCTTCATCCGCAGCTCGACCTTGAAGGCCTCGTACGGGTCGACCTCGGCCTCTTCGGCGTCATCGTCCTCGGCGTCGATCGCTTCGTCGGCGGCGAGGGTCTCGTTCGCCTCTTCGGCGGTCTCGGACTCGAGTTCGATCTCTTCCTCGTCCTCGACCGCCTCCACCGCGGCCTCGGCCTCGTCAGCGGAGTCGATCTCGAGGGCGTCCTCGACGACGGCGTCGGCCTCGGGGTCCTTGGACTCCTGCAGTGCCGTCAGCTCCTCGTCGATGCCGAGGGACTCGTCGTCCTCGGACTCGACGGAGATCGCGCGCTCCTCGGCGGACTCGGCGGAGCGCTCCTCGCCGGTCTCGACGTCGCCTTCCTGGTTCTCCTCGACCTCGGAGGACTGCTCGGCAGCCGTCGCGAGGTCGATGTCGTCGCGGGAGTAGTCAGACACAGTCGATTCTTTCCGTTCGGTGGTGCGGGTCGGGATGGCGGACGGTCCTGGTCACGATCGGCACCGTCTCGGGCGACCGTACTCCAGTGGACTGCCGCACTCGGCAGTCGACGTCCGGGTCAGGCCGTGGGCCCGTTGCCGAAGACGTACCCGACGCCGAGACCGAACACGAAGTCGAGGATCGACACCAGGATCATCATCACGACGACGAAGACGAGCACGACCAGCGTGTAGCTGAAGAGCTCCTTGCGGGTCGGCGTCACAACCTTGCGCAGTTCGCCGATCACCTGACGGATGAAGAGCACGATGGCAGCGATCGGGCCCCGGCGCTCGGCCCGGTCCTGCTTCGCCTTGGCGACGACGTCGTCCGCCGTCGTCTCCATGTCTTTGCTCGCCAACTTCTACCCTTCCAGAGTTGCAGGGCGGACAGGACTCGAACCTGCAACCTGCGGTTTTGGAGACCGCTGCTCTACCAATTGAGCCACCGCCCTTCAGAGCACGTCCGTCACCGATCGTGTTCCGGTGGTCGAGTGTACGGGAGTCCGTCACACGGTGTCCACTTGGCCCCCTCCACGGCGTGCCGCGCCGATAGGCTGGCACCCGTGAGCACCGCAGCCCCCGGCCCCGAGTCCACCGCAACCCCCGCCGCCGCGCCGACCGATCGGCCGCGCATCGCGTCCCGCATCGCGGCGATCGCCGAGTCCGCGACGCTCAAGGTCGACGCGAAGGCCAAGGCCCTGAAGGCCGCGGGCCGACCCGTCATCTCCTTCGCCGCCGGCGAGCCCGACTTCGCCACGCCCGACCACGTGGTCGTCGCCGCGGTCGAGGCCGCACAGGACCCGAAGAACCACCGGTACACGCCGGCGACCGGTCTGCCGGAGCTGAAGCAGGCCATCGCCGAGAAGACCGCACGCGAGTCCGGCATCACCGTCGACCCGTCGCGGGTGATCGTCACCAACGGCGGCAAGCAGGCCGTCTACCAGGCGTTCCAGACGATCGTCGACGCCGGCGACGAGGTCCTGCTCCCCGCCCCGTACTGGACCACCTACCCCGAGGCCATCCGTCTGGCCGGTGGCGAGCCGGTCGAGGTCTTCGCCGGCAGCGACCAGGGCTACCTCGTCACCGTCGAGCAGCTCGAGGCCGCGCGCACCCCGAAGACGAAGGCGCTGCTGTTCTGCTCGCCGTCGAACCCGACCGGCGCCGTCTACACCGCCGAGCAGACCACGGCCATCGGCGAGTGGGCACTCGAGCACGGCATCTGGGTGATCAGCGACGAGATCTACCAGGACCTCGTGTACGACGGACTCCGCTTCACCGGCATCCTCGACGCCGTGCCGGCCCTCGCCGACACCACGATCCTGGTCAACGGCGTCGCGAAGACCTACGCGATGACCGGCTGGCGCGTCGGCTGGTTCATCGGTCCCGCCGACGCGGTCAAGGCCGCGTCGAACCTGCAGTCGCACCTGTCGTCGAACGTGTCGAACGTGTCCCAGCGCGCCGCGATCGCCGCCCTCACCGGGCCGCAGGAGCCGGTGACGGCCATGCGCGAGGCCTTCGACCGCCGCCGCCAGGCCATCGTCGCCGGGCTCAACGCGATCCCGGGCTTCGTCACGCCGACCCCGCAGGGCGCCTTCTACGTCTACCCCGACGTCACCGCGTTGCTCGGTCGCGAGTGGGCGGGCTCGACCCCGACGACGACCCTCGAGCTGGCCGACCTGATCCTCGAGCACGCCGAGGTCGCGGTCGTCCCGGGCGAGGCCTTCGGTCCGTCCGGCTACCTGCGCCTGTCGTACGCGCTCGGCGACGACGACATCGCCGAGGGTGTGGCCCGCTTGGCGGAGTTCTTCGCGTAGTCCCCCACACGCAGAACGGGCCGCCTCGTCGAGGTGGCCCGTTCTGCGTTCCGGGAGGCCCGTGGCCGGGTCGTGCACGTGCACGTGCACGTGCACGTGCTCGTGCTCGTGCGCTCAGTCGAGCAGGTCCCCCACCACGACGGGCTCCGGCACGAGCGACACCCCGAAGCGGTTCAGGACCGTGACCTGCACGTACCGTGCGAGCTCGGCCACCTGGGCCGCCGTCGCGCCGCCACGGTTGGTCAGGGCCAGGGTGTGCTTCGATGAGATCGCCGCGCGCGACCCCGGCACGGCGTAGCCACGGTGCACCCCCGCGTGCTCGATGAGCCAGGCGGCGCTGAGCTTGACGTCGTCGCCGGCCGGCCACCGTGGCGCGTCGGCGGGGAGGGTCTCGGCGAAGGCCGCGGACACGATCGGGTTCGTGAAGAACGACCCGGCACTCCAGGTGTCCCGGTCGTCGGCGTCGAGCACCATGCCCTTCGAGGCGCGCAGGCGCAGGACCTCGTCGCGGACCGTCGTGGGTTCCACGAAGGCACCGAGGTCGACCCCGAGCGAACCGGCGAGCTGGGCGTACCGCACCGGCACGCCGTGCTCCCCCGCCGTGCCGAGCCGGAACTCGACCGTCAGCACGACACCGCGGCGCCCGTGCTTGAGGGTCGACGTACGGTAGCCGAGCGCCAGCTCGGCCGCGGGCACCCACGTGCGCTCCCCCGTGGCCGCATCGAGGAACTCGACCCGGGTGAGCACGTCGGAGAGCTCGACCCCGTAGGCGCCGATGTTCTGCACGGGGGCGGCGCCGATGGTGCCCGGGATGCCGCTGAGGGCCTCCAGGCCGGTCCAGCCGTTCGCGACGGTGGTGGCGACGAACGCGTCCCAGGGTTCGCCGGCGGCGACGCGGACGGTGACGCCGTCGGCGTCCGTGTCGGCATCCACCCCCGACGTGCGGACCAGGACGACGGTGCCGTCGAAGCCGGAGTCGGCGACCAGCACGTTGCTGCCGCCGCCGAGGACCAGCCACTCGTGGTCGTCCCACGCGGTCTGGGTGTGGGCGACGAGCTCGTCGGTCGTCGTGGCCGTGAGCAGCCGGGCGGCCGCCCCACCGACGCCGAGCGTCGTGAGGTCGGCGAGCACCGGCTCGTGCACGGTCAGCGGAACGCCACCGTGACCTGCGCCTTGCCGAGCACGGTCTGCCCGCCGGCGGTCACGGTGAGGTCGATGCGCTTCGGTCGGCCGTCGTCGTCGACGGTGCCGACCTTCGCGACGATGCCGATGGTCGCGCCCTGCTCCGGGTCCACGACGACGGGGCGGGTGAAGCGGACGCCGTAGCCCGCGACCCAGCCGCTGTCACCGAGCCACTCGGAGACCGGCTGCACGGCGAGGCCCATCGTGAGCATGCCGTGCGCGAGGACGCCGGGCAGACCGACCGAGGTGGCGACGTCGTCGCGGTAGTGGATCGGGTTGAAGTCACCGGAGGCGCCGGCGTAGCGGACGAGCGAGTCGCGGGTGACGTGCACCTCGCGCTCGGCGACGACCGTGCCGACCTCGATCGCGGTGGCGGGTGCGGCGGTCATGCGTCGTCTCCTCGGACCACGAGGGTGGACGTCGCCGTGACGACGTGCTCCCCCGAGGCGTCGTTCATGGTGCTCTGGGCCGTGACCATCGCGTTGCCGCCGAGCGTCTTGACGCTCGTGACGGTCAGGGTCGCGGTGAGTTCGTCACCGGCCACGATGGGCCGGTCGTAGGTGAAGGACTGCTCGCCGTGGACGACACGGGAGAAGTCGATGCCGGCGTCCGGCTCGGCCAGGAGCTGCGCGAGCGTGGCTTCCTGCACGACGACCGCGAAGGTCGGCGGGGCGACGACGTCGGCGTACCCGGCGGCGCGGGCCGCGTCGGGTTCGTGGTGGACGGGGTTGGTCGCGAACACCGCGCGCGAGAACTCGCGCACCTTCTCGCGACCGACCAGGTAGGGCTGGGCCGGCGGGAACGTCCTGCCGACGAGCTCGGGGTTCACTGACACGTCGGCAGTCTACCGACGCCCGTCCTGGGCCCTGTCGATGCTGAGGATGCATCGGCTAGGCTTGCTGCGCCGGTTCGGGGGAATCGGCGGTCCGGTCGCGACACCGGATCAGGGGATGGGGGAGCAACGATGGACACCAGGACCGAGTTCGCCGTGCACACGGGCGACCGGTGCACCGCGATGGAGGTCGCCGGCGCGGCGCTCCGCACGGCGGGACACCACGTCGAGTCGACCGGTGGGACCCTCACCGCGACGACCGGCAACCGGCTGCTGACGATCCTGCTCGGCGCGCTCGTGCACCCCTCCCGCGAGTTCCGCCGCTACGAGTTGTCGACGACCGTCACCGGGACCTCCACCACCATCACACTGCGGCACAGCGGACACGGCACGGCCGTCTCCGGCGGCAGCATCGGCGCGAGCCGGCGACGGGCCGCGTGGCACGAGGTGAACGCGGCGATCGAGCGCGCGCTGCGCGCAGCCGGCGTGTTGCAGATGCGGACCGACACCGGGTCGCACTCCGCGCTGTAGGGCCGGCCCCAGGGCGGACGGGAGGCCCGGTGTGCGCCCGCCACGTGCCTCCTGGCCGAGACGCCGTCGTGTCCACGGCACGCCCCCGACCAGGCGAGACGCCGCCGGCTCTGGAGGCGTCCTGCGACGACCGGGGCGTCTCGTCGGGACGACGGCGTCTCGTGGCTGCGACGTCTCGTGGCTGCGACGTCTCGTGGCGGCAGAGAACAGCCCGGGAACGACGAAAGCCCGGCGAACAGATCGCCGGGCTTGCTGTAGCGAGGGCGGGACTTGAACCCGCGACCCCACGATTATGAGTCGTGTGCTCTAACCAACTGAGCTACCCCGCCAGAGATCCGGAGCGACACGCGCACCGGGTCGGAGCCCCGAGTCAGGATTGAACTGACGACCCCCTCCTTACCATGGAGGTGCTCTACCACTGAGCTATCGGGGCGATGTGCCGCGAACGGCACCACACGAGGATAGCAGACCTCCGACGCTGCTCCGGAACCGGGCGAGACGCCCGGGCGTGCCGCGCCCAGGACCGCTAGTTCGCGTTGGTCTGGAGCCACGCGAGCGGGTCCACGGGGACCCCGTCGACGTGCACTTCGAGGTGCAGGTGCGGGCCCGTGGAGTTGCCCGTGCTGCCCACGAGACCGAGCTCGTCGCCGACCTCGATCTGCTGACCGGTGACCACCTTGAAGGAGTTGTCCTCCATGTGGCCGTACACGCTGACGAACTGCTTGCCGTCGACGTCGTGCTCCACCCAGACGTCGTTGCCGAAGCCGCCGTCGTTCGCCTGGACCTTGATGACGGTGCCGGCGGCGATGACCCGGATCGGGGTGCCCTCGCCGGGAGCGAAGTCGACGCCCATGTGGTTCGTCGAGCAGAACGAGCAGCCCGCGACCTGACGACCGCCGAAGCCGGAGGTGATCGGGACGCCGGTGAGGAACGGCCACTGGATCGTGCCGGTCGGGTCGTTGGTGAAGCTCGACGAGTCGACGTTCTTGTACTGCGTGGCGTCCGACACCGTGTACTGGTCGCGGCTCGTCGACCCGTCGGCTGCGGCGCTGACGCTCATCGACTGGGTCGCACCGCTCGCCGTCGACCGGTCCGCGGTCGAGCCGGTCTCCGGCACGTAGAGCGCCTGGGCGGGCAGTGACGTCGAGACGACGAGGCCGGCGACGAAGAGGAGCGCACCGACGGCCGTCACGCGCGAGGCCGCACGGCGGAACGAGGCACCCTGCTTCCGGGCAGCAGGAGCCGGGGCGGGCACGGCGGCGGTGCGGCTGGCCGCGATGTGCCGGGCGGCGCGGTCGACCTGCACGGCCGGTGCGGCACGGCCGGTCCGCCGACGGGACGCCGGGACCTGGCCGATGACACGACGGGGCTGCGGTACGACGGACTCCGCTGCAGCCGTCGCGGTCCGCGGCGCCGTGGCGCGGACGTCCGGCGACGTGGGAGCCGGCGGCGTCGTGATGCGCGAGGCCGGACGGACCGCCGACTCGGGCAGCGCTGGCGACACCGGTGCGAGGTCGATCGGCGACACGGGAGCGGCGGCCGACGACGGCGTGGTCAGCCCGACGACCTCGTCGAACGACGGGCCCGCGGCACGGTCAGGTGCGACGTCCTGCGCGTGGTCCTGCGTGACGGGAGCACCCTTCACAGCCAGTCGCTCCGCCTCGATCCGTGCTCGTCGGGTCAGGTGGACGACCGGGGTGGCGGCGTCGACGGGACCGGTGGGGACGGACGTCAGTGGGGAGTGGGGCATGCGTGCGGTGGCGATCCTGATCGGGGAAGGGGCGCGCTCGTTGGTAACGAGCAGATAACGGGACCTGAGCACGGTAGCAAACGTCGTCGCACGTCGCCAGTCGTGGTCATGTCCACCGGGCACCCCCAGACCGAGGGACCGACGGACCTCAGACGCCGAGCGCCTCGACTTCCAGCCCGCGCAGCAGCGCCTCGAGGTCGTCGGCCACCCGGGGGCTCGCGAACAGGAAGGAACGGGTGCCGCCGGCGTCCCAGATGCGGACCGACGCTCCGGCCTCGCGCGCGACGACGGAGCCGCCCGCCATGTCCCACGGGTTGATCCCGCGCTCGTAGTACGCGTCGACGACCCCGGCACCGACCGCGCAGCAGTCGAGCGACGCCGCTCCCCCGCGCCGGATGTCCCGCACCTCACCGATCAGCCCGGCGAGCACTGACACCTGCTCGCGGCGCCGGCCGGCCGTGTACCCGAAGCCCGTCGCCACGAGCGTCTCGGCGAGCGAGGCCGGCGCGCTGACGGAGAGGGGGACGCCGTCACGGGTGGCGCCCTGTCCGGCGGCGGCACGGAACACCACCCCGGTCGCGGGGGCCACCACGACGCCGGCGATCGGCTCCCACGTCGTCGGGTCGGCGGAACCCCGCACGACGCCGATGCTCACGCCGTACTCGGCGCTGCCGTACAGGTAGTTCACCGTGCCGTCGATCGGGTCGACGACCCAGGTGATGCCCGACTCCCCCGACGCGGAGCCGGACTCCTCGCCGTGGAACGCGTCGTCCGGCCGGGCCTCGGCGATCCGGGCGCGGATGAGCGCCTCGACCTCGCGGTCCGCCGCCGTGACCACGTCGGCGATGCTCGACTTCCGGTCGGCGACCTCGACCCCCTCGGCCCGTCGTCGTGCGGCGAGCGTGGCCGCTTCGCGCGCGATCGTCTCGGCGAGGTCGGCGAACTGGGACGGTGCGAGGTCGGATGCCATGCACCGATCCTGCCAGGGACGACGAAAGCCCCGTCCGGGTCGGACGGGGCTTTGCGATGGTGGCAAGTGAGGGATTCGAACCCCCGAAGGCTACGCCGGCTGATTTACAGTCAGATCCCTTTGGCCGCTTGGGTAACTTGCCATGCGCACCCAGCCGGTGTGATCACCAACCGAAGGCGCGCACAAAAGCATAGCGGATCCGGAACGGTGGTCGTGACCACCGCGAGCCGATCCGCGCGACCGGAACCGTGCCTCCAGTCCGCCGTTAGGCTGTCCGGCATGGCAGACAGTTCCTTCGACGTGGTCAGCAAGGTCGACAAGATGGAGGCGGAGAACGCCCTCAACCAGGCGGCCAAGGAGATCGAGCAGCGGTACGACTTCAAGGGCGCGGACGCGTCGGTCGCCTTCAGCGGCGAGGACGTCCTCATCAAGGCGAACTCGGAAGAGCGCGCGAAGGCCGTCCTCGACGTCCTGCAGAGCAAGGCGATCAAGCGCAACATCAGCCTGAAGAGCCTCGACGCCGGCGACCCCTACCCCTCGGGCAAGGAGTACCGCATCGAGGTGAAGTTCAAGAACGGCATCGAGCAAGACGTCGCGAAGAAGATCGGCGCGTTCCTGCGGGCCAACGCGGCGAAGAGCGTGAAGAGCCAGATCCAGGGCGACGAACTGCGGGTCTCCTCGAAGAGCCGCGACGACCTGCAGAACACGATCCAGCTCCTCAAGGGTGAAGAGTTCGACGTCCCGTTGCAGTACATCAACTTCCGCTGACGTCCGTGGAGCACTGGCTCACCGTCGCGATCACGGTCCTGGCCGTCCTGCTGGACCTGGCGATCCGCGTCTTCTCGATCATCTACGTGCCGATCAACCGGAAGCCGCAGACGGCGACCGCCTGGTTGCTCGCGATCTTCCTCATCCCCTACATCGGCTTCATCGTCTTCCTGGTCATCGGGTCGACGAAGCTGCCGCGTGCGCGGCGTGAGAAGCAGACCGAGATCAACGCGTACATCCTCGAGCAGACCGAGGGCATCGAACGCGTGCGCCGTGACCACCCGTGGCCGTTGTGGCTCGAGAGCATCACCACGCTGAACCGCGAACTCGGCGCGATGCCGCTGGTCGGTGGCAACTCGGCGGAGCTCTACCCCGACTCCGAGGAGTCGATCGCGGAGATGACCCGGGCGATCGACCAGTCGCGCCGGTTCGTCCACGTCGAGTTCTACATCGCGACGCTCGACGACACCACGCGACCGTTCTTCGACGCGCTCGCCCGCGCACAGGCCCGCGGCGTCACCGTCCGGTTCCTGCTCGACCACTGGGCCAGCCGCGGTTACCCCGGGTACAAGGACACGCTGGCGTTCATGGACCGCGCCGGCATCGAGTGGCACCTCATGCTCCCGCTGCTGCCGCTGCAGGGGAAGTTCCAGCGCCCCGACCTGCGCAACCACCGGAAGATCATGGTCATCGACGGCTCGGTCGCGTTCACCGGGTCGCAGAACCTGATCGACCCCTCGTACGACATCAAGTCGCACATCGAGAAGGGCATGGTCTACAAGGACCTGTTCGCCCGGTTCGAAGGACCGGTCGTCGCGGGGTTGAACGCCCTGTTCGTCACCGACTGGTACAGCGAGACCGACGAACTGCTGCTCCGCGAGAGCGACCCCGTCCAGCGGGCCGACCGCGGCGACGCCCTCGACTGCCAGGTGGTGCCGTCCGGGCCAGGGTTCGACGGCGAGAACAACCTGCGCCTGTTCAACGCACTGCTCTACTCGGCGCAGAAGAAGGTGTCGATCACCTCGCCGTACTTCGTGCCGGACGACTCGATGCTCTACGCCATCACGACGACCGCCCAGCGCGGCGTCGAGGTCGAGCTCTTCGTCGGCGAGATGGGCGACCACGCCATGACGTGGCACGCGCAGCGCTCGTACTACGAGGGACTCCTCCGCGCCGGCGTGCGGATCTGGCTGTACCGGGCACCGACGATCCTGCACGCCAAGCACTTCACCATCGACGACGAGGTGTCGGTGATCGGGTCGAGCAACATGGACATGCGCTCGTTCAGCCTGAACCTCGAGGTCTCCGTCATGGTCCGTGGACACCGCTTCGTCGATGCCCTGCGCGAGGTGCAGGACGCCTACAAGGAGCACAGCTTCGAGCTGACGCTCGACGAGTGGGTGGACCGTCCGCGCCGGTCCAAGGTGCTCGACAACGTCGCGCGGCTCACGGCAGCGCTGCAGTAGCGGACGACCGGGAGGCGCGGCTCGTCTCTGCCGCGCACGGTGCGTCGTCCTCCACCCGGTGCGACCTTGGCAGCACGGTGCGTCACGACAGCGTGTCACCCAGCGGGCAAGCCCGCGGCGAACGAACAACCCTGCACCGTGCGGCGGCGCTCCGACCAGGTCAGGGCGCCGTGCAACCACCCACGCACGGTGCGGACGGGAGGCGCGGCTCGCCTCCGCCGCGCACGGTGCGTCGTCCTCCACCCGGTGCGACCTTGGCAGCACGGTGCGTCACGACAGCGTGTCACCCAGCGGGCAAGCCCGCGGCGAACGAACAACGCTGCACCGTGCGGCGGCGCTCCGGGACCGGATCGGCCCCGGCAGGGGCGCTCAGCGCATCGGGACGGTGGACGCCAGGGCCGCGATGGCCCGCTCGAGCGGGCCCCGGCCGAGGAACCGGCGCCAGACCATCGCGAACACGACCGAGCCCAGCGCGAACCAACCCCACGCGGACACCGACTCCGGGTACTCGGGCAGCATCGCGATCACCACGAGGTGTCCCGAGTAGATCGTCAGGGGCATCGACCCGACGGCGGCGAGCGGGAACGCGATCCGCTCGGCGACCCGCCCGCGCCCGTCCAACAGCAGGGTGCAGAGCGCGATGACCGCGACCGCCACCCCCGCGGTGCCGATCACGTCGACCGTCGTCGACGAGTGGTCGCGCGGTGACAGGAAGAGCTGGGCGAGGGCCTCGGCCGGCGTACTGCCCTCGGCGGCGTACGGGACCCCCGGGAACGCGAACGCGGCCCCGGACGGAAGCGGCGCGAGGACCGTGCCGACGACGTACGCGGTGGCGGCGACCAGTGCGCCGGACGCGAGGAGAACGACCTGCGTGCCCCGCGCCTGACCGGCTCGGGCGACGGCGAGACCGACCAGGACGTACGCCAGGAAGGTGACCACGGGGTAGACCAGGCCGAGCTGCTGTCCGACCATGCCCGCGTCGGCGTAGGCCGGTGCGGTCGAGACAGCGACGATCGGCGACAGCACGGCGCAGGCGCTCGCGATGACGAGGAGCCACGCCGGGCGGACCCGGAGCACCGGGATCACCAGCAGGAACAGCACTCCGTACGTCGGCAGGATGACGTAGACGGGGGTGTCCAACGCGATGAGCACGAAGCCGATGGCGACGACCGCCGCGGCCCGGACCGCCAGGCGGGCCCGGACCCGCCCGATCGTCGGGGGTCCTGGCGGAGTCGTGCGACCGCTCGTCAGCCCGATCGAGACGCCGGCGAGGACGGCGAACAGCGTGGACGGGCGTCCGTGCGCCACGGCGGACCAGGTCGAGGGATCGGACCAGTCGAGCTGGTCCGCGATGCCGCCGATGTGTGCGGCCATCATGCCGAGCAGCGCGACGGCCCGCGCGACGTCGACGCCCTGCAGTCGCACTCCGGACGCGGACGCGCCCCGCACCGCGGTGGGCGGGACGGGGCGCGTGTCGGTCATCGGTGTCAGTTCGTGGGCACGTCGACGCGACCGAGGGACACGTCGATCATCTCGTCGCGGGGCACGACCTTGATGCGCTCACGGCCCTCGGCAGCGCCGAGCGCGAGCTCGTGGGTGTCCAGGTGGTGCCAGCCCTCGAGGTCGGTGTACTCGACACCGCGCTCGCGGAGCAGCGCCGGGATCGCACCCTCGGAGGGGTCCTCCGGCGTCCACCAGCTCGCCTGGTCGTTGACGATGTGCTGCACGGTCTCCATGGCATCGGACTTCGTGTGGCCGATGAGACCGACCGGGCCGCGCTTGATCCAGCCGGTGGCGTAGACGCCCGGGATCTGCTGGTTGTCGTCGTCGAGGACCTGGCCCTCGTGGTTCGGGATGACGCCGTGGCGCTCGTCGAACGGCAGCCCCGGCAGCGGGGAACCGAAGTAGCCGACGGCACGGTAGGCCGCCTGGATCGGGATCTCACGGATCTCGCCCGTGCCCTCGACACCGCCCTCGCCGTTCGGCCGGGTGCGCTCGTACCGGATCGCGGTGAGGTTGCCCTGTTCGTCGCCGACGAACTCGGTCGGCTTCGCGTAGAAGTGCAGGTGCAGCCGCCGGCTCGCCTGGCCGGTCTCGCGGGTGCGCCACTGCTCGAGCACCCGGTTGATGACCATGACCTGCTTGTTCGTCGCGATCGCGGTCTTCGACGCCTCGTCGTGGTCGAAGTCCTCGTCGTAGACGACCATGTCGACGTCACGGACCTCGCCGAGCTCGCGGAGTTCGAGCGGCGTGAACTTGACCTGGGCGGGACCACGGCGGCCGAAGACGTGGACGTCCGTGACGGGCGACGCCTTGAGGCCCTCGTACACGTTCGCCGGGATCTCGGTCGGCAGCAGGTCGTCGGCGTGCTTCGCGAGGATGCGGGAGACGTCGAGCGCGACGTTGCCGACCCCGATCACCGCGACGCTCTCCGCGGTCAACGGCCAGGTGCGCGGGACGTCGGGGTGGCCGTCGAACCAGCTGACGAAGTCGGCGGCACCGTAGGAGCCCCGGAGGTCGACGCCGGGGACGTCGAGGTCGGCGTCCTTGATCGCGCCCGTCGAGAAGACGACCGCGTTGTAGTGCTTCTTCAGGTCCTCGAGGGTGATGTCCTCGCCGAAGCGGACGTTGCCGAACAGCCGGACGACACCGCGGTCGAGCACGTCGCGCAGGGCGTTGACGATGCCCTTGATCCGCGGGTGGTCGGGGGCGACGCCGTACCGGACGAGTCCGTACGGCGCGGGGAGCTGCTCGAACAGGTCGATCGACACGTCGTGTCCGTGGGCCTCGCGCAGCAGGATGTCCGCGGCGTAGATGCCGGCGGGTCCGGCGCCGACGATGGCGATTCGGAGGGTGGGCACTGATCGTCTCCAGTTCGTTCGGGTGGGGTGCTCCCGGTGGTGCGTCCCGCGCGGCGACCGTGGGGCCGCCCGGTCGCGGGTGGTGTTCAGCGGCTGCGGTCGACGACGGAGTCGGCGAAGCGGGTGAGTGCCCGCTTCACGGTGCCGTCGGGCAGCGGGGCGAGGGCGTCCACGGCGTCGCGGGCCCAGCGGACCGCGACCGTGCGCGTCGACGCGGTCGCCTCGTGGTCGCGCAGTGCGGCGACGGCCGACTGGTACGGCACGGAGCCGACCGCGTCGTCCGGGGCGCCGTTCACGTCGCGCTCGATTCGTTGGACGAGGTCCTGCGCCGCCGGGTCGGTCGCCGCGTGCCGCCGCAGGTGCAGCATCGGCAGCGTGTCGACGCCGGCACGGAGGTCGTTGCCGGCGATCTTGCCGGTCTTGTCCGTCGCGGGTGCCAGGTCGATGACGTCGTCGACGAGCTGGAAGGCGACGCCCACCTTCTCGCCGAAGGTCCCGACGGCGTCGAGGTAGGCACGGTCGGCGCCGGAGAACATGACACCGGCGCGGGCGGCGGTCGCGATGAGCGAACCGGTCTTGTCGCTGAGCACCTGGATGTAGTGCTCGACCGGGTCGTCGTCGGGCTGCGGGCCGGTGGTCTCGTGCAGCTGCCCCATGCAGAGGCGCTGGAAGGTCTCGGCCTGCATCCGGATGCCCTCGGTGCCGAGGTCGGCGGTGATGAGGCTGGCGCGGGCGAAGAGCAGGTCGCCGGTCAGGATCGCGACGTTGTTGCCGTACGTGATCTGCGCTGCTGGGACCCCGCGGCGGACGGGCGCTTCGTCCATGACGTCGTCGTGGTAGAGCGACGCCAGGTGGGTCGTCTCGATGCTCACGGCCGCCTTGACCACGGCGTCGGTCACCCCGTCGCCGAGCTGCGCGATGAGCAGCGTCAGCGTCGGACGGATCCGCTTGCCGCCCGCGGACAGCAGGTAGCGGCTCGTGGTGTCGGCGAGGGTGTCCGTGGAACGCATGGCGTCCTCGAGCCCCTGCTCGACGAGCTCGAGACCGTCGTCGACGGCGGCGATGAAGCGGCGGTCGGCGGGCGTGGCGAACAACCGCTCGCCGATGCCCAGCGAGGCGCGGAGGCTCGGCGCGCGACGTGCGACCGGGACGCTCGGATTCAAGTGCTGCTCCGTCTTCGGGGGATGGTGACCGGTCAGTCGTCGGCCGGGTCGACGCGCGGCTGCTCGCCGGTGGTCTGGTGGTCGCGGCGCGCCTTCGCACGACGGGCCGCGGACTCGCGCACCGTGTCGGCGACGGGCTTGCGGCCACGGTGCAGTGCGACGATACCGGCCGTGAGGTTGCGGTAGGCGACCACGGAGAACCCGACGCCGCGCAGCCACTGGGTGAGGACCTGCTGGTCCGGCCACGCGTCGATCGACTCGGCGAGGTAGCGGTAGGCGGCGGGGTTGCTGCTCGAGAGCTTCGCGATGCCGGGGAGCACGCGCTTCAGGTAGGTGCCGTAGCCGAGGCGCAGCAGTGCACGCGGCGGCGTCGAGAACTCGCAGATGACCACGCGGCCACCGGGCTTGAGGACCCGCAGCATCTCGGCGAGCGCCTGCTTCGGGTCGTTCACGTTGCGCAGCCCGAACGAGATCGTGACGGCGTCGAACGTGTCGTCGTCGAAGGGCAGGTGCTCGGCATCGCCCTCGACGAAGGTGATCTCGGGGTGCCGCTCACGACCGACCGCGATCATGCCAGCGGAGAGGTCGAGCGCGCTGACCTCTGCCCCCTTCTTCGCGAAGGCCGCGGCACTCGTCCCGGTGCCCGCGGCGATGTCGAGGACCTTCTCGCCGGGCTGGGGGTCGACCGCGCGCACCGTGGCGACACGCCACAGCGGTGCGTTGCCCGCCGACAGGATGTCGTTCGTGAGGTCGTACTTGGCCGCGACGTCGTCGAACATCGCCGCCACCTCGTCCGGCCGCTTGTTCAGGTCCGCTCTGCTCACCCGACCAATCCTAGAGGTCCCGACCGTACGTTCACCGGACTCGCAGCAACGGCTCGCGTGACTGGCGGACGGCCGGGCGTCCGACCGACCGCGCGTAGCATCGGAGCCGTGACCCGAACCACCACGGCGGCGCCCCCGCTGACGGTCTCCACCCGGATCCTCGACGACCCGGGCACCGTCCTCCGCCACACCCTGCGCGACCGTCCCCTGGCCTTCGTCCGGAACGGTGACGGCATCATCGGCATCGGGGAGGCGCTGCGGTTCACGTTCACCGGCCCCGACCGGATGCGCGACGCCGCCGCGGTGTGGCGCACCGTCGTGGAGTCGGCCGTCGTCGACGACCCGGTGCAGCTGCGCGGCTCCGGCCTGGTCGCGTTCGGCTCCTTCGCCTTCGCCGACGACTCCGCCGACGAGAGCGTCCTGATCGTCCCGCGCGTGGTCATCGGCCGTCGGCGCGGCAAGGCCTGGCTCACGGCGATCGACACGACCGTCGGCGCCGAGCCGCTCACGTTCACGCGGACCTCGGTGCCGGTCCCCCACGTCGGACCACACGTCTCCGTCGCGCTGCACCCCGGCCGGATCGACGAGGCCGCCTACGCCGCGAACGTCGCCGAGGCCGTGCGGCGCATCGCCGTCGGGAGCGCGCAGAAGGTCGTCCTCGCCCGCGACCTCGTCGGCAAGATGCCAGCGGACGCCGACCACCGCGCCCTGCTGCTCGACCTCGCCGCCGCCTACCCGCAGTGCGTCACGTTCGCCGTCGACGGCCTGGTCGGTGCGACCCCCGAGACGCTCGCCCGCACCGACGGCACCCGGTTGACGGCGCGGGTGCTTGCCGGCAGCGCCGCACGCGGTGCCGACGAGGTGTCGGACCGTGCCGCTGCCGAGGCCCTCGCCGCCAGCGCGAAGGACGTCGAGGAGCACGCGTTCGCGATCGACAGCCTGCTCGCCTCGCTCCGCCCGCTCGTGACCGAGTTGCGCGCCGACCCCGAGCCGTTCCGGCTGCAGCTACCGAACCTGTGGCACCTGGCGACCGACGTGCAGGCGACCCTGCCGCCGGACACCACCTCGCTCGACGTCGCCGACGCCCTGCACCCGACGGCCGCCGTCGCGGGCACCCCCACCGACGTGGCCGTCCGGCTCGTCGCCGAGCTCGAGGGCGTCGACCGCGGCCGCTACGCCGGCCCGGTGGGCTGGATGAGCGCCACCGGCGACGGCGAGTGGATGCTGGCGCTCCGCAGCGCCCGGATCGACGACGACGGCACCGTCCGGGCCTGGGCGGGTGCGGGCGTCGTCGCGGGGTCGGAACCGGCGCGCGAGGTCGCCGAGACCGCCCTGAAGTTCCGACCGGTCACCGACGCGCTGGCCTGAGCGGCGCAGCGGCCACGCGGTCGCGCTGCGCCGGCCAGCGCCGCGTCAGTCGGCCAGCGGCACCTCGATGACGACCCGCTCGGCCGGGTCGGTGAGCACCCGCTCGAGGTCGCCCCACGTCTCCGCGCGGCGGTACTCCCAGCCGAGGCCGGTCACGACCCGTTCGACGTCGACGTGCTGCGGGGTCGACATCATCCGACGCATGTCCTCTGGTGGAGTGGTGCGTGCCACCTCGAGCCCGCGGAAGATCGCGCCGCCGTGGTCGTTGCCGACGACGACCTGGACCCGGTGCGTGCGCTCCTCGGTGCCGGTGACGAACGCCCCGAGGTCGTGCAGCAGGGTCAGGTCGCCGAGCAGCACGCGCGTGGTGCCGACCGACGCTGACGACTGTTCGAGGGCCGCGGCGATCCCGAGGGCCGTCGACACGGTGCCGTCGATGCCGGCGAGCCCACGGTTCGCGTGCACCCGGATCTTCTTGCCGAGCACGCGCCCGTCGGCGACGCGGATGATCTGCGAGGCGCCGAACACGAGCCGGTCGTGCGGCCACGTCACGCCCCACACGGCGTCGGCGAGCATCGCGCGGTCGACGGGTCGTCGACGGAGGGCGACCTCGTCGCGCAGGAACTTGTTGCGCTCGGCACGGTCCGGGGACCGCTTGGCACCGAGGTCGGGTCCGGCGTCACCGTCGCCCAACAGCTGACGGCTCGCACCGACCCAGCGCCCGACCCACGCACGGTGCTCCGGCCGGGTCCGGCCCGTCACGCGGACGTCGGACACGAAGGTGGTCAACGATTCGCTGGGCTCACGCCGCCGGTTCCCGGGCGACGCGCCAGCGGCGTCCGGGCCGTGCCGGTGGGGAGAGGCGCGGGCCGGGTCGAAGGGGTCGGCCGCGTGTCCGCGGACCACGATCGTCTCGACCCCCTGCCGCTGCAGGAGCGCCGGGACCTCGCGGCTCAGGGTGGGGTGGCCGAGCACGACGGCACGACGGACCGCTCCGCCGAAGTCCTGGTCGCGCAGGAGTTCGCGGTAGGTGACGACGAGGTTCCGGCCGAACCGTGCGCCGCTGGAGACCTCGGCGAGGAGGGGTGCCCCGAGCTCCCACGCAATGCGCTCGGCGTCCTCGCCGGCATCGTGCCCGGCGATGACGACCGTGCCCGGCTCGTCGTCCGGCGACAGCTCGGCCACCGGGAGTCCGCCGTGCGCACGACGGGTGGCGAAGGCGGTGTCGACCTCGTCGTCGGGGACGCCCTGCACGTGCTCGGCGTCGAGGCCGGCGGACAGGGGTTCACGGAACGCGACGTTGAGCTGCGCAGGCCCCGGCTGCCCGGTGTGTCCGGCGGCCGCGGCGACGGCCTGACGGGCCAGGTCACGGAGCGCTGCACGCACCGAGGCGTCGGCTCCGTGCGCGGACGGTGCCTCGACGTCGCGGACGAAGGCGACCGCGTCGCCGAACATCCCCGGCTGGACGGTGGTCTGGTTGCTGCCGATGCCACGGAGCTCGTCCGGCCGGTCGGCGCTCAACACGATCATCGGGACACCGGAGTGGTGCGCTTCGAGGACGGCGGGGTGCAGGTTGGCGACGGCGGTGCCCGAGGTCGTCACGACCGCGGCTGGTCGACCGGACTCCACCGCGAGCCCGAGGGCGAAGAACCCGGCGGTGCGCTCGTCGAGCCGGACGTGGACGGTCAGGCCGCCGGCACGCTCGAGGGCGACGGCCGCGAGCGCCAGGGCCTGGGACCGCGACCCCGGGCTGACGACGACGTCGGTGACGCCGGCGCGGACGAGTTCCTGCAGCAGCGTCAGGGCAGCGTCCGTAGCCGGACTGCCCGATCCGGCGGGACCGTCAGCGATCGGTGCGGCCGTCGTCGTCTCGGTCGTGGAACTGGTCTTCGAGGTCTCGGAGGGTCGCGTCGTCCTGGTCCTTGTCCGTGAGGGTGTCCCCCGGAACGGGCGTGGTGCCGAGGAAGTCCGGGTCGTCTTCGGGTCCACGGTACCGGGCGGTCGTGCCCGGGGACGCCGGCGAGCGGCCGAGCAGGAACCAGAGCACCCCACCGAGGACGGGGAGGACGATCACGAGGAGGATCCAGACACCGCGCCTGAGGGATCGGACACGTTCGCGGGGCATCGTCGCGCAGTCGATGGCCGCGTACACCGTGAAGGCGACAGCGGCGACGACGACGATCAACCACAAGCGGACCATGCCCAGGAGTCTAGGTCGCGAGCCTGTGACGACCCTGCCGGTCGGCCGTCCGTAGACTCGCAGGGTGAAAGCGTGGCTCCTGTACACCCTGGCCCGGCTCGGCATCTTCGCGGCGGCGCTCGTGCTCCTCCTGCTCCTGACCCCGATGCCCTGGTACTGGGCGACGATCATCGCCGCCCTCGTCGGGCTGCTGGTGTCCTACATCGCGCTCGCTGGGCTCCGGACGCAGGTCGCCCTGAGCCTGGCCAACCGCCGCGGTGGCCCGGAGCGCGATGCGGACACCGACTTCGAGGACGACTTCGTCGATGCGGCGGACACCGACGCCGCGGACGCCCCGACCGTGCGCCCGGTGTCGGACGCCGACCGGCACGCCGCGCGCCGGGACACCGACGCCGAGTAGTCCGGCGGAGTCCTACGGCTGGACGGCGAGCGTGATGCCGAGCACCACGCCGAAGACCAGCGATGCGAACGACGACAGCTGCAGTGCCGTGATGAGTTCACGGGGCTTGCGGGACGACACCCCGATCGCGAGCGCCGGCAGTGCCAGCAGCAGCGAGAAGTACGTGAAGCCCGTGCGGAAGTAGAGCAGGACGAACCAGAGCAGCACGACGTACGGCAGCAGCAGGAACAGGCCGTACAGCACCCGTGCCACCGGTCGTCCGACGACGACGGCCAGGGTGCGCTTGCCGGCGAGACGGTCCTCGTCGATGTCGCGGATGTTGTTCACCATCAGCACCGCGCAGGCGAAGAACCCGGCGGCGACCGCGGCGGCCCATCCGCTCGTGGTGGCCTGGCCGATGAGCACGTACTGGGTGCCGAGCACGGCGACGAGTCCGAAGAACACGAAGACGAAGACCTCGCCGAGCGCGTTGTACCCGTAGGGCTTCTTGCCGCCGGTGTAGAACCAGGCGGCGACGATCGCGGCGGCGCCGACGAGCAGCAGCCACCACAGCTGGGTGAGCACCACGATGACGATCCCGGCGACGGCTGCCAGCCCGAAGAACGTCAGCGCGACGGTCAGCACCGTGCGGGGCTTCGCGAGGCCGGCCCCCGTCAGTCGTGCCGGGCCGACGCGGTACTCGTCGGTGCCGCGGACTCCGTCGGAGTAGTCGTTGCTGTAGTTCACGCCGATCTGCAGGAACAGTGCCACCGCCAGGGCGAGCAGCGCGATGGCGAGGTGCCCGTCCTGCGCCAGGAACGCACCGAAGTCGCCCGTGGTGCCGCTGTCGACGAAGCCCACGGTGGTGCCGAGCACCACGGGGACCACGCCGAGCGTCAGGGTGCGGAGTCGTGCCCCGCCGATCCAGTCCCGCGCGGTCGCCCGGCGCTTCGAGCGGACCGGGGTCGCAGCCTTCGCCGGGTTGCCCGAGCGGCCCTGCTTGTGCGTCGTGTTCTTCGTTCGTGCCACGACCACCGATCCTATCCGCGCCGCGACGCACTGCACCGCGGTGCCGTCGCGCGGGCCCACGAGGACGCCAGGTCCTGGATCGCCCGCCGGTCGGGCTTGCCGGACGCGAGCATCGGCAGCCGGTCGACCACCACCACCGCGGCCGGACGCGCGGCTCGGCCGAGGGCGTCGCCCACGTGAGACCGGACGGTGTCGAGGTCGAGCGGTCGCTCGGTGACCACGACCGGCACCTCGCCCCACTCCCCCGAGGCCCGTCGGGTGACGACTGCACCGTGCTGGTCGGGCAGGTCGCGCACGAGCCGCTCCACCGCGCCGAGCCGGACCTTCTCGCCGCCGGAGATCACCACGTCGTCGAGGCGTCCGAGCACCCGGACCACGCCGTCGGACACCGTGGCGGCGTCACCCGTGCGGTACCAGCGCAGGCCGTCGCGCTCGACGAACGTCGCGGCGGTGCGGTCGTCGTCGCCGAGGTACCCCTCGGCGAGCATCTGTCCCGACAACTGGAGCTCGTCGTCCACCACCGCGGTGCGGACCGTCCCGAACGGCACGCCGTCGTACACGCAGCCGCCGCTCGTCTCGCTGGCGCCGTAGGTCGTCACGATGCGCACGCCCGCGGCGACCGCTCGCTCGCGGAGCGCCGCCGGGGTTGCCTGCCCGCCGACGAGGACCGCGTCGAACCCTGCCAACGCAGGCGTCGCGCGGTCGTCGTCGAGCACGCGGGCGAGCTGCACGGGGACGAGCGACGTGTAGCGACGGGGGGCCGCTGGGCCGGTGACGAGCTGGTCCGCGGCGTCCGCGAACGCCGTGGCGTCGAAGTGCCCCGGTGCCACGACGACCGGCGTCGTCCCCGCGGCGATCGAGCGGGTCAGGACGTTGAGGCCCGCGATGTAGTGCGTGGGCAGCGCCAGCACCCAGCTGCCCGGTCCGCCGAGCGCTGCGTCCGCCGCTGCGGCACCGGCGAGGAGCGCCTCGGACGAGAGGGCCACGCGCTTGCCGGTGCCGGTGGAACCGCTCGTCTCGACCACCAGGGCGACCCGCTGCCGGACGTCGGCAGGTGGCGGGGTCGGCAGCGCCGGTGCCCCTTCGGCGACGGGGAGCAGCGCGGGGCCGCCGGCGAGCGCCGCCTCCAGGCCGCGGAGCACCGCCAGCGGATCCGACGTGCTCAGCGCGACCAGCGGACGGGTCATGCCGGCACCGCCGAGCTCAGTAGTGCCACGGGAACGACGTCCACTCGGGGGCGCGCTTCTCGAGGAACGAGTCGCGGCCCTCGACGGCCTCGTCGGTGCCGTAGGCGAGCCGCGTCGCCTCGCCCGCGAAGACCTGCTGGCCGACCATCCCGTCGTCGACGGCGTTGAACGCGTACTTGAGCATCCGGATCGCCGTCGGGGACTTGCCCAGGACGATCTCGCCCCAGCGGATCGCCTCGCGCTCCAGGTCCTCGTGTGGGACGACCGCGTTCACGGCCCCCATCTCGTACGCACGCTGCGCCGAGTACTCCTGCGCGAGGAAGAAGACCTCGCGCGCGAACTTCTGGCCGATCTGCTTGGCGTAGTAGGCGCTGCCGTACCCACCGTCGAACGACCCGACGTCGGCGTCGGTCTGCTTGAACCTGCCGTGCTCGGCGCTCGCGATGGTCAGGTCGCAGATCGCGTGCAGCGAGTGCCCGCCGCCGGCGGCCCAGCCGGGGACCACGGCGATGACGACCTTGGGCATCATGCGGATCAGGCGCTGCACCTCGAGGATGTGCAGTCGTCCCATCGACGCCTGCGCGGCGGCGGGGTCGACTCCTTCGGGCGGTGCTCCTTCGTCGCCGACGTACTGGTAGCCGCTGCGCCCCCGGATGCGCTGGTCGCCGCCGGAGCAGAACGCCCAGCCGCCGTCCTTCGGGCTCGGCCCGTTGCCGGTCAGCAGGACGACGCCGACGCGGGGGTCCTGGCGGGCGTCGTCGAGCGCGCGGTAGAGCTCGTCGACGGTGCGCGGACGGAAGGCGTTCCGCACCTCGGGCCGGTCGAACGCGACCCGGACGATCCCCTTCGAGACGTGCTTGTGGTACGTGATGTCCGTGAACTGCTCCGCGATCGGAGCCGCGGTCCAGACGTCGGGGTCGAACAGGTCGGAGACGGGAGCAGCCATGCCCCCAACGTACCGCCGCCGGTCAGGCGCCCATGCCGGTGAGGACCTCGGGCGCGACGAACACCATGATCACGATGAGGATCACCGGGTTGGCGAAGAAGGCCACCACGACACCGATCGCCCCGTACCACCGGCCGAGGCCACCGACGGCGGCGACGAAGCCGAGCACCGCCGCGATGAGGGTCAGGAACACCACGACGAAGCAGATCCCGAACGCGAACTCGGTGTCACCGCCCATGAAGACCGCGAAGGCGCTGGCGTCCACCGCGGCGGACACCACCGCCAGGCCGAGGGCGATCTTGCCGACGATCGGGCTGCGGCGCTTCCGACCCGCCGTCTGGCGGACGTCGACGGTGTTCTGCTGCATGAGCCGCGCGAACTCGTCGGTGTCGCGAGCGGGGCGCTGCGCACGCTGCTGCGGTTCCCGCGCCACCGCGCCTCCCTCGTTCCGGACGGTTCGATCCGGGTCGTGACCAGTGCCGACCGGGGCCGACCGATGCATGCTAATGCCCTGCCCTGGCGGTCCCCTCCGAGGAACCGGCAGGTGCCCTGGGTGCGGTGGGAAGATGGCCGACGTGCTCCCCGACCTCGCTGAACTCACCGCCGACGCGCACGTGGTCGCCCTGCCCATGCGGGTGCGGTTCCGCGGCATCACCACGCGCGAGGCGGTCGTCCTCCGCGGCCCCTCGGGCTGGACCGAGTTCTCACCCTTCGTCGAGTACGACGACGCCGAGGCCGCCGCGTGGCTCCGGGGCGCGATCGACTTCGGGTGGACCGAGCACGAGGCCGCCGCCGACTCGGTGCCCGTGAACGCCACGGTGCCGGCGATCGCCCCGGACCAGGTCGCCGCACTGCTCGCGCGCTACCCCGGGTGCACCACCGCCAAGGTCAAGGTCGCCGAACCCGGCACCACCGTCGACGACGACGTCGCCCGGGTCGCCGAGGTCCGACGGGTGATGGGCCCCGCGGCCGCCGTCCGGGTGGACGCCAACGGACTGTGGAGCGTCGACCAGGCCACCGAGGCGCTCGAACGCCTCGCCCCCTTCGACCTGCAGTACGCCGAGCAGCCCTGTCGGACCGTGCCGGAGCTCGCCGCGCTGCGGGCACGGATCGACGGCCTCGGGGTGCGGATCGCCGCGGACGAGAGCGTTCGCAAGGCCGCGGACCCGCTCGCCGTCGCGCGGGCCGGGGCTGCCGACGTCCTCGTCGTCAAGGCACAGCCCCTCGGGGGCGTCACCGCGGCACGTTCGGTCATCGCCGAGGCGGGATTGCCGTGCGTGGTCTCCAGCGCGCTCGACACCTCGGTGGGCCTCGGCATGGGCGCGTTCCTGGCCGCGGCTGCGATGTCCCCGGGGTACGCCGCCGGGCTCGGGACCGCCGCCATGTTCGCGTCCGACGTCACCGCGGACCCGCTGCTGCCGGTCGGGGGGCGCGTGCCGGTGCGACGGGTCGCGGTGTCGGCGGACCTGCTCGACCGGAACGCCGCGTCGCCGGAGCGCACGGCGTGGTGGCTCGCGCGGGTGGCGCGGGTGCACGCCGTACTGGCCGCCGCGTAGACCCGTCTTCCCGGCCCTGCACGCGACCGGAAGACGGACGGGAGGCACGGTGCCAGCTGGCACCGTGCCTCCCGTCCGGTCCTGGTCGTGACCAGAGCCGCGTCAGTGACGCGCGTCGCTCACAGGCCCGAGTAGCTGTGCAGGCCCTTGAAGAAGACGTTCACGACCGAGAAGTTGAACATCACGGCGGCGAAGCCGATGAGCGCCAGCCACGACGACCGCGCACCGCGCCAGCCGCGGGTCGCACGGGCGTGGATGTACCCGGCGTAGACGACCCAGATGATGAACGTCCAGACCTCCTTGGTGTCCCAACCCCAGTACCGGCCCCAGGCACGCTCCGCCCAGACCGCACCGGCGATCAGGGTGAAGGTCCAGAGGACGAAGCCGACGAGCAGGACGCGATAGGTCAGGACCTCGAGGCGGTCGGCGTCCGGCAGGGTCGCCATGAAGCGGAGCTTGCCCGAGGCGGTCCGGCCCTGGCGGTACGTCTGCACGAGCTGCGCCACCGCGAGCCCCGCACCGAGCGCGAAGAACCCGGTGCCGGCGATCGCCACGAAGACGTGGATGACGAGCCAGTACGACTGCAGCGCCGGCTGCAGCGGCACGACGGGCACCCAGTAGTTCACCGTCGCGATGCCGAGCAGGATGATCGTCAGCCCGGTGATGAAGACGCCGAGGAACTTCAGGTTCTGCCAGAACTGCACGAGCAGGAAGATGAGCGTGATGAGCGCCGTGCCGGTGAGCGAGAACTCGAACATGTTGCCCCACGGCACACGGTCGGCCGCGATGCCGCGCAGGACCACCGATGCGACGTGCAGCACCAGCGCGAGGATCGTCATGGCCATGCCGACGCGCTCGAACTTCGTGCCGCGCGCGGCCGAGCCGCCGGCGTTCGCCGGGGGTGCCGCGACCGGTTCGAGCACGACGGTGCCGCCCCGGACGGTGGCGACGGTCTTCGCCGAGCTGGCCGCGCCCACCGAGGCGGTCGCCGCAGCGTCGTCGGAGTCCGCACCAGCGTTCTTCGCCGCTGCTGTCACCTCGCCGGAGCGTTTCGCCATGTCCAGCGCGAACGAGATGAACGCGATGACGTAGACCGCCATCGCGGAGTACGTCAGCACGACCGAGTAGGTCGCGAGGTTCGTGGTCATGTCGTTCACTGGGGCATCCTAACTCCGAGGTCCGACGTGTGGCGCTGTGCGATGTCCGCGACGGCCCGTTCGAGGTTGGGGTCCTCACCGCGGGCGAGGCCCGCGTACTCCAAGTCGTACTCGCCGTGCTCTGCACCCTTGCGGGGGACGACCTTCACCCACGCGCGTCGGCGCGGGACGAAGAGCGACGTGAGCAGCCCGAGTGTGGAGAGCAGCGCGAAGGCGGCGACCCACGCCTGCGACGGGTCGTGGTGCACGTCGAGCGACACGTAGCGCTTGACGCCGTCGAAGGTGATCGACCCGGCACCGTTCGGCAGCTTCTTGGTCTGCCCGGGCTCGAGCGCGATGCTCGCCGTGTCGGACTGACGGCCGGCGATCTGCGTGAGGCCCTTGGTGTCGAGCGTGTAGACGCTCTGCGGCACGCCGCTGTCGAGGCCGAGGTCGCCGGTGTAGACCTGCAGCGTCAGCAGCGGGTTCTGCGTGTCCGGGTAGGCGCTCGTGTACGCACCCGAGGCGAGCTTCGACGCCGTCGGGTAGAAGAACCCGACCATGCCGAGCTGGTCCGGCAGCGCGTCCGGCACCTTGATGACGCCGGTGGACGTGTAGTTGGCGTCCTCGGGCAGGAACGGCACGACGTCCTGGAACGCCACGTTGCCCTCGCCGTCGCGCACCGTGACGTTCATCGCGTAGCCGTTGCCGAGCAGGTAGACGTTGGTGCCGCCCACGTGCAGCGGGTCGTTCACACCAAGACGGCTGGTCGTCGACTCGCCGCCCTTCTCCTTGCTCGTCACGGTCGCCGAGTAGTCGAGCGCCTGGCCGAGGGCGTCGAGGTTGCGCTCCTCGTACTTCGTGACGAACTTGTCGAGCGTCAGGTTGTAGCCCTTGAGGTCGGTCTGCTGGAACCAGCGACCCGGGTTGAACGAGTCGTAGGAGCCGAGGACGTTCGAGAACGTCTGCCCCTCGACCAGCAGCCGCTGGCCGGTGAACCCGAACCCGCCGCCGACACCGACGGCCAACAGGACACCGACGAGCGCCGCGTGGAACACCAGGTTGCCGGTCTCGCGCAGGTAGCCGCGCTCCGCGCTCACCGAGTCGCCGAAACGCTCGACGCGGTACCCGGAGCGCTTCAGGATCGCCATCGCGCGCGTCACCGCGTGCTCGCTGGACGGGAGGCCCGTGGCCGCGTCGATCCCGGTGGTGCCGTCGATCATCGCGTCGGGCTGCACCGCCACGGTGCGGAAGCCCGCCAGTCGCGTCAGGCGGACCGGGGTCCGGGGTGGACGGGTCCGGAGCGCCTGCCAGTGGTGCTTCGTGCGGGGCACGATGCAGCCGATCAGGGAGACGAACAGCAGCAGGTAGATCGCCGAGAACCACACCGAGGTGTAGGTGTCGAAGACCTGCAGCTTGTCGAGGATCGGGTAGAGCGTCGCGTGGTCGGCCTTGTACTGGACGACGCCGTTCGGGTCGGCGGTGCGCTGCGGCACGAGCGAGCCCGGGATCGCCGCGAGGGCGAGCAGCATGAGCAGGAACAGCGCGGTGCGCATGCTCGTGAGCTGCCGCCAGAAGAACCGGAGGGTGCCGACGAAGCCGAGCTTCGGCTGGTTGATGCCGGCGTCGCCGGGGCCGGAGCCGTCGACGTGGTCGGACGGTCGCTGCGGGTCCGACGCGGTGTCGGCGCCCGTCGCTTCGGTTTCGGGATCAGACCGCGGGGACAAAGCTCTGGATCACCGCCCCGACGCTCGACATGACGGCCGACCAGATTCCGGTGACCATGAGCAGACCGATGACGATCAGGATCGCTCCTCCGATGATGTTGACGGTGCGCATGTGGCGCTTCACGGCGCGGATCGCACCGGTCGCCCAGCCGGCCCCGAGGGCCACGAGGACGAACGGGATGCCGAGGCCCAGGCAGTACGCGACGCCGAGCCACATGCCCTGCCAGGCGCTGCCCGACTGCACGCTGAGCAGGTTGATGGCGGCGAGGGTCGGGCCGAGGCACGGGGTCCAGCCGAGGCCGAACACGATGCCGAGCAGCGGTGCGCCGACGAGTCCGGTCGCGGGGGTCCAGCTCGGCTTGATGGTGCGCTGCATGAACGTGAACCGGCCGACGAACACCAGCCCCATCGCGATGACGACGACACCCAGGATCTGCGTGATGAGGTCGCGCCACCGCACGAGCCAGAACCCGAGCGCGCCGAACACCGTCGTGTACGCGACGAAGACCGCCGTGAAGCCGAGGATGAACAGGAGCACGCCGAGCACGACCCGCCCTCGGCGTTGCCCGCCCTCGGCGATCCCACCGACGTACCCGAGGTAGCCGGGCACGAGCGGGAGCACGCAGGGCGACAGGAAGGAGACGAGTCCCGCGAGCGCCGCGACGGGCAGCGCGACGGCCATCTGGCCGCTGAGGATCGCCTCGGCGAAGGGGTTGGAGGCCACGGGTCAGGAGGCCTTGCCGGCGTCGACTTCGTCGCTGATCAGGGTCTTCAGGATGCTCGTGCCGTCGACGGCACCGAGCACCCGGGCAGCCACGCGGCCCTTGGTGTCGAGGACGATCGTGGCCGGCACGGCGTTCGGGGCGATCTGACCGGACAGGGCGAGCTGCATCGTGCCGGTCTTCTGGTCGAGGACGGTCGGGTAGTCGACGCCGAAGGTGCGCTCGAAGGCGGCTGCGGTCGCTGCCTCGTCGCGGACGTTGACGCCGATGAACGCGACGTCGTCGGCACCGGCGTAGGACTCGTGCACCTCGTTGAGGTACTTCGCCTCGGCGCGGCACGGCGGGCAGCTCGCGTACCAGAAGTTCAGGACGACGACCTTGCCCTTGAGGTCCTTCGACGAGACGGTGTCGCCGTCGGAGTCCTTCGCCTCGAAGTCGACCGCGTCGGACCGCTTGTCGGCGGTGACCTCGGTCACCGCGCCGTCGCCGGAGATGTAGTTCTGGGTGGTGCCGTTGCCGTACTGCTTGGCGAGGCCACCGTTGTCCGACGAGCACCCGGACAGGACGAGCGCCGCGGCGACCGCCGTCGCTGCGAGGACCGCGAACCGCTTGCTGATGACGCTCACACTGCGCGTGCCGTTCACACTGCTCGTGCCGTTCACACTGCTCCTTCGTCGATGGCGGTCGCGCGCAGCTCCTGCGCGGGATCCGTGTACCCGACCTCGGTGAACCGACCGGTCGACGTGGCGGGTACCCGTTCGACGGTCGTGATGCTCGACAGGTCGCAGCGGCGCTTGCGTGGGTCGTGCCAGAGCGACTCCCCCGCGAGCTTCCGGTGGACCGTCCAGATCGGCAGCTGGTGGCTGACCAGGACGACGTCGCCGCCGTCCACGCTCTCCCACGCCGTGGTCATCGCGGCGAGCATGCGGTTCGCGATCGACTCGTACGCCTCGCCCCAGCTCGGCCGGAACGGGTTCGCGATCCAGGGCCACTCCGCCGGACGGCCGAGCGAACGCTTCGTGAAGCCCGGAGGCTGCCCCTCGTAACGGTTCGTCGGCTCGATGAGGCGCTCGTCCAGCGTGACGTCGAGCCCGTACGCGGCCGACCACGGCGCCGCGGACTCCTGCGTGCGCTGCAGCGGCGAGGCGACGATCCGGCGCACGTCGACACCGGCGTCCTTCCACGTGGTCGCCGAGGCGAGGGCCATCTGCTTGCCGAGGTCGCTCAGTCCGAAGCCCGGGAGCCGCCCGTACAGGACGCGGTCGGGGTTGTGCACCTCACCGTGCCGGACGAGGTGGAGTCGGGTGGCGGGCATGGGTTCCAGTGTAGGTCGCCCACCGGTGCTCACCGGCCCCACAGCCGATTCACCGGATGCGGAAGCACTCAGCCGAGCTCGCCCGACAACCGCCCGTGGATGGCCACCGACCCGGTGTTCAGGCCCACGACCTCGACCGTGGACCCGTGCTTGGCGAACCGCTGCTCGACGCCGTCCAGCGCCGCGACCGTCGAGGCGTCGAAGACGTGCGCGTCGGACAGGTCGATGACCACGTGCTCCGGGTCCTCGGCGTAGGAGAACCGCGTGACGAGGTCGTTCGACGACGCGAAGAACAGGGCGCCGCGCACCCGGTACCGCACGGTGTGCTCGTCCACCGGCTCACGGACGACGGTGACGACGTGCGCCGCCCGGCGAGCGAAGACCAGTGCTGCGACGACGACCCCGACGAGCACGCCGGTCGCGAGGTTCTCGGTCACGACGACCACCACGACGGTGATCAGCATGACGGCGGTCTCCCCGAGGGGCATCCGCCGCAGGGTTCGCGGACGGATGCTGTGCCAGTCGAAGGTCGCCACGCACACCATGAGCATCACGGCGGTCAGCGCGGCCATCGGGATCTCCGCCACGAGGTCGTGCAGCACGATCGTCAGGACGAGTACGGAAGCACCGGCGACGAAGGTCGAGATCCGGGTCCGTGCGCCCGCGGTCTTCACGTTGATGACCGTCTGGCCGATCATCGCGCAACCACCCGTGCCGCCGAAGAACGCCGACGCGATGTTGGCGACGCCCTGCCCCCAGGACTCCCGCCACTTGCTCGAGCCGGTCTCGGTGATGGAGTCGACGAGCTGCGCGGTCAACAGGGTCTCGATGAGGCCGACGATCGCGACGCCGAACGCGTACGGCGCGATGATCTGCAGCGTCTCGAAGGAGAACGGGGTGACGATGCCGTTGAACCCGGGCAGTGCGGTGGGCAGTTCGCCCTCGTCGCCGACCGTGGGGACGACGACGCTGAAGAGCATGGTGATGCCGGTGATCACGACGACCGCGATGAGCGGCGCCGGGACGGCCTTGGTCAGGAACGGGAAGCCGACGATGATCGCGATGCCGAGGGCGGTGAGCGGCCAGACGACGAACGGGACGTCGTCGCCGAGCAGGTTGGGCAGCTGCGCGGTGAAGATGAGGATGGCCAACGCGTTGACGAACGCCACGTTGACGCTGCGCGGGATGAAGCGCATCAGGCGCGCGACCCCGAGGAACCCGAGCACGAGCTGGAACACGCCACCGAGGACGATCGCGGGCACGAGGTACTCGATGCCGTGTTCGCGGACGAGCGGCGCGATGACCAGGGCCACCGAACCGGCCGCGGCGGACACCATCGCCGGACGGCCGCCGACGATCGAGATGACGACGGCGATGATGACGCTCGAGAACAGGCCCACCGCGGGGTCGACCCCGGCGACGACGGAGAACGAGATCGCCTCGGGGATGAGCGCGAGCGCGGTGACGACACCGGCGAGGACCTCGCGGGTCAGCATGCGGGGTGAGCGGAGGGCGGTGAGGACGCTCGGGGCCGCCGGCGCGTGTGTGATCACGGACATCGCTCGGAACTCTACCCTCACGTGAGGGTAGAGTTGTGCACCGTGAGCACCACCGACACCCCGGACACGATGCACATCGGCGAGCTGGCGGACCGTGCCGGCATGTCCCTGCGGACGATCCGCCACTACGACGAGGTCGGGCTGCTCGTGCCGAGCGGCCGCACCACGGGCGGGTTCCGGGTCTACACCGCGCAGGACCTGGACCGGCTGCTCGTGATCCGCCGCATGAAGCCGCTCGGGTTCACGCTCGACGAGATGGCGGACCTGCTGCGGGTCGTCGATGCGCTGGCGGCGAAGGACCCCGACGACGAGCCCGCGCTGGCTGCACGCCTCGACGAGTACCTCGACGATGCCCGGGCCCGGCACGCCAAGCTCGTCGAGCGCGCCGGCATGGCCGAGGAGTTCATCGGCACCCTGGGGTCACTCCGCGCTTCACTCCCCTGACACCCCGCCGTCCTCGGCGAGCACCCGAGCCCGCATGCGCTGCCGCTCGAGCTCGAGCTTCAGCTCTCCTTCTTCGACGTGCAGCTGCCAGTCGATCGCTCCTCGTTGCGCCCAGTCCCACATGCTCTCGCCGGGCGCAGGACCGATGTGCGGCCGCTCGGCAGGAGCCGCTTCCTTCCGTACCAGTTCTCGCCAAGCACGACGCAGACGAGTCGTCATCACGGTCTCCTCTTCTCGATGAACAGTTCCGCCAGCACCCTTGCAGCGGGTTCTTCTCCGGCGGGCACTTTTTGCATGTCGTACATCGCCTGCGCCAGATTGCGTCCGATCTCGCGACGTCCGACCTCGCTCGCAGTGATCAGGTCGAAGACCACCGTCAGCCGCGTCCAGTAGCGGTCCCGCTGCTCGCGCGCGACGTCCCGCCGCCACCGGGTGACCGCCCACAGCCCACCGACGAACGCCGCGAGCAGCGTGAACGCCGCCGTGCACAGCGCTGCTGCCACGACCGCGACCGCCGCAGGCGGCCAGGTCGCGAGCTCCCCCGTCCCCGTCCCCACCCGGTCCCCCTCTCGTCTCGCGACCCGGCCACGTCGAGAACGCTACGGACCCGCGTGACGCCCCACGGGCCTCCCGGTCAGAACTGTGGACGACGCCGGAAGCGGGCCGCCCTGTGGAGGGGAACACCCTGCGGACCGACGCCGCCGGACGCAGACGGTTAGACTCGACCACCGTGATCGAACGCACCCGCATCGCCGACCTCGCTGCCCTCCCCGACGGCCCCGTCTCCGTGGCCGGATGGGTCGAGACCGTCCGAGACCAGAAGAAGGTGCAGTTCGTCGTCCTCCGCGACGAATCCGGCGCCGTCCAGCTCGTGAACCCCGCCACGCGCGAGGCCGAGGACGGTGACGACGCCGCCCAGGCCGCGCTCGCCACCACCACCGAGATCTCGGCCCTCGCCCACGGCACCTTCATCCACGCCACCGGCACCCTGAAGCACGACGAGCGCGTCAAGCTCGGCGGCCTCGAGGTCAAGGTCGGCACGCTCGAGGTGGTGAGCGCCGCGATCCCGGAGACCCCGATCGCCGACGACTCGTCGCTCGACAAGCGGCTCGACTGGCGCTTCCTCGACCTGCGCAACCGCAAGCAGAACCTCATCTTCCGCATCCAGACGACCCTGGAGCACGCGTTCCGCACCTACTGGGTGGACCGCGACTACATCGAGATCCACACCCCGAAGCTGATGGCGTCGGCGTCCGAGTCGCGCGCCGAGCTCTTCCAGCTCGAGTACTTCGAGACGACCGCCTACCTGGCGCAGTCGCCGCAGAACTTCAAGCAGATGGCCCAGCCGGCCGGCTTCGGCGCCGTGTTCGAGATCGCCGACGCGTTCCGCGCGGACCCCTCGTTCACGAGCCGCCACGCGACCGAGTTCACGAGCGTCGACGCCGAGTTCTCGTGGATCGAGTCCCACGAAGACGTCATGGCGATGCACGAAGAGGTCCTGGTCGCCGGCATCACCGCGGTCAAGGAGAAGTACGGCAAGGACATCGAGGAGGTCTTCGGCTTCGAGCTGCAGGTCCCCGCGACCCCGTTCCCCCGCGTGACCCTGGCCGAGGCCCGGAAGATCGTGGCCGACAGCGGACACGACGTCGTCCGCGCCGACGGCGACCTGGACCCCGAGGGCGAGCGCCGCGTCGCCGCCTGGGCCAAGGAGCACCACGGGTCGGAGTTCGTCTTCGTCACCGAGTACGACGCCTCGATCCGGCCGTACTACCACATGCGGAAGCCCGGCGACCCGTCGCTCACGAACAGCTACGACCTCATCTTCAACGGCGCGGAGATCTCCACGGGCGCACAGCGCGAGCACCGCGTCGACGTGCTCGAGGCACAGGCCGTCGAGAAGGGCCTCGACCCCGAGGAGCTCGGCTGGTACCTCGACTTCTTCCGCTACGGCGTGCCGCCGCACGGTGGGTTCGGCATGGGCCTCGCGCGCGTGCTCATGCTCATGTTGGGTGAGCCGTCCATCCGCGAGGTCACGTACCTCTTCCGGGGACCGACGCGCCTGACGCCGTAGTCACGTCACGCGTCGCCCCGCGCGAGCGCACGTCGCGCGGCGCCCGCGCGAGCGCACGTCGCGCGGCGCCCGCGCGAGCGCACATGGTGAACAGGAATGGTCGCCTCCCGATGTGGGAGGCGACCATTTCTGCTCACGAAGCGCCGCGGCGCACGCAGCGCCGGGGGCGGACGGGAGGCCCGGCTCAGCGCTGCCAGTCGATGGCAGCCCGCCCCGTGACCAGTCCACGGATCTCGGCTGCGGCAGCCTGGTGGTCCGGGTGCACCTGGTACTCGTCGAGTCCGGCGAGGTCGTCGAACGACGCGACGACGGCGACGTCGCTGTTCTTCTCCGGGTAGGCGACGTTCTCGACGACCTCGAGCGAACGGATCGACCCGATGGTGCCGGTCAGGCCGGTCAGGAGTTCACGGATCCGGGCGATGGACGCGGCGCGGTCGAGGTCTTCGCGCAGGGTCCAGGCGACGACGTGGGAGATCATGCGGGGGAACCGGCCTTCTCGAGGGCACGTGCGAGCCGGTCGGCGTCGACGTGCCAGTTGCTGTGGACGCGCCCGTCGACCAGCACGACGGGGATGTCCTCCGCGTACTCCTGGCGGAGGGCGTCGTCGTCGAGGATCGAGCGTTCCTGCAGCGTCACGCCGGGGTGTTCGGCGACGACGCGTTCGACCACGGGCCGTGCGTCGTCGCAGAGGTGGCATCCGGGCTTCGTCAGGAACGTCACTGCGGGCATGGCTCCAGCGTAGCCCGCGGTCCGCGTCCCCTGGGGAATGCGAAAGCCCCGGCGAACCGGGGCTTGACGCTGCAGGCTCGGGGCCTACTTCTTGTTGCGACGCTGGTGGCGCGTCTTGCGAAGCAGCTTGCGGTGCTTCTTCTTCGCCATGCGCTTGCGACGCTTCTTGATGACAGAACCCATGTGGACCTCGCTCGGACTGTGCTGATGTATCGGACACCGGGCCGTCGAGACCGCGGAAAATCAACCCGGCCGAGTCTACCGGAGGGCTGACGCGATGTCGAACGCGCCCGGAACGGACGGGTGTGCGCTCAGCCGACGTCTGCGATGCCGCCGCGCAGCACGTCGGCGACGGCTGACTCGGGGACACGGAAGGACCGGCCGAAACGGATGGCGGGGAGCTCACCGGCGTGGACCATGCGGTACACGGTCATCTTCGAGACACGCATCATCTCGGCGACCTCAGCGACGGTGAGGAAGCGCACGTCGTCGAAACTGCCGGTCATGATCCGCCTTCGGTGGCTCGCACGCGATCCGCGCACGGGTTTGGTGTGACCTGTGTGGTCACTGGTAACTGTAGAGGCGCGTGCGACCCAGTGTCCAGGTTCAGTCTTCGTCGCCGCGGCGCGTGAAGCGCTTGCGGCTGCGGTCGACGACACGCTCCCAGCCCTGCTGCGCACCGGAGATCGCCGCGGTGGCCCGGTAGGACGCCTCGGCCATGACACGCCCGAGCTCGGTCCCGACCTCGACGGTGGTCTTGCCGGCCGCACCGTTCCGGCGGACGGACACGGGCTGACCGTCGGGGGTCCAGGCCGTGGTCGCGGGCATGCCGTCGGCGTCGACCGCGCCGGTGAACGGCAGGACCCAGTCCTCCAGCGACACGAGCGGTTCCGGGTCGAGCCGGTAGAAGCGGTGCTGCCCTTCTTCGCGGCTGGTGACGAGCCCGATGTCGCGCAGGACCCGGAGGTGCTTCGACACGGTCGGCTGGCTGACGCCCAGTCGTTCGACCAGTTGCCCGACGCTGAGTTCCCCGCCGGTGACGTCCGATCCGTACGCGGCCAGGAGGGTCCCGAGCAGCTCGCGCCTCGTGGGGTCCGCCACGACGGAGAAGATGTCGGCCATGCGGGCAAGGCTAGCCGGGGCACCACGGATGTACCATGACGAACCGTCCCGACCCATGTCCTCGGAGGCATACGATGCTCGACCGTACCGAGCCGCTCCCGCGGCACGTGACCGTCACCCGACGACGCGGCGGACGGATCGCGACGGTCCTGCGCTCGTCGCCGTCACGTCTGGCGATCCTGGTGTTCGTCGCCCTCATCTTCGTGTTCACAGCGCTGTTCATGACCCCGTGGGCGGCGGCCGACGGAACCGGCACGCACTTCTCCGACGCACTGTTCACGGCGGCGTCGGTGGTCTGCGTCACGGGCCTCGCGACCGTCGACATGGCCACGCACTGGTCGGTGTTCGGCAAGGTCCTCGTGGTGATCGGGACGCAGATCGGTGCCGTGGGCGTCCTGACCTTCGCGTCGATCCTCGGGCTCTTCGTGACCCGCAAGCTCGGGCTCCGCGCGAAGCTCATGGCAGCCGGCGACTCGAACCCGCTCCGCACCCACCACGGGGCGGTCCCCGAGGGGCAGGCCGTCCGCCTCGGCGAGGTCGGCACCCTGCTCGCCACCGTCGCGGTGAGCACCCTGTCGATCGAGATCGTCCTCGGCCTGCTGCTGCTGCCGTCCGTGCTGATCGCCGGCATCCCGTTCTGGACCGCGGTCGGTGACTCCTTCTACTACGCCGCCATGGCGTTCACGAACACCGGCTTCTCACCGAACGCGGACGGTCTCGACCCGTTCGCCCACGACTACTGGTTCCTGACGCTCCTGATGATCGGTGTCGTCGCAGGGTCGATCGGCTTCCCGGTCATCCGCACCCTGACGAAGCAACTCCGCTCGCCGCGCCGCTGGCCCATCCACGTCAAGCTCACGCTGGCCACGAGCGCCGTCCTGCTCGTCGGCGGTGCGATCGTCTACACCGCGCTCGAGGCGTCGAACCCGACGACCTTCGGCGAGGAAGGCGCGGGACGGACCGCGTTCCAGGCCCTCTTCCTGTCGACGATGACCCGGTCCGGTGGCTTCTCCCTCGTCGACTTCGACCAGCTGAACGGCTCGAGCCTGCTCGTCACCGACATGCTCATGTTCATCGGCGGCGGCTCGGCGTCGACCGCCGGCGGCATCAAGGTCACGACGCTCGCGGTGCTGTTCCTCGCCGCGGTCGCCGAGGCCCGGGGCCGGCAGAGCATGGAGGCGTTCGGGCGCCGCATCCCGAGCGACGTGCTGCGGGTCGCGGTCGCCATCGTGCTCTGGGGCGCGACGATCGTGGCCGTCGCGACCGTGGTGCTCCTGCAGATCACGGACGATTCGCTCGACCGTGTCCTGTTCGAGGTGATCTCGGCGTTCTCCACCAGTGGGCTTTCCTCGGGTGTCTCCGCGAACCTGCCGGAGTCCGGCAAGTACGTCCTGGCCGCCACCATGTTCCTCGGCCGGGTCGGTACAGTGACCATCGCCGCAGCCCTGGCCGCGAGTCAGAGCCGGCAACTGTTCCGCCGCCCCGAGGAGAGGCCGATCGTTGGCTGACCGAACCCGTCCCCCGCACCCGATGGGTGCGATCAGTCACGACGCACCCGTGCTCGTCATCGGCCTCGGCCGGTTCGGCGCCGCCACCGCCGGTCAGCTCGAGCGGCAGGACCGCGAGGTGCTGGTCGTCGACACCGACCCGGGCCTGGTGCAGAAGTGGTCGGACCGGGTCACGCACGCCGTGCAGGCCGATGCGACCGACATCGACGCCCTGCGCCAGATCGGTGCGCAGGACTTCGCGATCGCGGTCGTCGGCACGGGCAGCGACCTGGAGTCGAGCGTGCTGATCACCGCGAACCTGGTCGACCTCGGCATCCCGCAGATCTGGGCGAAGGCCATCAGCCGGTCGCACGGCACGATCCTGTCCCGCATCGGCGCGAACCACGTCGTCTACCCGGAGCGCGAGGCCGGCGAGCGCACGGCGCACCTGGTGTCCGGGCGCATGCTCGACTTCATCGAGTTCGACGACGACTTCGCGGTGGTGAAGATGTTCCCGCCGCGGGCGGTGCGCGGCAAGGACCTCGCGACCACGGTGATCCGCACGCGGTTCGGCCTGACGGTGCTCGGCATCAAGCCGCCGGGCAGCCCGTTCGTGCCGGCGACCCCGGAGAGCATCATCGGCGAGAACGACGTGATCATCGTCTCGGGGTCCGAGACGGACCTGGAGCGCTTCGCCGCCTACGAGTAGTCCCGGACGCGGCTACGACGCCGCGATCTCCTCCGCGCGAGCGATCGCCGCGCGCGACGCGCGCCGGAACGTGTCGGCGAGGTCGGCGTCCTGCAGCACCGCGACGGCCCGCTCGGTGGTGCCCTTCGGGCTCGTGACGGCGCGCCGCAGGTCTGCGGGTCCGCGATCCGACCGGTCGAGCAGCTCGACGGCACCCCGGAGCGTGCCCTGCACCATCGTGGCCGCCTGCTCCGGGGTGAAGCCCAGCGCCTCGGCGGCATGCTGCCACTCCTCGACGAGCAGGAAGACGTAGGCCGGGCCCGAGCCGGACACCGCCGACAGGGCGTCGAGCTGCTCCTCGGGCACCTCGATCACCCGTCCTGACGCCGTGAACACCGACGACGCGAGCGCGACGGCCTCGGCGTCCGCCGAGGCGCCGGCGCTGATCCCGGTGACGCCGTGGCCGACGCCGATCGGTGTGTTCGGCAGCGCTCGGACGACGCGGACCCCGGCCGGCACGCGCGCCTCCATGCTCGCGGTGGTGGTGCCGACCGCGACGCTGACCAGCACCGCACCGGGCTCCAGGTCGGCGGCGACCTCGTCGAGCAGGTCCGCGATCATGTACGGCTTCACACCGACGACGACGAGTGCCGCGCCACGGACGGCCGAGCGGTTCGCGTCGGGGTCGGTGTCGCTCGCGGTGGCGTCGAGCCCGCGCTCCCGGTGGGCGGCCGCCGACGCCTCGGACTTCGTCGTGAGGGTCACGGTCGCCGGATCGAGTCCGGCGGCGAGCAGGCCGTCGAGGACCGAGCCGGACATGGAGCCGACGCCGAGCAGGGCGGTACGGGGCAGGTCGATCGTCATGCTCCCGACCCTACCGACCGGCCTCGCCTAGGATCGTCTTCCAGATCGGGAGAAGGGGACAGCTGTGAGCGCTTCAGGAGGCACGAAGGCGATCCTCGCCGCACTCGGTGCGAACGTCGGCATCGCGATCGTGAAGTTCGTCGCGGCGGCGATCAGCGGGTCCGCGTCGATGCTGGCCGAGGGTGTGCACTCCCTGGCCGACTCCGCGAACCAGCTCCTCCTGCTGCTCGGTGGTCGCCGGGCGCGCCGCGCTGCCGACGAGGAGCACCCGTTCGGCTACGGCCGCGAGCGCTACGTCTACGCCTTCGTCGTCTCGATCATCCTGTTCTCCGTCGGCGGCGTCTTCTCGCTCTACGAGGGCATCGAGAAGCTCGCCCACCCGCACCCGCTCGAGAACTGGTGGCTGCCGCTCGTCGTGCTCGTCATCGCGATCGGGCTCGAGGGCTTCTCGCTCCGCACCGCGCTGCAGGAGGCCCGCCCGCAGAAGGGCACGCTCAGCTGGGTCCAGTTCGTCCGCCGAGCCAAGGCCCCGGAGCTGCCCGTCGTCATGCTCGAGGACACCGCGGCACTGCTCGGCCTGGTGTTCGCACTCTTCGGCGTCGGGCTGACCGCGATCACCGGGAACGGGGTCTTCGACGCGATCGGCACGATCTTCATCGCCGCCCTGCTCATCGCCGTCGCTGTCGTCCTGGGCATCGAGACGAAGAGCCTCCTCGTCGGGGAAGGCGCGACCGCCGCCGACGTCGAGCGGATCAAGCACGCGGTGCTCGACGGCCCGGAGGTCGACTCGATCATCCACATCAAGACCCTGTACCTCGGTCCGGACGAGCTGATGGTCGGCGTGAAGGTCGCCGTCGACGGCGACCGCCGCCTGGGAGATGTCGCCGCGGGCATCGACACGGTCGAGCACCGGGTGCGATCCGCGGTGCCGATCGCCCGGGTCATCTACGTCGAGCCCGACGTGCTCCGCACCGGTCCGCGCCCGCCGACCGAGGCGATCGTCATCCTCACCGCTGACTGAGCGGCGCCCGCCTCAGCGACGCCCGGCTCAGCGCCGCCCGGCGAAGAACGCGTCGAGCAGCGCGGCGCACTCGCGTTCGAGCACGCCGCCGACGACCTCGGAGCGGTGCGGCAGCCGGCGGTCCCTGGCGATGTCGTAGACGCTGCCGGTCGCGCCTGCCTTCGGGTCCCAGGCGCCGAACACGACCCGCGGCACACGTGCGGCCAGGATCGCCCCGGCGCACATCGGGCACGGCTCGAGCGTCACGACGAGCGTGTGCTCGTCGAGGTGCCAGTCCCCCGTGACCGCAGCGGCCGCGCGGAGCGCGAGCACCTCGGCGTGGGCGGTCGGGTCCTGCAGCGCCTCGCGCTCGTTCCGGCCGACGGCGACGACCACGCCGTCGCGGTCGAGCACCACCGCCCCCACGGGCACGTCGCCGGTCGCCAGGCAGGCCCGGGCCTCGTCGAGCGCGCGCTGCATCGCCGGGACGAACGGACGGGCAGCGGGCGCTTCCACGGGACCTCCAGGTGGTCGGCAGCACGGTAGGCTCGACCCTATGCGAGTCCACGTCGCCGACCACCCGCTCATCACCCACAAGCTCTCGGTGCTCCGCGACCGGACCACACCCTCCCCCACGTTCCGCGCCCTGACCGAAGAGCTCGTCACGCTCCTCGCGTACGAGGCCACGCGGAACGTCCGGGTCACCGCGACGCCCATCGACACTCCCGTGGCGCACACCATGGGCGTCTCGATCGCCAAGCCGCGTCCGCTCGTCGTCCCGATCCTGCGTGCCGGCCTCGGCATGCTCGAGGGGATGGTCAAGCTCGTGCCGACGGCCGAGGTCGGGTTCCTCGGCATGGCCCGCAACGAGGAGACGCTCGAGCCGCAGACCTACGCTGAGCGCCTGCCCGACGACCTGTCCGGCCGTCAGTGCTTCGTGCTCGACCCGATGCTGGCCACCGGCGGGACCCTCGCCGCTGCCATCGACTTCCTGTTCGCCCGCGGCGCCGAGGAGATCACCTGCGTGTGCATCCTCGGTGCGCCGGAGGGACTCGCCATGGTCGAAGAGGCCGTCGGCGACCGCAACGTCTCGATCGTCCTCGGTGCCCTCGACGAGAAGCTCGACGAGAACGGGTACATCGTGCCCGGTCTCGGCGACGCCGGCGACCGCCTCTACGGTCTGGCCGAGTAGGCAGTCGACGTCACCGACGATCGACGGGAGGCCCGTGGCGACACCGCCACGGGCCTCCCGTCATCCGTCAGCCCGGTCCACCGCCACCGGTGCGCGGAACGCACCGTCTGCTCGGACGGTTGACACCACCTTGGTATACCGCCGATACTCGTCCCATGACTGCAACCGTGTCCACCCGCGTCCTCTCCGAGGTCCAGGGGACTGCCGGCATGATGATGCCGGTCGCCGTCATGCGTTGTCGAATGTGTGCCTGATCGGCACCCGTTCCAGCCGGATCCCCCGCGACACCACCCCGGTCGCGAGCGCGTGATCCCCGGGTGACGGACACCGTCGGCGACGCGCACCACGTCACGAGGTCTGTCTCCCGTTCCCCCGGGTCCGCCCCGGTCCGCAGCAGGACCGCAGGGCACATCGGCATCCAGCCGTACCCGGGTCGACGCATTCGACACCGCCGCCAGCGCCACACGCGCACCGGCCACATCGCCCGGAGAACCACCATGTCGCTCACCATCGCCCAGCCCCGCACCGCGCTCCGCACCGCCGCTCCGGCACCGACCGACCTCGGGACGGTCACCCCGATCCGTCCGCGTCCCGCGACGCCGGCCACGACGGGGCAGACGAGCGTGCCGACCAGCCCGGTCGTCGCACCGCAGCGCAACCGCTCCCTGCCCGAGGGCACCGAGGCCCGTGGCTTCGCGCTCTACGTCGGGATCGACGAGGCGAAGGCGGCAGCGGCCGGCACGACCCTCGCAGCCGTCGTCGAGCAGCTGAAGGCACTGACCGCGCAGCTGGTGCCGAACTCGGAGACCTACGCGGCCGTCGCCGTCGCCGCGGAGCAGTCCGGTGGCCGTGACGTCGACGTCGTCCGCCTGGCCCTGCAGGACCGGTCCGCGGTCGCCGCCCGCAAGCAGGCCGAGAAGCCCGAGCCGGAGGAGACGGGGGTCGTCATCGACATCTCCCGCAAGCGCGTCACGCTCGACGGCGACGCAGCGCCCCTGACCTACAAGGAGTTCGAACTCCTGCAGTTCCTGGTGCTGCGCGAGGGCCAGACGGTGGACCGCTCGGCCATCATCGACGGCCTGTGGTCGGACGGCGAGGACGAGACCCCGAACGAACGCACCATCGACGTGCACGTGCGCCGGCTCCGCTCCAAGCTCGGCGCGTTCGAGGAGATCGTCCGCACCGTCCGCGGCGTGGGCTACCGGTTCGACCGGCACGCCGACGTGGCCGTGCGCTACGCCTCGACGCCCTCGCCCGACCTCTTCTGATCCTGATCGGTCGCTCTTGGTGAACTCGCAGCGAACGACGCACGGGGAGGCTAGCGCGCCGTTACCGCTTCGTTATACAGTCGGTCGTGCAGACGGTGTTTGCTGTGGCACCGCCTGCGGAATGTGATTGCAGGAAACTCTTGGTGCAAGGGAGAGGGCCGGTCGCTCGGAAGAGCGGCCGGCCCTCGTGCATGTCCGAGCGCGTGCATGTCGAACCCGCGCCTGTCGGGGGCCGTCGGTAGTGTGGACGGACCGTCCGACCAGAGGGGAGCGCCATCGTGAGCGAGTCACGCCGCAGCGAGAAGGCGACCGCCGTCGCCGCCTGGGAATCACTGTTCCGCGCCCAGGTCACCGTGATGCGGAGCCTCAACGCGGACTTCCCCGGCGGCGAGATCTCCTTCAACGAGTACGACGTCTGCTTCAACCTGTCGACGCAGCCCGGTCGACGCTGCCGCATGCGTGACCTCACCGGCCACCTGCTCCTCACCCAGCCGAGCGTGAGCCGTCTGGTCGATCGTCTGCTCGCCCGCGGGATCGTCGAGAAGCAGCCGGATCCGTCCGATGCCCGCGGCGTCATCGTGGCACTCACCCCGCACGGGTTCGACGTCTACCGCCAGGTGGCCGTGCAGCACGCGGCGAGCATCGCGCAGCAGGTCGGCGCCGGACTGTCCGACGCCGAACTCCGCACCCTCACCGAGCTCTGCACGAAGCTGCGCCTCGCGGTCGGCACCGCCCCGGGCCGACGGGCCGTCGCGCGGTCGGTCTCCGAGTCGGACCCGGCAGCGGTGTGACCGGCGCGCTGGTCTGGCTCCGCGACGACCTGCGGCTGGCCGACAACCCCGCACTGCGTGCCGCGATCGACCACGGCGGCGACGTCACGGTGGTCTACGTCCTCGACGACGAATCCCCCGGCATCCGTCCCGCGGGCGCGGCGAGCCGCTGGTGGCTCCACCACTCGCTCACCGCGCTGGACGGCGAACTGCGTGACCGTGACTCGCGGCTGGTGCTGCGACGGGGTGCGGCCGCCGCGGTGATCGACACCCTCGTCGCCGACACCGGTGCCGACGCCGTGTTCTGGAACCGTCGGTACGGTCCGGCCGAGCGCGAGGTCGACGCCGGCATCAAGAGCGCCCTGCACGACCGCGGCATCGAGGCGCACAGCTTCGCGGCGAGCCTGCTCTGGGAACCGTGGACCGTCCGCACCGGACAGGGCGAGCCGTACAGGGTGTTCACCCCGTTCTGGCGCGCTGCCCAGGCGATGCCGGAACCACGGCACCCGCTCCCGAAGCCCCGCGACCTGCCCGCCCCGGCCCGGGTCGCGAGCGACGACCTGAGCGAGTGGGACCTGCTGCCGACCCGCCCCGACTGGGCCGGCGGACTCCGCGATGCCTGGGAGCCCGGCGAGCACGGCGCACACCAGCGGCTCGAGCACTTCGTCACCCATGCGCTCGAGGACTACGACCAGCGCGACGAACCCGCCATGGCCGCCACGAGCGACCTGTCCCCGCACCTGCGCTGGGGCGAGGTCAGCCCGTACCAGGTGTGGCACCGGCTGCACGGAGCGCTCGAGCCCGAGCAGCGCCAGAACGCCTCCGCCTTCCTGCGGCAGCTGGCCTGGCGCGAGTTCAACTGGAACGAGTACTTCCACTGCGAGGACATCACGACGATGAACGTGCGTCGCGAGTTCGACGCGTTCCCGTGGCGGGACGCCCCCGATGCCGAGGTCGACCGGTGGCGCACCGGGACGACCGGGTTCGACCTCGTCGACGCCGGCATGCGCGAGCTGTGGCACTCCGGCGCCATGCACAACCGCGTCCGATTGGCGACCGCGAGCTTCCTCGTCAAGAACCTGCTCGTCGACTGGCGGGTGGGTGAGCAGTGGTTCTGGGACACCCTCGTCGACGCCGACTCCGCCAACAACGCCGCGAACTGGCAGTGGGTCGCCGGGTCGGGCTTCGACGCGGCGCCGTACTTCCGGGTGTTCAACCCCGACCGACAGCTCGAGCGCTTCGACCCGCACCGCGAGTACGTACACCGGTGGGTGCCGTCGGACGAGCTCCGGCCCGAGCCGATGGTCGACCTCAAGGCGACCCGGCAGCGCGCCCTCGACGCGTACGCCGAGATGCGTCGGTCATGAGTCCGTGGGACGCCGCCGTCGCGCAGGTCGACGCGCTCTTCCGTGACCGTGTCGACCGTGGCGTCGCGCCGAGCAGTGCGTGGGGTGTGTTCGACCGGACGGGTCTCATCGCTTCCGGGGGCCACGGCGACCGCGGAGACGGGCAGCGGCCGGACGCCGACACCGTCTACCGGATCGCGTCGTGCACGAAGAGCGTCACCGCGGCGACACTGCTGACGCTGGTGTCCGACGGTCGACTGGACCTCGACGCGCCGATCACCGCGTTCGTCCCGGCGTTCGGCGCGGTGCCCCTGCCCACACCGGACTCCCCCGTGCCGACCGTGCGGATGCTGCTGACCATGTCGGCCGGCTTCCCCACCGACGACCCCTGGGCGGACCGGCAGGAGTCGATCAGCGACGCCGAGCTCGACGACGTCCTGCGTGGCGGTCTGCTGTTCGACTCCGTGCCCGGCACCCGGTTCGCCTACTCGAACCTGGGCTACGCCCTGCTCGGGCGGGTCGTCGCCGTCGTCACCGGCCGTCCGTTCACCCAGGCGGCACGTGACACCGTGCTCCGACCGCTCGGTCTCGACCACACGGTGTTCAGCGCGGCCGAGGCGCAGGGACCGGTCGTCACCGGGTTCCGCCCGCACGACGGCGGCTGGGAACCCCTGCCGATGACCGGCCCGGGTGCGTTCTCGTCGATCGGCGGACTGTTCTCCACCGTCCGCGACCTCGCACGGTGGGCGACGCACCTCGGGTCGGCGTCCTCCGACGCCCCGGAACCCGGCCCGGTCTCCCCCGCCGACCGCCGGCTCATGCAGCAGGCGATGCGGGTCGTGCCGTCGTCCGTCGTCCCCGGCTCGTCACGCGCCACGGCGTACGGCTTCGGGCTGTTCGTCGAGCAGGACGACCACTTCGGCGAACTCGTCTCGCACTCCGGCGGCTACCCGGGGTTCTCCGCACACATGCGCTGGTCCGCACAGACCGGTCTCGGTGTCGTCGCGTTCGAGAACGCCACGCAGGCGAAGGTCTCCGCCGCTGCCCAGCAGGCACACGACCTGTTCCTGAACGCAACGCGTCCGGCGGCGTCCGACGGGCACCCCGACACGACGACCGGACCGGTGCGCCGCCCCGGCGCCGAGCCGACCATCCGGGCGACGCGAGCGGCGCAGGTAGCTGTGACGGGCCTCCTGGCCGACTGGCAGGACGCCGTGGCGGACGCGGTCTGCACGCCGAACGTGGCGATGGACGTCCCCTACGACCGACGCCGTCGGGCGATCGCGGCGGCGGTGGCCGAGGTGGGCGCTGACCTGACCGCGGCTCCCGTCGCCGAGCAGTCGTCGGCGCCGTCGCACCTGCGGTGGTGGCTGCCCGGCACCTGCGGGCGCCTGCGCGTCGAGATCCGCCTCGCCCCTGCCGCGGCAGGACGCGTCCAGACCCTCACCGTCGTGGCGGAGCCCGCCGAGCGCTGACAGGGCGGGCGCCGACGGGCCGCACCGCGGCCGGGCTGCGCCGGCGACCGACCGTCACACCGGTGGGCGACCACCCACGAACCCGAGTGCTCGGGCCGCCACGCGAGTGCCCTCACGTGCAGCCGCTCCGACGCGCACGGGATCGGTCGCCCAGGCACGCACGAAGCCCGCGGCGAACGCGTCACCGGCGCCGACCGTGTCGACGACCGTGGCCGGCGTCGCGGGGACGCGGTGGACGCTCCGTCCGCGTCGCCCCACCAGCACGCCGTCGGCGCCCACCGTGACCACCACGAGCGGCACGTGCTCGGTGAGCCGCCGCACCGCGTCGTCGAGGTCGGTCGTCCCGGTCAGTTCGAGGGCCTCCTGCCGGCCGGGGAAGAGGACGTCGACGCCGACGAGGGCCTCGAGGAAGGCGGGGGCACCGACCGACCGGACGATCGCTGCCGAGGACGGGTCGAGCGACACCCGGGCAGATCCCGTCCGAGCGCGGGCGACCAGGGACGCGATGCGGTCGGCGCCGCCACCGAGCATCGCGTGCCCGGTCAGGTGCACGATGTCCGCGCGTCGGGCCACGGCCTCGGGGACGTCGGCAGCCGTGAGCTTCCCACTCGCGGCCGCGTCGGACATCGCCGTGCGGCCGCTGTCGTTGCGCACCGACACCACGACCCCGGTGGAGGTCATCGCGTCGTAGCGCAGGTGCGGACGGACACCGGCGTCCTCCAGCGACCGCTCGTGCCGGTAGACGTCGTCGACGCCCACCCGCGCGACGAGGTCCACCTCGGCACCGAGCCAGCCGAGCCAGGCGGCGGTGTTGCCGGCTGCACCGGTCGGTCGGTGGCGTATCACGGCGGCGGGGTCGTGCACCCCGATGGTGTGTGCGGTGGTCTGCACGAGCACGCCGTCCAGGACGTCGCCGACGACCAGGAACCGTTTTCCGGCGCCGCGACGGCGACCGGCGACCACCCGTCCGGCACGGGTGCCCTCGGGCTGCGACACGGGCACGGAGGCCTCTTGCGGCATGGACATCTGCCCCAGTCTACGGGGAACCGAGCAAAGCTCCGTTTTCGGGACCACTCGTACCCTCGTCGTGGTGGCCAATCACCCTACGTGACCGGTAACATACGCAATGCCACGATGTGGCGGGTCGTGTGCCCGCCGCCGACGATCCGACGGAGATGCCATGCCCCGGAAGCCCGACCCGACGCTCAAGCCGGCGATCCTCGAGAAGGTCACCCTGCACCTGCTGGACACCAAGCTCGAGGACGTCTCGGTCCGCAGCCTCGGTCGCATCCTGGGCACCAGTGCGTACCCGATCGTCTACCACTTCGGCTCCCGCGATGCCCTCATCGACTCCGTCGTCGTGCACCTGGCCGACACGGTCTGCCACGCTGCGCTCGATCCCGCGGCAGACCGCTCCGCCCTGGCTGACTACTTGGTGACCAGCTTCGGTCGCCTCGACGACCCGCACCGAGCCCTCGCCGCCCGGCTCACCTTCGAGCTCGGGTGCGTCGAGGCGATGGACGGCCGGGTCCGGCAACGCGGTCTGCACCGGGGCCACGTGGCAGCGGTCGCCGCGTGGTGCCTCGCACACGGCTACGACGCCGAGGCCGCCGACCGCGTCGCACGCGACGCCGTGACGACTGCCCGCGGCGCCCAGTGGACCGCGATCGTCGACCGGGAGCGCGCCGACACCGACGCCGCGCTCCGGGCGATCGCCGACCGGCTCGCCGCCGGCGCGGCAATCACCGCGGCGTGATGCACGAACGGGAGGCACGGTGCCAGCTGGCACCGTGCCTCCCGTTCGTCCGTCGGTCGCGTCACGCGACCCGCGGTCGGTGGATCAGAGCGTCACGAACGACTGCGACTTCGCGTTGGCGAAGCGCGCCGCGACGTTCTCCCAGTCGACGATGTTCCAGACGGCCTTCACGTAGTCCGCCTTGACGTTGAGGTAGTCGAGGTAGAAGGCGTGCTCCCACATGTCGAGCATGAAGATCGGCACGAGGCCGAACGGCACGTTGGCCTGCTGGTCGAACAGCTGGAACGTGGTCAGCTTCTGGCCGACGGTGTCCCAGGCCAGGACGGCCCAGCCGGAGCCCTGGATGCCGTTCGCGACGGCGGCGAACTGCGCCTTGAAGGTGTCGAACGAGCCGAAGAACTCGTCGATCGCCGCGGCGAGCTCGCCCTCGGGGACCTTCGTGTCCGGGCCGAGGTTGGTCCAGAAGATCGAGTGGTTGACGTGGCCACCGAGGTGGAACGCCAGGTCCTTCTCGAGCTTGTTGATCGCACCGAAGTTGCCCGACTCGCGCGCTTCACCGAGCTGCTGCAGCGCGGTGTTCGCTCCGGTCACGTAGGCCTGGTGGTGCTTGTCGTGGTGCAGCTGCATGATCTTGCCGCTGATGTGCGGCTCGAGTGCGGCGTAGTCGTACGGCAGCTCCGGCAGGGTGTACTCAGCCATGTGAGGTCCTTTCGATCAGTGGGTTGCGGATGGGATTCCGCGGCTCACGAGAGCCGGGAACGATCGGTGAGGGAGTGGAATTCCCGGTTGTGGTAGACCAGCGGCTCGCCGTGCTCGAGGCCGACGACGATGTCGAGGACCTCGGCGACGACGACGGTCGAGCTGCCGATCGGGGTCGTGGAGAGCGGGCGGCACCGCAGCGCGCTCGCGGCACTGGGCAGGTAGCGGTCACCCGAGGGCAGGGTGCCCCAGATCGGGTCGTCGGCGGTCGGGCTGCCGGTCGAGGCGAACCGCCGGGCGAGCGCCACGCTGAGCGAGTCGACCAGGTGCACGACGAAGACCGGGGCACCGAGCACGACCCCGGCGGACCCGGAGTTCGTGGACAGCGAGAAGACGAGGACCGGCGGGTCCACAGCCACGCTCGCGACGCTCGAGGCGGTGAGTCCGGTCGGACCGTCCGGTCCCTCGGCGGTGATGACGGCGACGCCGGCCGGGTGCCCGCGGAACGCGGACTTGTACGCTTCGGCGATGTTCGCCGGGGCTTCGTCGGGCATGGTGTTCGTCGTCGTTCCTTCGTGCGGGGGTGTGCCGTCACTGGGCGGGCATGTCCCAACGTATGACCTGAACCATGGTTGAGGTCAACGATTCACAGGTTCGACGGCTCCCGGGCGCGCCGTGGCGGTGATTTCGTGAGCAGAAATGGTCGGGTCGCGTGGCGCAACCCGACCATTTCCGCTCACGAAGCGGCGCGCGTCAGCGGCGCGCGTCAGCGGCGCGCGTCAGCGGCGCTTGAGCATGACGACGGCGCCTGCGGCAGCGATCACCATGAGCACCGCGGCGACGCCGGCCGTGATCGTCACGCCGGAGTCGAACGCCGCCCGCGCCGACTCGAGGAGCGCCTGGCCGGCGCCGCCACCGAGGGACGACGCGGCGGACACCGCACCGCCGAGCGTCTCCTGGGCAGCGGTGTGCGCCGTCGAGCTCAGTCCGCCGGGCACCACGACGTGCGCCCGGTAGGTGGTCGCCAGGATCGTGCCGAGGACGGCCGTGCCGAGCACCGCACCGATCTCGTACGCCGTCTCGGACATCGCGGACGCGGCACCGGCCTTGTCCGCCGGAGCGGTCGAGATGATGAGGTCGTTCGTGACGGTCTCGGACGCCCCGATGCCGATGCCGAGCAGCACGAACGCGAAGGCCAGTGCCGCGATCGACGCGTGGTGTCCGAGGACCGCCACGAGGGCGTACGCCGCGGCCGAGAACAGCAGGGACACCGACACGACCCAGCGCGGGGCGACCCGTGCGACGACCGGCACCACCGCGAGGCCTGCGACGATCGTGAGCACCGATCCGGGGATGAGCACGACGCCCGAGGCGAACGGATCGAGCCCCGCGACGAGCTGCAGGTGCTGCGCGATGAAGAACAGGAAGCCGGTCAGCGAGAACATCGCCATCAGGTTCATGAGCACGCTGCCGGTGAACGCCGTGCTGCGGAACAGGCGCAGGTCGAGCATCGGGGTGCGGGACCGCAGCTGCCGGCGGACGAACGCGATACCGCACACGACGCCGACGGCGAGCATCGCGACCGCGAACCCGCGCTCCTCCGGGTGCACGAACGACTTGATCGCCCAGGCGATCGGCGCCAGCGCACCGAGGGACAGGAACATGCTCGGCACGTCGACCGGCCCCGGCATCGGGTCGCGCGACTCCGGCACACAGAACGGGACGCCGACGAGCATGAGCACGAGGATCGGCACCGCGACCAGGAAGACGCTGCCCCAGTGGAAGTGCGCGAGCAGCGTGCCACCGACGAGCGGACCGAGGGCGTTGCCGGCCGCGAACATGGTCGACCACACGGCCAGCGCCATGCGCCGCTCCCCCGCGTCGACGAAGACGTTGCGGATGATCGAGAGCGTCGCGGGCATGAGCATCGCGCCGAACACCCCCATCGCGATCCGTGCGGCGACGAGCATCCAGGCGTCGGTCGCGAAGGCCGCGGCGACGGAGAACAGCGCGAAGCCGGTGGCCCCGATCACCAGGATCCGACGGCGGCCGATCCGGTCACCGATGCTGCCCATCACGACGAGCAGCCCGGCCAGGACGAGCGGGTACGCGTCGACGATCCAGAGCTGCGTGGTGGCGTCCGGGTTGAGCGCACGACTGATCGACGGCAGCGCGAAGCTCAGCACGGTGTTGTCCACCGAGATGAGCAGGACCGGCAGCATCAGCACGGCGAGCGCGAGGAACCGTCGGGCGCGGCTGCCGGTGACGCGGGTGGCGATGGGACTGGTGAGCAGTGCGGACACGGCGGACTCCTGGGACTTCGAGCCGGACCTGGTCGACGGCGGGCGGTGCGTGGGGCAGACGAGACGGGACGCGGGATGGACACGCGCCCCGTCAGGACTCCGTCAGTGTACCGTCTGGACGGTTATGGTTGCAAATGCAACCAACAGGCTGACGGGAGGCCCGTGGCGGGCTCGCCACGCGCCTCCAGTCCGACGGCTGGTCCCGCCCAGGGCGGGAGGCTGGGGCGACGGCACGACCTGCGTCCGGTGCCGGGGTTCCGGTGCCGGAGTTCCGGTGCCGGGGTTTCGGTGCCGGGGTTCCACAACACGCCGCGTGGTCTCTGCCCGGGTTCCGATGTCGGGCGGCCTGAGCGCCGACATGCCGAGATTTCGGAACCTCGGGGGCGGGACCGGGGCGGGGCGGGGCGCGCCTGCGGGGGCGGGCGGGCGGGGCGCGCCGTCAGGCGGAGTCGCGGACCAGCAGGCTGTGGCGCACGGTGCGCTGCACTGCGGCGCCGTGCCGCGGCAGCTCACCGGCGAGCATGCCGAGCGCGAGCGCGAGGGCCTCACGCGCGACGGCGTCGAGGTCGACCGCCAGGGTCGTCAGCATCGGCGACACCAAAGCGCCGAGCGGCAGGCCGTCGACGCCGACGACCCGGACCTCACCGGGGACGTCGACGCCCGCGCGGCGGCAGGCCTGCAGCACGCCGAGCGCCATCACGTCGTTGAAGGCCAGGATCGCGTCGAGTCGGCGCTTCCGAGCCAGGATCCGCACCGTCTCGTCGGCACCGCACTCGGCGGTGCCGTGCGGCGCGTGCACGAGCTCCGGCAGGTAGCCGCGGCGGTGCAGCGCGTCCAGCATGAGCAGGCCGCGGGCACTCGTGTGGTCCGGCGACGAGTTGTCGAGCACGACGGGGTGCCGGACCCCGGTGGCCACCAGGTGGTCGGCGAGGGCCTCGATCGCGTCGGCGGGGTCGATCCACACCGCCGCCGTGGGCGGGTCGGATGACGGGTCGAGCTCGACCATCGGCACGTTGCCGAGGAGCTCGCTCCACCGGTGCCGGCGCGAGCCGAGGTAGCCGATGACCACGTCGGTCTGCGCACCGAGCGCCTGGACCATCCGGTCGGCGTCGCTCGCCAGGTCGACGTCGGCGAGCATGACGTTCCACCCCTGCTCGGCGGCGAGCCGGAACACGGCGGACGCGAGCTGGGGCGTGTACGGGTTCCGCAGGTCGTTCACGACGAGCCCGAGCTGGTGGTCCCCGCCGGTGACCAGCCCGCGGCCGAAGCGCGACGGCCGGTAGTCGAGCGCCGCCGCGACGGCGAGCACCCGTTCCTTCGTGGTCGCGCTGATGCCGGACATGCCGTTCATCGCGCGGGTGACGGTCTGCCGGGACACCCCGGCGGCCGCGGCGACGTCGATGATCGTCGCGCGGCCGCCGGAGTGCGGGCCGTCCGGTGGCGACTGGGTCAGTCGCGGAGGTCCAGCCATGCCACCTGTTCCGGGGTGAGGTCGACGGAGAGGCCCGTCATGGACGATCGGGCTTCCGCGATCGTACGCGGTCCGAAGAGCGGGAACGTCGGGAACGGCTGGTTGAGCACGTACGCCAGGGCGATCGCCGTGGCGGGCACGCCGAACCGGTCGCCGAGTTCCCGCGCGCGACGGAGCCGCTCGAAGTTCTCGTCGCTGTAGTAGCAGCGGACGAGCTCGGCGTCACTGGTGTCATCCGGCGTCGCACGACCGGTGAAGAAGCCACGGGCCTGCGACGACCACGGCAGCAGCGGGACCTGACGCTCCTCGAGCCACGCCTTCGACGCGGCGTCGGTCGCGTGCTCGCAGCCGTCCCACGGCACGTCGTAGGCCTCGGCCAAGCCGAAGTGGTTGCTGAGGACCTCGAACTCGTGCTTGCCGTTCGCCCGTGCGTAGGCGTTGGCCTCGTCGAAGCGTGCCGGCGTCCAGTTCGACCCGCCGTACACGCGGATGCGGCCGGCGCGGCGGTGCTCGTCGAGGACGTCGACGAACTCCCCCACCGGGATGTCCGGGTTGTCGCGGTGCATCATGTAGATGTCCGCGTAGTCGGTGCCCTGGCGCTCGAGGCTCTCGAGCAGCTGCTTCGTCAGGGACTCCGGGTCACAGAACGGCGTGTGCGCACCCTTCGTGATGACGACCACGTCCTCGCGGACGCCGCGGTTCTGGATCCACTTGCCGAGCCGGCCCTCGAGCACACCGCCGCCGTAGATGTAGCCGGTGTCGAACACGTTGCCGCCCTGCTCGACGAACAGGTCGAAGATCGCGCTGGCGTGGGCGAGGTCGGGCTGGTTGTCGACGCCCATCACCAGGCGCGACAGCCGCTTGCCGACACCCGGGATCTCGCCGTACTGCATGGGGTTGCCGTCCTGCACCCGGAGCGGCCGACCGCTCACGGTGGGGATGTCGGCGGACTCGGCCTCGAACGGGTAGCGCAGGCCGATCGCGGCGCGCCACTTGTCGAGGGTGCGAGCGGTCGCGAGCGACTCGTCGATCGTCATCTGTGCTGCCTCGACCGCACCGGCACGCAGGGCGTCGGTGGTGGCGTCGGCCTCACGTGCGTAGGGGTGCTCGCCGGCGAAGGACAGCGTGCGCGGGTCCTCGTCGACAGCGTGCACCTCGATCGTCGGGTCGGCGCCGAGGGTCCACGGGTCGGCGAGCAGGAGGCGACCGCGCGTGCCGTACACCGCGACCGCGTTGTCGTCCTGCACGAAGACGCCGGTGCGGACGGAGGCGGTGATGCCGCCGCGGTAGGTCAGCTGCGCGACGGTCCACTCGTCGACACCGGTCGGCCCGAGCGTGCCGGTGGCGGTGAGCTCCGTCGGCTCGGCGACGGCGACACCGGTCGCGGCCTGCACGATCGCGGCGGCCATCGTCACCGGGTACCCGCCGACGTCGAGGATCCCGCCGCCGGCCGTGTCGACGTCGAACAGTCGGCCGGTCCGCTCACCGGTCCGGAACGCGAACGAGGCGTCGATGTGCGTGACCTCGCCGATCACGCCGTCCCGCACGAGGTCGAGCAGTGCGGCGGTCTGCGGGTGGAAGCGGTACATGAAGGCCTCGACCAGCGGCAGGCCGGCCTGGCGTGCGGCATCGGCGAGCGCCATGGCGGTGCCGTGGTTCGGGGCGAGGGGCTTCTCGCACAGGACGGCCTTGCCAGCCTCGAGCGCGGCGAGGACGAGCCGCGCGTGCCCGGTGTGCACGGTCGACACGTACACGGCATCGACGCGCGGGTCGGCGAGGACCTCGTCGTAGGTCGCAGCGGAGACGTCGGCGAACCCGAGCTGCGCGGCTTCGTCGGCGAAGGTCTGCGCTCGCTCAGTGGACGAGCTGCCGGCGGCCACCAGTGCACCACCGCTCGCGGGCAGCTGGGAGAGGAAGCGGCGGGCGATGCCCCCGGGGCCGAGGACGGCCCAGCCGGGGCGGTCTGCGACCGTCGGAGTCGGGGTGCTGGCGGTGTTCGCGGTCTGCGCTGACATGCGGATCCTTGTCGTCTCGTGAACCTTCACGGTCACCACGACGCTAGTGCCACACGCCCGGCGGATCAATGCGGAAGTGCTTGACACGGCGTGTCTCACAGAGGATGCTCTGGACCACTTCGTGAGCGTTCACGGTCGAACGCTCCGGGGACCCGGTATCGCTGTTTCCAACCCGATCTCAACGACGAGAGCAGGTAGTTTCGTGACGTCATCTCCATCGATCAGTCTCAGCAGGCGGGGGTTCCTCGCCGGCGCAGGTGCCCTCGGAGCCCTCGCCACCACCGCCTTGTTGGCCGGGTGCTCCACGAGCACCGCCATCTCCAAGGACCCTGACGAACTCGTCCTCTGGTACTGGAACCGGTCGCTCGACCCGAAGTTCCTGCGGCAGGCCGCCGGGGGGATCGCCGGGCAGGGGTCCAAGCGGCTCCGCCCCGACCTGATCGGCGGCGCCTCGTACGACACCAAGTTCCGGACGGCACTCGCCGGCAACGCGTTCATCCCCGACGTGCTGATGGTCAACTCGAACTGCTGGCTCTACTTCCCCGACGAAGACCTGTTCACCGACTTCGACGACCACGGCGGCGCGACGAAGCGAGACGAGTACTACGACTGGAAGAGCGCGCTCGGCCGGACGCCGAGCGGCCGGCAGTGCTTCTGGCCCGTCGACACCGGACCGACCGGCTTCTTCTTCCGGCAGGACGTCCTGGCGAAGGCCGGGCTGCCGACCGACCCGGACGAGGTCTCCGACGCGATCGCGACGTGGGACGGGTTCCGCTCCTTCGGCGCGAAGATCCGGAAGGGTGCGGACGCCGCGACGGTCATCACCGCCAACCAGCTCTTCAACCAGTACATCTACGCGAGCCCCACGCGGTACTTCGACCGCGACGACCAGCCGGTCTTCGAGCAGGACGACAGCTCGGTGCGGCAGGCGTGGGAGAACGCCGTCGCCTGCGTCCGTTCCGGCCTCACCGGCAACCTGCAGTCCGGCACCGACCAGAACGCCGGGTGGGTGTCCGGCCGGGTCGCGGGACAGATCGAGGGCGCGTGGTGGACGCAGGTCATCCACGACACCGCTCCGGACGCCGCCGGCACGTGGCGGGTCGCCCGGCAACCGGATCGCCCGGGCAACAGCGGCGGGTCGTTCCTCGCCGTCCCGAAGACCTCGAAGGACCCGGCCGCGGCCGCCGCGTTCGCGCAGTGGATCACCTCGCCCGAGGTGCAGTCGCACACGTACAACGACATCCAGCTGTTCCCCTCCACCCCGGCGTCGTTCGACAACGGGATCATGCGGAAGCCCGGCGACTACTTCGGCGACCAGGACCCGCTGGCGTTCTTCAACGCCTCGGCGATGGACGTCCCGGTGACGTACATCTCGAACTCCGAACGGTTCATCGGTGCGTTCGCGACGGAGATCACGAACGTCGAGGCCGGGGGCAAGGACCCGGACCGCGCCTGGCAGGACGCCGTCGACCAGACCAACCGGGTCCTCGACAAGCGGGGGGTCCGCGCATGAGCACCAAGCAAGCACCACCGACCACGAGCATCCCCGCGGTCGTCGGGACCCCGACGTCCTCCATCACCACCGCAGCGACCGGCAAGCGGTACGGGCTCCGCCGGTTCTGGCCGCAGTACGTCGCGATCGCGCCGTTCTACGTGCTCTTCCTGGTGTTCGGGCTGTTCCCGATCGTGTTCTCGATCGTGCTGTCGTTCACCGACTGGGACGGGGTCGGCTCCCCCGCGTTCGTCGGTCTGGCCCAGTACCAGTACCTGCTCGGCGACCCGCGGTTCTGGAACGCCGTCGGCAACACGTTCCTCATCTGGGTCATGTCGACGATCCCGATGCTGTTCCTCGCGCTCGTGCTCGCGTTCCTGCTGCACGGCAACATCCGGGCGAAGGGCTTCTACCGCGTCGCGTTCTTCGTGCCGAACGTCACGAGCATGGTCGCGATGGCGATCGTGTTCGGCTCGGTGTTCTCCGACGGCTTCGGCCTGGTGAACGCGGCACTGCGCGCACTCGGTGCGGACCCGGTCGGGTGGCTGTCGTCGTACTGGGGCATCAAGGTCACCATCTCGGTGATGGTGATCTGGCGCTGGACGGGCTACAACGCGATCATCTACCTGGCCGGACTGCAGTCCATCTCGACCGAGTTGTACGACGCCGCGAAGGTGGACGGCGCGAACGCGTGGCAGATCTTCTCGCGCATCACCGTGCCGCTGCTGCGCCCGGTGATCCTGTTCACCCTCATCACGTCGACGATCGGTGGGCTCGGGCTCTTCACGGAGCCGCAGATCCTCTTCAACGGACAAGCGGTGGGCGGCCCCGACGAGGCCGGCATGACGATCGTGCTCTACCAGTACGAGCAGGCGTTCAACCAGTTCGACTTCGGGTACGGCTCGGCGATCGCCTGGGTGCTGTTCCTGTTCTCCGTGGTGTTCGCGATCATCAACTGGCGTCTGCTCAGTGAACGCGACGGCCTGAAGACCCCACGACGACTCCGCGTGGCCCGCACGGTCCGCACCAGCACGAAGGGGGTCGACGCATGACCGCGACACCGACCACGACGACGACCAACACCGCTGCAGCACTCGGGCGACCGGGCGCCGCGGGGAACGACCGTGGCCGCGGGTTCCGCCGCGGCTGGCTCGGGACCGCCGTCACGCACCTCTGCCTGATCATCGGGGTGCTGCTGTCGATCTTCCCGTTCTGGTGGCTGCTCGTGATGTCGACGTCGACGAACGCCGAGATCTTCGGCTACCCGCCGTCGCTCTGGTTCGGGGACAACGCCCTCGCGAACGTGGCGTCCGTGTTCAGCAACGTGGACATGCTGCGGGCACTCCTGAACACCGTGCTCGTGGCCGGCAGCACCGCCGTCCTGGTCATGCTGTTCGACTCGCTCGCCGCGTTCGCCTTCGCGAAGTACGAGTTCCCGTTCAAGCGCACACTGTTCACCGTCATGCTCGCCACGTTCCTGGTGCCGGGCAGCCTGTCGCTGGTGCCGAGCTTCGTGCTCATGGCGAACCTCGGGTGGATCGGTGGTCTGCAGGCGCTCATCATCCCGGGGGCGGCGAACGCGTTCGGCATCTTCCTGCTCCGGCAGTTCGCCACCTCGTCGATCCCGAACGAGGTGATCGACTCGGCCCGGGTGGACGGAGCGGGGTTCTTCCGCACCTGGTGGTCGGTGGCGGTCCCGATGCTCCGCGGCGGGCTCGCGTTCCTCGGCATCTTCACCTTCATCACCGCCTGGAACGACTACGTCTGGCCGCTCATCGTCCTCATCGACCCGAAGGGGCAGACCCTGCAGGTCGCCCTGGCCGGACTGAGCTCGGTGAACGCGACCGACCTCGGGGCGGTGATGGCCGGCGCCGTGATCAGCGTCTTCCCGCTCATCGGCGTGTTCATCATCGGCTCGCGCCACTTCATCGCCAACATCGCCGCAGGAGCGCTGAAGGGCTGACGCGCCGAGCGCCCCGACCGGCAGGGTGCAGGCGTCGCGGGACGGCCCGCGACGCCTGCACCTGCTCGTGCACAACTCCTCCTAGACTCGTGCCCATGGCCAGTGCCCGCGACCGCGTCCTCGACAGCTTCGTCGCCATCGTGTGCGAAGACGGCGAACGTCCCGCGACGCTCGACGCCGTCGCCGCCCGCGCCGGTGTCTCCAAGGGCGGGCTGCTGTACCACTTCGGCTCCAAGGCGGCCCTGGTCGAGGGGCTGTGCGAGCGACTCTCCGACCTGTCCGCGATCGACGTCGAGCGCATGGCCGAGGCCGAGGACGGTGCCGCCCGCTACTTCGTCCGCAACTGCCTGTTCGTCGGCAGCGAGCTCGACCTCGCACTCCTCGCCGCGAGCCGCCTGCAGCAGGCCGGCTACGAAGAAGCGGGCCGGACCCTCGACGACACCGAGAACGCCTGGCTCGTGACCCTCGTCGACGCCCTCCACGACGAGCCCACCGCCCAGGCGGTCAAACTCCTCGGCGACGGCCTGTACCACCAGGCCTCCCTCGGTGCCGCGAGCGACGGTCGACCGAAGCGCAGCACCGTCGACATGGAGGCGCTCCTCGCCGTCGTGGACCGGCTGATCGCGACGAAGCCCGGCGCGTGAACGACCATCCCCGTTCCTGGGGATAGACTTGGCGACGTTCCACTCGTCGACACCCGGAGGTATCCCGTGGGCCGCGTCATCGCCGCTGTTTTCTCGATCCTGCTGCTGCTGGTGTCGATGTACCTGTTCGGGTTCGCGTTCCAGGTCGACTCGGGCCAGGCGTTCATCTTCATGGGTGGCCTCATCCTGATGACCCTCTCCTTCTTCCTGCCGATCCACGTGTTCGGCAAGCGGTAACCACTCCGCCACGCAGAACGGCCCCGCACCTCTCGAGGTGCGGGGCCGTTCTGCGTGCGGGCGCCGTGTCGGGAACCAACCGCGCTACGCGAGCACGCGCAACGAGCGCAGCATCACCGCGGTCGCGACCGCGGCGTGCACGGCCTCGGCGCCCTTGTCCTCCTTCGAGCCGGGCAGCCCGGCCCGGTCGATGCCCTGCTGCTCGTCGTCCAGGGTGAGCACGCCGAACCCGACGGGCTTGCCGGTGTCGATCGCCACGCGGGTGAGCCCACTCGTGGCGGCGTCGGACACGTACTCGAAGTGCGGGGTGCCGCCGCGGATGATCACGCCGAGCGCGACCGCGGCGTCGAACCCGGCCTCGAGGGCGGTCTTCGCGACGACGGGCAGCTCGAAGCTCCCCGGGACCGGGAACACCGACGCGGTGGCGCCGAGCCGTTCGACCTCGCGCTGCGCCCCGGCGAGGAGACCCGCCGCGATCGTGTCGTGCCACTGCCCGGCGACGATGGCCACCCGGATCCCGGTGCCGTCGACGTGGTCGCGGTCCGCCGCGCCTGCTCCGCTCATCGTGCTGTTCCTTCCGTGGACAGGGCAGCTGCTGCCGCCGTCCGGTCTGCCGCGTCCAGCCACTCGACGAGCGCGGCGATGGTGATGACGGGCACGCCCTCGCGCGCCCCGAGTGCGACGAGCGCCGGCAGCCGCATCATGCTGCCGTCCTCGTCGACGATCTCGCAGATCGCCGCGGCGGGCCGGAGCCCGGCTGCGGTGACGAGCTCGATCGCGGCTTCGGTGTGCCCCGCACGCTCGCGGACCCCGCCCGGTCGTGCCCGCAGGGGGACGACGTGGCCGGGGCGGTGCAGGTCGTCGCGCACGGAGGTCGGGTCGGCGAGGACCCGCAGCGTGCGCGCTCGGTCGTGGGCGCTGATGCCCGTGGTGACCCCGACGGCTGCGTCGACGGTGACGGTGTACGCGGTGCCACGGACGTCCTCGTTGTGCTGGACCATCGGCGGCAGGTCGAGGGCGTCGGCGATCTCGGTGCTGACGGGCGCGCAGATGAACCCTGACGAGTGCGCCACGGTCCAGGCGATCCACTCCGGCGTCGCGAGCTCGGCGGACAGGATGACGTCACCCTCGTTCTCGCGGTCCTCGTCGTCGACGACGATCACCGGGCGGCCGGTCGCGATCGACGCGATCGCGGCCTCGATGCTCGACGAGCCGAGGGTCTGCGGGACCGCGGCGACCATCACCGGGCCTCCGATCCGACGGTCTCGAGCGGTCCGACGGTCTCGAGCGAGCCGACGGCGGCGTCGAGCCGCAGCATCCGGCGCACGTGCCGCGCGAGCACGTCGGTCTCGACGTTCACCCGGTCGCCCGGCACGCGCAGGCCGAGGGTCGTGGCCTCGAGCGTCTCCGGGATGAGGCTGACCTCGAACCAGGCGGCGTCCGGCGCGGTGTCCTCGGGTGAGACGGCGCTGACGGTGAGCGAGACGCCGTCGAGCGCGATCGATCCCTTGTCGACGACGAGCGGGCTGAGCGCCGGCGCGAGCGAGAACCGCACCCGGCGCCAGCCGTCGCCGTCCGCGGTCTCGAGCACGGCGGCGGTGCCGTCGATGTGGCCCTGCACGATGTGGCCGCCGAGGCGGTCGCCGACCGACGCCGCGCGCTCGAGGTTCAGGCGGTCGCCCACCCGCAACGCTCCGTGCGCGCTCATGTCGAGCGTCTGCTTCATGACGAAGGCGGTGAAGGAGTCGGGAGTCTGCTCGACGACGGTCAGGCAGACGCCGCTGGTGGCGATGGAGTCGCCGTGGCTGGCGTCCGCGACCACGATCGGCCCGCGGACGGTGAGCGCGACGGAGTCGCCGTGCTGCTCGACGGCGGTGACGGTGCCGAGTTCCTCGATGATGCCGGTGAACACTGGTGTCCTCTCAACGGGACTCCGGGGGTGTTCGACGATCGTCGGCATCGACGGACGGGTCGTCCCACGCAGGGTGGGTCGTCTCGTCCGCCAGCGCGCCTCCCATCCGGACTCTCACCGTCGGTCCCGGAGTTTCACCGAGTCAACCTCTGCCGGGTTCGCACCCGTCATCAGTTCGTGGACTGTCACCACCGGTTCGGAATTACACCGACCCCGGAGCGCTTGCGTAGTCGGAACGATACCCCAGACCGGTGACGGACGCGTCGGGCCGGCGCGGGGCACGTAACGGGGCGACGCGGCGCACGACCGGGAGGCCCGTGGCGGGCCCGCACCGCGCCTCCCGTCCGCCGCCCGGTCGCGTCCACCGCACCGGCCCCGCCGACCATGACGGGTCAGCCGCGTCCGCGCGCGAGCGCGACCGCCTGCCGCAGCGACAGGTCCGGCAGGTACGCCCGGACGACCGCGAGGCCGATCGACGGCAGCGCGACCGGGTCGGGGTAGGCGAGGACGAGCGGGTGCAGCTCCGGGCCGAACTTCTGCTTGAACCGGAGCAGCGAGCGGAACCCGTAGACCGGTTCGAGGACGCCCCCGACGAGGTCCAGCAGGCTCTGCACGCCATCGCTCGGCGCAGCGTTCTCACCCGCCTGTGCGAGCGGCGCCGCCGACAGGCTGAGCCGCTCGACACCGTCCTCGCGCATCCGCTCCGCGGCGCTGGCGACGAGGAACTCCATCACGCCGTTCGGGGCGGCACCGGTCCGGCGCATGACGTCGAGCGTCCACCCGACGACGCGGCCCGCGCGGTGGCTGGGGAGCCAGCTGGTGACGGCGAGCACCGTGCCCGCGGCGTCCTGCGCGACGAGGACGCGGACCGCCGGGTCGCGCATCTCGTCGACGCCGCCGAGCGTGAAGCCCATCTCCGGCAGGTCCCGCTCGGACACCCACTCCTCGGAGATCGCCTCGATCTGCCGCGTGGTCGAGCCCGGCAGCTCCTGCCAGGACGACCAGGTGGCCGTCGTGCCGTCGCGCTTCGCCTTGTTCACCGCCGTCCGGACGTCCTGCTTGCGCTTGCCGCTCGTCGTCCAGACCCTCGGGTCGAGGTCCGCGTCCTCGGCGACCGGCAGCGTGCTCCACCCCTGGGCGGTGAGGGTGTCGGCGGTGTCCGTGCCGATGCCGTAGAAGACGGCCGTCCAGCCCACGTCGTCGCACCACCGCGCGAACGCCGTCATGGCGTCGGCGCGGGCGTCCGGCCAGCCGAACGGACCGCCGACCGTCACCGCGACCCGGCCGTTCCGGCGGAAGGCGACACCGGCACGGCCGTCCGCGGCGAACCAGTACGCGTTGCCCTGCCAGGTCGTCATCCACCCGAACGCGTCACCGCCGCCGGCCTCGAGGAGCGCCCTGGCGCGTTCACGGTCGCCGTGGGTCCGGTCACCGTCCGCATCGGGCTCGACCGCCCCCGTCGGCCGGACGGCTGCGAAGGCGATGACGAACCAGAGCAGCGGACCGGCCAGACCGATCACGACGCGCAGCATCGGGTGCAGCGACGGGAGCCGGTCCCAGAACGTCACCGGCGCGATCGGACCGAGCGCGGCCACGGCCAGGCGCAGGGGGTCCTCGACGTGCTGCGGCGACGAGGCGGCCGTGACCAGGACCGCGGTCACGACGACGCCCGCGGCGGCGAGGACCGTCACCGCGAAGGTGACGACCCGTCGGCGTGACGGCAACACGGTGAACGACCGTCGGAGCAGCACGAGCACCACGGCGGTCGCGAGCGGGACGACGATCGACGCGGCGATGGACACGTCGACGACGAACCGGTCCTCCGGCCCGCGCAGTTGCTCGATCCGTCCCGGCACCGCGCCGTACGTGACTGCCGCAGCGACCGCCGTGACGACGTCGACCACGACCACGAGCCACACAGCGAACCGGCTGCCGCGGAACAGGCCGAGGCCGCCGACGACGAGCACGAGGAGCGGTGCGGCAGCGAGGACGAGGCTCCACGGGTCGGTCGCGCGGTACGCGAGCAGCGCGCGGAGGCACTCCCCCGCGACCCCGTCGGCGCGGCACCCGTGCACCGGCGTGACCGGACCGGCGCCCACCACCGCCGCGATCGGAGCGAGGATGCCGACCCGTGCGCGCGAGACCAGCGCGATGACGGGGCCGACGGCGGACACCAGCACGACGGTGCCGAGCAGCACCCGGGTCTCGCGGTGGGAGCTCCGTACCCAGCCGCTGCGCTTCGGCGTCCGACGGAGCAGTTCGCCGAGCAGCCAGCCGGCACCGGCGGCCAGCACGGCGTAGAGGTCCGAGGCGTGTCCGGCGTACAGCAGCAGCGCAGCCACCACGGCGAGCGCGTTCACCCGGATCCGGCGTCGCCACAGGGGTCCGGCGAAGGCGCTCGCGGTGACGATCGTCCCGACGATCGCGGTCCACGGGTCGAAGCTCGTCGCACGACCGAGCAGCAAGGACCCGACGTCGCGCCCGTCGGAGTCGACGAAGGCGCTGAGCGCGCCGATCCCGGTGCCGACCGTCGTCGTCACCACGAACGCGAGGACGGTCCGCCACGACCCCATCAGCCGTTCGGCCGCACCGACGAGGACCACCACCCCGGCCAGCGTGACGAGCAGGGCGACGACCCCGGTCGACACCGCGAACACCCGGAACGGGCCGTACGACACCGGTCCGCCGCCGTGCAGCACGCGGAGGACGACCGCGGCGGCCGAGGTGGCGAGCACGAGGACGACGATCGCGGTCGTCACCGGGTGGCGACGGACCGCCCGCAGTGGTCCGCGCCAGCCCCACCCGGTGCGGGTCACAGGGCGCCCGTCGTCGCGGGGAGCCCGAGGTGTGCGATGACCGTCGGCAGACCGTGTGCCAGGACGTACCGCACGGTGTTCCAGTCGTGCGCGGAGCCCGGCGACACCACGAGCGGCGCCTGCATCCCGACGCGTTCGGCGACCGCTCGGAGGGCATCGGTGGACGCCCGGTACGGAGCGTCGTCCTGGCCGAACCCGAAGACCGTCAGGTGGTCGCCGTACCGGCCGTGCGCGGTCATGATCGCGCTCGGCGACGCTGCGCGGTACGCGGCGGCCGACCCGCCGAAGCCCAGGGCGATCGTGTTCTGGACCGTGCCGTTCCGCGGTCCGGCCTCGCTCGAGATCGCCAGCGCGGACCCGAAGACGTCCGGGTGCGCGGTCGAGAACTGCATCGCGCACGTCGCCCCCTGGGAGAACCCGACGATCCCCCACGCGCTCGGCGCCGTCGCGACCGGCAGGTGCTCCCGGATCCACCGCACCGTGTCGGTCATCACGTACGTCGCGCTCCGGCCGAGGCGCCGGGAGTCGACGCACATCGGGTTGCGCTCAGGAGCACCGAGCTGGTCCGGGGAGACGACGATCGGGGCGAGACCGTGGTGGGCGTCGGCATAGCGCTCAAGGTACCGGCCGAGGTCACCGGTCTGGAACATGTCCGCCGGCTGCCCGGGCTGGCCGGAGAGCGCCACGAGGACGGGCAGGGTCGGCGGGTGGGCGACCCGGGCGGCCGGCGGCAGCCACACCACGGCCTTCCGGGCGCGGAAGTGCGACACCGTGCCGGGGATCCGGACGCTCAGGGTCTCGCCCTCGCGCGGCATGCGCGCCGGAGCCCGCCAGCGCGCGGCGTCGATGACCGCCCCGTCGTGCGCACCGTGCTGCTGGACGGCGAGGGACCGCGTCGCGTACGGGTTCGTCGCGACCGCCTGCTCGAGGTCCTTGTAGAAGCCGAAGTCCACGTTCACCCCGAGACCGGCCGACAGCGCGACCGCGGCGGCCGCACCGACGGCGACCACCCGCAGCGTCCAGCCGCCCTGCACGAGGACGACGAGCAGCAGGGCGACCGCGGCGAACGCGAAGGCGATCCACATCCGGGTGACCGGGGTGAACGCGACCCCGAACAGGTCCTGGACGTCGCCCGTCCACCAGACCGCGACGAGCCCGGCCCCCGCGCCGACGAGCAACGCCGCGAGCCGGATGAGCACGGCCCGGACGGGGTGCGCACGGGTGCGTCGGAGCACGGGGGCCGTGACGACCCAGGCGGTGAGCAGCACCGCGAGGACGTCCACGGGGACGAGGACGTCGCGGCTGGTGACGGGGAGGCGCAGCAGGTCGTGGAACACGGTCTCATCGTGGCGTCACCCCGCTGCTGGCCAGCCGTCGAGGCGCTTCGGCTGCGCACAGGTTCGCCACCGTCCGGTCACAGCGGCCTGGCGGGATCCTCCCAGCCGCGGGCAGGGGGACGAGGGGCACCGCAGGTGCGGTGCCCCTCGAGCCCCGTTCGTGTCAGTGCCGCGTGCGCAGCACCAGGGTCCCCGCTCCGGCGACGAGCAGCAGGAGCGCGAGCCCGAGGGGGACGACCGGCGAGGTCACTCCCGTGTAGGCGAGCTCGGTCGCACCGTCGCCGCTGGCGACCGTGTCCGCCGCCGTCTGCGCGACGGCCGGGATCCCGCTGGTCGCGGCGACCGCGGTGGTCACCGCACCCGTCGCGGAGGCCCGGGTCGGTCCGTCCGAGCCGGTGGCGCCGGCCGGGGTGGTCACGACGCCGGGGGTGGTGCCGTTCCCGGCGTCCGTGCCGTCACCGGGGATCGTGCCCGAGTCCGTCCCGTCACCGGGCGTCGTGCCCGGGTCGGTTCCGGGGTCCGTGCCGGGGTCGGTGCCCGGGTCCGTGCCGGGGTCAGTGCCCGGGTCCGTGCCGGGGTCGGTGCCCGGGTCCGTGCCGTCGCCGGGCGTGGTGCCGGTGCCCGGGGCGGTGGCGGTGCCGTCACCGAGGACGCCGATGCCGTTCCCACCGATCGTGATCGGCAGGCTGATCACCGGGACCACCTGGGTGCCGGAGAGCAGACCGTCGTCGCCGGAGGTCGAGCCTCCGGTCGACGGGGTCGTGCTGCCCGGGGTGGTGCTGGTGCCCGGGGTGGTGGCGGTGCCGTCGCCGACGACGCCGATGCCGTTCCCACCGATCGTGATCGGGACCGCGACCACCGGGGACACCTGGGTGCCCGAGGCAGTCCCGTTCGACCCGTCCGTCGTGCCACCGGCAGCCGGAGCCGGACCGGCAGCCGTGCCGGTCCCCGCAGCGGGCGTCGTGCCCGCCGAGGTGCCGTCACCGAGCAGCCCGATGCCGTTGCCGCCGATCGTGACCGGGACGTCGACCAGTCCGCCGACCTGCGTGCCCGAGAGCAGCCCGTCGTCGCCGGACGTGCTCGGCGCGGTCGTGGCCGGTGCGGTCGTGGCCGGAGCGGCCGGTGCCGGCGTCGCCGCCGGGCTGGACACGGCAGCGGCGCCGTCCCCGAGGACTGCGATGCCGTTGCCGGACACCGTCACCGGGACCGACACGACCGGGGCGACCTGGGTCCCCGAGACCGTGCCGTCCTGCCCCGAGGTGACCGGTGTGGGAGCGGCGGGAGCGGCCGGTTGCGCCGGGGCGGGTGCCGCCGGGGCCGGAGCAGCAGCCGGGGTCGACACCGCGTCGCCACCGACGGCGACGGCGTTGCCACCGACGGAGACCGGGGCGGTCACGGCCGGCGCCACCTGGGTGCCGGAGGCCGCGCCGTCGGCGCCCGAGGTCGTCGGCGCCGCGGCAGGAGCTGGAGCAGGCGCTGGAGCCGGAGCCGGAGCCGGCGCGGGCGCCGGAACGGCCGCTGGGGGTGCAGGAGCCGCGGCGGGCGCGGTCACCGACGACACCGCGTCGCCGAGCACCCCGAGGGCGTTGCCGGTGAGGGACACCGGAGCGTCCACCGAGGGAACCACCTGGGTTCCGGACACGGCGCCGTCCGCCCCGGAGGTCGTGGCAGCGTTCGCCGCTGCCGCCCCTCCGAGCGTGAGGCCGCCGACGAAGAGGGCGAACCAGAGCCCTCTCGAGACGTACTTGTTCATGGTCGTACTCCCTGATCGAGATCGTTGGCCGACCGCGGTCGCGGTCGGTGTGTGTGCGTGCCTGCCGTGGCGGCCAGGCGCACCGATCTCAGTCAGGGGCGACGTCGTGCTCGCCGACGAAGGATGCGGGCACCGCGTCGTCGGAGAGCGTGCCGCGAGACCCCGCGGCGAGGGAGACGATGTCGTCGGTCGAGCCGACGATGCCGACGGCTGCGGCGCCGCCGGGAGTCGAGGTGGCACTGCCGCCGAGGACGCCCGCGCCGCCCGGGCCGTCGGACGGCGCGTGGCCGTCGCCCGGCTCGGGCACCAGCAGGGCGGCGCCGCCCAGGGTCGCGTCCTGCACGGCACCAGCGAGGGGGCCGGCGAGCGGGCCGGTCACGAGGGTGGACGGCGCGGTCACGGCCGACCGGCGCTCGGCGTCCGGGGCAGACGTCACGCCCACGCCCGTCGACGTGGTCGCGGACGGGGTCGTCGCCGGGGCGGCAGCCTGCGGCGGTCGCGCGGACGGGACAGCCGAGCCGGGCACGCCGGACGGGGTGGTGCCGACGACGACCGGAGGCGCGGTGACGTCGATGACGGGATCCGTGCCTCCTGGCAGGACGCCACCGACCGACGGGACCACGCCCGCGACGACGTCGGGGACCTGTCCGACGATCGTGCCGACACCGCCGAGGGTGTCGTCGACCAGGCCGGTGACGGGAGCGGTGACCGTGCCGAGGGTGTCGTCACCGACGACGGGGCCGACCACCGGGACGTTGCCGACCACGTGGTCGAGCGTGTCGACGACCGTGGTCACGGGTCGCGCGTCGGTGACCGTCCGCACGGTCCCGGTGACGGGACGCAGCACCGTCGCGACGGTGTCGGTGACGGGCCGGGAGGCGGTGCCCACGTGCTCGACGACGCCCTGCACCGGGTGCGTGGCCGACTCGGCCGCCGGGGCGGTCGTGGCCGGCACCGCGGGCGCGGTCGCCGGAGCGGCGGGGGTCGGAGCTGCGGGAGCCGGCGCTGCTGGGGCGGGGGCGACGGGAGCCGGCGCAGGCACGGGCGCTGTCGGGGGTGCCGGGGGTGCCGTGGCCGGCTTCGAGGGTGCCGGTGCTGGCGCGGGTGCCGGTGCCGGTGCTGGTGCCGGTGCTGGCTTCGGAACTGACGCGACCGCCTTGCGGACGGGGTCCACGACGCCGCCGACGACCTGTCCGACACCGCCGGACACGTCGTGCACGGTCTCGCCGAGCCCGTCGACCACACCGCTGACGAGCCCGCGCTGCTGCGTCTGGGCGGGCGGAGTGGACGCTGCCTCGGCAGCCGAGGCCGGACCGGCCCCGAACGCCAGGGACAGCAGCACGAGGGCAGCGAGGGTCCCGACGCCCAGCAGGGCGATCCGGAACACCGCGAGCCAGGGTGCGCGCGACGTCGTGTCCATGCGCTCACCTCCTGAACTCGGCTGCGCACGTAGAGTGGTTGACCGGCAATGTACGCCGGTCCGTTCCGGAACGCACCCCGTTCTGGAAGAAATTCTCAGGAAAGGCCGTCCGTGGTCTCGATCTTCTCCGCCCCGACCCGCAACCTGGACATCGTCACGCTGCACGAGATCCTCCGCCTGCGACAGGACGTCTTCGTCGTCGAGCAGGGGGCCGCCTACGGCGACATCGACGGGCGTGACCTCGAGCCCGGCACGGTGCAGTTCTGGGCAGGCCAGGGCTCGGTGGACGCCACGCTCCGGCTCCTGCGCGAACCCGACGGCACCGAACGCATCGGCCGGGTCGTCACGGCGGCGCACGCCCGCGGGCAGGGCCTGTCGGGGCAGCTGATCGAGGCCGCGATCGCCGAGTCCCGCTCCGCGAGCATCGCCCTCGGCGCCCAGTCGCACCTCGAGCAGTGGTACGCCCGCTTCGGGTTCGTGCGCTCCGGGGACGAGTACCTCGAGGACCGGATCCCGCACGTCCCGATGACCCGCCAGCGCTGAGCGAACCGGCGCGTCAGGCGCGCCAGCGGCGGAGCTCGTCGAACGAGCGGCCCTGCGTGGACCGGTCGGCGACGAGCCGCTCGAACACGATGTTCGTCTGGGTCGTCGCCACCGACGGGTCGCCGCTGAGCTCGTCGGCGACGAAGTCCCGCAGCTGCTCGGTCGACTCGCACGCGATGTGCACGAGGAAGTCCTTGTCGCCGGCCAGGAACGAGACGTCCTGCACGACGGGCACTCGCAGCAGTCGCTTCGCGAAGTCCCGGAGTTCGTGGCGGGCGGCGGCGTGGACCCGGACGGAGACCATCGCCTCGATCGAGAACCCGAGTCGCGCGATGTCGACCTCGGCCCGGTAGCCGCGGATCACCCCCGCGTCCTCGAGGGCCCGGACCCGGGTCAGGCACGTCGACGGCGCGATGCCCACCGCGGCGGCGAGCCGGTTGTTCGGGATCCGGGCGTCGCCGGCCAGGGTCCAGAGGATGCGCTCGTCGACCTCGTCGAGGCGCGGGGCGGGGTCGGGACGGCGAGCTGGTCGGTCGGACACGGCTCGACGCTACCGCGACGGTGCGAGCAGGGCGCGGAGCGCGTCGTCGAGTGCCCCGGCCACGACGTCGTCGTCGGCCGACGCGAGCGGCTCCACCGCAGTGGACCGCCGGAGCATCGTCATCCCGAGCACCACCGACAGCGCGATCTCGGCCCGGACGAGCAGTTCCTCGGTGACCTCTCCGCCGACGGCCGTGGCGAGCCGTTCCGCGTACCGGCGCAGCGTCTCGCGGCGGATGGCGTCGGCACCGTCGTCGCCGGAGGACCGGAGCAGCAGCATGAGCTGGAGGGAGTCGTCGTCGGTCGGCGCGCGGACCACGTGTGACACCAGGCCGGCCAGCGCGCGCTCGAGGCCGCGCTCGACGGGCTGCTCGACCCCGAGGTCCTGCACCACCCGGTCGAGGCAGGCGCGGAACAGCCCCTCCTTCGACCCGAAGTAGCGGTTGATCAGCGCGACGTTGACCCCGGCGTCGGCGGCGATGTCCCGCACCGTCGTCGCCTTGTACCCGTCGAACGCGAACCGGTGCCGCGCCGCCCGCACGAGCAGCAGTCGGGTGGCGGCGGCGTCCTTGCTCATGGTCGAAGCGTACCGGCCGGACCCGGGATGTAAGCAAGTGTTGACATCACGTGAGAACTGCGTACCCTCGTCAAGTCAGCAATTGTTTACATCACCCGAGACACGGAGCACGATGACCGACACCATGCAGAGCCCCCGCACGGGCTCGCACCCCACCACCGCCGGACACCGGCCGAACAGCACGGCGATCATCGTCTACCTGTCCCTCGGCGGGCTGTCGTTCGCGGTCCTGCAGTCGCTCGTCGCCCCGGCGCTGTCGACCATCGGACAGGACCTCGGCGCCTCGACGAGCGCGACGAGCTGGGTGCTCACCGCCTACCTGCTCTCCGCGTCGGTGCTCACGCCGATCCTCGGGCGTCTCGGCGACATGATCGGCAAGCGCAAGGTCCTGATCGTCGTGCTGTCGATCCTGCTCGTCGGCGCCGTGCTCGCCGCGCTGGCACCGAACCTCGGCGTCCTCATCGTCGGCCGTGCACTGCAGGGCGCCGCCGGCGCGGTGATGCCGCTGTCGATCGGCATCGTCCGCGACGAGCTGCCGAAGGAGAAGGTCAGCGTCACGATCGGTCTGCTCTCCGCGATCTTCGGCATCGGCGCCGGCGTCGGCATCGTCGCTGCCGGCCCGATCGTCGAGCACCTGTCGTGGCACTGGCTGTTCTGGCTGCCCGCCGTGCTCGTCGTCATCGCCCTGCTCGGCGCGATCTTCGGCATGCCGGAGTCGCCGGTCCGCAAGCCCGGCCGCCTCGACATGGTCGGCACGTTCGTCCTCGCCGTCTCGCTCGTCTCGATCCTGCTGGCCGTCAGCGAGGGCGAGACCTGGGGCTGGGGTGACGGCAAGACCATCGGCCTGCTGGTCCTCGGCGCCGTGGCACTGGTCGCGTTCGTCCTGGTCGAGCTCCGCGTCGCCGAACCGCTCATCGACGTCCGCCTGTTCGCCGTCCGCGGCGTCTGGACGGCCCACGTCGTCGCGCTCGTCTTCGGCTTCGCGATGTTCGGCACCTTCGTGCTCGTGCCCACCTTGCTGCAGCTGCCGAGCGCCCTCGGCTACGGCTTCGGCAAGGACGTCACCCAGGCCGGTCTCTTCCTGCTGCCGACCGTCCTGATGATGATCGTCGCCGGGCCGATCGCCGGCATCCTCGTGCGCAAGGTCGGTCCGAAGCCGCCCATGCTGCTCGGCGGGATCGCCATCGTCGCCGCGTTCCTGCTGCCCGCGATCGCGCACGGCGAGCTCTGGCAGGTCGTCGTCTCCGGCATCCTGACCGGCATCGGCATCGGCCTGGCCCTCGCCGCGTGCTCGAACGCCATCATCGAGAGCGTCCCCGCGAACCAGACCGGCGAGGCCATCAGCGCCAACACCGTCGTCCGCACGATCGGCTCGAGCGTCGGCACCGCGGTCATCGCGGCCCTCATCACCTCGCACAGCACCCCGCGGGGCCTGCCGACCGACGACGCCTTCACCATCGGGTTCTGGGCGTGCACCGGCGTGGCGGTCCTCGCCGTCCTCGCCGCGCTCGCGGCCCCGTCGATGCGCGCGCGCCGCGCAGCGGCAGCGGCCCGTGGCATCGACGACCTCGAGGAGATCGCCGAGTAGGGCCCTCGGCCCGACCACCCCGGGAGGCCCGTCCTGCGTCGTCGACGCGGGGCGGGCCTCCCGGCAGTCGCGCCCACCGCCACCGGCGGCTCCGCAAGCTGGGAAGCGACCGAGCACGCCGCCAACGACGTGACGATCATCGGACCGGACGCGTCAGAGCAGGTGGACGCGATCACCGCGCCCCGGACAGGAGACCCATGAGCACCACGGACCACGACGACACCACGACGAGCAGCAAGCCGTCCTTCCGCGACACCGTCACCGCCGGTCTGGTGCAGAAGGCGCTGGAACCCGTGCTGCGCGCCGTCCGTGACGAGGTGGCCTCGGCTCGGCGGGAGATCAGCGAGCGGGCGAACGGCGCGAAGACCGGGCTGGTGCTCACCGGCGCCGCGGCGGCCTTCGCACTGACCACGCTCGTGCTGCTGGCCGGACTCGTGGTGGCACTCCTGGCCCTGGCGCTGCCGGTCTGGGCCGCGACGGGGATCACGTTCGCCGTGTTCGCCGTCGTCACCGCCGTCCTGTTCGTGGTCGGACTCCGAGGCATCCGACGGGGCGTGCCGCCGGTGCCGAAGGACACCATCCGCGCAGCGAAGGACCGTGTCACGCACACGGGCGACTCGTCGGCCACGACCGACTGAGCACCGACGGCGCTCGAGCGCTACATCGCGAGGGTCATGCCGACGACGGCGACCGTCATCGCGAAGACCTCGCCGCTGCGCACGACCCGGCGGTCGTCCTGCGCCCACTCGTACCGCAGCAGCCACCCGCTGAACGCGCAGTAGCCGATCACGCCAGCACCGAGCACCGCGGACAACGCGATGCCGTGTCCCGCGTGCCCATCGGCGACGCCGGTCGCGTGGCCCATCAGGAGCATGCCGGCCATCACGACCGCCGACAGCGCGCGGTGCACGTCCATCGGCTCGGCGCGGCGGCCGTCGGCACGGCGTCGGCGCATCACCGGCAGCGGAGCGAGCAGCAGCAGGAGCGTCGCCGCGAAGAGCGTCCACACCGCGCCCGCGTGCACGACGGGCATGAGCATCGCGACGAGCATCACCGCGGCCGGCACGATCACGCCGGGGCGCGGTCGGTAGCGGTCCCCGACGATGCAGCACACCGACGCGAACTGCGGCACGACGAGCATGGCGTCGGCGACGGTCTCGTGCACGGCGGGTCCTCAGCTGCGCCCGGCGCGGTGCCGGGCGGGTCAGTCCTCGGCGCGGGCAGCGGCCTTGGCGGCGCGCTCCTGCTTCACACGGGCGTTCTCGACGTGCACTGCCGCCTGCGTCTCGCGCTCGCGGACGAGCCACTCGGGCTTCTGCTCGAGCAGCGTCTTGATCTCCGCCGTGGTGAGCGCGTCGTCGATCCCCGCACGGGTCAGCCCCGAGATCGAGATGCCGAGCTTCTGCGCCACGACGGGTCGCGGGTGCGGGCCGTCGCGTCGGAGGTCCTCGAGCCACGTCGGGGGTTCGGTCCGGAGCTCGTCGAAGGCGGTCCGTGTGACGGGAGCGCCCTGGAAGGACTCCGGAGCGGCCGCCAGCAAGATGCCGAGCTTCTTCGCAGCCGTTTCGGGCTTCATGGTCTGTTCCTGCGCCATGCCCCCCAGGGTACGGCCCCTATGCTCGTCTGCATGACCGCGGCACTCACCATCGCATTCGTGCCCGGGGTCTCCCCGGCCAAGTGGGCCCGTGTCTGGCGGGATCGACACCCCTCGATCGAGCTGCGGCTGCGGCCGATCGGGTCTGACGACGTCGACGACACGCTCGCCGGCGAGGTCGACATGGTCTTCGCACGCATGCCCGTCTCCGAGCAGCACAACGCCATCCCGCTCTGGACCGAGACGGCCGTGGTCGCGATGCCGAAGGACTCCCCCCTCGCCGACCTGGCCGAGGTGGACCTCGAGGACGCCGAGGTGCACGTCGTCGACGCCGGTCCGGTGCCGGCCGACATCGCCGCCGCGCTCGACCTGGTCGAGGCGAACGTCGGCGTGGTCGTGCTCCCCCAGTCGCTCTTCCGCGCGGCGAGCCGCAAGGACCTCGTCGCGCGCCCGCTCTTCGGCGCGACCGGCACGCAGATCGCGCTGGTCTGGCGAGACGAGGACGCCACCGAGACGACCGAGGAGTTCATCGGCGTGGTGCGCGGACGCACCGCCAACAGTTCGCGGAACCAGCCGACCGGCACCGATCGCGACGTCGAAGAGGCCATGCGTGCGGCAGGCGGCGGTTCCAAGGCCGGTGGCGGCTCCGACGGTTCCGGCAAGAGCGGCTCGGGCAAGAGCGGCTCGGGCAAGGGCGGGTCGGGCAAGGCCGGCGCCGGCGCCGGCGGCAAGGCAAAGGCGAAGTCGCCCGGCAGCGGCAAGTCCGGCAGCGGCAAGAAGTCCAACACCGGCAAGGTCCCCACCCCCGGCCGCGGGAAGATGCGCGGCAAGCCGAGCCGGGGTTCGAAGGGCAACCGATGACGGACACGCGCCTGCAGGAGATGCCGGCCACGCGCCTCCCGGCCTGGCTCGACCGGACCATGGCCGAGTACGTGGCGTCACGGATGCAGGCGGGTGAGACCCGCGAACAGGCCGAGGCGAACAAGCAGAAGTCGCTCGACCAGTGGTTCCCGGGCGGGGCCCCGGCCGACGGACACCTGGTGTGGGACGTCCTCGACCAGGACGACACCACGGTCGGGTACCTCTGGATCGGCCCGTTCGCTCCGGGCGGGACCGACTGGTGGGTGTTCGACGTCGAGATCGACGAACCGCACCGTCGTCGCGGACACGCCCGACGTGCACTCGAGCTCGGCCACCAGGCCGCAGCGGAGCACGGCGCGACGAGCATCGGGCTCAACGTGTTCGGCTACAACACCGGCGCGCAGGACCTGTACGCCTCGCTCGGGTACGAGGTCACCGCGACGCAGATGCAGAAGCCGCTGGTCTGAGGGCTCTGCCGCTTCGTCACGGCAGGTGCTTCGTCAGGGCAGCTGTGTCGTCACGGCAGGACGGCAGCTGCTGCGCGGGTGACGCGGTCCCCGCGAGCCGCCTCGGCCGCAGCCCGTGCGCGGGCGACCACGACGGCGTCGGCGCGCTCGGCGGAGCCCGCGTCGAACGGCGGCTGCGGGTCGTACTCGATCTGCAGCTGGATCGCCTCGGCCGCTGCCCGCCCCGCGAGCTCGGCCGCCAGCCACAGCGCCATGTCGATGCCCGCACTGACGCCGGCCGCCGTGACGATCGCACCGTCGTCGACGATCCGCTCGTCGACCGGTTGCGCCCCGAACGCCTCGAGCATCGGCTTCGACGCCCAGTGGGTCGTCGCCCGTTTGCCGGCGAGGAGCCCCGCGGCACCGAGGACGAACGCCCCCGTGCAGACCGAGGTCACCCAGGTGGCGCGCTCGGCCTCGCGCCGGACGAACCCGATGAGCTCGGGGTCGAGCATCGCATCGAAGGCACCGTCGCCACCGGGGACCACGAGGACGTCCGCCGGACCAGCGTCGGCGATGGTCGTCGTCGGGACCAGCGCGAACCCGCAGTCGGTCGGCACCGGGTCGAGCGTCGCCGCCACGTACTCGACGCGCGCGCCGGGCACCCGGGAGAGCACCTGCGCCGGACCGGTGAAGTCGAGCTGCGTCAGGTCCGGGAAGAGCAGGAAGGCGATCCGGACCTCGGCGGGATCGTGGCCCGGCTCCGTCGCCGAATCCCCGGCCTCGTCCGGCGTGGGAGCGGGCACGTCGACGGGCACGGCGACGACGTCGGCGTCGACCGGGTGGACGGGACGCACGCGCGGGTTCGGCTGGTCGGTGCTCATGCCGCGACCCTAGCCCGGTGCGGTCGGCATCCTGGTCAGTTCCAGACGCCCGAGGTCCCGCGCCGGTGGCTGCCGAGCAGGTGCGTGTCGACGATGCCGAGCGCCTCCATCAGGGCGTGCATCGTGGTCGGACCGACGAACGCGAAGCCGCGCTTCCGCAGTGCCTTCGACAGTGCGACCGACTCGTCGGAGGTCGTCGGGACCTGCGCGTACGACTCGGGCTCGGGCGTCGTCGCCGGACGGAACGACCAGACGAAGTCGGACAGCCCGCCGTCCTGCCGCAATGCGACCGTCGCGTTCGCGTTGGTGATGGTCGCGAGGATCTTCGCCCGGTTCCGGACGATGCCGGCGTCGGCCATCAGCCGAGCGACGTCGTCCTCGCCGAAGCCCGCGACGGTGTCGGGGTCGAAGTCCGCGAACGCCGCACGGAACGCCGGACGCTTCGCCAGGATCGTGCGCCAGGACAGGCCGGACTGGAACGCCTCGAGTGACAGCCGCTCGAACACGCCGCGCTCGTCCCGCACGGGCATGCCCCACTCGGTGTCGTAGTAGTCGCGGAGCAGCTCATCCGTCGATGCCCACACCGGCCGGGCGAGTCCGTCCTCGCCGGTCACCAGGTCGGAGTGGGGCGCTGCGGCAGGCTCGGTGTTCACGCCCCCATCCTGGCGCGCTCCGCCGACAGTGCGACGTTCACTCGGCCGGCGGGCCGTCCTGGGCGGCCTGCGGGTCCATCCACACGTACTCCCACCGGTGGCCGTCCGGGTCGGTGAAGCTCCGCTGGAACATGAAGCCGAGGTCCATCGGCGCGCGGTCCTCACTCCCGCCGGCCGCGACGGCGGCGTCGACGATGCGGTGCACCTCGTCCTTCGACCCGGCGGTGAGCGAGTTGATCACCTCGACGGTGCCGGCGTCGGCGATCGTCTTGTCGGTGAAGTCGGCGAACTTCGCGTGGGTGAGCGCCATGACGTAGATCGTGTCGCTGATGACGATGCACGCAGCGGTGTCGTCGCTGAACATCGGGTTGATCGAGTAGCCGAGGGCTTCGTAGAACGCCTTCGAACGGTCGAGGTCGGTGACGGGCAGGTTGATGAAGACCATCGTGTCCATGGGGAGGTTCCTTTCGTCACGCTCAACCTGGCCCGTGGCGCGGCGATGCGCAACCGTTCCGTCGCGGTACGAACTGATACGCAATATGCTGGTTCGATGCGCGCGTACGTCGACGAATCGGAGCCGGGCGGCGGACGCGACCACACGACGTACGTGATCTCGGCGGTCATCGTCGCGCCGAGTGCACGGCCCGATGCGCGTTGCGCTGTCGACGCCGTGCGACCAGCGCGCATGCGGAAGCTCCACTGGTACGAAGCCCTCGCGACACAACGGCTTTCGTGGCTCGAGCTCCTCCTGTGCGCCGTCGAGGTCCTCATCATCCGGTACGACGGCGTGCCAGCGCGGCCCGAGCGACGCCGCCGGCGGTGCCTCGAGCGACTCGTGTTCGAACTCGACGAGCGAGGTGTGCGGCATCTCGTCTTCGAGTCCCGCGGGCCGCACGCAGACCGCAACGACCGTCGCCTGCTCGATGCGATCCGTGACCGAGGACTCGGCCGCGGTCTCCGGCACGAGCACCTCCGGGGACCCGACGAGCCGCTCTTGGCGCTCGCAGACATCGCCTGCGGAGCGCACTCTGCCGGAGCTCTGACAGGCGCGTCGGCAACGACAGAGATCGTTGTCCAGTGACTGGCGACAGTCCCGAACAGCGCAAATCCCCGGGCCCCGCGCTGGCTGCAGGTCTTCCGGGGATCACTTCCGACCGAGAACACCCGATCGACATATCAATACTAGGGCCGTCACGGGCCGACCGTCAACTGGCGCCGGACCAAGGACGGTCGGAGGCAGGCGACCGTTTCGTACCGTGCCGCACGGGTGGCGCAGACCCGGAACGACGACGTCGCTGTCGTGCGACAGCGACGTCGTCGTTCCGAGTCGGCTCAGTGGCGCGCGACCGAGGTCAGGCGGACGCGCGGCCCTCGCCGGCGGCCTTCTGGTCGGCCTCGGCCTCGGCCTGGCCGATGATGTCCTCGGCCGGCACCGGGTTCAGGCGGTCCCAGAGGAAGAACAGCAGGCCGCCGACGAGCATCGACAGTCCGACCCACAGGTTGATGTGGATGCCGCCGGTCTTCTCGGGGTCGGTGTCCCAGTGGACGATGCCGACGATCGTCACGATGACGCCGTAGAGCACGAACAGGCCGCCGAGGATGCGGCGCAGGTCGAGACGACGGGTCGAGCGGACGAGGGCGGCCTTCTGCTCCTCGGTCAGCGCGCCGGGGGTGGTGGTGTCACTCATGGTCGGTGATCTCCTTCGCGGATCAGAGGAACGGCAGGTACAGGACGACGCACAGGATCAGTGCGACGGTGCCGAGCAGTGCGGGCGAGCGGTACCAGGCGGTGTCGGTCGCGACGGAGTCGCCGTGCAGGTCGATCTTGCCGATGCCGTAGACCAGACCGCCGAGCTCCTTCTCGTCCTTGGGCGTGGTGAACATCGAGACGATGAACCCGACGATCAGGACGGTCACGAACGAGATGATCGCGCCGTACAGGGTCTCGGCGGTCGCGGTGGCGAACAGGTCGGGATTCACGAGGTACGCGATCCAGGTGATCGTCGGCGTGACGATACCGAGCACGTAGCCCCAGAGCGCACCCTGCGTGGTCATCCGCTTCCAGAGCAGACCGAGGATGAAGACGGCGAACAGTGGCGCGTTGAAGAACGAGAACAGCGTCTGCATGTACGTCATGATGTTCGACGCCTGGGCCGCGATGAACGCGGTCGCGATGCCGACCAGGACGCCGACGACGGTGACCCAGCGACCGGTCTTCAGGTAGTGGATGTCGGGCATGTTCGGCTTGATGTAGCGCTGCCAGATGTCGTACGTGAAGACGGTGTTGAACGACGAGACGTTGGCCGCCATGCCGGCCATGAAGGACGCGAGCAGGCCGGTCACCGCGACGCCGAGGACACCGGTCGGCAGGTACATCTGGATGAGCTTCGGGATCGCGTCGTTGTAGGTGAGCGAGCCGTCGGCGAACTGGTTGCCGACGACCGCCGCGGCGATGAGACCGGGGATCACGACGATGGCCGGGATGAACAGCTTCGGGATCGCGGCGATGAGCGGGGTCCGGCGCGCCGCGGACATGTTCTTCGCCGAGAACGCGCGCTGCACCTCGGTGAAGTTGGTGGTCCAGTACCCGAAGCCGAGGACGAAGCCCAGGCCGAGCACGATCGCGAGCCAGTTGGCGCCGATCGGGTTGGTCACATCGCCGAAGCCGGTGCCCGCCCAGGCCTGCAGGTGCTGCACGCCCTGGGTCTCGGTGATCGCCTTGCTGAGCCCGTCCCAGCCGCCGACGCGGTGCAGACCGACGATCGTCAGCGGGATGAGCCCGGCGATGATCACGAAGAACTGCATGACCTCGTTGTAGATCGCGCTGGAGAGCCCGCCGAGGGTGATGTAGACGAGCACGAAGCCGGCGGACACGACGATGGCCAGCCACTCCGGCCAGCCGAGCATCGCCTCGATGACGATGGCCATGGCGTAGAGGTTGATGCCTGCGATCAGCACGTTCGACACCGCGAACGCGATCGAGTTCACCAGGTGCGGGGCCTTGCCGAAGCGGCGGAGCATGAACTCCGGAACCGATCGGACCTTGGACCCGTAGTAGAAGGGCATCATCACGAGCCCGAGGAACACCATCGCCGGCACCGCGCCGACCAGGTAGTAGTGCAGGGTCGCCATGCCGATCTGGGCACCGTTGGCGGCCATGCCGAGGATCTCGGTCGCACCGAGGTTCGCGGACACGAAGGCCAGCCCCGTGATCCACGCCGGCATCGAGCGCCCGGACAGGAAGAAGTCCATGCTCGTCCGGACCTGTTTGCGGGCGGTGAACCCGATCCCGATGACGACCGCGAAGTACACGATGACCATCAGGTAGTCGACCCAGCCCAAGTCGAGCCGGATCCCTTCGTTCGCTGCAGCGAGAACCATTCAACATCTCCACGTCAGTGTGTTGCAGTCGACAACTCCGCCGACCCGGACGGAGACGTTACACCGAATTGTGACCGTTCACATAGCTGAGGCATGTGTCTGCCGGCGGCGGCCCGTGGCCCGCGATGGCTAGGCTCGCCCCATGACCGACCAGGCGCGCATCCTCGTCCTCAACGGACCGAACCTCGACATCCTCGGGCGGCGCGACCCGGAGCAGTACGGCACCGTGACGCTCGCCGAGCTCGAGGCGATCGTGCACACCGAGGCGGCCGTGCACGGGCTGGACGCGGACTTCCGCCAGACGAACCGCGAGGGTGAACTCGTCGAGTGGCTGCACGAGGCCCTCGACGACTTCGCCGCGGTGGTGATCAACCCCGCGGCCTACGCACACACCTCGGTCGCGTTGCACGACGCGGTCGAGGCGCTGTCCGTCCCCGTCGTCGAGGTGCACCTGTCGAACACGTGGAAGCGCGAGCCCTTCCGGCACGTCGACCACGTCGCCACCGCCGCGACCGCGGTCATCGCCGGCGCGGGCGCCGACGGCTACCGCCTGGCCGTCGCACACGTCGCGTCCCTCATCGCCTGACGCTCGTCACTCGGCACGGGCATCTCTCGCCCCGCCGAGGTTCCGAGATCTCGGAACCTCGGCGCCGCTGCGGCCTCGGAGTGGAACCTCGGCGTCACGCGGACGGCAAGTCGTGGAACCCGGCGGTCGCGCACGTCGCCCACGTCGCCCACGTCGCGCACGTCGCGGACGTCGCGCCCGTCAAGCGCGCACGTCGCGCCCGACACGTGCGCACGAGGCGGACGGGAGGCCCGTGGCGGGGCCGCAGCGGGCCTCCCGTCCGCCTCGTTGGAACGTTCCCAACGCTGGCTGGACGCGCTAGGTTCATATGTATGGACAAAGTGCGCATCGGACTCATCGGCTACGGCATCGGAGGGCGGGCGTTCCACCGCCCGTTCCTGCTGGACGCGGAAGGCATCGACCTCGTCGGTGTCGTCGCCCGTTCGGCCGCCAAGCGCGAGCAACTCGCGACCGACCTGCCCGGCGTCACCGTGCACGACTCCCTCGGTGACCTGATCGCCGCGGACGTCGACGCCGTCGTCGTCACCACTCCCCCGTCCACCCGGCGCGAACTCGTCCTGCAGGCGATCGCCGCCGGGGTCGCCGTCGTCGCGGACAAGCCGTTCGCCCCGGACCCGGCCACCGCGCGCGAGATCCGGCAGGCCGCCGCCGACGCCGGCGTCGTGATCACGCCCTTCCACAACCGCCGCTGGGACACCGACCTCACCACCCTCCGGAACGTGCTGGACGCCGGACGGGTCGGGACGCCACTGCGCTTCTGGTCCCGCTTCGACCTGGTCGAGCGGCACGGCATCGCGACCGGCATCGGCGGCGGCGTGCTCTCCGACATCGGCTCGCACCTGGTCGACCAGGCCGTGTCGTTGTTCGGACCGATCGCCCGGGTGTCCTGCACGCTCGACGTCCGCGATGCCCGCTCGCTCGGCCGTGACCAGGACGGCCAGATCGACGCCGGCTTCACGCTCGCAGCGACGCACGTCTCCGGTGTCGAGTCCATCCTGACGTCGAACAAGGCCGGGTGGCTGGGTGCACGGCAGCTCCGCCTCGACGGTGTCGACGGCACGTACGAGGCCACGAGCACCGACGTGCAGGCACAGGCAGCCGTGGCGGGTGCGTCACCTGCCGACGACCGGTCGGCCTGGGGAGTCGAACCCTCGTCCGGGACCCTCACGACGGAGTCCGGCACGGTCGACGTCCCGTCGGCACAGAGCTCCTACACGGACTACTACGAGCGGTTCGCACGGGCCGTCCGCGGGCTCGGTCCGGTGCCGGTGCCCGTCGACGACGCGGTGCACGTGGTCGAGGTGCTCGACGCGGCGCGCCGGTCGGCGGCGTCGGGCGAGACGGTCACCGTCCCCACTCCGTAGGGCGTTCCTTCCCACGACATCTGCGATGCGAGGTCGAATCGGGCGTACCTGGTGAGAACTTCAGACCAGGTACGCCCGAATCGACCAGGAACGCGCGGAAGGGCGGCGGCGGCGGGTCAGAAGTCCGCGGGGCGCCGCACGTCGGCCAGGCCGGCCGTGGCGAAGCCCCCGCGGATGATCGGGATCGCCCGCCGCACGGCCTGGTCGATGCGGAGTTCGAGGTCGACGTTGCCGATGTCGTAGCCACCTTCGCGCTTGGTGAAGTCGCGCTCGTTGCCGAACACCCCGATCGGCAGCGTCGTCGACTGGAAGAAGCCGAACAGCGGGCGCATCTGGTGCTCGACGAGCAGGGCGTGACGGTCGCTGCCGCCCGTTGCGGTCAGCAGGACCGGAGTGTCGACGAGGTCGTACTGCCCGATCCAGTCGAAGAACAGCTTGAACGCGCCGGAGTAGGCGGCGCGGAACGCCGGGCTGCCGACGACGAGCACGTCGGCGGCCTCGACCATCTCGAGTGCCGCCCGGGTGCGCTCGGACATCGCCTCACGCGAGGACGCGGCACCGAGGTCGGCCAGGAGCGGGCCGATCTCGATGGTCTCGGTGCGGGCACCCTCGACCTCCTGCCCGAGGCGCGCCACCGTGGCCGCGACCAGGGTGGACGTCCTCGAGGGGTCCGAAGGGCTACCGCTGACGCCGACGACCAGTTCTCCACTCATGCGGTCGATGCTCACACGCCTGCCACCGGGGCGGTCCGCGTGTGACGACATGTGTCGGGTGCCAGGCCCCCCGGGTAGCGTCCCGCGGCATGCAGACGTTCTTGCCGTACGCCGATTTCCGGGCCTCTGCCGAGGTCCTCGACGACCGGCGTCTCGGCAAGCAGCGCGTGGAGACCCTGCAGGTGATGCGGGCGCTGACGCTGCCGGGGTACGGCTGGCAGCACCACCCGGTCACCGCGATGTGGCGCGGCTACCGTCCGGCGCTGATGGCGTACCAGGAAGCGACGTGCCGCGTCTGGCTCGACCGCGGGCACGTGGACACCTGCCTGGAGAAGACGCTGCTGGACCTCGGGCGGGTCCCGGAGGACCTGGCGGCGTACGAGCGCGGCGACGTCCCGATCCCGCCGTGGAACGACGACGAGGCCCTGCACGCGTCACACCGCTCGAAGTTGGTGCAGAAGGCGCCGGAGCACTACCGCGCGCTGTTCCCGGACGCACCCGACGACCTGGACTACGTCTGGCCGGGCACGCCGGACGCCCCGGGCAGCACGGCCGCAGCCGTCACGCCACCGGGATCCACCGCGCACCGTCACGACGCGTGACGACGTCGGAGCGGATCTCGACCACGTCGCGGAGGCCGTGCACGGCCCGGTCGCGCACGACCGCTGCCGTGGCGTCGTTGTCGGACTCGAACCGGACGACCGCGCACGGCACACCGCGCAGCAGGCGGACGTCCTGCGCCTCGACCACGGCGTGCTCGGCGACCAGCCGGGCCGCAGCGGGCAGGACGGCGTCGGGCGCGGTGCCGGCGGCGAGCGCGCCGATCGCCAGGGTCACACGGTACGAGGGCATGCTCCGACGGTAGCGGGAGCGGGAGACACCGGGAGCCCGCCGTGGGCTGCAGGGGAACTGACGTCGTTCAGGGGGTCGACGTCGGCCCACGGCGGGTCGCGGTGTGTGGCGGGACGCGACGACAGGGGGAACGTCGCGCCCCGCTCCGGATGTCGATCAGGGGTATCGGCATCCGGTCTGGGGCACCGGCCGGGTCACGGGAGGAGCCGGGCGGTGTCGGACCTCAAGGGTGTTCGGTGTCCTCTCGGTACCGGTCCGTCTCGATCGGTGCGGGCATCGACCGTCGAGCGGCGGCGGGTCGGATCATGGGGAGCAGGGCGCTCCCGACGGTCGCGAGGGCTCCGACGGCGGCGATCAGCCCGAGGGGGGCGGTGCCGAGGTCGTGCTGCGCAGCCAGGGCGAGCGCGACGAGGGTCGCCGGTGCGGGCAGGAGCTGGACCGCTCGGAAGCGGTCGTCCCGTCGTGTCCGGGTCATCATCACGTTTGCCATGTGGACACTCTGGCGCAGATTCCGTGTCCGCATAAGGGGGGACACGACCCCACTCATGGAGTAGAACGTCTAGTACACCCTGCGTTCGACACGTCAGCCGAGTGCGCGGACGGTGGCCACGGCGTCCGCGACCGCTCCGACGACGACCGGTACGTCCTCCGCGGCGAGGGAACCGTCGAAGGTGAGTCGGAGCGCGGTCCGGGCGACCTCGTCCGGGATCCCGAGCGCGGTGAGCACGTGCGACGCCTCGGTGCTCCCCGCGGCGCAGGCGCTGCCCGACGAGGACACGACGTCGCGCCGTTCCAGCTCGAGCAGCACGGTCTCGCCGTTGACCCCGGGGAAGCAGAACGACGCGTGCCCGGGCAGCCGGTGCGCGCGCGACCCGGTCACGAACGCGCCGGGGACGGTGGCGAGCACCCCGTCGAGCACGGCGTCACGGACGGTCGTCGCGGCGGCGGAGGCAGCAGAACCACCGGAGGCAGCAGCACCGCCGGAGGCAGCAGCACCGCCGGAGGCCACCAACCCGAGCGCCGTCGCGACCGCCACCGCGCCGGCGACGTCCTCGGTGCCGGAGCGTCGGCCCCGCTCCTGTCCCCCGCCGTGCAGCAACGGTTCGACGGGCACCCCCGACCGGACCGCGAGCACGCCGGTCCCCTTCGGCGCCCCGAGCTTGTGCCCGGACAGCGACAGTGCGTCGACGCCCAGGACGTCGAGCCCGACCAGCAGCCACGGCGCGGACTGCACGGCGTCGGTGTGGAAGCGCGCGCCGACCGCGTGGGCCTCGGCGGCGAGCGCCGGGACGTCCTGCACGGTGCCGATCTCGTTGTCGGCGTGCGCGATCGACACGAGGGTCGTGTCCGGCCGGAGCGCCGCGCGCAGCACCGACGGGTTGACCAGGCCGTCCGACGCGACCGGCAGCACCGTGACGTCGAAGCCGTGGAAGCGTGCCAGGTACGCGCAGCTCTCGAGCACGGCCTCGTGCTCGATCGCGCTGGTGACGACGTGGCGTCCGCGTGGGGCGGCGAGCGCGATACCCTTGACCGCGGTGTTCGCACCCTCGGTCCCACCCGTGGTGAAGACGACCTCGGCCGGTCGGCAGCCGAGCACGCCGGCGACCGTGGCCCGTGCAGCAGCGAGCCCGCGCGCGGCCTCGTCCCCGACACCGTGCGTCGACGACGGGTTGCCGAACACCCCGGTCAGGTACGGCCACATCGCCTCGAGGACCTCGCGGCGGACGGGGGTCGTGGCCGCCCGGTCCAGGTAGAACACGGTCAGTCCCCGGCCGCCACCGCGATGTCGAGCCCGAGGTCGAGCGCCCGGGCCGAGTGCGTGAGCGCCCCGACCGAGATGACGTCGACCCCGGTCGCGGCGATGGCCGCGACGGTGTCGAGGGACACTCCGCCCGACGCCTCGACGAGCGCACGACCCGCGACGATGCCGACACCCGTCTCGAGCTCGGCCGGCGTGAAGTTGTCGAGCATGATCGTGTCGACGCCCGCCGCGACGACGGGCTCGATCTGGTCGATGCGGTCCACCTCGACCTCGACGTGCACGGTGTGCCCGAGTCGCTGCCGTGCTGCGGTGATCGCGTCACCGATGCCGATGCCACCGGCGAGCAGCACGGCCAGGTGGTTGTCCTTGGCCAGCACGGCGTCGGACAGCGACGTGCGGTGGTTGTGCCCGCCGCCGCAGCGCACGGCGTACCGCTCGAGCGCACGGAGCCCTGGCGTGGTCTTCCGGGTGTCGACGATCCGCGCCGAGGTGCCCGCTGCGGCCGCGACGTGGGCCGCGGTGGCGGTGGCGATCCCCGACATGCGCTGCACCAGGTTCAGCGCGACCCGCTCGGCGCGGAGCACCGAACGCGCCGACCCCGTGACGGTGGCGAGCGTGTCGCCGGCGGTGAACGCGGACCCCTCGTCGGCGTGCAGGGTCGCCCGGATCGACGGGTCGACCGCGTGCATGACCGCCACGAAGACGGTCCCGCCGCTCAGTACTCCGGGCTCACGGGCCGCGAGCGTCGCCGTCGCGGTCGCGTCGGCCGGGATGAGCGTCTCGCTGGTGACGTCGCCCCAGGGCGCGTCCTCTTCCAGCGCGGTCTCGATGACGCGGCGCAGGGCGTGCGGCGGGATGGTGCCGGGGTCGATGGTCATGCGGGAACCTCCTGCGGAACGGCGATGTGTCGAGTGACCGTCTCGGCGACCCAGGCGTACGAGGCCGGGGCTGCTGGATCGGTGTCGGGGTGGTCGGTGCGGGCGTGGGCGCCGCGGGACTCGGTGCGGGTCTCGGCGGCGAGCGCCACCAGCCGTGCCAGGTCGAGCAGTGCGCGGTCTTCGTGCTCGCGCACGCCGCCGGTGGCGGGCGCGGTGAGCGCGTCGAGCTCGCGCCGGGCGCTCGCCAGTCCGGTCGCGTCACGCAGCAGCCCGACGCGGTCGGTCATGACGGCCTGGACCGCCTGCCGGACGGCACCGACGTCGTCGAGGTGGGTCGCGCCTCCAGGCAGGGTCTGACGGGAGGCGCGGATCACGTCCGCCGCTCGGGGAACGCTGGTCACGCGCAGGTCTGCGTTCCCCCGCAGGCGGAGCAGGCCGGGCCGGGGTCCGGCGACCGCGTCCGCTGCGCGGACCGCGAAGACGAGTCCCTCGAGCAGGGAGTTCGAGGCCAGTCGGTTCGCGCCGTGGACCCCGGTGCATGCGGCCTCGCCGATGGCCAGCAACCCCGGGAGGCTGGTGCGCCCCTCGGCGTCGGTGGCGATGCCGCCCATCGAGTAGTGGGCCGCCGGGGACACCGGCACCCCCTGTCGGGTCCAGTCGAAACCGGCCGCACGGGTGGCCCGGGTGAGTCCGGGGAACCGTCCGGTCAGGAAGTCCGCGCCGAGTCCGGTGGCGTCGAGGAGCACGGGTGCGCCGCCCTGGTCGCGGACGGCGGCGGCGATGCCGCGGGCGACGACGTCGCGCGGTGCCAGCTCGGCGTCCGGGTGCACCGACGTCATGAAGCGGCGTCCGCGTGCGTCGCGGAGGACGGCTCCCTCGCCGCGGACGGCCTCGGAGACGAGACCTCCGTCCGGCACCGCGAGGCGGGTCGGGTGGAACTGGACGAACTCCAGGTCGGCGACCACCGCTCCGGCACGCCACGCGGCGGCCACGCCGTCCCCCGTCGCCACGAGCGGGTTGGTGGTCTCGCGGTACAGGTGTCCCGCTCCCCCGGAAGCGATCACGACGGCGTCGGCGTCGATCCGTCGGGGTTCACCGAGCAGGTCGAGGACGTCGATGCCGACGACGGTGCCATCACGCACGACCAGGTCGGTGAGGCAGGTGCGCTCGAGGATCGTGACGTGCTGGCGGTGCAGCGCGTCGATGAGCGTGCGCTCGATCGCCGCGCCGGTCGCGTCGCCGTCGGCGTGCACCACGCGCCAGCGTCCGTGCGCGGCTTCGCGCCCGCGGGCCAGGTCGTCGCCGTACCGGTCGAGCGCCGACGGGTCGGTCGAGCGGTCGAACGGCACACCGAGGGCGAGCAGGTCGCGGACCCGCGCCGCACCGTCGGTGCAGAGGACCTCGACGGCGCGCACGTCCGCGCTGCCGGCCGCCGCGACGTGGGTGTCGGCCTGGTGCAGTGCCGGCGAGTCGTCGGCACCGAGCGCCACCGCGACCCCGCCCTGGGCGTACGCGGTGGCACTGTCGGCGAGCGCACCCTTCGTCACCAGCGTGACGTCGTGGACGGCGCTGGCACGGATCGCTGCGGTCAGTCCGGCGATGCCGGAGCCGACGATGACGACGTGCACGGTGGTCTCCCTCGGTCGTTCGGGTTCGGGCTCGGGTTCAGCCGCGGGGCTTGGCCGCGAGCATGCGCTCGAGCGCGACCTTGGCGTCGGCCTGGACCTCGGCGGGGACGACGATCTCGTTGAGGACCTCGCCACGCACCAGGGCCTCGAGCACCCAGGCGAGGTAGCCCGGGTGGATCCGGTACATCGTCGAGCACGGGCAGACGACCGGGTCGAGGCAGAAGATCGTGTGCTGCGGGTACTCGGCGGCGAGCCGGTTCACCATGTTGATCTCGGTGCCGATCGCGAACGTGGTCGGTTCGGTGGCCGCGGCGACGGTCTTCCGGATCAGGTCGGTGCTGCCGGCGTGGTCGGCGGCGTCGACGACGGCCATCGGGCACTCCGGGTGGACGATGACCTGGACACCGGGGTGCTCGCGTCGGGCCTGGTCGATCTGGTCGACCGTGAAACGGCGGTGCACCGAGCAGAAGCCGTGCCAGAGGATGACCTTCGCCGCTTCGAGGTCGCTCGTCTCGTTGCCGCCCAGGGGCTTCCGGGGGTTCCACATCGGCATCAGGTCGGTGCTGATCCCCATGGCCTTGGCGGTGTTGCGACCGAGGTGCTGATCGGGGAAGAACAGCACGCGCTGCCCGCGCTCGAACGCCCACTCGAGCACCGTCGCGGCGTTCGAGCTGGTGCAGACGATGCCGCCGTTGCGCCCGCAGAACGCCTTCAGGTCGGCAGCGGAGTTCATGTAGGTGACGGGGATGACGGGCACCCGGCCGTCGGCGTCGGGCTCGGTGCCGTAGACGGCGGTCAGCTCGGCCCAGGCGGCCTCGACGCTGTCGATGTCGGCCATGTCCGCCATCGAGCAGCCAGCGGCCAGGTTCGGCAGGATGACGCGCTGGTCGTCGCGGGCCAGGATGTCGGCGGTCTCGGCCATGAAGTGCACGCCGCAGAACACGATGGCCTCGGCGTCGGGCTTCGTCAGCGCCGCGTTGGCGAGCTGGAAGGAGTCACCGAGGAAGTCCGCGTGCCGGACGACCTCGTCCCGCTGGTAGAAGTGCCCGAGGACGACGACCCGGTCGCCGAGCGTCGCCTTCGCCCGCTCGATGCGCGCGTGCAGCTCGTCGGTCGGCGCGGTCTTGTACTCGTCCGGCAGCACGCCCTGGCGCGGTGCGCTGGTCGGGATGACGTCGGTCATCGACGAGCCCGGGCCGTACCCGGGCCGGGAGTCGAAGTCCCACGTGGGCATGGCGAGGTCGGGCGTGCAGGTGCTGCCGCCGGCCTTGCCGTTCGAGATGAGGTCGATGGTCGTCGCGATGGACACGGTGGTTCCTATCGGTTCTGCGGTCGTGTGCCCTGCTGCAGCGGGCCGTTGTCCGCGTAGGCCAGGTCGGGGTTCGAGCGGTACAGCCGGGCCGGACGGTGCCGACCCCCGCTCGTGGTCTCGTCGGTCGGCAGGATCGCGTCGGTCTTCTCGACCTGCCGACGGAAGTTCGCGGGGTCGAGCGCGCGCCCGAGCACCGCCTCGTACACCCCGCGCAGCTCGGCGAGGGTGAACCGGTCCCCCAGGAAGGCCTGGGCGATGCGGGAGTACGACATCTTGGTGCGGAGCCGCCAGAGCGCGTACTCCACGATCCGGTCGTGGTCGAAGGCGAGCGGCGGGTGCTCGTCGGCGAGGAACCAGCGGACGTTCCAGTCGTCCGGCACGACGTTCGCCTCGTCCGGGTGCACGAGCGCCCAGTACACGATCGACACCACCCGGCTCGGTGAGCGGCCGACGTCGCCGAACGCGTAGAGCTGTTCGAGGTAGCGGGGCTGGACGTTCGTCGTCTCGCGCAGGCGGGCTGCGGCGGAGTCCTCGAGTCCCTCGTCCACGCCCACCCAGCCGCCGGGCAGCGCCCACGACCCCTCGAACGGTTCGGCCACCCGGCGCACCAGCGGCATCCACAGCGCCGGTGCACCGGTGTCGGGGTGCGGGCGCAGCGCGACGATCACGGTCGAGACCGCGACGCGGATGCCTGCTTCGTCCATGGTGGACCTTAGTGTCAGTCTGACTCGAAGTGTTCGGGTTGCGATGACACTATCACCGCTGCGCGGTGTGTTGCGCCCGTGAGGGACTCCGGGTTGTCACGAACCGGAAACAGATCGTCACGAGGCCGAAAACTCCGGGAGGCCCCGCGTGGATACGGTGAGGACCATGACGACGGTGACGAGGATGCATGCCGTGGTGTCGGGGACCGTCCAGGGGGTCGGGTTCCGGTACTGGACGGCACGGAAGGCCGACGGGCTCGACCTCGTCGGGTACGCCAGGAACCTCTGGGACGGCACCGTCGAGGTCGAGGCCGAGGGGCCGTCGGTCGCGGTGGAGACGTTGATGGAGTGCCTGCGGAGCGGGCCGCCGTCGGCCACCGTGACGGACGTCGACCTCCGGCCGGTCGTGCCGCACGGCGACGCCGACGGGTTCGCGATCCTGCACTGACCCGCCGACACCGACCGTTCACCTGCGGATGTCGGTGCGGAGCGGAATAATCGAATCCACTCAGGCGGTTGCCCTGTCTGCGCGTTCTGCGCCACCTCGTTCCACCAGTCGTGATCCACCAGGAGCTCCCGCATGACCCAGGCCGTCGATTCCGCCCCCCGCACGGGAAGCGTCTCGCAACCGACCGCTGCCGAGACCCGACTCGTGATCGGGCTGCTGCTCGTGTCCGCGTTCGTCGTCATCCTCAACGAGACGATCATGGGCGTGGCGCTGCCGCGGCTGATGGACGACCTCGACATCAGTGCGGCGACCGGGCAGTGGCTGACCACGGGCTTCCTGCTCACCATGGCGGTCGTGATCCCGATCACCGGGTTCCTGCTGCAGCGGTTCAACACCCGCCCCGTCTTCGTCTGGGCGATGGGCCTGTTCTCGGCCGGCACCCTGATCGCCCTGCTCGCACCCGGCTTCACGCTGCTGCTCGTCGGCCGCATCGTCCAGGCCAGCGGCACCGCGATCATGATGCCGCTCCTGATGACGACGGTGCTCACCCTCGTCGACCCGGCCCACCGTGGCCGCATCATGGGGAACATCTCGATCGTCATCTCGGTCGCGCCGGCCATCGGCCCGACGATCTCCGGGCTCATCCTCAACGCGTTCTCGTGGCGTTGGCTGTTCGGCTTCGTCCTGCCGATCGCGATCGCCGCGCTCATCCTCGGCATGGTGAAGGTCCGCAACGTCTCGACGCCCCGCCGGGCACCGCTCGACGTGTTCTCGGTGATCCTGTCCGCGTTCGCGTTCGGTGGGATCGTCTACGGCCTGTCCAGCATCGGCGAGGCCGGCACCACCGGCCTGTTCGTCCCGGTCACCGCGCTCGTCGTCGGTGCCGTCGCCCTGGCGGTCTTCATCGTCCGACAGACCCGACTGCAGCGCACCGACAGCGCCCTGCTCGACCTGCGCACCTTCCAGACCCGCGGCTTCACCGTCCCGATCGTCGCGATGGCGCTGAGCTTCATGGCGATGTTCGGCACGCTCATCCTGCTGCCGATCTACCTGGAGCGCGTCCTCGGGCTCGAGGTCCTGAACGTCGGACTGCTGCTGCTCCCCGGCGGGCTGCTCATGGGGCTCCTCTCCCCCATCGTCGGACGCATCTACGACCGTCGCGGACCGCGCGTACTGCTCATCCCCGGCTCGATCATCGTCAGCGCGGTGCTCTGGGCGCTCTCCACGGTCGGCGTGGACACCAGCGTGTGGTTCGTCCTCGGGGCGCACGTCGTGCTGAGCATCGGCCTGGCGCTCACCTTCACCCCGCTGTTCACGGCGGCGCTCGGTGGCCTGCCCCCGAAGCTCTACTCCCACGGCAGCGCGGTCCTCGGCACGGCGCAGCAGCTCGCCGGAGCCGCCGGCACCGCTCTGTTCGTCACCCTGCTCACGATCGGCGCCGCCACGGCAGCGACCGGCGCGGGTGCGGATGCCGTGGCCGCTGCGACCGCCTCTGGTGTGAAGACCGCGTTCATGGTCGGCGCGGTGATCTCGCTGTTCGGCATCCTGGCATCGGTCTTCGTCACCCGTCCGGCGGTGCCCGAAGGCGCGCCGACGCCCCCGCCCGCGCACTGACCGCGGTGCCGCCCACGGGTCCACGTGGCATCGTGGGCGGCATGCGGTCGACGGCGAGCGAACTGAACTGGTCCGGCACGGTCACCTACACGGCCGAGCAGGTGCTCCGACCGGGCTCGATCGACGAAGCAGCCGAGGTCGTCGCACGCTCCCCCCGGGTGCACGGGCTCGGCACCCGGCACTCGTTCAACGACTCCGCCGACGCTCCGGGCGTCCTGCTCGACCTGACCGCGATCCCCACCGACCTGGTCGTCGACCCCGAGCGGCGGACGGCGGCCCTCGGAGCCGGCACCCGCTACGGAGTGGTCGCTCCCGACCTCGACCGCGCCGGGTTCGCGCTGCACAACATGGGATCGCTCCCGCACATCTCCGTCGGCGGCGCGGTCGCCACCGGCACCCACGGCTCCGGCACCACCCTCGGCTCGTTGACCACCGCGGTCCGGTCCCTCGAACTGCTCGGTCCCGACGGTTCGCTCCGGACCGTCGACCGCACCGACCCGGCGTTCCCCGGGACCGTCCTGCACCTCGGGCTGTTCGGCATCGTGACCCGGGTCACACTCGACCTCGAACCCACGTACCGGATGCGGCAGGACTCGTACGGGCCGTTCCCGTGGAGCACGTTCACCGACCACGTCGCCGCAGTCCACGCAGCCGGGTACTCGGTGTGCGCTTACACGGTCTTCGGCGACGAGATCAGCGAGGCGCTCGTGAAGTCCCGGGTGCCCGACGGCGCCGACGACGTCGCCGTGCCGGGCGACCTGTTCGGCGCACCCCGGCTGCCCGGCTCCCCCGGCGACGGCCACCACACGGCGCGCGACGGCTCGGTGGGACCGTGGTGGGACCGGCTGCCGCACTTCCCCATCGAGTCCGTGCCGAGCCACGGGTCCGAGGTGCAGAGCGAGCACTTCGTCCCGCTCCGGCACGCGGCGGCGGCGCTCGACGCCCTGCGCGGGCTGGCCGACCGCATCCAGCCGCACCTGCACGTGTGCGAGCTCCGGACGATGGCGGCCGACGACCTCTGGTTGAGCCCGACCCAGGGCGAGGACGTGCTCTGCATCGCGTTCACCTGGCAGAAGCACCCGGAGGCGGTCGCTGCGCTGCTGCCCGACCTCGAGGCGCGGCTCGCACCGTTCGACGGGCGACCGCACTGGGGCAAGATGAGCTCGCTCGACGGCGACGCGATCGCGGAGCTGTACCCGCGGGTGGCGGACGTCCGTGAGCTGATCGCACGAGCCGACCCGGACCGGACGTTCGCATCCGCGTTCGGCGAGCGGGTGCTGCGGGCCTGACCCGCGCCTCCAGTCCGACGCCCCCGCGCCCCTGCACACCCGCGCACCCGCGCACCCGACGCCCCGGAACCAGGTTCCGCAGTCCCTTTGCCGTCCGGGAGGCCCGGGGCCGGTCCGCAGCGCGCGTCAGCGCAGGCGGGTGACCACCTTCACATCCCCGTCCCAGTGCCGGAGACCGCCCACGGTGAGCACCTCGGGCAGGGGCGCGTCCGCAGCGAGGACCCGGAGCGCCGCCGGCAGGTCGACGTCGCGGATCCGCCGAGCGAGGGTGACGTGCGGCGCCCACCGACCGGGCAGCGACGAGTCGACCGAGCCCGGAGCGGCGGCGTCGACCGCGTGGTGGAAGCGGGCCAGTGGCTGGTCGACGACCACACCGAGGCCGAGCACGTGCCGACCGGGCCCGGCCGGGAAGAGCAGGAGACCGGCGACGCGCAGGGCCTCGGGTACGGCGACGTCGAGGTCCGTCGGGACGGCAACGGCCTCGCCGGCCACGAGGGTGACGTGCGGGTCGTTCGTCCCCGAGTGGCCGAGGCTCGGCAGCTCCGCGGCGACGAGGGTCTGCCAGAGTGCCCGGACCGCTCGGTCCGAGGGGCCGTCGAGGACGAGTTCGATGCTGCGCACGTACCGAGTGAACCAATGCACCCCGTGACGGCGATGTAACACGGCGGAACGGGACTCGCACCGGGGACGCACGCCCGTCACACTCGACTCCACGCCGCGGACCACCGCGGCTCCCCCGCACAGCACGGCCCACGAGGAGCACCAGCATGTCCGCAGCCCCCGCACTGCCCGAGAAGCCGAAGGGCAAGCGCCCGATCGGCTGGATCATCGCCGCCGTCATCGTCGTCGTGGCGATCGTCGTCGCCGTCATCGTCGGAGTCGTGCGCTCCGGTGGCGACAGCGGTGGCGCTGCCGCCGGTGACGCCGCGCCGAAGACCGTCACCATCGGCGTCTCGGACAAGTCGCTGCCCTACTGGAACACCTACGTGAAGGCCGCCAAGGAGCAGCTCAACGTCACCGTGAAGCTCCAGAACTTCTCGGACTACTCGCTGCCGAACCCTGCGCTCAAGGACAAGCAGATCGACATCAACCAGTTCCAGCACATCCAGTACCTGGCGAACTACAACGTCACCTCGGACGACGACCTGCAGCCGATCGGCGCGACGGCCGTCTACCCGCTGCCGCTGTACTCGACGAAGGTCTCCGACGTCGCGGACTTCGAGGACGGCGCGAAGGTCGCGATCCCGAACGACGCCATCAACGAGGCCCGTGCGCTCCTGGTCCTGCAGGCCGCTGACCTGCTCGAGCTCAAGGACGGCGGCAACGCCTTCTCGACCACGGCCGACATCACCTCGCACAAGGTCGACGTGCAGACGCTCGACGCCTCGCAGACCGCGAACGCCCTGCAGCAGGGTTCCGTCGAGGGCGCGATCGTCAACGTGAACTACGCCACCTCGGCCGGGCTCGACACCAAGGACGCGATCTTCCAGGACGACCCGAAGAGCGCCTCCGCCGCCCCGTACGTGAACGTCTTCGCCGTCCGCGACGCCGACAAGACCAACAAGACGTACCTCGACCTGGCGAAGCTGTTCCAGGACGAGGCCGTGCAGAAGGTCTTCGCGAAGGACTACCCGGACGCCGTCCCGAGCGACGAGAGCGCCGCCTCGCTGCAGAAGGAGCTCACCACGGTCGAGTCCGACGCGAAGGCGGCAGCGGAGTAGTGCCGGTCCTCGTCGAACTCCGCGGCGTCTCGAAGCACTACCGCCGCGCCGACACCGGCGAGACCGTGGTGGCCGTCGAGGACGTCTCCCTGGACGTGCACCAGGGAGAGGTCCTCGGCGTCATCGGGTACTCCGGCGCCGGCAAGTCCACCCTGGTCCGCCTGGTGAACGCCCTCGAGCTGCCCAGCTCCGGGACGGTCACCGTGGCGGGCAAGGAACTGACGGCGATCCCCGAGCGGGATCGCCGTCTGGCGCGTCGCAACATCGGGATGATCTTCCAGCAGTTCAACCTGTTCCGGTCCCGCACCATCGCCGGCAACGTCGCGTACCCGCTCAAGGTCGCCGGCGTGCCGAAGGACGAGCGCGACCGTCGCGTGGCCGAGCTGCTCGACTTCGTCGGGCTCCTCGAGCGCGCCCACGCCTACCCGGAGCAGCTGTCCGGCGGTCAGAAGCAGCGCGTCGGCATCGCGCGGGCCCTCGCGGCGTCGCCCGACCTGCTGCTCGCCGACGAGGCCACCAGCGCCCTCGACCCGGAGACCACGTCCGAGGTGCTCGGGCTGCTCCGCCGGGTGAACAAGGAACTCGGCGTCACGATCATCGTCATCACACACGAGATGGACGCCGTCCGGCAGATCGCCGACCGCGTCGCCGTGATGGAGCAGGGTCGCGTCGTCGAGGTCGGGGACGTCTACGACGTGTTCTCCACGCCGAAGACGGGCGCTGCGCAGCGGTTCGTCCGCACCGCGCTGCACGACCGCCCCTCGGTCGACACGCTCGCTCGCCTGCGCGAACGCCACCCCGGTCGTCTGGTGACCGTGCAGATCACCGACGAGGCCGGGCTGCAGAACCGGATCGACGCGGTGTTCCGGTCCGCCGGGGTCACCGCCGAGCTCGTCTACGGCGGGGTCGGCGAGATCCGCGAGCGCCGGATCGGTTCGCTCACGTACGAGCTGACGGCCGGCGGGGTTGCCGACGCTGGTGCTGGTGCTGGTGCCGGTGCCGGTGCGGGTGCCGGTGCCGGTGCCGGTGCTGGTGCTGGTGCTGGTGCTGGTACACCGGACGCCATCGACCGCGCCGTCGCCGCCCTGCGCGCCGACGGGGTCACGACCGACGAGGAGGCAGCAGCGTGAACAACTCGTTCCAGAGCGTGATCGACACGTTCGACGTCTTCCTCGCCGCCATGCGCGACACCATCGTGATGTCGCTCGTGTCACTCGTCATCGCCGGCGTCATCGGGCTCGCCCTCGGGCTGCTGCTCTACGCGACCCGTCCGGGCAACCTGCTCGGCAACCGCACCGCGTACACGATCATCAACGTCGTCGTGAACCTGGTCCGGCCGATCCCGTTCGTGATCTTCCTCGCCGCGATCGCCCCGCTGTCGCGCGTCGTGGTGCAGACCACGATCGGCGTGCCCGCGGTGACCTTCGCGATCTCGCTGGCCGCGGCCTTCGCCGTGTCGCGCATCGTCGAGCAGAACCTGCTCGCGGTCGACCCCGGCGTCGTCGAGGCGGCTCGAGCATCGGGTGCGCACCCGATCTCGATCCTGCTGACCGTCCTGATCCCCGAGGGCCTCGGGCCGCTCATCCTCGGCTACACGTTCATCTACATCGGCATCGTCGACATGACGGCGCAGGGTGCGTTGATCGGCGGCGGTGGACTCGGCGAGTACGCGATCACCTACGGATCGCAGCGGTACGACTGGTGGATCGTCTACGTCTCGGTGGCGGCGATCGTCGTCATTGTGCAGCTCGGCCAGTTCGTCGGCAACCGGCTGGCGCGCGCGACCTTGCGTCGCTGACGCGGGCGCGCCGCGCGCGGCGTGTGCTGCGACCTCGCCACGTGCCGTGGTCGTGACTGCCTGGAGGCCCGGTGCCGGTTCCTGGAACCGGCGCCGGGCCTCCAGCGCGTTGCCGGGTTGCGGGCACACCCCGGGTCGTCCGCCGAGCGGTCTCGGGTTTCCACGACGCGCCGCTCACGTCCGCCGAGGTTCCACGACTTGCCGCACGCGATACGCCGAGGTTCCACGAACGCCCGTTTGGGCCGCCGAGGTTCCGAAATCTCGGAGTGTCGGGGCAGCGGCCCGGGCGGGCGGGACGGGCGGAAGGGGCGGGACGGGACGTGCCCCGGGCGGGCCGGGCGGGACAGGACGTGCCCCGGGCGCCGCTCGGAGCCGTCCTTGCTCGGTCCGGTCGCCGAGGTTCCACGACTCGCCGCATGCGATCCGCCGAGGTTCCACGAAGGCCCGCTGCGAGCGCCGATATGCCGAGATTTCGGAACCTCGGGAGTAGCGGGGCGGGGCGTCGGCGGGCGGGGGCGGGCGCGGGCGGGCGCGCGGGTCAGGCGGCCGGGGACTCCACGGTCTCGATCGTGCCGGTCGCTCCGGGGTGCTCGTAGTGTGCGCGCACCAGGATCGGACGGTGGTCGGAGATGCCCGCCGGCAGGGTCTCGACGCCGGCGATGTGCAGCCCGACGCTCGTGGCGAAGTCGAAGTGGCCCGTGAACTTGCGGTAGCGCAGGTACGTCGGCTGGTCGGACAGCGACAGTGCGAACCCGCCCTGCTCGATCTTGCGGCGCAGGTTCGTCTGGAACCAGGGGTAGTTGAAGTCGCCGACCATGACCGCGGGGACGTCCTTCGCGAGCTCGCGGAGGAACTGGTGGGCCGCCTCGATCTGCTTGCGACGCAGCGAGTTCGTCGCGGTCAGCGGTGAGGCGTGGAACGAGGCGACGACGACCTCGGCGTCTGCCTCGGTGTCGCGCAGGTGCATCGCGATGAGCCGTTCGTGTGCGGGTGCGAGGACCCGGTCGTGCAGGGACTTCTGCAGCGAGTGGATGCTGAAGTCCTGCACCTCGAAGCGGTCGTCGCGCTTGTAGATGGCGAGTCCGAGGCGGTTCGTGCGGGTCGACGCGGCGAGCGACAGCCCACCGATCGACGGGGCCAGGTCGTTGCTGTCGCACTCCTGCACGCAGAGGACGTCGGCGTCCGAGGCCTCGGCCAGGGCGGCGAGTTCACCGTTCGCGGTGTGCTCGCGGAGGTTGTAGCTGACGACCCGGAGGGCAGTGGGCGGCACGCCTGCGTCGGTGGCGATCGTGCTCTGCTGTTCTGGCGCGGCCATGCTGCCTTCCTGTCCGGGTGGTCCGGGTCACCCTGCCGCGGCAACCGTACTCGGCGTTCGCAAACGGATGCTGAGACTGTAACGCCTGTCGGGTTTCGCGCGTGTGACCGTGACGGAAACGGACAGTCGTGGGCTGCGCGGAACCGCCCGGGTCAGGCGCGGACCCGGCGGGCGGGGCGGACGGTGTCCCCCGCTGTGCGGCTCATCAGGATGCCCTCGACGCACGCGACGGCGAGCAGCGCCGCGATCACCCAGAACGCGACGGTGTACGGGCCGTCGCCACCGAGCCCGCCGGCTGCGCGGATGACGACCGCGGCGACGGCGACGCCGAACCCGGCGGCGGTCTGCTGCAACGTCGACGAGAGCGTGTTGGCCGGGGTCATGTCCGCCTGCTCGACGTCGGCGAAGGCGATGGTGTTGTACGCCGTGAAGCCGACGGAGCGGGCGGCGCCGCTGACGACGAGCAGGACCGCGAGCAGCCAGAACGGGGTGGCCTCGGTCATGAACGCCATCGCGACGACGGTCAGCGCCGCGACCGCACTCGACACGATGATCACCGGGCGGTAGCCGAACCAGCGCAGGAACGGCGTCGTCATCGGCTTGATGCCGAGGTTGCCGACGAAGACCCACAGCACGGCGGACCCGGCGAGCACGGCGCTCCAGCCCCAGGCGTCCTGGAACAGCAGCGGGAGCACGAACGGCACCGCGGAGACCGCCAGGCGGAACAGGCTGCCGCCGGCGTGCGACACCCGGAACGTCTCGAGCCGGAACGCCTCGAGCCCCATGATCGGGTGCGGCGCCCGGCGGAAGTGCCGGATCGCGAACCAGCAGCAGACGGCACCGACGACACCGGACACCACGACGGCCAGGACCGGGATGACGTCGAGCGCGAGCAGCGACGCCATCACGACGAGCGACCCGAGGCCGAAGCACGCGAGCAGCGACCCGAACCAGTCGAACGGCACACGCTGCGCGGCGCGCTCCTGCGGGACGAGCACGAGCGCGGCGACGAACGCGATGACGCCGAGCGGGATGTTGATCAGGAAGATCCAGTGCCACGTCAGGGTGTCGACGAGCACGCCGCCGATGAACGGGGCGATGATCGGCGCGGCCAGGGCGGGCCAGGTGAGGATCGCGATCGCCGTGACGAGCTGCTCGCGGCCGGCGCTCCGGAGCACCACGAGGCGGCCGACGGGCACCATGAGCGCACCGCCGAGCCCCTGCAGGATGCGCCAGAGCGTCAGGTCGACGAGGCCGGTCGACATCGCGCAGAGTGCCGACGCGATCGTGAAGAGCGCGATCGCGCCCGCGAAGACGGTGCGGGACCCGATCCGGTCGGTGAGCCAGCCGGACACGGGGATGAAGACCGCCAGGGTGACCAGGTACGCGGTGATCGCGACGCCGACGGCGGCCGAGTCGACGCCGAGGTCGCGTCCCATCGCGGGCGCCGCCGTCGCCAGGATCGTGCCGTCGAGGAGCTCCATGAAGAAGGTCCCCGCCACGAGCACGGCGACCGCCGTGCTGCCCGTCCGCCGTCTGGGTGTCGTCATCGTCGTCGCCATGTCGCGTCAAAGGCTATGCCCGGTGCCGGGTCGTGGGGGGATCGTGTCAGGAGGTTCCGCGATCGTGTTGTGCATTGCAGAATGATGCGCACCAGCGCGTTGCCCTGCGGGTCCGCCGAGCGCGAGCGTGGAGGCTGCGCGACGACAGGAGGCTCACCGATGACCGACGCCGACACGACGACCCGGACCGTGACCACGAAGGGCGCCTGGGACCCGGCAACGGGCACTCCGCACCACGTCCTCGACCACGCCCACCTGCCCGTGATGACCCTGCGCGAGTCCGCCCTGGCGAACAACACCGCCGTCATGCAGGCCTACGTCGACCGCCACGGGCTGCTGTTCGCGCCGCACATGAAGACGCACATGGCGCCCGACCTCGCCGCGCGGCAGATCGACGCCGGAGCGTGGGGCGTCACGGTCGCGTCCGTCCAGCAGGCGATGGTCGCGTGGGAGCACGGCGTCCACCGGATCCTGGTCGCGAACGAGGTCCTCGACCCCGCCGGCCTCGCCTGGCTCGCGTCCCGAGGCACGGTCGACCCGGACGCCGACGTCCTCTGCTACGTCGACTCCGCCGCAGGCGTCACCGCCGCCGTCGCCGCACAGGGCACCGTCGCCGGCGAGCTGCACGTCCTGGTCGAGCTCGGGTTCCCGGGCGGGCGCACCGGGGTCCGCTCCCCCGACGACGCGCGTGCCCTCGCGCTGCTCGCCCACGACGCCGGGCTCGTGCTCCGCGGTGTCTCCGGGTACGAGGGCGGGCTGCCCGGCGTCGACGCTGCCCGCGAGTACGTCGCCGGCGTGCTCGACGTCGCCGAGGACGTCCGCGGGCTCGTCGACGGTCGCGGACTCCTCAGCATGGGCGGCAGCGCCTGGTTCGACGCCGTCGTGGACGCGGTGGCGCACCGCACCGACGACCTCGACGTGCTGCTGCGGTCGGGTGCGTACCTGACCCACGACGACGGCTTCTACGCCGAGCGCACGCCGTTCGGCCGGCACCCGGCCGAGGGCTCGCTCGTCGCCGCGATCGAGGTCTGGGGACGCGTGACGTCCTGTCCGGAGCCCGGGCTCGCGTTCGTCGCCGTGGGCAAGCGCGACATCTCCTTCGACGAAGGGCTGCCGGTGGTGAGGTCGGTGCGGCAGACCCTGCCAGGAGGCCCGGCGGGCGACCCACAGATCGTCCCGCCGCCCGGGGCGGTCACCGTCACCCGCCTCGACGACCAGCACTGCTACCTCGCGCTGGCGGACGGTGCCCCCGAGCTGACGCCCGGTGACGTCGTCCTCTTCGGCATCTCGCACCCCTGCACGGTGTTCGACAAGTGGCGGCAGGTGCACGTCCTCGCCGACGACGACACCGTGCTCCGGACGATCGCGACGTGGTTCTGATGCGCGCGACCACTGCGGCCCCGGTGCCGACGGACGGCGACGGTCCTGCCCGGAACGCCGCACTGTCCCTGCGTCGCGGGCTCCGCCTGCTCGACTGCATCGCCGACCGGACCCGCAGCGGCGCGGTGTCCGTCAGCCTGTCCGTGCTGGCCGCCGAGCTCGGCACGTCGAAGTCGACGGTGCTCCGCCTGACGGCCCCGATGCTCGAGAACGACCTGCTGCGCCGCACCCCGGACGCCGGGTTCACGCTCGGCCTCGGCGCCCTGCTGCTCGGGCAGAGCTACCTCGAGGGGATCGACCTGCGCTCCGCCGCCGCGCCGTTCCTGCGTCGGACGGCGGAGCAGACCGGGCTGACGTGCCACCTCGTCGTGCCGGACGGCACCGACATCGTCTACGTCGACAAGGTCGAGACCCGCGGCACCGTCCGCATGGGCTCCCGGATCGGGAACCGCCTGCCGATGCGGAACACGGCGTCCGGCAAGGCGATCGTCGCGTTCGGTGAACCGGAGCTGCTCGACCGGGTGCTCGCCGAACCGGCCCAGGTCATGACGGAGCACACCATCACCGACGACGACCGCTGGCGGCACGAGGTCGACCGCACGCACGGACGGGGGTACGGCATCGACGACCGCGAGAACGAGCCCGACATCCGGTGCGTCGCCGCCCCGGTGTTCGACCACGCGAACCAGGTGGTCGGCGCGATGAGCATCTCCGGGCTGGCCTCGCGGTTCCCCGCAGCGGCGGTCCGCGAACTCGGCGACGGGGTCGTGCGGACCGCCCACGAGATCTCCGTCGCGCTGGGGTCCTCGTCGGCGCAGCTCGCCCTCGCGCGGGGTGCGCGGTGACCGGCTCGGTGCTGACGTTCGGCGAGACGATGCTGCTCCTGACCGGGCGCGACGTCGGCGCGGTGCCGGACCTCGAGCACATGCGGGTGGACACCGGCGGAGCCGAGAGCAACGTCGCGATCGGCCTGGTCCGCGCCGGGGTTCCGGCCACGTGGATCGGTCGGGTCGGCACGGACCCCGCCGGCGACCGGGTGGCCGCCGACATCGGTGGCGAGGGCGTCGACGTGCTCGCGGTCCCCGACGCCGAGCGCTCCACCGGCATCATGATGAAGGAGCGGCTGCTCGACGGCCGTACCCGGGTGACGTACCACCGCCGTGGTTCGGCCGGCTCGGCGTTGGCCGCGACGGACCTGCCCAGCAGCATCGTCGAGACCGCTGCGCTCGTGCACGTCACCGGGATCACCCTGGCACTCTCCGAATCCGCACACGACACCGTGACCGCAGCGCTCGACCGGGCGGCCGCCGCCGGTGTGCCGGTGTCGTTCGACGTCAACCACCGGCCGAAGCTCATCGGCGCCGACGCTGCACGAGACCGGTACCGGGCCGTCGCAGCACGGTCCGCCGTGGTGTTCGCCGGCGACGACGAAGCCCGGCTCGTGCTCGGCCGCGACGACCAGGACGACGACGAGGAAGCGCTCGCGCACGACCTCGCCGCGCTGGCACGGGGCCGCGCGGTCGTGAAGCTCGGCTCCCGCGGCGCCGTGGCGTCGATCGACGGCGTGTTCGTGCGGCGGCCCGCAACGCCGGTGCGCGTCGTCGACCCGGTCGGTGCCGGTGACGCGTTCGTCGCGGGCTGGCTCGCGGCGAGCCTGGGCGGAGCGGACGCCGCCGAGGCGCTCGACCGGGCCGCCGACGCCGGCGCCCTCGCCTGCACCGTCGAGAGCGACTGGCGCCGTCCGGACCCGGCCGCGTTGCACCACGCACCGGATCCGTCGGACACCGATCACACCGTGCACGACCACGTCGACCGCTGACACCGCGTCCGCCGACACCGTGTCCGCCGAACACCACCACTCGAGGAAGAGCACCATGACGAACGACACCACGAGCACCGAGCAGCACGCCGCCGCACGGCACCGTCACCAGGCCGGTCCGGCGATCGCGATCCTCCGCGGCGGCACCGGCGACCACGTCGAGGACGTCATCGCCACCCTGGTCGAGTCCGGAGTGACGGCGATCGAGATCACCACGAACACCCCGCGTTGGCGCGAGGGCATCGCGTGGGCGGTCGAGCGGTACGGTTCCGCGGCGTCCATCGGCGTCGGCACGGTGCTCGACGTCCGCCAGCTCGACGAGGCCGCTGCGGCCGGTGCCTCGTTCGCCGTCAGTCCCCACCTCGACGCCGAACTCGGCGAGCGCGCGCACGAGCGTGGCCTCGGCTGGTACCCCGGCGCAGCGACCCCGACCGACATCGTCCGCGCGTGGCGGCTCGGTGCCCGCGCGGTGAAGGTGTTCCCGGCGGCGCAGCTCGGCGGCCCCGCGTTCCTGAAGCAGGTCCTGGCACCGCTCGACTTCGTCGACGTCATCCCGACCGGTGGCATCGGGGTCGACGACGCCCCGGACTACCTGGCCGCCGGTGCGGTCGCCGTCGGACTCGGGTCCCCGCTCGTCGGCGACGCGCTGACCTCGGGCGACCTCGACGCCCTGCGAGAGCGGGCCGGCCGCCTCGTCGCGGCGCTCGACCGATGACCACCGGCGATCCCGAGCACGTGACGGGCTCCGAGCAGCCCACCGGCGAGCAGTCCGCCGGCGGCGTCGTCCTGCTGCGCGGCGGGTCGGTCCTCGGTGCGGACGGGGCCCCGGTGCGCGCCGACGTCTTCGTCACCGACGCCGTCATCCGTGCCGTCGGTGCCGACCTGGCCGCCCCTGCCGACGCGCACGTGATCGACTGCGACGGACGCCTGGTACTGCCGGGCTTCGTGGACGCACACTCGCACGCCGGGTCGCTCGTGTTCGACGAGGGCGTGCAGCTCGCGCTCCTGCGCCAGGGCGTGACCACGATCGTGACCGGACAGGACGGCGTCGGACCAGCGCCGGGTGACGGTTCGTACGCCGACACGTACTTCGCCGCCATCGACGGCCCGCATCCGACGTACCGCGGTGGCGGGGTCCACGGCCTGCTGACGACCTACGACGGAACGACCCCGATCAACGTCGCGACGCTCGTGCCCGCCGGCACGGTCCGGCACCAGGTCATGGGCGACGACCCGGAGCCGGCGGACAGCGCACAGCTGGCCGCGATGCGGGAGCTCGTGCGCGACGGCCTCGTGGACGGTGCGGTCGGCCTGGCGACGGGGCTCGACTACGTCCCCGGCCTGTTCGCCGGCACCGACGAACTCGCTGCGCTCTGCACCGAGGTCGCTGCTGTCGACGGCCTCTACGTGTCGCACATGCGCGGTGGTTACGAGGGGAACGCCCGCGCCGGCCTCGACGAGATCGCCGACATCGTCCGCGCGTCGGGCGTCCGCGCACACGTCTCCCACCTGCACGCGCCCGTCGACCTCGCGGTGACCGCACTGGCCGAGCTCGAGGCCGATGGCGCCCCGATGTCGTTCGACGCCTACCCGTACTCGCGTGGCTGCACGATCCTGTCGATGCTGCTGCTGCCCGCGGCCCTCGCCCGTCCCGGTACCGAGGACCTCGCCCACGCGATCGCCGACGACGACGGTCGTGCCGCGGTCCGGGCGGCCGTGCTCGACCGCGTGCTGTCCCGCGCCGACCTCGGCACCGGCTGGGCAGAGCAGATCACGCTGTCGCACGTGCCCGCCGCCGAGTTCCACGCGCTGCAGGGCCGCACCCTCTCCGACGCCGCCGAGGCGACCGGGACGGATCCGGTGGACCTGGCCCTCCACCTCCTGGTCGACTCGGGACTGCAGGTCACCGCCGTGATGCGCGTGCCCCGTCCGCGGACTGCCGACGACCTGGCGCCGCTCTTCCGGCTGCCCGGGCACACGGCAGGTTCCGACGGCATCTTCGTGGGCACACACCCGCACCCGCGGGCGTACGGCACGTTCGCGCGCTACCTGCAGGACTTCGCCCGCACGGGGCTGCTGACGTGGCTCGAGGCCTCGCGGCACCTGTCCACCACTGCGGTCGAGCGACTCGGCCTCGGTCGACGTGGCGCGGTCACCGTCGGGGCGGTCGCCGACGTCGTGGTCGTGGATCCCGATCGGGTCGCGGCGCGGTCGTCCTACGACGAACCGATGCGCCTGGCCGAGGGCATCGACGACGTCCTCGTCGCCGGTGTCCCCGTGCTGGCCGAGGGCGCCCTGACGCACGCGACCCCCGGGGCCGGGCTGCGTCGCCACCCGGGCCGGATCGACCACGAGCAGGGAGCAGGGAGCAGGGAGCAGGGAGCAGCGGGCACCGGGGGGGGGCGGTGACCCAGCACGGCCGGTGGAGCAGCCGGGCCGGTGACGCAGCACGGTCAGCGACGCAGCACGGCGACGCCCCTCGGTGAGGCTTCACACAGCCTGTCCCGACGTCACGAAGCGCTCGGCAGCACCGCCACGACGTCGATCTCGACCAGGATGTTCGCCAGGTGCGACTGCACGGTGGTGCGGACCGGGTACGGCTGCGAGAAGTGCTTCGCGTACTCCTCGTTGAAGGCCGGGAAGTCGCGGTCGGAGTGCTCGAGGTGCACCGTGGACTTCACGACGTCGTCGAGGGTGGCGCCGTGCTCGGCCAGCACCGCTGCGACGTTGGCCAGCACCTGCGCGGTCTGACCGGCCACGTCGTCGGCGATCGCACCCGTGGCGGGGTCCTGCGGGCCGAACCCGGCGGTGTAGATGAAGCCGTTGGCGACGATGCCCTGGCTGTAGGGCCCGGCGGGCTTCGGGGCGTCGTCGGTCACGATGGCGGTCTTCGGCGCGGTGGGGTTCGGCACGGTTGCTCCTGTGGTTCGTCGGTCGTCGGCGGAGACTCCAGGCTAGGCGGACGCCACGCGGTGGGGCCGACCACCCGACCAGCGCATTCCGCATTGCAGAACGCGAGTCGGGCCTCCCGTCCGGGGTGCCGCACCGACCACCCAGGTGGAGGGCGACTACCCTGGCCGGGTGCCGTCCTCCCTGCCCGAACGCCGCCGAGCGCGCACGGGCTCGCGCCGAGCACGCGCATGAGCCGGCTCGACGGCGCGGTCACCGGGACCGCCTCGACCGGACGGCGTCGCGCACTCGACACCGTGACCTCCCTGCCGGCGTGGGCGGCCGTGCTGCTCGTCTGGACCGGCGGCCGGATCGTGTCGACGCTGTGGCTGGCACTCGCGTACCCGCTCATCGGACGGGCGATGCCGGACAACGCCATCTGGGGCAACGGGCACGGCTTCACGGCGTTCCTCACCGCCTGGGACGGCCAGTACTACGAGCAGATCTCGCTGCACGGGTACCCCGACGTGCTGCCGCTCGACGCCGTCGGCAACGTGGCGCAGAACGCCTGGGCCTTCCTGCCGGCGTTCCCGTTCACGATCCGGATGCTCACCGCCTCGACCGGGCTGCCGTTCACCGTCGGTGCCCCGCTCATCTCCGTGCTGGCCGGTCTTCTGGCGACGTACTTGCTGCACCGCCTGGTCCGTGACCGTGCGGGCAACGCCGCGGCAATGTGGGCAGTGTTCTTCTTCACGTGCGGGCCGCTGTCGTTCCTGTTGCAGGTCGGCTACGCGGAGAGCATGTTCCTCGCGCTCACGTTCGGCGCGCTGCTCGCCCTGGAGCGTCGCCGGTACGGGCTGCTCACCGTGCTCGGGGTCGCTGCCGCCTTCACCCGTCCGGGTGCGTTGGCGGTCCCGCTCGTGCTCGGGGTCATCGCCCTGGTGCGGTGGGTCCGGGCTCGCCGCGAGACCGGGCGGGTGCTCGACACCTTCCCGCTCCGCGAGCAGGTGCAGGTCGTGGCCGCCGGTGCCGTGATGGTGGCGGCGGGCCTCGCGTGGCCGGTCATCGCGTCGCACGTCACCGGCACGCCGAACGCCTACCTCGAGACCGAGATGTCGTGGTGGGTGAACTTCATCGGCCGCGTGGACTTCGTGCCGCTGTCGCCGTGGTTCCTCATCGCCGGGCGCTGGCTCGGCGTCGGCGGGATCCTGATCGTGGTGTTCCTGCTCGTCGGGTTCCCGATCTGGCTGCTCCGCCGGTCGACGAACCGGCTCGGGTCGACGACCGTGCTGTACTCGGCCGCCTACACGCTCTACATCTTCGCGGTGTCGCTGCCGATGGCCTCGACCCCGCGGCTGCTCATGCCCCTGGCGCCGTTGTTCGGCTCGCCGGAGCTCGTCGCGAAGCCGTGGATGCGGTGGACCTTCGTCACCGCGGCGCTGGCCGGGCAGCCGGTGCTCGTCGCGGTGCTCTGGCTGCTCGGGCCCCCGTAGCGACGACGGCGACGTCGGCGGCTCCGGCATCGGCATCGGCATCGGCACGACGGCAGCTCCGACGTGGAACGACGGAATCGACGTCGTACGACATCGGTCCCGTCGTTCGGAGTCGGATCGAGCCGAGCCCGCCCCGCCCCGCCCCTACAGCTCGACGGTCCCGTGGTCCCCGGTGTCCGGCTGGCTCTGCTTGCCGAGTGCGGCCTTGAGCGTCTGCACCAGGCTGCCGACCGGGCCGGTGTCCTGCGTCCAGTACTCGACCGAGTCGCCCGACACGGTGAGGAGTCGGATCGAGGGGTCGTCGCGACCGTCCGGGAACCAGGCCTCGGCGAACGGCGACCACAGCTCGTCGATCACGGCGCTGTCCTGCGTCACCGTGGCGGTGCCGGCGATTGACAGGTAGCCGCCCTGCGACTCGATGGAGACGTTGACGTGCGGGTTCCTGGCGATGTCGTCGACCTTCTCGCTGCCGTCCTGCACCAGGAAGCGGAGGGTCCCGTTGAACGCCTTGTCCTGCACTGCGAGGGGCCGGGCGTGCAGCTGGCCATCCTCGCTCACCGTCGTCAACAGGGCCGTGTGGGCGCCGTGGACGATGTCCGAGATGGCGGCGCGCTGGTCGGTCTGCGTGTCGGTCATGATGCTCCTTTGCGTCGTGCGCCCCACCCGTCCCGACGTTCGACCGCGGGTCCGGCGGGGCCGTACCGTTCCCGCCAGTGTGCCCCTCGACGCTGGGCGCGTCCGGCACACGGCAGCACCACCCCGACCGGGAGGACCGTGCCGACTCCCCCGGACACGTCCGGCCACGCAGGTGGCCGGTCCGCAGTGCCCGCACCCGGTCCGGCGCACTCCATGCGTCCGCACACAGCGGCACTCCACCAGACGATCACCGCGTGCATCGTCGGAACGTGCACACGCACCGGATGCATGCGCAACGAGCGACACTCCACGAGTCGATCCGGTGGTGGATCGTCGGAAGGTGCGCCAGTACGGAACGCGTCAGGCGGGCTCGCGGATCGTGGTCTCGACGTCGACGACCTGCGGCACACGCGGCATCGACGCGAAGCCGAACGCCACGGGCGGGTCGAGCGGCGCCAGGGTACCGAGGGGCTCCCCCGCCCAGGTCCCGCGCACGCCGGTGACGTCGTGCGCCCCGGTCACGCCGTAGTACTCGCGGCGGCCGTTCCCCGCCGAGCCGGCGGTGCCGGATCCGGGAGCGACGAGCCGGGCGATCGGGTCGATCGCGGCGAGCCAGCGCGGGTCGCGGGCGATCGGCTTCGGGACCACGCGCAGCACCCGACCGAGCGGGGAGATCGTGCCGACGTCGACCGAGACCTGCAGCGCGCCGGCGTCGAGCTCCAGGCCACGTGCCGTCCGTCGGGCCCGGACGTCGACCACGGACACCGTGTCGAACCGGTAGGTGCCGGAGACGTAGGCGGCGACGATCTCGTCCGGCGCGAGCAGCACACTGGTGCCGTCGGGTAGCTCGAGGAACACGTCGGTGAACGCCCCGAACGGCGAGCGGTCCCACATCCCGACGACGATCCGGACGCCCGACGTGGTGCCGACGCCCATGATCCGGCCGCGGAACCGGCGCTCGACGGGAGGGGTGCTGGGACGTGACGGCATGCCGTGGACCGTACCCGGCGTGCCCGTGAGGCGGACCGACGGAGCCGACCCGCGCCTCCCGGCCGGCGGGTTCGCGATGGCGACAGATCGCCGCGAACGTTGCGCGGCGATCTGTCGTTTTCGCGGGTGGGCCCGCCGGGGTGATCGCCTACGGGACGGGGACGGGCTCGGCGAGCAGCTCGCGCACGCGCGGCGCGACCCGGGTGCCGTAGAGCTCGATGGACCGCAGCATGTCCTCGTGCGGCAGGCGACCGGTCGCGTACCGCATGTCGAACCGCGAGGCGCCGAGGATCCGCATGTTCCGGGCGATCTTCCGCGCCACGGTCTCCGGCGACCCGACGTACAGCGAACCACCGGCGGACAGGCCCGCGTGGTACCCGGCGACGTCGAGGGGCGGCCAGCCGCGCTCCCGGCCGAGCTGGTCGGTGACGGCCTTGTGGTACGGCCAGTAGCGCTCGGCGGCTTCCTCGTCGGTGGCCGCGACGAAGCCCGGCGAGTGCATCGCGATGGGCTGCTGCGGCAGGTCGAGCTGGGCGAGCGCCTGACGGTACAGCCGCGAGAACGGGGCGAACTGCGCCGGCTGCCCGCCGATGATGGCGAGGAAGAGCGGCAGGCCGTACGACGCCGCACGGATGACCGACTGCGGGGAACCGCCGACGCCGATCCAGGTGGGGATGGCACCGTGCTCGAGCTTCGGGAAGACGTCCTGGTCGACCAGGCTCGCGCGCTTCCTGCCGGACCAGGTGACGGCGTCGCCGCCGCGCAGGGCCGCCCAGAGCTGCAGCTTCTCCTCGAACAGGACCTCGTAGTCGGACAGCTCGTGGCCGAACAGCGGGAACGACTCGGTGAAGGAGCCGCGCCCGAGGATGACCTCGGCGCGGCCGTCCGAGACCGCGTCGACGGTGGCGAAGCGCTCGTAGACACGCACGGGGTCGTCGGACGACAGCACCGTGACGGCGGAGCCCATCCGGATGCGGGAGGTCGAGGCGGCGATCGCGGCGAGGACGACCTCGGGTGCGCTCACCACGAAGTCGGCGCGGTGGTGCTCACCGACGCCGATGAAGTCGATGCCGACCTGGTCGGCAAGGACGGCCTGGGCGACGACGTCGCGGATGCTCTGCGCGTCGGACTTGAGACTGCCGTCGGGGAGTTCGGTGACGTCGCCGAAGGTGTCGATGCCGAGCTCCACGGGTCCGATCCGCTCGGGTGCGGGCGGCGGGACGTCCGAGGGGCGATCGGTGCCGAATGCGTTGCTCATGGTTCCTCCTGGTCGCACTTCCATGCGTTTGCATCAAACTACCACGATCGGGCCGGCAGGGCCAGGCCGGCGGTCCGGCACGGCCAGCGCCCGCGTGTACGGTCGCCCGCATGCCGAAGCTCCCTGACCAGACCGAACGCAGGATCGTCGTCACCGGCTCCAACAGTGGCACCGGGAAGGAGGCCGCGACCCGTCTCGCGGCCGCCGGCGCGAGCGTCGTGCTCGCCGTGCGCACGACCGCGAAGGGCGATGCCGCCGCGGCCGAGATCCGCGCAGCCCACCCGAACGCCGACGTCGAGGTGCGCGAACTCGACCTCGCGGACCTGGCGAGCGTGCGCCGCTTCGCCGACGGCATCGTCGGCGAGGACCGCCCGATCGACGTCCTGGTGAACAACGCCGGGGTCATGGCGCCGCCGAAGCGCTTCGAGACGGTCGACGGGTTCGAGCTGCAGTTCGGCACGAACTTCCTCGGCCCGTTCGCGCTGACCAACCTGCTGCTGCCGTCGCTGCTGCGCGCCGAGGCACCGCGGGTCACGACGATGTCGAGCCTCGCCGCGATCCCCGGCCGGATCCGCTTCGGCGACCTGCAGTGGGAACGCGGGTACAACGGCTGGCGTGCCTACGGCCAGTCCAAGCTCGCCGACCTGCTCCTCGCGCTGCACCTGCACCGACTGACCGTCGAGGCGGACGTCCCCCTCGTCAGCACCGCGGCGCACCCCGGCTACACCCGCACGAACCTGCAGTCGGCCGGGCGCTCGCTCGGACGCGCCAAGCCGGTGCGGCCCAGCAACCGCGCGCTCCCCTTCACCCAGGCGGTCGAGCAGGGCACCGAGCCGCTGCTCTACGCCGCGGTCGGCCCGAACGCGGTCGGCGGCGCCTACTACGGCCCGGCTGGCCCCTTCGGCCTGACCGGACCGACGACCGCCGTCTCGATCCCCGGGTCGGCACGGAGCGCCGACCTCGCCCGCTCGCTCTGGGCCGTCGCCGAGGACCTCACCGGGACACGTCCGCCCCTCTGAGCGCGGGGCGCGGCTCGCACGGTGCGAGGGCGCTGCGGTCCGACGCGGCCGCCCCCCTCTGGTCGAGGACGAGGACGGCGACCTCGCCTCCGGCTCGCGAAGACGCCGGCGTCTCGCCAAGACGCCCCCAGCTCCACGAAACGCCGCCGAATCTGGAGGCGTCTCGCGCACAGGGCGGCGTCGAACGAGTACGCCGGCGTCGCACGCTGCACGCCGGCGTCATCCCGGGACGCCCGCGTCAGGCGCGGTGCAGCTCCACCGACCCGTCCAGCCGTCCGGGTTCGGTCAGGCGGGCGTGCTGCAGGACCGTGCGGTCCGGACCGATCGCCGCGGCGACGATCGACAGCGTCGTCATGTGCCCCTCGGCCTCGTGCGCGTCGCGGAGAATCGCGTCGGGGTGGTCGCTCGGCAGCGCAGCGGACTCGGCCAGGACACCGAACCAGCCGCCCCACCCGTCTCCGGCGTCGTCGCCCGCGTCCACCGTCCGGAGTTCGTCGAAGGGTCCGAGCACCGGTGGCCCGACCGGGGCGTCCGCGGCGCGGAAGGCCTCGAGCCACCGGCCGATGCGCGGCGCCGCCGGGTCGTCCGGTTCGCCGTGCGTCACCATGTGCACGCCGGGGCCGAGCTCGGTCGTGCGGACCCGTGTGCCGTCCCAGGTCAGGACCGCGGCGCCGTCGGCGGTCGCCCGCACCAGGTTGAACGCGCGGGTGGTCGGCAGGGTGCCGTCGTGTCCGGGCAAGACGTCGTCGGCGACGGCGTCGACCGGCACCACGCCGCGGGTCGTCCACGTGCCGTCGACGCTCGGCACCGGTTCGCCGCGGTTGAGCACGACCGCCAGTCCGGCGCGGTCCGAGGCGGCGAGCCACGCACCGCCGGCAGCACGGTCGCGCACACCGCGGACCCCGGGGTCGCGATCGGGCCACCACGCAGCGGGCGGGTCCCACGGACGCTCGGGTGACTCGTCCCGCAGGGCGAGCACGGTGACGGGCCACGCGGACCCGGGGTCGACGCGGACGACGACGGTGCACATGCCGTCGATCCTCGCACGTGCCCCCGGTAGCGTGAGCGGCGTGAACGCAGCAGCAGAGCGCACCCTGACCGTCATCGTGGGGATCACCGGGGGCATCGCCGCCTACAAGGCCGTCGGCGTGGTCCGCGACCTCGTCAAGCGCGGGCACGAGGTGCACGTCGTCCCGACCGAGGGGGCGCTGCGCTTCGTCGGGCTGCCGACGCTCGAGGCGCTCAGCCGCAACCCCGTCACCACGAGCGTCTGGGACGACGTCTCCGAGGTCCGCCACGTCGCCCTCGGCCGTCGCGCGGACCTGGTCGTGGTGGCCCCGGCGACCGCGGACTCCCTGGCACGGATGGCGAACGGCCTGGCGAGCGACCTGCTCGGCACGACGCTGCTCGCCACCGACGCCCCGGTCGTCGTCGCTCCGGCGATGCACCCGCAGATGTGGGAGCACCCCGCGACCCGGGCCAACGTCGCCGTCCTGCGCGAGCGGGGTGTGCACCTGGTCGGACCGGTGGTCGGCGCGCTGACGGGCGACGACGCCGGCATCGGCCGGATGGCGGAACCCGAGGACATCGTCGCCGCCGCGCTCGCCGTGCTGGACGACCCGGCCGGTGCAGGCGCGGGGCGTCGCGCCGGCACCGACGGGGGGACGCAGTCCGGCGCCGGCGCCGGGGCCCGTGGCGAGCAGGGCGACCTGTCCGGTGTCCGCGTGGTCGTCAGCGCGGGCGGCACCCGCGAGCCGTTCGACCCGGTGCGCTTCGTCGGCAACCGGTCGAGCGGTCGGCAGGGCCTGGCGATCGCCGCCGACGCAGCGGCGCGCGGCGCCGTCGTCACCGTCGTCACCGCGAACGTCGAGGCTGGGCTGACCGCGGGCATCGACGCGACCGTCGTGCCGGTGGGGTCAGCGCTCGAGCTCGCCGAGGCCGTGCACGCCGCGGCGGTCGATGCCGACGTCGTCGTGATGACCGCTGCCGTCGCCGACTACCGGCCGGCCGAGGTCCTCGCCGAGAAGCTCAAGAAGGACGCCCAGGGCGAGCGGATGACGCTCGAGCTGGTGCGGAACCCCGACGTGCTCGCCGACCTGGTGGCGGCGCGGCGCACCGGGCAGGTCATCGTCGGGTTCGCCGCCGAGACCGAACCCGACCGCGACGCCCGCATCGCACTCGGGCGCGCGAAGATCGCCCGCAAGCCCGCCGACCTGCTCGTCGTGAACCACGTCGGCTGGTCGGCCGGGTTCGAGCGCGAGGAGAACGCGATCGAGGTCCTGGTGCCGGGCGGCGAGGTGGTCCGCGAGACCTGGGGCACGAAGGCCGAGGTGGCGGCGGCGATCCTCGACCTCGTCGCGACCGCACTGACCTGATTCCGAGGACGGGCGAGCACGATGGGGGCATGCGACGACGTGAGCGGATCAAACGAGCCACCCGGACTGCCACACTGCTCGCGGTGCTGCTCGGCGGGGCCGGCGTCACCCACTTCCTGCAGCCGCGCCACTACGACCGGATCGTGCCGGACACACTGCCACCGCGACTGACGACCGTCGCGTCCGGCGTGGCCGAACTCGGCATCGCCGCCGGGCTCGCGTTCCCGGCCACTCGCCGGGCCTCGGGGTGGGCCGCAGCTGCACTGTTCGCCGCGGTCTTCCCCGCGAACGTGAAGATGGCGAACGACCTGCTCGACAGCCCGCGGTCGACCCGGGCGATGCGGTTGGTCTCCGTACTCCGACTCCCGCTGCAGGCCCCGCTCGTCCTGTGGGCCGTGCGCGTCGGTCGGCACGCACCGAAGCGGTGACCCAGCCGTCCTGGACCCGTGCGGCCGCACCGCTGCTGCACCGGCCGGTGACCCAGCACGCGTGGGACGACGTCGTCTTCGCGCACTGGCGGCACGACCCGGGGCCGCTGGCGCGACTCGTCCCACGGGGGACGCGCCCCGACGTGGTCGACGGCAGCGCCTGGGTGGGACTGACGGCCTACGTCTTCCACGAGACGCGGGTGCCACCGTTCCCCTCCGCCGGCCGCCTCGGGCGTATGACCGAGGTCACCATCGAGGTCCTGACCGTGGACGACCAGGGCCGGCGCGGGGTCGCGTACCGCACCGTGGACACCGCGAACGTGCCGGCGATCGTGGCCGCACACGCGCTGCTCGGCGTGCCGTACACCTTCGCGCACGCCCGGTCGCGCCGCCGCGGCGAGGTCGTCGCGCACCGGTCGGTCCGGCACCCCGCACGTGCACTGCACCCGGTGCGCTGGGCGCGGTCGCTGCGGCAGGAACGCCCCTCGGGCACGGCCCGACCCCGGCACGCGGCCTCGATCCGGGTCACCGCCGGTGACGTCGTCGACACGCCACTGGCCGCCGAACTCACCACCCGCGCCGGCATCCACGCCCGGTACCTGGCCCAGACGCTGTTCTGGCAGCGACAGCACCCGCCGCTGACCGTGCGGGCCGCGCACCTCGACCGGCTCGAGGGGGACCTGCCCGACGCCGTCGGCATGCCGGGACTGTTCGACCGGGCACCCGACTCGCTGCTCGTCGTCGACGGCACCACGGTGCGGTACGCCTGGGGCGGGGTCGTGCGGTGAGCGACCACGCCACGGACGATGCTGCCCAGGACGACCTCGACCGCCCGGTGACACGCGCTGAGCCGAGCGGAACGCCGGTCTCATATCAGGTACGTTGATCGGTGCGCGTGCACTGACCGCGCCCCGATCGAAGGAGAACGCATGCCGGTCCCCCGCAGCGCCCCGACCGAGCACCAGCTGCTCCGCGACACCGTCCGGCACAAGATCCACGACGCGATCATGGACGGCACGCTCGTCCCCGGCGAGCGGCTCAACGACGACGAGCTCATCGCCTGGCTCGGCGTCTCCCGCACGCCGATCCGCGAGGCGCTGAGCCAGCTCTCCCGCGCCGGCCTGATCGAGATGGCGCCGAACCGGTACACGCGCGTCACGACACCCCAGCCCACCGAGGTGATCGAGGCGATGCAGACCCTCGGGGTGCTGTTCGGCGGAGTCGTCCGACTGGCGGTCCCCCGCCTCGGTGCCGGCGCTCGGAAGAAGATCCTCGCGCAGATCGACAAGACGATCGCCGAGTTCAAGTCGCACGACGTCCCCGCGGTCAACCACGATGCGCTCGACGTGTTCGCGCTCTACGTCGCCGAGTGCGGCAACGAGAACCTGCAGCGCGTGTGCCGCGACACCATGGACGGTCTGGCCTTCCGCCTGCGCCTGCCGAACCTCGACGAGCTGGTCGACTGGGACCGCATGACCGCGGACTTCCGTCGCCTGCGCACCGCGACCGAGTCCGGCGACAACGTCGCCGCCGAGCTCGCGACCGAGGCGATCCACCAGCTGCCGGGCGAGAAGCGCTGAGTCCGGCTGTACCCCCGTACAGGAACCCGCCCGTCTCGCGTACGCGAGGCGGGCGGTCCGCGTTCCACGGGCCTCCCGGACACCCCGCCCTGGCCCGCGACCGACGCGCACGACGCTCCCAGACTGCGGATCCGGCGAGCCGATAGCATCGCTGGCGACCACCCGATCGCCCACCCGGAGCAGCACATGAGTCCTCGATCGACGGACCGTACCGAGGTCGCCGCACGTCTGGCCGCGGCGGTCGGACGGATCAACCGGCGAGCACGGACGGACTCGGCCTCGCTCGGGTACGGGATCGTGTCCGCACTCGCCACCATCCAGCGCGAAGGACCCCTGCGCCCGGGCGACCTGTCGCGGATCGAGGTGGTCACGAAGCCCACGATGACCCGCATCCTGACCGAGCTCGAACAGCGCGGCTTCATCGAGCGCGAAGCGGACCCCCGGGACGGCCGTGCCTTCATGGTGTCGGCCACCGACGAGGGCATCGCCGCGGTCGAACGAGCACGCTCGGACCGCACCGGGATCGTCGCCGAGCTCATCGCCGAGCTCGGTGAGTCCGACGTCACCGCGATCGCCGGAGCGCTCGACGCCCTCGAACGCGTCGCCCAGGGCGACCGCACCCAGGAACCTCACACGTTCTAGGTCTGAACGGGCCGTTACCGAACCGTTACCAACGGGTGGACGGACGGTTCTGCCAGCGATCCTGGACGCGTCATCCAGTCTGACGAGTCATCGTGTCGGCTTCGCCCGACGGCGGCCTCCCCAGGGCCGGTCGCGGCGGACGGACGGGCCCCACACCACCGTCCGGTCCTCCCCGGTTCGCCGGACTCCCCCATGCTCCGCTCACCTCGACGCGCGCAGCATCGCTCACCGGCCCCGACGTGCCGCGCAGCCCGGAGTCCCGCACCACGAACCGCCCGACCACCGGAACCGATGCCAGGACACACCCCCGACCTCCCCACCACCACCGCCTCGACCCGACGTGAGGCCCTGAACTCCCCCAGCCGGCGCGTGCGCCGCGCCCTCCGCCACCGTGCGCTCCGACACCGTGCGACGTTGATCGTCGGCGGTGCCGCGGTCCTCGCCGTCGCCGGCGGTGCCCTCACGATCGGCACCCAGCCCGCCATCGGCGAAGCGCTCGGCATGCCGACCGGTACCGCGAGCGCGTCCGCGACGGCCCAGCCCGCGCTGCGCGGCACCGCCCTCGACCGTGCCCAGGCAGCGGCGACCATCTCGACCGCGAAGACCGTGATGACGACGGCGAACGCCAAGACCGACACGGCCTCGCTCGAGCAGCACATCGACGCGCTCAGTGACTACCCGGAGCTGTCCGGCGCCGCGCTCACGACGCGCATCTCGTCGACCGTCGAGTCGACCGCGCACGTCGCGCAGGCCAGCGCCACGCAGGACAAGCGCGACGTGGACGCGAAGGCGGCCGCCGTCGCGAAGGCCGCCGCCGAGAAGCGGGCCGCCGCAGCAGCAGCGGAGGCCGCCCGGAAGCTGGCGGCGGGCAACACCGTCGCAGGTGCCAAGGCAACGGCGACCTCGCTGGCGTCCTCCGAGTACGGCTGGGGCTCCGACCAGTTCCAGTGCCTCGACAACCTGTGGACCAAGGAGTCCGGCTGGAACTACCAGGCCGTCAACGCCAACGGCGGGGCGACCGGCATCCCGCAGGCGCTGCCCGGTTCGAAGATGGCGACCATCGGCTCCGACTGGCAGACCAACGCCACAACCCAGATCAAGTGGGGCCTGCAGTACATCAGCGCCGCGTACGGCACCCCGTGCTCGGCGTGGGCGCACTCGCAGGCGAGCAACTTCTACTGAGCGGCGCGGGCCGGCCGCCTGCTGGCCCACGCACCTGCACGTCGAACGGCCCCGGGTACCGCCCGGGGCCGTTCGTCCTGTAGGCATGCCGGGTGACGACGATCGGACTGCGCCGGATGGCGCCCCGCGACCCCGCCGAGGGACACCGTGCCGCGAGCCCCCTGGAACTGCTGTTCGACCTGGTGTTCGTCGTCGCGGTGGGCTTCGCCGCCACCAACCTGCACGAGATCGAGACCGAGGGGCACGTCAGTTCCGCGGTGGTGGCGTACGCCATGGTGTTCTTCGCCATCTGGTGGGCGTGGCTGAACTTCAGCTGGTTCGCGACCTCGTTCGACACCGACGACTGGCTGTACCGCATCACGACGTTCGTGCAGATGGCCGGCGTGCTCGTGCTCGCCGCCGGGGTGCACGCCGCGATGACCGAGGGCGACTTCACGGTCCCGGTGATCGGCTACGTGGTGATGCGCCTGGCGATGGTGGCGCAGTGGCTCCGCGTCGCCGTGTCGTCCTCGCGGTACCGCCGCACCGCACTCCGGTACGCCGTGGGCATCGTCGTCGTGCAGGCGCTCTGGGTCGGCATGCTCGCACTGCCGCAGGGATCGACGGTGTGGGCGTTCCCCGTCCTCGTCCTGCTCGAGGTCCTCGTCCCGCCGATCGCCGAGGGCACGGGCGAGACGACGCCGTGGCACACGCACCACATCGCCGAGCGGTACGCGCTGTTCACCCTCATCGTGCTGGGCGAAGGACTCGTCGCCTCGGCGAACGCGGTCATCGACGGCATCGCCCAGGCCGACCACCTCGCGTCGCTGCTCGTGCTGGCCGCGGCCGGGCTCGTCATCGTCGCCGGACTCTGGTGGATCTACTTCTCGCGCGAGCAGCACGACCACATCCGGAACCTGCCGAGCGCGCTCGTGTTCGGCTACGGCCACTACTTCGTGTTCGCCGCCGCGGGTGCGCTGCCGGCCGGGATCGAGGTCGCGGTCAGCGCGGACGCCGGCGAGGCCGACCTGTCGCACGCCACGGTCGCTGCGACCGTGGCCGTCCCGGTCGCGCTGTTCGTGCTCGCGATCTGGGCGCTCGCACTCCGGCCGTCGCTGTCCGCCGGGTGGAACGCGATCGTCGTCGTGCTCGCCGTCGCGATCCTCGCGACGATCGCGGTGCCCGACGTCTCCCTCGTCGGGACCGCGCTGCTCGTCGCCGCGATCGTCGTGGTGCTCGAGGTCGCCGAGCGACGGCCGGGGACGCGCCGCATCCGGTGACGAACCGCGACCGGTGATCGGACGGGAGGCCCGTGACGGCGCCGCCACGGGCCTCCCGTCCGTCATCGCCGAAGCGACAGAGACCCGCGAACTGTTCACGGGATTCTGTCGCTTCAGCGGGACGGTCCGTGCACGGTGATGGGACTGTGTCCCTTCAGCGGGACGGTCCGTGCACGGTGACGGGACTGTGTCGCGTTGACGAGCCGGGTTCACCCCACCCGCGCGACCCGCACGTCGACCCGCGTGAGCGCCAGGCCGTGCGCTGACGCCGTCGTCAGGGCGACGTCGTGCACGGCGCGGGCGACCTCGGGCGCGGGGCGGTGTCCGTCGGTGCCGATGACGACCCGCAGGACGCCGTCGTCGACCACGATGCGTGCGGGGGTCGTGCTGGACGCCATGCCGCGGACGGCACTGACGGTGCTGGCCACGGTCGGGCGGGCGCGGTAGAGGTCGGTGACGCCGGGGACGTCGACCACGGCCTGTTCGACCACGGCGAGGGTGTCGTCGGTGGTGCTCATCGGGTCCCCTCGGTGTCGGTGTCGGTGTCGGTGTCGGTGTTCGGGTCGTCGGTGTTGTCGGGCTGCGGTTCGAGCAGGTCGCGGACCACCACGTCGATCGACTCGACGACCAGATCGGTCTGCTCGGCCAGCGCCTGGGCGACCCCGGTGCGGACCAGGTCCGCCGTCGCGACGATCGACGGGCCGGACATGATCGCGACCTCGACGACCACGCGGACCGGTGCGGCGAGTTCGGTGACGTCGCCGTCGAGCCGGCACCGGGCGACGAGGACGCCGGGAACACCGTCGCCGGTCCGGCGGATGAGCGACCGGATCGCTCCCTCGGTCATCACCGGGCGCTCCGACTCGGACTGCGCGCGGAGCGGGACGTCCCGTCCGGAGCGGGACTCCAGCGAGATGTTGGCGAGCACGCCGCCGATCCACGACTCGTCGGCCGGGGCTTCGTCGCGGGCGGCGGCCTCGAGGGACCCGAGCGACGCGTGCCGCACGCGCAGGATCGCCGCGAGGGCGTTCTGGCACGCGGGTGAGCCGTCGATGGTGGGGTCCGGCGGCTGCATGCCGGCGTCCAGGTAGTCGGCGAGCTCGTCGATGGAGTGGCCGTCGAGGTCGTCGAGTTCGAGTGCGTCGAGGTCGCTCATCGCCATCCCTCCATGAGTCGGATCATGTTCTTCCTCGCTCGGGACAGGAGTCCGCGGACCGTCGAGGGAGGCAGGTCGAGTTCTGCGGCGATGTCGTCGTAGCTGTACTCGAGCACCTCCTTCATGATCCAGCAGCGTCGTTGGGCTTCGGGCAGTTCGGCGAGCGCCGTCTCCGCCGCTTCCTCGCGCGAGCGGGCCTCGGCGACCCGGTCGGGAGCGTCGTCGGCGGGTGCGGCGACCTCGAGTTCGGTGACGTCGTCGTGGAACCGGCGGGCCCGGATGCGGTCCAGGCACTTCCGGCTGAGGATCCGCATCAGCCAGGACTTCACCTTGGCGTGGTCCTCGAGCCGGTCCAGGCGGTCCCACGCGGTGATGAAGGTCTCCTGCACGACGTCGTCGAGTTCGTCGGTCGATCCCAGGGTCCGACGGGCGTAAGCGCGCAGGAGCGGTGTGTAGCGGCGGATCAGGACCTCGAAGGCCCGGACGTCGCCATCGGACGACCGGCCGGCGAGGACCGCGTCGTCGAGCTCGGCGAGGGACTGGTGGTGCACGCTTTCCTTCTACTGGTCGGGGCTGGGAACGAGGTCGGTCGCTGATGGGACGCGCGAGGACGGCGGATCGTCACACTTGTCGTCACACTTGCGCCAGAGTGGAGACATGTCGCTCGTCACCGCCGTCTGCCGCGTCGACCGCCTGCTGCCCGACTCCGGCACGATCGGCGTCACCGCCATCGACAAGCGTCCGGTCGACGGCAAGGTCCGGGTCCGACCGCTCGGGCTGTACGCCGACGTCCAGGCCGACCGGAAGCACCACGGTGGCGAGGACCAGGCCGTGTACGCCTACGCCGACGAGGACGCCGAGTACTTCGCCGCCTCGCTGGACCGCGAGATCCCGCCGGGCCTGTTCGGCGAGAACCTGCGGACCACGGGCGTCGACGTCACCGGGGCCGTGACGGGCGAGCGGTGGCGCATCGGCGAGACGCTGGAGCTCGAGGTGACGATCCCCCGGATCCCGTGCGGCACGTTCGCGCGCCGGATGGGCGTCGACAAGTGGGTCCGGCGGTTCACCGAGGAAGGCCGTCCGGGCGCGTACCTGCGGGTCGTGAAGTCCGGCCCGGTGGCAGCAGGCGACCCGGTCGTCGTGACGTACCGGCCGGAGCACGGCGTGACGATCGGCGAGGTCTTCGCGGGGCTCACCCCCGAGCGTGCCCGTGCGGTGCTCGAGTCCGGGGAGCGACTCGCGCCGAAGGTCGTCCGCGACGTGTCGAAGGTCCTCGCCCGGTCCTCGGCAGCCGCCAGCTCCTCGGCAGCCGCCAGCTCCTGATCAGTCGCCGCGCGTCGGGTCGAGGGGCCGCTTCGCTCGGGGCAACCCGGCGACGACCAGGTCGTAGGCGTTCGCGACGAGGTCCTCGACCAGGGTCTCGTCGATGCCGTCACCGGGAGCGAGCGTGATCCAGTGGCGCTTGTTCATGTGCCACCCCGGTGTGATCTCGGCGTGGTCGCGGACGAGTGCTGCCCCGTGCGGCGGCGCGCACTTCAGGTTGACGATCGGCACACCACGGAGCTCGCTCGTCATCACGAACATCTTGTCGACGACCTTGTAGACCAGGGCGCCCTCGCCGAAGGGCTCGGTCTCGAACACCGCGGGCAGGCCCATCGCGGTGCGACTCGCGATCTCGTGCAACTGCGCGCCGTCCATGCACCCAGCATGCCCCAGACGCCCGACACCGCGGCTCGCGGACCGGACCTGTTCGGGGGCATGTCATGAGCGTCGTTCACATCGTAGGATCAGCTCGCCGCGTACCCGACGCGGCGGTCGCCCCGGCGGCCACACACCTGTTCCAGGGGGAACCCGTGCGCATCATCCGTACCCTCGGCATCGCCGCCGCCACCGCAGTCCTCGCCACCACCGTCGTCGTCGGTGGTGCCTCCACCGCGCAAGCCGCCCCGAAGACCTACGCCAACTGCACCGCGGTACAGAAGGTGTACTCGGGCGGCATCGCGAAGAAGTCCGTCACGCAGAACAAGGTCGTCTCCGGCGGCAAGACCACGACCCGTGCGCTCAAGGGCACGGTGAAGAAGGACGACGCCCTGTACAAGGCGAACGCGAAACTCGACCGCGACAAGGACGGCATCGCCTGCGAGAAGAGCTGAGCGGCGCGCACCCGTCAGAGCGTCGGGACGCCCTCGTGCCCGGACCTCGGGCGGGCGGTCCCGGCGACCCCGGTGACGACCGACCCCACGGGGACGTCCTTCGTCACCACGGTGTTCGCACCCACGACGGAGTCCTGCCCGATGCTGATCGCCCCGATCAGGGACGATCCCGCGCCGAGCACGACGCGGTCGCCGACCACCGGGTGCCGTCGGGCTCCTGGGCCGTGGTCGCCGCCGCGCCCGCCCAGGGTCACCCCGTGGAACAGCACGACGTCGTCTCCGATCACCGCGGTCTCGCCGATCACGACGCCCATGCCGTGGTCGATGAAGAACCGTCGGCCGATGCGGGCGCCGGGGTGGATCTCGATGCCCGTGACCGACCGTGCTGCCTGGCCGATGACCCGCGCGACGAACCGAGCTCCGGGCAGGCCCCTGGCGAGCCAGAGCCGGTGCGTCACGCGGTAGGTCCAGATGGCGTGCAGCCCGGAGTAGACGATCGCGTTCTCGAGGTCACCACGGGCGGCGGGGTCGCCGCGGCGTGCTGCGGCCAGGTCCTCCCGGACCGTCCGCAGCACGCCTCGTCGGACGGGACGACTCACGCAGTGAGTCCCTCGAAGAGCACCGTCGACAGGTAGCGCTCCCCGGTGTCGCAGACGATCGCGACGACGCGCTTGCCGGCGTTCTCGGGTCGTGCGGCGATCTCGAGCGCGGCGTGGATGATCGCCCCGGACGAGATGCCGGCGAGGATGCCCTCGTCGGTCGCGAGCGCCCGCGCCACACGCAGAGCGTCGTCGAGCTCGACGTCGAACACCTCGTCGATGACGGACTGGTCGAGGACCTCGGGGATGAAGTTCGCGCCGATGCCCGCGATCTTGTGCGGTCCGGCCTTGCCCTCGGTCAGGAGCGGGGAGTCCTTCGGCTCGACCGCGACGATCTGCACGCCGGGCACGCGCTCCTTGAGCACCTGGCCGACACCCGTGATCGTGCCACCGGTCCCGACGCCGGCGACGAACACGTCGACGTGCTCCTCGGTGTCGCGCAGGATCTCCTCAGCGGTGGTCTTCCGGTGGATCGCGGCGTTCGCGGCGGTCTCGAACTGGTGGGCGAGGATCGCGCCGGGCGTCTCGTCGACGATCGCGGCGGCGCGTTCGACCGCGCCCTTCATGCCCTCGGGACCGGGGGTGAGCACGATCTCGGCCCCGTAGGCGCGCATCACTGCACGACGCTCGACGCTCATCGTCTCCGGCATCGTGATGATCACCTTGTACCCGCGGGCCGCACCGACGAGCGCAAGGGCGATGCCGGTGTTGCCCGACGACCCCTCGACGATGGTGCCGCCCGGCTGCAGGTCGCCGGACTGCTCGGCCGCGTCGATGATCGCGACGCCGAGGCGGTCCTTCACGCTGGCGCCGGGGTTGTAGAACTCGAGCTTGGCCAGCACCTCGGCGCCGCCCGCCTTCGGCAGCCGGTTCAGCTTGACGAGCGGGGTGTTGCCGAACGCCTGGGAGATGTTGTCGTAGATCGTGCCGCTCATCCGGTCCGTCCTCATCGGGTCAGGTCGCGCATCGCTCTTCCTGGAGGCGCGGTGTGCGCCCGATCCTAGCGACCGGACCCCAGGTGGTCCTGTCCACGGCATCGGGCTCCCGTTGCCGTGTGGCCCACCTGGGCGTACGGTGCCGGGCAACGACGAGGAGGTCGCCATGTCCAAGCTGCAGCAACCCGAGGTCGCACCGCCCGTGGTCGACCGTGCCGCGTTCGACGAGGCACTCGCCACCCAGGTCCGCGAAGAGAAGGAACTCACCCGGCACGGCGACCGGGTGTCCGCCGCCCGCCGCCGACTCCCGATGGTCCAGGTGGAGGACTACGAGTTCCAGGGTGCCGACGGCCCGGTCCGGCTCTCCGAGCTGTTCGACGGCCGCTACCTGCTCCTCGTGCAGAACGTGATGTTCGCGCCCGACTGGGACGACGGCTGCCCGAGCTGCACCTGGGCCGTGGACAACCTGCCGGCGAACACGGGCCGGCTCGACGACGAGGGCATCGCGTTCGCCATGGTCTCGCAGGCCCCGATCGAGAAGCTCGAGCGCTGGCGGGAGCTGCGCGGCTGGCCGCACCGGTGGGTGTCGTCGGGCGCCACGAGCTACCACGACGACTGGGGATGGACCCTGCACCACGACGACTACGACGGTCCGGTGCCGGGCTACTCGTACTACCTGCTGCGCGACGGCGTGCCCTACCTGACGTACGCCACCGGATCGCGTGGGACGGAGGCCATCCTGCCGGTCGCGCACATCATGGACCGCACCGCGTACGGCCGCCAGCAGGACTGGGAGGACAGCCCCGAGGGCTGGCCGCAGTACCCCACCTACGGCTGAGCGTCCTCCGCTGGCCGCAGCGCCCGCCGGAGTTGCGCCTCCGAAGGCAGCGCTCGCTGCAGCTCAGTTGGCAGCAGATCGAACGAAGCCACTCCCACCGGGGCGTTGGACGCGCCGAGTGCGTACCGGACGACGGCGTCGTTCTTGCCCGCGACGAGCAACAGCCCGACCGTTTCAGCGTGCGCTGGGCGGCGGAGCTCGCCGTCGACGAGGGCGACGTAGAACGAGAGCTGCCCGATGTTGTCCGGCCGGAACTCTCCGGTCTTGAGTTCCACGACGACGTACCGGAGCTGCTCGACGTGGAAGAAGAGGAGATCGACGAAGAAGTCGTTGCCGTCGACGTCGAAGTGCACCTGCCGCCCGACGAATGCGAACCCGGTACCGAACTCGCGGAGGGTTTCCTCGATCCGCTGCACCAGTGCGCGCTCGAGCTTTCGCTCGTCGAGGTCGCCGTCGACGGCGAGGAAGTCGAGCACGTACGGGTCCCGGGTCATCTGCCGAGCCAGATCGGCACCGTCTTCGTCCAGGAGACGACCGAAGTTCGTTGGCGGAGTCCCGCTGCGCTCCAGGACACGGGTTCGCAGGTTGTGCACGAGCGCGCTTCGCGACCAGCTGCCCTGAACTGCAGCTACTGCGTACCGAGCCCGGCGATCAGGCTCCGGCACTGGGAGCAGAGCACGGATGTGCCCCCACGGCAATTGGTCCACAAGCTGTGGACCAATTGATGCTTCCTCAGGCCAGGCCGCTGCGAACTGCCGCATGTACTTGAGGTTCGTCGCCGACAGCCCCTTCATCGACGGGAACTCGCTTCGCAGATCGTCGGCGAGCCGGTTCAGGACACCGCTCCCCCACTGCCCGCTCTTCGACCGCTCGAGCAGGACCGTGCCGATCGACCAGTACAGGTGCACCAGTTGCGCGTTCGCTGCCAGCTGCACGCGATGCCGCGTCGCGGTCACCTGTTCGCGGATCACTCGAAACGTGTGTTCGTACTCGGCCGGGAGCGTCGATCCATCAGTCATCCGCCGATCGTGGGGGCTGCTGGCACGCGCCGTCCACGAATCGGTATGGACGTCAGGTGTGAAAGCACATGGCCAGGGTCAGCGCACGAATGCTGTCCGCGCGAAGCGCTCGTCGGTCGCTTCGAGCACCCGCAGCACGTTGCCCCCGGCGAGCGCCCGCAGGTCGTCCGCTCCCCACCCGCGCCGCTGCAGCTCGGCCGCGAGCACCGGGTACCGCGACACGTCGCGCAGGTCCGGCGGCAGCACCGGGGTGCCGTCGTAGTCCCCGCCGAGGCCGATGTGTGCTGCGCCGGCGAGGTCGCGGGCGTGCTCGACGTGGTCCGCGACGTCCGACACCGTCACGAGCGGCGGCTCCCCCACCGAGCCGGCGTCCTCCCAGTCCACCCAGTCGCGGGAGACGAACTTCGGCACGAACGTGATCATCACGACGCCGCCGTTGTCCGACAGCCGGGCGAGCACGTCGTCCGGCACGTTCCGCGGGTGGTCGTCGACGGCGACGGTGGACGAGTGGCTGAACACGACGGGCTGCGTGGCGACGTCGAGGGTGTCCCGCATGGTCGCCGGTGCGGTGTGGGACAGGTCGACGAGCATGCCGATCCGCTCCATCTCGGCCACCACCTGGCGGCCGCGGTCGGTCAGCCCGCCGTGCGGACGCGAGCCCGTCGCCGAGTCGGCCCAGGGGGTGTCGTCGTTGTGCGTGAGCGTCATGTACCGGACGCCGAGTCGGGCGAAGTCGCGGAGCACCGCCAGGTCGTCGCCGATGGAGTGCCCGCCCTCGGCGCCGAGCAGCGACGCGATCCGGCCGGACTCGACCGCCGCCCGCACCTCGGTCGCCGTCCGGGCCAGTGCGAGCGACTCCGGGTACCGCGCGATGATCCGGTGCGCCAGGTCGATCTGCTGCAGCGTCGTCCGCACCGGGTCCGGTTCGTCGACGGGCACGAAGACCGACCAGAACTGGCCGACGACCCCACCGGCGCGGAGCTTCGGCAGGTCGGTGTGCAGCGAGTCGACCTCGGTGTCGATGCCCTCGACCCCGGAGTCGTGGGTCTCGCGGCGCTCCCACGGCAGGTCGTTGTGGCCGTCGATGACCGGGAACGGGATCGCGTCGAACGTCATGCTCCCGACGGTACCGCGCGCACTGCCGTGGCTAGGCTCGGTGCGTGGACCCCGTCACCCTCCGGACCGATCGCCTGGTGCTCTCCGTGCCGGAACCGTCCGATGCGGAGGACGTCATCGCCTACGCGAACGATCCCGACGTCGTCGCCTACACACCGGTACCGGTGCCGTACGGCCACGCCGAGGCACACAACTGGATCACCGACGTCGTGCGCGCGGGCTGGTCCACGGACTCCCGCTACGAGTTCGGCATCCGGCGGGCCGACGACCTCCGGCTGCTCGGGACGATCGGACTGTTCGGGTTCGTCGACGGCGCGGCCGAGGTCGGCTACGCCGTGCACCCGGACGGGCGCGGCCACGGCTTCGTGACCGAGGCCGCAGCCGCCGTCCTGGCTTGGGCGTTCACGCCGTCGTCCGACGGGCTCGGGCTCGTCCGCGTGCAGTGGCGGGCGATCGCGGCGAACGCCCCGTCCGCGGCGATCGCGCAGCGGCTCGGGCTCCGCTACGAGGGACGGCTCCGGTCCGGCGTGTTCCACCGCGGACGACGCCACGACCAGCTCATCGCGGCTGCTCTGCACGATGACGACCGCTCGACGCCGACGGTCTGGCCCGCGTCGTGACGGTGACGTTCCGCGTGGTGACCGAGCTCGCGGCACCGCCCGAGCGCGCGTTCGCGCTGTCACTCGACATCGGCGCGCACGAGCGGTCGATGGCTGCGACCGACGAACGCGCCGTCGCCGGCACGACGTCCGGCACGATCGGCCTGGGCGAGTCCGTCACGTGGCGCGCGCGGCACTTCGGGATCGTCTGGCGGATGACGAGTCGGATCACTGCTCTGGAGGCCCCACACCGGTTCGTCGACGAACAGGTGCGTGGGCCGTTCGCCCGCTTCCACCACGAGCACCGGTTCGAGCCGTCGGCCGGCGGCACGCGCATGGTCGACACCATCACGTTCCGCGCACCGTTCGGCCCGCTCGGTCGTCTGGCCGAGGTCGTCGCCCTCGAGCGCTACCTGCCGCGGCTCATCCGTGAGCGCAACGCGTCGCTCGCCACCGAGCTGCACGCCGACGGCCGGGACGGCCGCGACGGTCAGGGCGCTGCGAGCTCCCCCAGCGCGTCGTAGGCACTCGCCACCGCGTCGACCCGCGCGCGGCCGGCCGGCCCCGAGGCTTCGTACACGTCGTTCGCGATGGCCGCGACGACCGCGAACATGGCCGCCATCGAGTCGAACGCCGCCGGCGAGTCGACCGGGCACAGGATCGCCGTGTTCGCCGGTGCCGCGATGACGGCTGCGGTCGGGTCGCCCAGCACGACGACGTCGGCGCCGGTCGAGACGCAGTGCCGCACGATCCGGTCGACCCCGGCGGTGTGACGACGCACGGTCACCAGGACGACGAGGTCACGGCGGTCGAGGTCGGCGACCTCTTCGCCGAGCCGCTGCCCCGGGGCCGGACCGACCCGGACGTCGGAGCGGACCTGGGCGAGCTGCGCGCGGAGCTGCAGCGCCACCGGGTAGGCACCGCGCTCCCCGAACACGAGCACACGATGAGCGCGGACGATGCGGCGAGCGAGTCGCGGACGATCGGCACGGGCCAGCGAGGCGAAGGCCGCGTCGAGGTTGCGGGCCTCGACGGCACGCTGGTCGACGTGGGCGGCGTCTTCCGCCACCCACGGCAGGCCGGAACCGCGTGCGGACATCAGGTTCTGCCGGACCTCGGCCGCGTCCTGGAACCCGAGCGACCGGACGAGCCGGGACACCGTGGCCTTCGACGTGCCCGACTCGGCGGCGAGCTCGGCCGAGGTTCCGACGAGCAGGAGTTCCGGGTCGTGCCGGACCATCGCGGCGACGCGGCGTTCGGCGGGCGAGAGCTGCTCCCAGACGGAGTCGATGCGGGCGCGGACGTCCGGTCCGGCGGTGCTCATGCCCGGGCCACCCGCTCCACCGCGACGGCGAGCGCGTCGAGCCCGAGCGCGATGTCGGGCGTCGAGACGAACTCGTCCGGGTGGTGGCTGATGCCGTCCGGGTTGCGCAGGAACAGCATCGCGACGTCGGTGACGAGCCCGAGCGACATGGCGTCGTGTCCGGCCCGCGAGAACAGCTCCATCGGCGCAGCCTCGCCCGTCGACTCGATGCCGGCGCGGACGGCGTCCATCAGCCGCGGCGCGCAGAACACCGCCGGTGCACGGTGCACCTCGGTCGGCGTGACGCTGACCCCGCGTCGTTCCCCGATCAGCGAGAACGCCTTCGTGAGCTCGTCCCAGACCGCGTCGCGGCCGTCGTCGAACTCGCCGCGCAGGTCCACCGAGAACCGCGCGAGCCCGGGGACCACGTTCACGGCGCCCGGTTCGACGGTCATCGTGCCGACGGTGCCGACGTGGTGCGACGCCCGGCAGATCCGCTCGACGGCCAAGGCGGCCTCGGCCGCGGCGAGCAGCGCGTCGTGGCGGCGCTCGTACGGCGTTCCGCCCGCGTGCCGGGCCTCGCCGACGGCCTCGACCGAGAAGCGTCGGGCGCTCGCGATGCTCGTGACGACGCCGAGCGCCTGACCGGCCTGCTCGAGGTACGGGCCCTGTTCGATGTGCGCCTCGAGGTACCCGGCGAGCGTCGTCGGGTCTGCCGTCGCGTCACCCACCCGGGCCGGGTCGAGCCCGAACCGGGTGAAGGCCTCGCGCAGGGTCACGCCGTCGCCGTCCGCCAGGTCCCACCAGGACTCGTCCCACACCCCGGCGACGGCGGACGACCCGAGCAGGGCCTTGCCGAAGCGGGTCCCCTCTTCGTCGGAGAACGCGATGACCTCGAGCGCGACGGGCAGCGGTCCCGCGGTCGTCAGTCGCGCAGCGGTGCGGATGGCCATCAGGACCCCGACGATCCCGTCGTAGCGGCCGGCGTCCACCACGGTGTCGAGGTGCGAGCCGAGCAGCAGCACGGGGGCGTCGGGCGTCGCGCCGTCGACCCGTCCGTGCAGGTTGCCGGCGGCGTCCTGCCAGGTGGTGAGTCCGGCATCCTGCATCCACCCGGCGACGATCCCGTTGACGCGGGCGTGCTCGGGCGACAGGTACACGCGGGTGATCCGACCGGTCTCCGCGGTGACCAGGGCCAGCTCGTCGCACCAGCGCGCCACGAGCTCGGCGTCGGCGGTGCCCAGGGCGGTGGCGGTCACGACCGGGGCCGCGGTCACGCCAGCACCCCGACCGGCGCACCGGCGAAGGCGTCGAGGGCCGCGTCGACCCCACCGCCGTGCGGGACGGCGTGCCCCGCACGGCGGAGCGCGTGCTCGAGGGCGGCGAGGGTCGTCACGACGGTGTCCTTGCGGGCGTTGTAGCCCATGGTGCCGATGCGCCAGACCTTGCCGTGCAGCGGTCCGAACGAGGTGCCGATCTCGATGCCGTGGTCGTCGAGCATCGAACCACGGACCTGGTCGCCGACGACGTCGGACGGGATCTCCACGGCGACGACGTTGTGCATCTTGTGTGCGACGTCACCGAACACCCCGAGCCCGAGCGCCTGGACGCCCTGCAGCATCGCGCGGCCCGCGAGTTCGTGCCGAGCGATCGCCTGCTCGCGCCCTTCGTCGAGCAGGATGCGGGCGCACTCGTTGGCGGCGTAGAGCATCGACGCGGCCTCGGTGTGGTGGTTCAGGCGCCGCGGGCCCCAGTAGTCCAGGATCATCGCGAGGTCGAGGTAGTTCGAGCGGATCGGCTCGTCGGCGACGTCGTCACCGGGTTCGCGGATGCCCGCCTCGACGCTGCGGCGCTCGTCGAGCACGGCGGTCGCACGCGGCGAGACGGTGACCGGTGCGCTGCCGGACGGCCCGCCGAGGCACTTCTGCAGGCCGGCGCTGACGGCGTCGATGCCCCAGGCGTCGACCTCGAGCGGGTTGCCGCCGACGGTCGCCGTGGCGTCGGTGTAGAACAGCACGCCGTGCCGCTCGCAGATCGCGCCCAGTTCGTCGAGCGGCTGGTTCATCGTCGTGGAGGTGTCACCCTGCACGATCGCCAGCACCTTCGGCCGGACACGGACGATGGCGTCCTCGATCGCGGACGGTGTGAAGACCTGCCCCCACGCGGTCTCGATGGTGTGGACCTCGGCCCCGGCACGGCCGGCGATCTCGGCGAGCAGGTGCCCGAACCGGCCGAACACCGGCACGAGCACGCGGTCACCCGGTGCGAGGAGCGACACGAGCACCGCCTCGATCCCGGCGCGCGAGGTGCCGTCGACGAGCACGGTGGCGTCGTTCGTGGTGCCGAACACACCGCGGTAGAGCTCCTGGGTGTCGTTCATGGCGGAGGTCATCCACGGGTCGTACTGCCCGACGAGCGGGGTCGACAGGGCGCGGAGCACACGCGGGTCGGCGGTGATCGGGCCGGGGCCCATGAGGAGGCGGGCTGGCGGGTTCACGGGGTGCATGGTTGATCCTTCCGTTCCGGTCACGAGCGTACCGGAACGATCGTTACAGACGTGTTTCGGTGACCCGGGCATCCGCGGTCGCGGGCGCAGCGACGAGCTGCCCCTCGACGGCGGTGACGCCGGACGCGGTGGACGCCACCACGCGCCCGCGCAGCCAGGTCTCGGTGACGCGGCCACGGGCCTCCAGGCCGGCGAACGCGGAGACCGGGTTGCGGTGTGCGAGGCCGGCCACGTCGATGACGGCCGTGGCGGACGGGTCGAACACGGCGAAGTGGGCCAGCGCGCCGGGGGCGATGACCCCGCGGTCGGGGAAGCCGACGAGTGCTGCCGGACCGGTCGTGAACAGCGGCAGCAGCGCCTCGAGCGGGACGCCGCGGCGGAGGGCCTCGGTCCAGACGGCCCGGAAGCCGACCTGCAGGCCGGCGATCCCGCCCCAGGCGAGTCCCCAGTCGTCGACCTTGAGGTCGGCGGTCGACGGCGAGTGGTCGGACACGATCATGTCGATCGTGCCGTCGAGCACACCGGCCCACAGGGCGTCACGGTTCGCGTCGTCACGGATCGGCGGGCAGCACTTGTACTCGGTCGCGCCGTCGGGGATGGACCCCGCTTCGAACGACAGGTAGTGCGGGCAGGTCTCGACCGTGATCCGGACGCCGTCGTCCTTCGCGGCGCGGATCATCGGGATCGCTCCCGCGTCGGACAGGTGCAGGATGTGGACCCGGGCGCCGGTGGCCCGTGCGCCGTCGATGACCCGCGCGATGGCGGACCGCTCGGCGTCGACCGGGCGGGTGGCGAGGAAGTCCTCGTAGTGGCCGCCGAGCGCGGCGTGGTCGACCAGGAACTCGGGGTCCTCGGCGTGCACGATGAGCAGGGCATCGATCCGGGCGACCTCCTCGATCGCGGCGCGCAGTTGGTCGGCGTCCAGGTGCGGGAACTCGTCGACCCCGGACGGCGCGGTGAAGCACTTGAAGCCGAAGACACCCGCGTCGTGCAGTGCGCCGAGCGAGCCGGCGTTGTCGGGGACCGCCCCGCCCCAGAACCCGACGTCGACGGCGACCCGCCCCTCGGCACTCGCCCGCTTCACGGCGAGCGCCTCGACCGTCGTCGTCGCGGGGATCGAGTTGAGCGGCATGTCGATGATGGTCGTGACCCCGCCGAGGGCGGCGGCCCGGGTCGCGGAGGCGAACCCCTCCCACTCGGTGCGTCCGGGTTCGTTGACGTGCACGTGGGTGTCGACGAGGCCGGGCAGCAGGACCTGGTCGTCCGGCACGGTGCGGTCGTCGAGCGTCCGGACCACGGCGTCGACGGGCAGGACGCCGTCGACGCGGCCGTCGCGCACGACGACCGCAGCGGGGCGGAAGGCTCCGTCGATCCAGGCGCGATCCGCGCGCAGGACGAGGTCCGCGACGGTGTCGGCGGCGGCCGGGAGGCCCGTCATGCGCCCGCCCCGACCGTCGCGGCCGCCGCCGGCTGGCGTTCGAAGCCCGCCAGCAGACCCGACATCGCCTTAGTCGGCGGGGTGGCGTACTCGCCGTGCTTGCCCGTCGAGAGCCCGAGCCGCACGAGCGACTCGGCGAGCACGGTCGCCGCGGCGACGCCGTCGACGACCGGCGCCCCGATCGCCCGCGAGACCTCGGCGCAGAAGTCCGCCATCCCCGCGCAGCCGAGCACGACCGCGTCGGCTCCGCCAGCGATGACGGCCCGGCACTCCTCGATCACCAGGGCACGTGCTCCCGAGGCGGGGTCGTCGAGCTCGAGCACCGCGACCTCGCACGCCCGGATCTCGGTGACGAGCGACGCGAAGCCGTAGCGCTCGGCGAGCTCGTGGGCCCGTCCGGTCGTCCGCGCCAGGGTCGTCACGACGCCGAACCGGCGCCCGAGCATCGCCGCCGCGTGGAAGCCCGCCTCGGCGATCCCGATGACCGGCCCGGCGGCGAGCTCCCGCGCGGCGTCGAGGCCCGGGTCACCGAAGCAGGCGACGACGTAGGCGTCCACGCCGTCCTGCTCCCCGAGCGCGATCTGCTCGAGGAGCCCCGGCACCGCGAGCGCCTCTTCGTAGTGGCTCTCGATCGACGCCGGGCCCATCGTGGGGTTCACCGCCTCGACGATGGTTCCCGGGCCGGCGACCGCGGTGGCGGCGACGCCGATCGAGCGGGTCATCGAGGCGGTGGTGTTCGGGTTGACGACGCGGATGCGCATCGGGGTCCTTCCGGTGGTGCGGGCGGTGCGGGTGTCGCTGGTGGTGCGGGGGCGTCTCAGGCTCGCCCGACGGCGGCGCCGTCGTCGACCGTCGGGTCGTCCGAGGCGAGCTCCGGCATGCTCGGCCGGACCCGCTCGAGGCCCCAGAAGACCACGAGTCCCAGGCCGCAGCCGATGAACCAGCTGTAGTTGTTCAACCCCGGCAGGATCCCGAGCGCGGGCGGCAGCACCGCACTGGCGACCGAGACCACCCCGGTGACGACGAGGGTACCGATGGCGTTCGGGTTGAAGCCGCCGCGGTACCAGTACCGGGCCGAGGTGTCCTTCGTGTACATGTCGTCGACGGCGATGCGCTGCTTCCCGACGATGTAGTACCCGGCGATCAGGATGCCGAACAGCGGGCCGATCAGCGCGCCGAGCACCCCGAGCGTGTACAGGATGGCCTGGTCGTTGCCGTACCAGTTCCACGGGGTCAGCAGCACGGAGCCGACCGCGGCGATCATGCCGCCGGCTCGCCACGAGATCTTGCGCGGAGCGACGTTCGAGAAGTCGAACGCGGGGCTGATGAAGTTCGCGACGATGTTGATGCCGACCGTCGCCGTCACGAAGGTCAGGCCGCCGAGCAGGATCGCGAACGGAGCGCCGATCGCCTGCACGGTCTCGATCGGGTCGGTGATGAGCTTGCCGAAGACCGGCACGGTCGCACTCGCACACAGCACGGTGAGCACCGAGAAGAACAGGAAGTTGATCGGCAGGCCCCAGAAGTTGCCCCGCTTGACGGACGCGAAGGACTTGCCGTAGCGCGAGAAGTCACCGAAGTTGAGCATCGGGCCGGAGAAGTAGCTGACCACCAGGGCGACCGCGGAGAGCATGACCGGGATCGACGCGCCGAACGAGAGCGGCTCTCCCACCGACAGCGTGAACGAGATGTTGCCGATGCCGGCCTGGCTGACGAGGTAGATCGCCAGCGCGATCATCACGACGTACACCGCCGGGCCCGCCCAGTCGATGAACTTCTTGATGGCCTCCATGCCCATCCAGAACAGGGCCCCCTGCGCGACCCACAGGATCGCGTACGAGATCCACCCGAGCGCCGACAGCCCCAGGAACGAGTGGTCGAGCAGCCCGGCCGAGGCGGGGATGAACTTCAGGAAGATGATGTTGAGCGACTGCGCGGCGAGGAACGTCTGCACGCCGTACCAGGCCATCGCGATCAGCCCGCGGATGATCGCGGGCACGTTCGCCCCGAGCACCCCGAACACCGCACGGTTGATGACCGGGTAGGGCACGCCGGTGCGCTGCGACGGCTTGGCGACGAGGTTGGCGAAGACCTGCACGATCAGGATGCCGACCACCAGGGCGATGAGCACCTGCCAGCTCGCGATGCCGAGTGCGAAGAGCGACCCGGCGGTGACGTAGCCGCCGACCGAGTGCACGTCGGACATCCAGAAGGCGAAGAAGTTGTAGCTCGTCCAGCTCTGCTTGCGCAGCGGGGCGAGGTCCTCGTTCGTGAGCGCCGGGTCGTACCCGGGCTTGACGACGCCGGCACCAGCGGGTGCGGCGGTCGTGGTGGGGGCGTGGGGCGCTGCGACGGGTGTCACGAGATCGGTAGCCATGGCGTCCTCCGAGGGAGTGGGGTGGGGAGGCGGTGATCGCCTCCACCACAGAAGTTAGGGAGCCTCTTCGCGCCCGCCGTTTCCCTCGTGTAACGGTCGTGTGTCGTGGTCGCTGTCCTGAAACGCTCGTTCCACACCAGAACGTGCACAGACATGTGCACGATGATGGCCCCATGCCCGACACCATCCGTTACGTCGCGATCGGCGACAGCTTTTCGGAGGGCATCGGCGACGCCGGCGCCGTACCGTTCCCCGGCTGGACCGGTCGACTCGCGAGCGGCATGGCCCGTGCGCACGACGCAGACGTCCGGTACGCCAACCTCGCGGTCCGCGGGCGCCTGCTCGCCGGGGTCCTCGACGAGCAACTCGACGCGGCGCTCGCACTCGACCCCACCCCGACGCTCATCACCTTCTGCGCCGGCGGCAACGACCTGCTGCGGCCACGGTTCGACGCTGCCGCCCTCATCGCGCCGCTCGAGGCAGCGGTCAGGACGGTCCTCGACCGCGGCGTCCACCTGGCACTGCTGAGCCCGGCCGACCCGAGCGCCCGGCTCCCCCTGGGGCACCTCATCAACGCGCGCGGCGACGCCTGGGCCGACGCCCTCGCCGACCTCGCCCGGCGGTACGACCTGCCCTTCGTCGACGTGTCCCGTGATCCACACCTGCGCCGTGCCGAGTTCTGGTCCGAGGACCGGCTGCACATGAACGACACTGGCCACCAGCGCGTCGCGGACCTCGCCCTGCACGCGATCGGGGACGGACCGGCACCGATCGAGCCGGCGTCCGAACAGACCGGTCGCACCCGATTCTCCGAGGAACTCCGCTACTACCGCGAGCACGTCCTGCCCTGGGTGCAGCGCCGCGTCACCCGGCGGTCCTCGGGCGACGGACGCTCGGCAACGTACCCGGCGTGGACCCCCGTCGACTGATCACGCACGATCGCGGCGGTTCTCCGCACGCGTCCCGCGCTCCGCTTGTCCTCCCCCGCGCGCAGCCGTTCTACTCGGGTGATCCACGTCCGAGCCGAACTCAGGGGAGACGGCACCATGCACACTGCGCCACGCCCATCCGGCACCACCGCGACACGTCCTGCAACCGTCACCACCCCGACGGGCACCCCCAGCACCGCACACGGCATCGACCACATCGGCCTCACCGTGCCCGACATCGACCAGGCCACCGACTTCTTCGTCCTGGGACTCGACGCCGTCCCCCTGTACGACCGGTTCCTCCGGAGCGAACCGCTCCGCGGTCAACCCGACGTGCAGCGCCGGCTCGGCATCCCGAAGACCATGGCCCAGGGCGCGCTGCGCATGCTCGCGCTGCCGAACGGTCCGGGACTCGAGCTGTTCGAGTACCACGGCCCCGATCAGCGCCCGGCCGTCCGCGCGAGCGACCTCGGCTGGCAGCACGTGGCGTTCTACGTCGACGACATCGACCACGCGCTGTCGCACATCGAGACGGCGGGCGGCCAGCGGTACGCGGACCCGCGCGACCTGGGCGGCAACGAGGGAGGATTCGGCAACCGGTTCGTGTACGTCGGCACCCCGTGGGGATCGACGATCGAGCTGATCACCTACCCGAGTCGGCAGTCCTACGAGGACCACGCCCCGCGACCGAAGTGGCGCGTCTGACCGTTCAGTGCGCCGGGGCCGTCGCGATGTACGTCCGCGTCGGCCCGCCCGTCAGGGCGTGCGGGAACTCGACCCCGTCCGCCCGGAACCCGCCGGCTTCGTAGAGCCGCAGCGCCCGCTCGTTGCCGGCGAGTGCGTGCAGGACCACCGCGGGGTGTCCCGTCGCCGACGCCGCGTCGACCGACGCGGCCAGGAGCGCACGCCCCACACCCCGCGCCTGCACGTCCGGGCGGACGGCGAGCAGCGACAGGTAGGCGGCGTCGGACGGGTCGGTCGGACGCCCGGACCCCGGCGCCGTCACGAGCGCGAAGCCGTCGATCGCACCGGCCGCTCCGGCAGCGACGAGCAGTGCGACGCGCGGCACGGCGAACTTCGACGCCGCGCGGGCTCGCACCGCGTCGGACTCCGGAACGCTGTCCCGTGCCGCGACCGCTGCGACCCACAGGTCGACACACGCCGAGACCTCGTCCGGGTCCGCTGGACGCACGGACACGGACGGTTCGATCACCCGGTCAGCCTACGACCGCGCTGCTGCCGATCCTGAACGACGCCCCACGGTGCTCGTCGGGCAGCCGGTCACCGCGGCCGTGCAGCTTGTGCCGCAGCGAACCGGGCTCGTAGCCGGTCGGGTAGGCCCCACGCGCCCGGAGTTCGGGGATGACGAACTCGATGACGTCCTCCCACGTGCCCGGGGTCACCGCGTACGCCAAGTTGAAGCCGTCGACGTCGGTGAGCTCCTGGATCTCCTGCAAGCGGTCGGCGATGGTCGCTCCCCCGCCGACGGCGACCGGCCCGAGCCCGCCGATCGCGGTGTGCCGGGCGAGGTCGCGGATCGTCCACGAGCTGCCGTCCTCGCCGGTCGCCGCCGCGATGTTCGCCGCCACCGACTGGATCGCGTTCGACTCGACATCACCGAGGGGCTCGTCGAGGTCCCACTGCGACAGGTCGACGCCCATCCAGCCGGAGTTGAGCACCAGCGCACCGAGCTCCGACGCGTACGACAGGTAGTCCTCGTACTTCGCCTGCGCCAGCTCGTCGGTGGCGTCCGTGATCACGGTGAGCAGCGTGTAGACGCGAGCGGCGTAGCGGTCGCGACCAGCTGCCTCCAGGGCGTCACGGACCTTCGCGACGGTCGACGCGAGCTGCTCGACGGTCGGTGCGCCCACGAAGACGGCTTCGGCGTTCTCCGCTGCGAAGCGGATGCCGCGCGGCGACGCGCCCGCCTGGTAGATGACAGGCGAACGCTGCACCGACGGCTCGGACAGGTGGATGCCCGGCACGTCGAAGTGCTTGCCGTGGTGCTCGATCGGGTGCACCTTCGCCGGGTCGGTGAAGACGCCGGACGCGCGGTCGGCGACGACCGCGTCGTCCTCCCACGAGCCCTCCCACAGCTTGTAGAGGACCTCGAGGTACTCGTCGGCCACGTCGTAGCGGTCGTCGTGCGACAGCTGGTCGGTCTGGCCCATGTTCCGCGCGGCGCTCGGCAGGTAGCCGGTGACGACGTTCCAGCCGACGCGCCCCTTGGTCAGGTGGTCGAGCGTGGAGATCCGCCGGGCGAACGGGTACGGGTGCTCGTACGCCGTGCCCGCCGTGATCCCGAAGCCGAGGTGCTCGGTCACCGACGCCATCGCCGACACCAGCAGGATCGGGTCGTTGACCGGCACCTGCGAGCCCGTGCGGAGTGCGGCCTCGTTCGAGTCGCCGTACACGTCGTAGGTGCCCAGCACGTCGGCGATGAAGATGCCGTCGAACGCCCCGCGCTCGAGCGTCTTCGCCAGGTCCGTCCAGTACGTCAGGTCGCGGTAGTCCCGCGATCGGTCGCGCGGGTGCCGCCACAGCCCGGAGGACTGGTGCGCGACGCAGTTCATGTCGAACGCGTTGAAGCGGATCTGCCGGGGCTCGCTGCTGCTGGTCACGCTTGGCGACGCTACGTGCGGGGTCTGCGTCCGTCATCCATCGTGACGAAGCGTGACGGCCGGCGACTCAGGCGCGGTCGTGGAGCGTGACCTGGTAGCCGTCCGGGTCGGCAAAGGTGAACGTCCGACCGAACGGGCCGTCGATCGGCGCCGCGACGATCGTGTGGCCGTCGGCCACCAGGGCGTCGTGGATGGCCTGCACGTCGGTCGCGTGCAGCCAGATCGCCGCCCCGATGCCCGGCTGCGAGACCGCGTCGAGGTCGGTGCCGGGGACGACGTCCCGCAGTGCGAACGCGATCGGCGTCGTCTCGAAGACGACGGCGTGCGGCGGGCCGGCCTGCGAGCGGACCAGACCGAGGTACTGCTCGTAGAACGCCTGGGACGCCGTCAGGTCGCGGGTCTGCAGGGAGATGAAATCGGGTCCGGTGACGGGCATGTGGTGCTCCTTCGTGTCGTGTCAGTCTTCTGACACGGAGCAATCTATGTCAGACTCCTGACATGAGTCAAGACGGTATCGACCTCGAGATGTCCCTCGGGTACCTGCTCAAAGAAGCCGCGAGCGCGCTCCGCGCCGCGATGGAGGCCGTGCTGCGCCCCCTCGGCATGACGATGACGCACTACTCGTGCCTCGAACTGCTGGCCCAGCGGCCCGGACTGTCGAACTCCGAGCTCGCACGCGGCGCCTTCGTCACCCGGCAGTCGATGAACGTGCTGCTGCAGGCCCTGGAACGGGACGGCTTCGTGACGCGGGCCACCGAGGCGCCGGTGGGCAAGGCGCTCCCGACGCGGTTGACGGCGAGCGGGCAGGCGAGCCTCGAGCTCGCGAGCGCGGCTGTCCGCGGCGTCGAGGTCCGGATGCTCGACGGACTGTCGGACGAGCAGCAGGTGGCGGCGCGGGGGGCGCTGCGCAGCATGGTGCGCTCCCTCCGTCGCACCAGCGACGACGAGGCCACCGCGGTCTGACGACGCGCTACCCTTCGACCGGTATTGATGTATCTCTCGAAGGGAACCGTTCGTGCACGAGGACTTCTCCGGCCTGTACCTGTCGAGCCTCTGGCTCAGCGTCGCGATGCTCGCCGGTGGGTACGCCCGGACCCGGAACCGATCGGCGTGGACCTGGTTCCTCCTGACGCTGCTGTTCGGCCCGGTCGCGGTGCTGCTGCTCGTCACGTGGCCAGCGCGCCCGCCGGGCCGCACCGACCCCGCGCGGACCGATGCGTCCGCATCGGCACCGGACACGGGCGGTTCCGAGGAGTAGCCCTGACGCAGAAGCGCGCAGGACCAGATCCTCTCAGGGAAGGGCGGACACCATGGCGCTGCAGGACGACGTCGTCACCGACGTCGGCGGGGATCGACGACTACGGACCGCGCTGCTGATCGTCGGCATCGTGGCGGTCCTCGTCGGTGTCGCCTCACTCGTGCACCCGCACGCGACGCTGTTCGCGGTCGCGTGGGTGTTCGGTATCTACCTGCTGGTGTCCGGCCTGTCGATGATCGTCCGTGCGTTCGCCCGCGGGATCGGCACCGGCCGCCGCATCGGCTTGGTCGTCCTCGGCGCACTGATCCTCGCCGGGGGCATCGTGGCGCTCGTCGCCCCGCCGGTCGGGGTGCGGTGGATCGCGTTCGTGATCGGCTTCGCCTGGCTGGTGGAGGGCATCACGCTGCTCTACGCCCCGACACCGACGAACCGTGCTCTGACGATCGGCGCCGCGGTGCTCAGCATCGTCATCGGCGTGCTCGTCATCAACCTGCCGTCCATCGGGGCAGCGCTGGCCGTCGTCGCCATCGCCGGCTTCCTGATCCTGTTCGGCATCGTGCAGATCGCCCTCGGGGTCACCGTCGGACGCACTGACCGATCCGCCACGACCGCCGGTCGAGCAGTCTGACCACGGCCGCTGCGCAAGGGCCCGTCACCCGTCGAAGAGGACGTCGGCAGCGTCCCTCGGGGCGAACTGTGCTTCGAAGTCGCGTTCGTTGGGGATCCACACGTCCCGCCACAGGTCGTGGTGGTCACGTCCGAGCCGGCGATCGCGCGCCATGCCGCGACGAGCGGCGGTGTCGAGGTCCACGTCGCACCAGACCGCCACGTCGATGTGCGGCATCGCGTCCGGGTGGAAGAGGCCGATGAGGTCGACGACCACGACGTCCGTCGTCGGCAGTGGCTCCGCGGGACCGAGCGCCCGGACCGACCAGTCGAACCGCTGGAACGTGCTCGCTCGCCCCGTCCGATGCGGTTCGAGGACGGACGACGTCAGACGCTCCCGATCGACACCGCCCCAGTCTCCCGACCGCCGGTGGGACCGCTCCGGATCGAGGAAGTCGTCCCCACGGATCCGCACCGCGCCCGGGACCGTCCCGGCCAGACTGCGCGCCAGCGTGGACTTCCCCGAGCCGCAGTACCCCGAGATGCCGACGACGATGGGGTGCCCGGCCGAGGCGCGGCGTGCCGCCACGAGGTCGATGACACCGTCCTGATCCATCGGACCAGCGTACGAGCCGATCACCACCACGGGATCCGCTCCGACGACTCCTAGGCTCGACGGGTGGACGTCACACTGCGGAACAGCATCCCCGAGGACATCGAGTGGCTCGTCGAGCTGCGTGCGCAGGTCCTCCGTGCCGACCTGGAGCGTCTCGGCCGCTTCGACGCGGTCCGGGTCCGCCGACGGATGCGTGATGCCTTCGCACCCGAGCACACCCGGGTCGTCGTGGTCGACGGGTGCGATCGCGGCTCGATCACCGTGCGTCCGGACGCCGACACCCGGTGGATCGAGCACTTCTACCTCGCGCCGGACGCCCAGGGGCGCGGCATCGGGTCCACGGTGCTCCGGACCGTCCTGTCCGCTTCCCACACGGGCACGACCCGACTCAACGTGTTGCAGGGAAGCCCCGCACGACGGCTCTACGAACGGCACGGCTTCGTCGTCGACACCGAGGACGACGTCGACGTCTTCATGACCCTCCGTGATCCCGACCGCGGACCGCACGGAGCGAGCTGACGGCAGCTCCCTGGCCGCGCCGATGGTCGTGACGGACACGAGGACGTGCCGGCAGGCCGACACGCCGCCGCGTGTCAGGATCGCCTGCACGACGACACTGCTCAGTGAAGGGGGAGACCATGACCACACTCCGCACCACCGTCCTCACCGTCGGGATCGCCACGCTCCTCATCGGGGCCACGGGCTGCGCGACCGCGTCCGGCACAGGCGCTCCGAGCGCGGCGCCGACGAGCGCGACGGCCGCCGAGACGACCCGCTCGTCGACACCCACGCCGACCGCGACCGACAGCGCGTCGACACCCACGCCGACCCCGACCGGCGCCGCGTCGCCCGCCCCGACCGGCCCGTCGACGTGGCGCTTCGGGGACGCGTCCTTCGGACCGGTCCAGCTCGGCGCCGCCGACGCCGGCACCGTCCTGCCGGCCGCCGGGTTCACGCGTCAGCCGTCCAGCGGTTGTCCGACGTTCTGGGAGTGGGAGTCTGCCGACCTGTCCACCCCGAGCGGATCCGGCTACCGGATCCTCGTCGCGGCCGATGACTCCGGGGCGGGCGTCCGTTACGTCCGCGTGGCCGGACAGGCCGCCGATCTCGGGGCCTTCTCGTCGCCCGTGCTCACGACCACGGGCATCGCACTCGGTTCGACCGCCGACGAGGTACGCGCGGCGTACCCGGGTCTCGAGAAGACGATCGACACGTGGGACTCGACGATCGGCGGCTACCGCGAGTACGTGACACCGACCACCGGCGGACACTGGCTGCACTTCGACACGACGGGCGGTGTCACCGCAGCCGACGACATCGTGACGACGGTCGTGGTCAACGACACGAAGGCCTCGACGCAGGACGTCTGCCCCTGACCCGGGCCTACAACGGCTTCGCGTACCAACGGTCGGAGTACCGATCCTCGTTGAACGGCGGCACCCGGACGAACCCGAGTCGTTCGTAGAGCGCGCAGGCCTCGGCGAGCGCAGCCCGGGTGTCCAGTCGCAGGGACGCGATCCCCCGCGCACGACACTCCGCCTCGAGCCGGCGCAGCAACGCCGACCCCACGCCCCGCCCACGGTGGCTCGGCAGCGTGAACACCTTCGTGAGCTCCGCCACGTCGCCGAGGAACCGGGCGCCGGCACACGCGATCGGCCGTCCACCGTCGGACGCCACCAGGAACACGCCGCTGTCGCCCTGCAGGTCGTCGTACGGCTCGTCGGCCAGTGCGAGATCGACCTCGGAAGGCGTCGCGTCGCGCCCGTACCAGCGCGAGGCCACCTCGGTCAGGTACGTCCGCACCATCAGGTCGGACTCCGCCCCTCCGGGGCGGCGCACCTCGACGATCACTGCTGTCCTCCGTTCGTCGCTCCGGACGCTCGAGACGCTGCCGGCGACGGACGGGAGGCGCGGGGCGGGCCCGTACCGGGCCTCCTGGCCGTCCGGTGGTCGCGAACGCGAGCCGCACCCGGCTCAGCGGGACGCGGTCGCCTCACGCGCGGCGGCTTCCGCCGCGACCCAGGCGAGCATGCCGCACTTGACCCGCATGACGAACTTCGAGACGCCGTGGAAGGCGATGAGGTCCTCGAGGACGTCCTCGTCGGGCTCGCCGACGCCGCGGGAGCGCATCATCGTGCGGAACTCGTCGGTCAGTGCGAGGAGCTCCGGGACCGTGCGGCCGACGGCCATGTCGGTGAGGACCGATGCCGAGGCCATCGAGATCGAGCAGCCGTCGCCCTGCCAGGCGAGACCGGCGATGCGGTCGGTGCCCGGTTCGAGGCGGATGCGGACGGTGATCTCGTCGCCGCACGTGGGGTTGCGCTCGAAGTGCGAGGCGTCGGCGTCGGGCAGGTCGCCGTCGCCGTGCCGGGCCTTCGCGTGGTCGAGGATGACCTGCTGGTACAGGCTGTCGAGGGCGTTCACGCGGTCGCTCCGAAGTAGCCGCGGACCTCGCCGACGGCCGCGATGAACCGGTCGACGTCGTGCTCGGTCGTGTAGACGTAGGTGCTCGCGCGGCTGGTGGCGACCAGGCCGAGGCGGCGGTGCAGGGGTTGGGCGCAGTGGTGCCCCGAGCGGACGGCGATGCCCTGCGCGTCGAGGTACTGCGAGACGTCGTGGGCGTGCACGCCGTCGACGTCGAACGACACCAGGCCCGATCGCGGGACGCCGACCGGCGGACCGACGACGCGGATGCCGGGGACGGCGGCCAGGCCGTCGAGCATGCGCCGGGCGAGGTGCTCCTCGTGCGCTCGGACACGCTCCATGCCGATGCCCTGCAGGTAGCGGACGGCCTCGGCCAGGGCGACGGCCTGCGACACGGGCTGCGTGCCGGCCTCGAACCGCTCGGGTGCCGGCATGAACTCCGACGCCTGCATGGTCACGGTGGTGATCATGGACCCACCGGTGCGGAACGGGGGCAGCGCGTTCAACAGCTCGCTGCGGCCCCAGAGGACGCCGATGCCGTTCGGGCCGAGCATCTTGTGCCCGGAGAACGCGGCGAAGTCGACGCCGAGCTGCTGCACGTCGAGCGGCCGGTGCGGCGCGGACTGGCAGGCGTCGAGGACGACCAGCGCGCCACGGGCGTGGGCGAGACCGACGATCTGCTCGACGGGGGCGACCATGCCGGTGACGTTGGAGACGTGCGCGAACGCGACGACCTTGGTGTGGTCGGTGATCAGGGCAGCGGCGTCCTCGGCGGTCCAGGTGCCGTCGTCGGCGACCGGGACCCAGCGGAGCGTCGCACCGGTCAGCGCGGCGAGTTCCTGCCAGGGCACGAGGTTCGCGTGGTGCTCGGCCTCGGTGACCAGGATCTCGTCGCCCGGTCCGATGCGGAAGCGAGCGGCGTCGACCCCGCCGCGGCCACGGCTGGCGTTCGCGATGCCGTAGGCGACGAGGTTGAGGGCGTCGGTGGCGTTCGCGGTCCAGACGACCTCGCTCGGACCGGCAGCGCCGATGAAGTCGGCGACGGTGGCACGGGCGTCCTCGTAGGCATCGGTACTCAGGGCCGCGAGCGTGTGCGCGCCGCGGTGCACGGCGGCGTTGTCGTGCTCGAGGAACCGGCGCTCGGCGTCGAGGACCTGGGTCGGGCGTTCCGCCGTCGCCCCGGAGTCCAGGTACGCCAACGGTTGCCCGTTCACGTCCTGCGCGAGGATCGGGAAGTCCGACTTGATCGTCTCGACCTCGGCCTCGGTGAGCGGCTGGTTCGGCGCCACGACTGTCACGTCTCGTCCTCCTGGTGTTGCTGTCCGGAGCAACCCGTCAATGGTGGCCGTTGTTCCCGACGGCGTCCAGTCGGCACGGGAACGGCCCAGGACCACGCCGGGTCCTGGGCCGTCGCACGGTGTGGCTACTCGTTGCCGATCTTCTTGTCCGCAGCGTCGCGGGCACCGTCGATCTTGTCGTCGTACTTGCCGCCGGTGGCCTTCTTGACCGCGTCGGCGACGCCCCCGAGGACCTTGTCGCTGATGTCCTCGGCCTTCTCGCTCTTCAGGGCGTCCTGGACCTTGTTGTCCTTCAGGAAGTCCTGGGCCTTCTTCGTGATGTCGTCGAACCCCGCCATGGCCTGCTCCTCAGCTCGGTGCGGAGCCCGTCGCTCCGTCATGCCGCAGATCGTAGGCCGCAGAGCCGCCGTCTGTCCCGGAACGTGACGAAGTGTTCACACCATCTGTGCGCTGCGTCGACGTGCCAGGACGTACCCGACCGCGACCGCCCCGGACACCGCGAGCAGCGACGGGATGAGGATGTCGGTTCCCTCCTGCGTGAACTCGACCACCAGGACGAGGGCCGTGAACGGGGCCCGCATCGTGGTCGCCAGGAACGCCGCGGCGCCGACGAACGCGAAGGCCGCCAGGCCCGGGCCGTCAGCAGGCCAGAGCAGGAGCCACGCGCCCCCGAGGCCGCCGCCGATCGCCGAACCGATCGCGATCGAGGGCGTCAGGGTGCCGCCGACCGCGCCGGCACCGATGGTGGCCGACGTGGTGATCGTGCGGACGACGCCGAGCAGCAGGAGCAGCACGATCGGCGCCAGGCCGGCGACGGTGTCGTCGTCGAGCGAGGCGTTCATCGCGACGATGCCCAGCGCCCGCCCGTTGCCGAGGATCTCGGGGAACGGCACCGCGATGAGCCCGACCATCGCGAACACCACCGGCAGCACGACGAGCAGGTGCCAGCCCTTGGGCGCGATGCCCTGCAGCCGGTTGGTGAGCTTCACGAACCCGACGCCGGCCAGGCCGAGGACGGGCCCGACGATGATCGCCCAGACGAGCAGCGACGGCGACATGTGCATCGCCGGCACGTGGTAGAGCACCTCGTCCGGGATCACGAGCCGGGCGACGAACGCGGCGACGGCGCTCGTGGCGAACGCGGGCAGGGCCGTGGCGAAGCTGATCTCGCCGAGCAGGACCTCGACGGCGAACAGCGCACCGCCGAGCGGGACGTCGTACACCGCGGCGAGACCCGCTGCCGCTCCGCAGGCGACCAGGATCTTCGTCTCGCGCGGGGTGAGACCGGCACGACGGGTGACGAGCTGGGAGAGCCAGGCGCCGACCTCGCGCGGGGCGACCTCCTTGCCGATCGAGGCGCCGAGACCGACCGCCAGGATCTGCACGCCGGCGTTCGCCAGGGTCGCGAGTGCGGGCATCCGCTTGCCGCCGACCGCCGCGGTGACCGACACGATCGGACGCCCCCAGCGCCGGAGCGCCCACCAGGCGAAGCCCGTCAGGACACCGGCGGCCACGAGGGCGAGGAAGCGGTTCAGCGCCGACGGGGCGTCCGCCGCCTCGAGGTGCCCACCGAAGCCGTACCCGAAGGCCACGAACTGGATGAGCTGCAGCGCGAGCCACACCGCGATGCCGGCGATGCCGCCGGAGACGCCCACCAGGGCGGTGACGACGGCGAGCTTGAGCGCCCAGACGGGGGTCGCGTGTCCGGAGCGCGGCATGTCGAAAACCCTAGCGGCTCCGATCACCGGCACCGGGCCTCCCGGTCGTCCCACCTGCCGTCAGACGGCCGTCAGCCGGAACGGGACCACGCAGTCGGCGGGCATGAGCGGCGGGTGCAGGCCGACCGTGCCGAGCACCCGACCGCTGAACACCCGTGCGCCGCTCCACCAGTCCGGTCGGACGATCCCGTGCCCGTCGCCGACCACGATCGGGTCGACGCGGTACGAGACGTCCGGGTCGAGGTCGCGGAACGTGACCCGACCGGTGCCGGACACCTCGGACCGCCCGATGCTCGCCAGGAAGAAGACGGCGTGCTGCCGGTCCGGCGTGACCGTGCCGTACACGAGCCGGGAGTCGTCGACCTCGTCCATGCGCACCAGGTCGCCGCCGTGCAGCAGCCCGCGCAGCTCCTTGTACAGCGCGATCCACTCCGCCAGCGACGCCGACTCCTCCGCCGTGGCCTCGGTGAGGTCCCACTCGATGCCCAGGTGCCCGACGAGCGCGGTGCCGGCCCGGAAGGCCAGGTCGTGGACGCGGCCCGTCGAGTGGTTCCTGCCGCTCGCGATGTGCGCGCCGAGGAGTTCCGGGGGCAGGAGCTGCTGCGTCCACCGGTGCATCTGCTGCCGCTCGAGGGGGTCGATGTCGTCGGACACCCAGACGCGGTCGGTGTGCTCGATCACGCCGAGGTCGACCCGTGCGCCGCCCGACGCGCACGACTCGATCTCGAGCGTCGGGAAGCGCTCCTTCAGGGTCGCCATCAGCCGGTACGTCGCCAGGGTCTGCTCGTGCACCGCCGCGCCGCCACCGGGGAACCCCGCCTCGACCAGGTCGCGGTTGTGGTCCCACTTGACGTACTCGATGCCGTACTCGCCGATGATCGCCGTCATCCGTTCGAGCACGTACGCGTACGCCTCGGGGATCGCCAGGTCGAGCACCTGCTGGTCGCGGGACCGCATCGGCAGTCGGCCGTCCGCCTGCATGATCCACTCCGGGTGGGCGCGGGCGAGGTCGCTGTCCTCGTTCACCATCTCGGGTTCGAACCACAGGCCGAACTCCATGCCGAGCGCCCGGACACGGTCCACGATCGGCCCGAGCCCGTCGGGCCAGACGTCCTCGTCGACGTACCAGTCGCCGAGCCCGAGGTGGTCGTTCCGGCGGCCGCGGAACCACCCGTCGTCGAGCACGTACCGCTCGACCCCGAGGGCCGCGGCGCGCTCCGCCAGGTCGGTCAGCCGGGCGAGGTCGTGGTCGAAGTACACGGCCTCCCAGACGTTGATCGTCATCGGCCGCGGCGTCGTCGGGTGCTGCGGCCGGCTGCGGAGCCACTGGTGGAAGCGTCGGGCCTGGTCGTCGAGCCCGTCACCGTGGGCGAACCACACCCACGGCCCCTCGTACGTCTCGCCCGTGCCGAGCCGGACCTCGCCCGGCAGCAGCAGTTCGCCGCCGCCGATCACCTGGCGCCCGGTCGACAGGCGTTCGGCGTGGTGCCGGTGGTTCCCGCTCCAACCGGTGTGCACGCCCCACACCTGACCGCGGGCGAAGCCGAAGCCGGGCTCCCCCACCGTCAGGACGGTCGCGGCGTCGGCACCGGTCCGGCCCTTCCGGCTCTCGCGCTGGTGGGTGCCGACGACGAGCTCGCGGCGCTGCGGGGTGCGTTCCTTGCCCCATCGACCGGCGAAGTCCAGGACCTCGCGCGCACCGGACGGGATCGGCATCGCCACCGTCAGGTCGTCCACCGTGTAGACGCCGTCGGCGGTGTTCGTGACGGCAGCCCGGGCACGGACGAGTCCGGAGACGAGCACCTCGATCGTCAGCCGGACGGCAAGGCCCGCGGTGTCGTCGGCAGCCTCGGCCGTGACGATCGTGTCGGTCACGTCGAGCGACCGCACGGTGAACGCCGGCGACCAGTCGTGGCCGTCGCGGTGTCCGGCCAGGCCGGGTCGTCCGCTCCACCCGCGGTTCGGCTCGGGCAGCACGGCGACACGGACGGGGTCGTCCATCTCGTTCTGGGCCACGGGAGCGACGTCCGCGTCGGCGAGTGCGACGAGCGCGTCGTCGTCCAGCGGCCCGAGGGCTGCTCCCCAGTGCACCACCGCGGGCAGCGCGTGGTCACGGCAGTCGAGGACGAGGGAGACGCCCCCGGCGGTCAGGTGGACGAGGTCGTACGAGGTCACAACCCCAGTCTTCCTCAGAACCAGCGTTTGACCTTGAACACGACCCACAGGATCGCGGCGAACAGGACCATCCCCACGATCGAGAGCGGGTACCCCCACGTCCACGTCAACTCGGGCATGTGCGTGAAGTTCATGCCGTAGATGGCGGCGATGAGCGTCGGGGCGAACAGGATCGCCGCCCAGCCGGAGATCCGCTTCGTGTCGTCGTTCTGCTTCTGCGCCGCCAGGGTCGAGTCGACGGTCAGGGCGTTCTGCAGCAGCTGCCGGAACGTGTCCAGCCGCTCCACCGTGCGGATGGCGTGGTCGAGGACGTCGCGGAACCGGCGCTGCATCTCGATCGGCAGGTGGTACTTCTCGGCGCCGCGGTGCAGGTTCTCGATGATGTGGATGAGCGGGCGTGCCGCACGCTGGAAGTCGACGACCTCGCCGAAGAGTTCGTAGATGCGCCGAGAGACCCCGGCCTCGCCCGCGAACAGCTGGTCCTCGATCTGGTTGATGTCCTCTTCCAGCCCGTCGATCACCGGTACGTAGCCGTCGACGATCGTGTCCATGAGCGCCCAGAGCTGCGCCTGCGGTCCGACCGTCACCAGGCCGGGCTTGCCGCTCATCCGCTGCAGCGCTCGCGGGACGGTCGGCTTGCCGCGCGGGTCGGCCTTCACCACGACGAGGAAGAAGTCCTCGCCGACGAAGGCGTGCACCTCGCCGAACGCCACCTCTTCCTGCCCGTCGTTGTAGAGCGCGGGCTTGAGGACCACGAAGAGCGTCGAGCCGTACCGCTCGAGCTTCGGTCGCTGGTGTCCCTCGGCGGAGTCCTCGACCGCGAGCTCGTGCAGGCCGAGCGCGACCGCGACGTCGCCGAGCTCCTGCGCGTCCGGTTGGTACAGCACGATGCAGGCGCTCGCGCCCTGCTCGTCGAGCATCCGGAAGGTGTCGTCCAGCGACGGACTCGCCATCGGGGCGATCCGGTCGACGTACACGGTGTTCATCTCGACGCTCACGCGACCACCGTACGCAGGTGTCCGGCTTTCGGACGGGAGGCCCGTGGCGGGCCCGCCACGCGCCTCCAGGTCCGTCCCCCACAGGCTGAACGCACGCTGCGCGCCCGACAGGACCGCCCGCCTACGGTGCAGGTAATCAGCATGCTGACGAAGGGAACGGTCATGAAGAGGATCTGGAAGCGCATCGCGGTCGCCGTGAGTGCCGTCGTCGCGGTGGTCGGGGCGTTCGTCGGGTCCGGCGCGGCCGGCGGGACACCGATCCAGGACGCTGCCGGCGGAGCACTGTCCGCGTCGTCGACCGCCATCGCGCCGGACGGTCCGGCGTTCTCGATCTGGAGCGTCGTCTACGTCGGCCTCATCGCCTACGCCATCCGCCAGCTCTTCCGCACGTCGGACGATGACCGGCACGCGAAGCTGGCGGTGCCGGCGATCCTGTCGCTGCTGCTCAACGCGGCGTGGATCCTGTCGGTGCAGTTCGGGTTCCTGTGGGCGAGCGAGCCGATCATCGTGGCCCTGCTCGCGGTGCTGGTCTGGACGTTCACGATCCTGCGGCGGACGAAGCCCTCCGGCGTCGTCGAGGCGATCGTCACCGACGGCACGTTCGGCCTCTACCTCGGGTGGGTGTGCGTCGCAACGGCGGCGAACACGGCCGCGGTGCTGACGGCAGCGGGCTTCCGGGGCTTCGACCTCGGGCAGGACGTCTGGGGTGTGCTCGTCGCGGCGGTGGCCGGGCTCGTCGGGCTGCTGCTGGCCGTGTGGGGTCGGGGTCGCCTGGCGCCGATGCTCTCCCTGGCCTGGGGGCTGGCGTGGGTGGCGGTCGCGCGGCTCGACGGTCCGCTGGTGTCGACGCCGACCGCCGTGGCCGCGGTGGTCGCAGCCGCCGCGATCGTGGTGGTGACGGTCGCCGTGCGGGCGCGGGCGGGGTGGTCCGGCACGCGTGGCCTGGCCCGAGTCTCGGGCTGAGCGACACTTCTCGGGCGCTCGGCTGCGAGAATTGTCGCCCAGCCCGAGTCTCGGGGGCGGGGCGCCACGGTGCGTCGCGGTCCGTCCGGGTCCGTCCCGGCAAACCGACACTTCTCGCGGCGCCGATCCGGTCCGTGCCGCGAAAGCGACAGTCTGCCGCGGATGTTCCGCGGCAGACTGTCGCTTTCGCGGGCCGGGGGCCGGGGGCCGCGGGCCGCGGGCCGGGGGCCGGGGGCCGGGGCCGGGGCCCGGCGCAGCGCAGCCGGGGCCTACCGCGCGGACGCCACCAAGCCGTGCGCAGCCGCCACGGCCTCGTTCGTGACCTGGCCGGCGTGCACGTTCAGGCCGAGGGCGAGCGACGGGTCGGCGGCCAGCGCGGCCTCCCACCCGCGGTCGGCGATCGCGACGGCGTACGGCAGCGTCGCGTTCGTCAGCGAGATCGTGCTCGTGCGCGGGACGGCGCCGGGCATGTTCGCCACGCAGTAGTACACGGTGTCGTGCACCGCGAACGTCGGGTCGTCGTGGGTGGTCGGGTGCGAGCCCTCGAAGCAGCCGCCCTGGTCGATCGCGATGTCGACGAGCACCGATCCCGGCCGCATGTCCGCGACCATGGCGTCGGTGACGAGCTTCGGCGCGGACGCCCCGGGGATGAGCACGGAACCGATCACCAGGTCCGCTTCCCTGAGTTCTGCAGCGATGGCGTGCGCCGACGACCGGAGCGTCGTGATGCGTCCGTCGAACCGGGCATCGAGCGCGCGCAGCCGCGGCAGACTGATGTCGAAGACCGTCACGTCGGCCCCCATGCCGAGCGCCATCGTCGCGGCGTGCTCGCCCGCGACCCCGCCGCCGATCACGACGACGCGGCCCTTCGGCGTGCCGGGCACCCCACCGAGCAACAGCCCGCGTCCGCCGTTCGTGCGCATCAGGTTGTAGGCGCCGACCTGGGCGGACAGCCGCCCGGCGACCTCGGACATCGGCGACAACAGCGGCAGCGAGCGGTCCGGCAGCTGCACGGTCTCGTAGGCGATCGCGGTGGCCCCGGAGTCGATGAGTGCATCGGTCAGCGGACGGTCGGCCGCCAGGTGCAGGTACGTGAAGAGCACCTGGCCAGGACGGATGAGCGGATACTCGGACGCCACCGGCTCCTTGACCTTCAGGATCAGCTCGGCGCGCGCCCAGATCTCGTCCGCGGTGTCGACGATCTCGGCGCCCGCGGCGCGGTACTCGTCGTCGGGGAACGCCGACCCGGTGCCGGCCCCGGCCTGCACCAGGACCTGGTGGCCGTGCAACGCCAGCTCGGCGACACCCGCCGGGGTGGCCGCCACGCGGTACTCGTTGTTCTTGATCTCGGTGGGGACGCCGATGCGCATCGCAGACTCCTTCGTGGGTGGTGCTCTCGTCCACACCATTCAGCGCTGGATTCGTTGCGGTGACGTTACAGCCGAAGATCCTGATGACGCACGGCGCATCGGTGCGATGAGATTCGGCGGATGGCCACTCAGAAGACCTTGCCCGGGTTCAGTATGCCTGCCGGGTCGAACACCCGTCGGATCCCCCGCTGCAGCTCGAGGACGTCGTCACCGAGCTCGTCACCGATCCACCGACGCTTCAACACCCCCACGCCGTGCTCGCCCGTCAGGGTCCCGCCCAACTCGATCGCGGCACGGAACATCGCATCGGCGGCGTCCCAGACGTGAGCAGGCGCCACGTCGCCGTCGAAGACGAAGTTCGGGTGCAGGTTGCCGTCACCGGCGTGCGCCACGGTCGGGATCGGGACCCCGTGTTCGCGGCCGATCTCCTCCACGCGCGCGAACATCTCGGCGAGCCGGCTGCGCGGCACGGCGACGTCCTCGATGAGCACCCGACCGCGCGACTCCATCGCAGCGTGGAAGGACCGGCGGATCGTCAGCAGGCGCTCGCGTTCCGCCGCCGACCCGGCCAGGTGCACGGTCCCGCCCTCGGCCTGGAGGCGCGGCACGGCTCCCAGCGCCGCCTCGGTCGCGCCCGGGCCGTCGAACTCCACGAGCAGGAAGACCCCGCCCGCCGCGGTGCTCCCCACCGTCTCGACGATCACCTCGGATCCGAGGTACGCCGCGATCCCCTCGAGGGCCAGAGCGTCCAGCAACTCGACCGTCGAGGGCCGATCCGCTCCCGCCACCACGGCGGCGGCCGCGGCGGCGGCCTGCTGCACGGACGGGTAGACGGCCCCGAGCGTCGCAGGCTCCCCCGCCGGGATGGGCACGAGGCGCACCGTCGCGCCGACGATGACGCCGAGCGTGCCCTCGGACCCGACGAGCAACGCCGTCAGGTCGAGACCGGTCACCCCCTTGACGGTGCGGTGGCCGGTCGACACGAGCCGGCCGTCCGCCAGCACGACGTCGAGTCCGAGCACGGCCTCGCGCGTGACGCCGTACTTCACGCACCGCAGGCCACCGGCGTTCGTGGCGATGTTGCCGCCGACGCTCGCGATCGCCGCACTCGCCGGGTCCGGTGCGAAGCGCAGCCCGTGCTCGGCGACGGCGGCGTTCAGCGCACCGTTGAGCACCCCGGGTTCGACGACGGCGAGTTCGTCCTCGACGGACACCTCGACGATGCGGTCCATCCGCGCGACGCTGAGCACCACCGTGCCCTCGGTGCCGTTCGCGCCACCCGCCAGACCGGTGCCGGCGCCGCGCGGGACGACGGGGACGCCCAGGGCCGAGCAGGTCCGGAGTGTCGCCTGCACGTGCTCGACAGTGCGGGCCTCGACGACGGCGACCGGACCGCCGGGTGCGATCCAGCCGGACTTGTCGGTCCGCGCGGCGTCGAGCACGCCCGGTTCGGTCCGGACGACGGTGCCGTCGGGGTCCTGCAGGGCGGAGCGGAGCTCGGTGACGACGGTGTCCATGTCGTCACGCTACCGCCGCCGAGTGGACTCCCCGGCTCGGTGCCCCCACGGCGGTCAGCGCGTGCGGAGCGACTCGCTCGGCAGCTCGCCGAAGCGGGCACGGTACGTCGCCGAGAACCGCCCGAGGTGTCCGAAACCCCACGACCGCGCGATCTCGGCGACCGAGGTCTCGTCGCGCGCACCCCCGAGCAGGTCCGCCCGCGCACCGTCGAGCCGCACCTCGCGCAGCAGGTCGCCGGGCGTCTGGTCGAGGTGCCGTCGCAGGGACTGCTGCAGCCCGCGCGGGCTGAGCCCCGCCGCCGCGGCGATCTCCGGTGTGCCGATGGGTTCGCGGGCGTGCTCGTGCACGAAGTCGAGCGCCCGGCGGACGCGTCCGTGCTCCGGACCGCCGCCGGCCACGGTCGAGCGCCAGCGATCGCGCTGCGGGAACGCGCTGATCGCAGCGGTCGCGAAGGCCTCGGCGATGTCGCGCTGCGCGATCGGGTCGAGGTCGTGGTCGACGTCGAGCCACGTCGACGAGTGCGTCCGGACCACGTCCTGCCATGCAGCCGTGCCCGCAGCCGTCGGGCGCTGCATCGGCTCGAAGGCGAAGTCGTCCTCACCGACCAGCGCCCGGACGAAGTCGCGGTCCAGGTGCACGAGGTTCAGCGCGATGTCGCGGTGGTGCAGGGAGTACGGCTCGGCGAACGGCAGCACGACGGGCACGCCGGCTTCGAGCGCCCAGGTCTCGCCGCCGCAGGTGATCCGGCTGGAGCCACTCCGCATCCAGGCCACCAGGAACTCGTCGTCGACCTGGCTCTCGCTGCGCAGGTCGACCATGAACCGCGACGACCGCAGCGACATCCGGTCGTCGCCGACGCCGGCGAAGTCCCAGTGCGCGGTGGGGCGGGTGCGCCGGACCGCGGGTGCCCGGAAGTCGTAGTCGCGCCCGAAGAAGGCGAGCGCCTGGTCGACGTCAGTGCCGACCACGCGACGGGAGTACCGGCCGCCCGGTCGGTCCATCGAGATCACCATGGCCGAGAACCTACCCGGCGCCCCCGACAGAACCGGGTCACATCCTGACTCAGGGCTGCAGGATCGCCTGCCCGACGCTCTCGTCCAGGATCAGGTCCGTGACGAGCCCGGACGCCAGCGCACCCCGCAACGACGCGGCCTTCGACCGGCCCGCGACGACGCAGACCCGACGCGGAGCGCGCTTGATGGTGTCGAGGTCCGGCCCGCCGGCGCGTGCGTTCACGCCGATGTCCCGCCACGACCCGTCGGCCCGGTAGAACACGGTCGAGACGTCCCCGACGACCTGGGCCTTCGTGAGCTCGTCGCGGTCGGCGGGGTCGAGGTAGCCGCCGGAGTACACGTGCGACGGCACCGGGGCCTGCGGGGCGCCCACCCCGAACACGACCAGGTCCATCCGCTCGTGCAGGTCGAGCACGCGGCGGATCGAGCGCTCGCGGAACAGCGCCTCCTTCGTGGCGGGGTCGTCGAAGAACGCGGGCACCGGGAACTGCTGCACGAACGCGCCGTAGGCCTCGCCGAACCGCCGCAGGATCTCCGAGGCGTAGACGATGCCCGTGGTCCGGGTGTTCGCGGCGCCGTTGATCTGCACGATGGTCGACCCGTGCGTGGTCTTCGGCACGAGGTACCGGCTGACCGCGCTCACCGTCGAGCCCCACGAGATCCCGATCACCATGTTCGACTCGACGTACTGCGTCAGGATCCGGGCGGCGGACAGGGCGACCCGTTCCAGGCGGTCGACGTCGCTCGTGTGGTCCGGCACCGGGACGACGTGCGCGTGCACGCCGAACCGCGAACGGATGCTGCGGCTCAGCGCGGCGGCCTGGTCCAAGGGTGAGCGGATCTGGATGTCGACGAGGCCGGTGTCCCTGGCGTACTTCAGCAGACGCGACACCGAGGAGCGCGAGGTCGCGAGTTCGTCCGCGATGGCGTCCATCGTCAGGTCCTGCAGGTAGTACAGGTGGGCGGCGCGCAGCGCCTGCTGCGTGCGCATGGGCTGAGCCGCATCGCTCATGGTGCTCCGATCTGTCGAACGCAACCATGCACGGACGTGCACGGCCTCTGCAACCCCTGTCGCGCCTCCCGGCCCCCGGATCGGAGCGCACGACACGTGTGCTGCACGTTCGTGCACGCAAGTTGCCCGACCTCCCAAACCAGCGCACGATCGATCCTGACCACGAGAACCGACGAAGGAAGCGACGAACCATGTCGAAGAAGACACAGCCCCGGAACACGGTGACCGCCCTCACCGAGCGCCCGAACGCGCAGGTCCTCGTCGTCGGCGGCGGCATCAACGGCATCGCCACGTTCCGCGACCTCGCGCTGCAGGGCGTCGACGTCGCCCTGGTCGAGCGCGGCGACTACGCCTCCGGTGCGTCCGCTGCGTCGAGCCACATGATCCACGGCGGCATCCGCTACCTCGAGAACGGCGAGTTCCGCCTGGTGCGCGAGAGCGTCCAGGAGCGCAACGGCCTCATCCGCATCGCCCCGCACTACGTCAAGCCGCTGCAGACGACGATGCCGATCTTCTCGACGTTCTCCGGCATCATGAACGCCCCGCTGCGCATGCTGACGCACAAGCAGCGCTCCACCAAGGAGCGCGGCGCGATGCTCATCAAGATCGGCATGACGATCTACGACTCCTTCTCGCGCGACGGCGGCTCCGTCCCGAAGCACGTCTTCCGCACCAAGAAGGCCGCGCTCGAGGACATGCCCGCCCTCAACAAGGACCTGAAGTACACGGGCACCTACTACGACGCGAGCGTGCACGAGCCCGAGCGCCTGGCCCTCGACGTCCTCAAGGACGGCATCGCCGCGGGCACCGGGACCGGCTCCGCCGCGACCGCCCGCGCGACGAACTACGTCGAGGCAGCCGGCACCCGCGACGGCGGCGTGCTGCTGCGCGACCGCGAGACCGGCGAGGAGTTCGTGTTCACCGCCGAGGTCGTCATCAACGCGTCCGGCCCCTGGACCGACCTGACGAACGAGGCGTTCGGCGGTGAGACGAAGTTCATGGGCGGCACGAAGGGCTCGCACATCGTCGTCCAGAACGACGAGCTGCTCGAGGCCACCAAGGGCCGCGAGCTGTTCTTCGAGAACGACGACGGACGCATCGTCCTCATCTACCCGCTCAAGGGCCGGGTCCTCATCGGCACGACCGACATCGACGCCGACCCCTCGAAGCCGGTCACGACCACCGACGAGGAGATCGACTACTTCTTCGGGCTCGTGAAGCACGTGTTCCCGCAGATCGACGTCACCCGCGACCACATCGTCTACAGCTACTCCGGCATCCGCCCGCTCCCCCGCCACGAGGACACCGCCCCCGGCTTCGTGTCGCGTGACTACCGGATCGTGGACACGCAGATCGCCGGACTGCCGGACTCGACCGTGCTGTCGCTCGTCGGCGGCAAGTGGACGACGTTCCGCGCCCTCGCCGCACACCTGTCGACCGAGGCCACCACGAAGCTCGGGATGACCCGCAAGGTCGACACCACCGGCATGGCGATCGGCGGTGGCAAGGAGTTCCCGACCACCGACGCACAGCGCGCCCTGTGGATCACCTCGCACCGTGACGGTCTGGACGAGTCCCTGGTCGAAGGCCTGCTGGAGCGCTACGGCACCCGTGCCTCCGAGGTCGTGGACGTCCTGACCGACGGCCCCGTCGAGGCGCTCGAGTCCGACCCGTCGCTCACCCGCGCCGAGGTCGCGTACTTCGCCGAGCACGAGCAGGCCGTCCACCTGGTCGACGTGGTGCTGCGCCGCACGAACCTCGCGTTCGTCGGCGGTGTCACGATCGACCTGCTCGACGAGCTGGCCGACGTGCTCGCCGGGGCGCTCGACTGGACGCCCGAGGAGCGCGCGGACGAGGTCCAGCGCACGCTCGACGTGCTGCGCGAGGCGCACCGCGTGATCGTGCCGCTGACGTCCGCAACGGCACAGGCGTCGGCGTCGCAGCTCGCGTAGTCGACGCGACCGCATTCGGACGGGAGGCCCGGTACCAGCTGGTACCGTCCCTCCCGTCTCGGCCGTCACCCCGCTGGCGCGGTGCGCCGGTACCGGCGGGTGGGGCCCACCTCCCGTCGTTCGTCTGGTCTCGTTCCGTTCGCCCGGTCGCGATCGCGCGTCAGAACCGCTCGCCGGTCGGGTCCAGCGCAGTGCGGTCGATGAGCTGGTCACCACCGATCGGCTCACCCTCCCAGTCGACCAGGTGCCAGCCGTCGGCGAAGGACCCCTCGAGCTCGACGATGCCGGTGTTCTCCAGGTGGCGCTTGGTGCCGAAGTGGTCAGGGGTGTTGTCGGCGGCCGCGCTCGCCCAGGTACGGATCGCCGCACCGTGACTCACGGCCGCCGCCACGCCGACGCCGGTGGCCTCGATCTGCCGCACGGCGTCGTCGTACCGCTCGAAGAACTCGAGCCCGCTCTCCGCGCCGGGCATCCGGGTCGTGCGGTCCCCGCCGGACCAGCCGTGCACCGTCGAGATGTACAGCTGCACGGACACCGTGTCGCTCTTGCCCTGGGTGTCCCCGGCCTCGATCTCACGCAGACCGGGCAGCACGACGGGCTCGAGCCCGAGCGACGCCGCCAGGGGTGCCGCGGTGATCTGCGTCCGGACCATGGTGGAGGCGAAGAGCCGCTCGATCCCCCGGTCGGCCAGGGCTGCCGGCAGGGCGTCCGCCTGCTGCTGGCCGAGCTCGGTCAGGCCGGGTCCGGGCACCACGGCGTCGAGGACACCGTTCACGTTCGCGGGGGTCTGGCCGTGGCGGATGAGCAGCAGTCGCATGGATCCACCCTACGGACCACCGCCGACGTCAGCCCTGGCGGGTGTTCCAGCGGGGGTTCTGCTTGTTGATGACGTAGACCCGGCCGCGGCGACGGACGACCTGCGAGCCCGGGATCTTCTTCAGTGCCTTGAGCGAGTTGCGGACCTTCATGGTTCTCCTCCGTCAGTGCTCTCTTGTTGAGAACGGTTTTCAGGTAGGGTACCCGACATGCGTGCTGCTGCCATCACCCTCGTCACCGCCCTCCACGAGGCCGACGCCGACCGCGTCGCCGCCCGGATCACCACCGGGCACCGGATGCACGTGGACGGGAGTGCGTTCGCCGCGGCCCGCGCGGTCGCCGAGCGGGCCGACCACCTCGACCGCGCCTGCGGCCCCGACGCCGACCACGGCCTCGTCGTCACCCTGCGACCCGGCTCCGACGCCCGCGCCGTGGGCATGATGCTCGCGAACGCCGCCCGGAGCGAGACCGGAGACGACCGGGTGCTCCGACACGTGGTCGGGGTACTGCGCGCCGACGACGTCGCACAACTGCTGTGGTCCGACGTCGACGACGCGTTCGTGGCCGCCGACCGGGTGGCATCCCTCGTCGAGTACGCGACCGTCATCGCGCTCGACCGTCTCGCGCCACTCTCCCTGCGCCGCCGTCGCGCACTGGTCGCACTGCTGCACCGGCTCGCGCCGCAGGCCGTGATCGTGGCGCTGCCCGCCCTCCGGACCGCGCGCGACCTGCCCGCCTCGAACGGCGGGGCCGCTCGGGTCCTGACCTCGGGCGCCGGGTGGATGCGCGCCCTGTCGAGCGGAGCCGACACCGGCCGGGATGCCCGCGACGACCTGGTCGCGATGCGCTACCGGGAGCCCCTGCCGTTCCACCCCGGGCGACTGGCCACCGTGATCGAGCGGGACCTGGCCGCCGGGGCCTCGGGCCGGGTGCTCCGCTCGAAGGGGTTCTTCCGGCTGGCATCACGCCCGGACCACGTCGGCTCGTGGTCGAGCTTCGGGGCGATGCTCGCGCTCGACCCCACCGCGAACCCGTCGTGGGACGCCGACGCCCCGATCGGGCAGGCGCTGTGGTTCGTCGGCGAGCGGCTCGACGTGCGGGCGATCGAACGAGCCCTCGACGGCGCACTGCTCACGCCGCCGGAGCTGCTGGCCGGGCCGGAACTGTGGCGCGGGTGGGCGGACCCGTTCCCCGTGTGGCCGGCGGTGGACCCGGCGTCCGAGCACCGGCACGAGTGACGCGGGAGCGGCGCCTGCTCCGACTCCGACTCCGACTCCGACTCCGACTCCGAACGACATCCTCGACGTCGTGCGACGACCACGATGTCGTTCCCACTCCCGTGCAACGGCGCGCGCGTGCAACGAACGACGAGGCCGATGTCGTACGACATCGACCTCGTCGTTCCGAGTCGAGCGACCCGCGAGCGCCCCCCAGCGTCAGCGCGCCGGCACGGCTTCGGCCTCGGCGGCGTCGCCCGCGGCCCGGGCGGCAGCGTCCTGGGCGGCGAACGGCAGGTCCCCCAGGTCCAGGTTCGGGTTCGTGTCCTGTGTGAGCACGAGCTCCTTCGCCTCGGCCTCGGTCTCCACCGCCGGCATCGAACCCGGCAGCGGACGCCGCGAGGACTCCTTCATGCAGAAGACACCGATCGCACCGACGACGCTCATCGCCATCAGGAAGTACGCCGGGGCGAGCTCGTCCCCGGTCACGGTCAGCAGCGCCTGCACGATCAGGGGCGTGGTCCCACCGAAGACGGCGATGGCGATGTTGTAGGCGAAACCCATGCCGCCGTACCGCGTCGAGGTCGGGAACAGCGCCGGCAGCGACGCCGCCTGGTTCGACACCCACAGCGCGGTCATCAGTGCGAGCAGCCCGAGCCCGGCGAGCGTGGACCACTGCGCACCGTGCCCGATCAGCATGAACGCCGGCACGACGAGCACCACGGTCGTCGCGGCACCGATCCACATCACGACGCGTCGACCGAGCTTGTCGGACAGCTTGCCGGTGAGCGGGAGCATGACCGCCAGCAGCAGGAGCACCGGGATCGTCAGCAGTGTGCCGTCGAGCGGGGAGTACCCGAGCGAGTCGGTCAGGTAGGTCGGCATGTACGAGGTCAGGGCGTACCCGACGGTGTTCGACGCCGCGACGAGCATGATCGCGATGACGATCGGCCGCCAGTGGTCCCGGACCATCACGAGCACGTTCGCGGGACGCTCCCCGTCGAAGGACGCGCGGGTCTCGGACGCGGCCTCCTGCGCGGCCTGGGTCGCCTGGAACACCGGCGACTCCTCGATGCGCAGACGGAACCAGATCGCGACGACGCCGATCACACCGGCCGCCAGGAACGGGAAGCGCCAGCCGTAGGCGACCATCGCGTCCTCGCCGAGGGTGATCTGCAGCACCGAGACCACGGTCGCACCGAGCGCGAAGCCCAGGTAGCTGCCGAAGTCCAGGATGCTCGCGAAGAACCCGCGGCGACGGTCCGGGGCGTACTCGGTCACGAAGGTCGTCGCACCGGCGTACTCACCGCCGGTGGAGAACCCCTGCGCCAGCTTCAGCACGACGAGCACGATCGGTGCGAACACCCCGATCGTCGCGTAGGCGGGCAGCGCACCGATGAGGAACGTCGACGCCGCCATCATGATGAGCGTCGTCGCGAGCACCTTCTGGCGCCCGATGCGGTCGCCGAGACGGCCGAAGACGATGCCGCCGAGCGGACGGGCGATGTACGTCGCAGCGAAGACACCGAGGCTGAACAGGATCTGCACGGCAGGCTCGGCGGTCGGCAGGAAGACCTTCCCCATCGTGACCGCCAGGTAGCCGTAGACGCCGACGTCGTACCACTCCATCGTGTTGCCGACGACCATGCCGCTCACCGCGCGGCGCATCATGCTCTTGTCGACCACGGTGACGTCGCTCTCGCGCAGACGTCGGTGCGGCCGGGTCGGGGTATGGCTGGGATCGGAGCCCATGTCTCTCCTCGAGGATCGTGACGAGCCGGCAGGGACCGGCTCGGGCCGGTGGAGACCGGCTCAGGAACAGCGAGCGACGTTACCGAGCGACCGAAATGTCATTGGCCGGTGATTCCCAGGCAGCGGCGTGTCACCCGAACGGGGGGAGGGCCCGATCCGCATGCGGCTGCGGATCCGCCAGGCTGAGTAACGAGGACATAACATCGGCGCATGGCGATCGAACCCGAGACGAAGAGCTGGACCTGGGTCATCGAGGGCACCTGCCCCGAGTGCGGCTACGACGGCACCACGGTGTCGATCCGCGACGTGCCGGGGATCATCGACGCGAACACGACCGCGTGGCCGACCGAACTCGGCCGGGATGACGTGCGCGAGCGTCCCGACGACCACACCTGGTCGGCACTCGAGTACGGCGCCCACGTGCGCGACGTGCACCGGAAGATGACCGAGCGGCTCGCCCTGATGCTCGCCGAGGACGCCCCGACGTTCCCGAACTGGGACCAGGACGCCACCGCAGTCCAGGACCGGTACGGCGAGCAGGACCCGGCCGTCGTCGTCCGGGAGCTCGGCGAGGCCGCACACCGGGCAGCGCGGGCGTTCGACGAGGTCCGTGACGACCAGCTCGAGCGCACCGGACTGCGGTCGGACGGCAGCGCCTTCACCGTCGCGACGCTCGCCACCTACTACGCGCACGACCCCGTCCACCACCTGTGGGACGTGCGGCGCACGCACTAGGTTCGGGCGTACCTGCCCGAATCGGGCGTACCTGCCACGAAGAAACGACCAGGTATGCCCGAAAGCGCCTTCCATCGCGCCCGTTCTGGGAAGGAACGCGCACCTGCCAGGCGCCGAGCAGACCGCTCAGGCGAGCGCGTCGAGCACGGCGCGGGCCGTCGCGGCGTCCGACACCAGCTCGTTGACGAGTCCCCCGCGCACCGCGCCGACGATGCTGCCGACCTTGGCGCTGCCGACGGCGACGCCGACGGCGTGCGGCACACCGGACAGGACCTCTCGTGAGGTCCGGACCATCCGGTCGCTGCCGGGGAACTCGATGGGCGAGCCGTCCGCGGCGTAGAAGTTGAGGCAGACGTCACCGGCGGCGCGGTCGAACGCGGCGTCCTCGACGGGGACACCCCGTGCCAGCGCGTCACGCGTCGGGGTCGGTGCCCCGATGCCGAGGATCGCGCCCTTCGCCCGGCCCCAGAGCCCGACGACGTGCTGGAAGGCCGGGTCCTCGTCGAGTGAGGAGCGCATCGCCGGCGACGGCAGAGCCTGCGCGAACAGGAAGGCGGGGATCGCTCCGGAGTGCTCCGCAGCGGTCCGGGTGATCTCGTTCGTCTGGAACCACGGCATCGGGTCGGCCTGGCCGCCCACCGTCGGGACGAGCTGCACGCCGGGCAGGCTCGGCATGCCGGCGTGTGCGACGTCGTACACCGTGCGGCCCGACGACATCAGGACGGCGTCGCCGGGGACGAGCCCCATGCCCTCGACCGCTGCGGCGAGGGGCGCGGCGAGGTCGGCGCCGAGCGTGGCGGTGTGCGTGACGGCGGCCAGGTGCACCGCTCGGATGCCGAGCACGACCTGCAGCCGTTCGGCGAGCGCGACGGTCTCGTCCTGGAACGGGTCGACGACCTCGATGCGGACGAGTCCGGCCTTGCGCGCCTCGGCCACGAGCCGCGACACCGTCGGACGCGAGACACCCAGGCGCGAGGCGATCTCGACCTGGGTGGCGTCCTCGAGGTAGTACATCCGAGCCGCCTGGTACACGGTGTCGAGCGGGAACCGGGTCCGGGCACCCTCGGCGGCAGGGTTCTCGGCGGACATGCGCCGATCGTATCCCCGGCACACGTCAGCGGATCGTGAACCCGCCGTCCACCCGGAGGTCGGCGCCGTTCACCATCGCGCTCGACTCCCCCGCCAGGAACAGCACCGCGGCGGCGATCTCGTCGGGGGTGGCGAAGCGGCCGGTGGGGATCTCGTCCTGGTGCCGGATGCCGTTCTCGTTCGCCCACGCGGCACGGCCGAGGTCGGTGAGGACGACGGTCGGCGACACGGTGTTGACGGTGACGCCGCGACCGCCCCACTCGAGCGCGAGGACCCGGGTGAGGCCGATGACGCCCGCCTTCGAGGCGCAGTACGCGGCGTGCCCGTCGATGCCGACGTGGGCGGCCTGCGAGGCGATGTTCACCACGCGCCCGTACCCGGCGGCGAGCATGTGCCGACCGACGGCCTGGGCGACGCGGAAGGTGCCGGTCAGGTTGACGTCGATCGTCCTCGACCAGGTCTCGGCGGACAGTTCGTCCGCCGGAGCGAGTGCGGCGATCCCGGCGCAGTTGACGAGCACGTCGACGCGACCGAAGTGCGCGACGACGTCGGCGACGGTGCGCGCCACGGACGTCTCGTCCGTCACGTCGCAGCCGAACCCGGCATGGAGGCCCGTGGCCGCGCCCGGCGCATCGGTCGCCGCCGGCAGGTCGGCCACGCCCGGCGCATCGGGCGCGCCCGGCAGGTCGGCCGCGCCCGGCACATCGGTCGCAGCCGGCAGGTCGGCCGCGCCCGGGGCATCGGTCGCAGCCGGCAGGTCGGCCGCCGCCGCCGTGGCGCCGTCCCCACGGACGTCGACGATCGCGACCCGCGCACCCCGTCCGGCGAGTGCCCGAGCGATGGCGTTCCCGATGCCGGACACGCCGCCGGTCACCACCGCGGTGCGGCCGGTGAAGTCGTTCGTCAGGTCGACGGTGTCCGGGCCCGGGCGCAGGGCCGCGGCGAAGTCGGTGGTGCTGCTGGTCGTCATGTTCGCTCCTTTGCGTCGGGTCGAACCTAGCAGAAATTGTGTTCTGGACAAACGTTCCGCGAGGTGTACAGTCGTCGCCGAAGCCATCCAACGAAGGAGCAGCGCATGTCGACGACGACCGAGAACGCGGCCACGTCCGCCACCACGACCATCCCCACGACGATGCGAGCCGTCGTCGTCCACGGCCCGGGCGACTACCGGCTCGAGGAACGCCCCGTACCGACGCCCGGCCCCGGCGAGCTCCTCCTCCGCACCGACGCCGTCGGCATCTGCGCGAGCGACCTGAAGTGCTACCACGGCGCCGCGAAGTTCTGGGGTGACGAGAACCGCGCCGCCTGGGCCGAGACGGACCGCATTCCCGGGCACGAGTTCGTCGGCACGATCGTCTCCGGCGACGACGACACCCTGGCGAAGCGGAAGGTCTCGCTCGGGGACCGCATCGCGTGCGAGCAGATCGTGCCGTGCTGGGAGTGCCGGTACTGCCTCGAGGGCGCGTACTGGATGTGCAACGTCCACGACATGTTCGGCTTCAAGGGCTACGACGGCGCGATGGCCGAGTACGTGCTCGTGCCCGCCAAGGCCCTGACCCACCCGGTGTCGAGCGCCCTGCCCGGTCAGGTCGCCGCGTTCGCCGAGCCGCTGTCCTGCGCGTTCCACGCCGTCGAGCGGGGCGACATCAAGTTCGGCGACACCGTCGTGATCGCCGGCGCCGGACCGATCGGCCTCTCCGCGATCGCCGGTGCTCGACAGAAGAACCCGCTCCGGATCATCGCCCTCGACGTGGTCGAGGCGAAGCTCGAGCTGGCACGCAAGGTCGGCGCGGACCTGACGATCAACATCGCCGAGGACGACGCCGTCGCCCGGGTCAAGGAGCTCACCGACGGGTACGGCGCCGACGTCTACATCGAGGCGACCGGCCACCCGTCCGCGGTCCCGCAGGGCCTCAACCTGCTGCGCAAGCTCGGCACCTTCGTCGAGTACTCCGTGTTCAAGGACGCCGTCTCCGTCGACTGGTCGATCATCTCGGACGACAAGGAGCTCGACGTCCGGGGTGCCCACCTCGGCCCGCACACCTGGCCGGCGGCGATCAAGCTGCTCGAGGCCGAGACCCTGCCGATGTCGGAGATCTGCACGCACCAGTTCCCGCTCGAGCGGTTCCAAGAGGCCCTCGACCTGGTCGGCGACTCCGCCGGCGCGAGCGTCAAGGTCTCGATCCTCCCGTCCCTGCAGGCCTGAGCCCGCCGACCCCTGGAGTCAGCAAGCATGTCAACGACGACACAGCGCGCCACCGGTGCGCCCACGACCCCTCGCGCCGAGGGCCGCCTCGACCGGATGGGGATCCCCCGCCCGCTCGCCCTCGGGTTCGTCGCCGTCCTGGTCTTCATGACCGGGAACGGCGTCGAGTCGAACTTCATCACCCCGCACATGGTCGCGGTCCTCGGCAGCCCCGAGGCCACCGTCGCGACGATCGTGACCTTCTACAGCCTCGCCGCCCTGATCGGCAGCTACGTCTCCGGCGCCCTCTCCGACCTGATCGGGCCGCGTCGGGTGATGATCCTCGGGTTCGCCGTCTGGGTCGTCTTCGAGGTGCTGTTCCTGCTCGCGCTGAACATCGGCAGTGTGCCGTTCGCGGCCGTCGCCTACGCCGTCCGGGGCTTCGGCTACCCGCTCTTCGCCTTCGCGTTCCTGGTCTGGGTGAACATCACCACTCCGGTCGAGCGGAACGGTTCGGCGGTCGGCTGGTTCTACGTCGCCTTCACGGGTGGTCTGCCGACGCTCGGTTCCCTCTTCGCGATCGGCGCCATCCCGGTGTTCGGCGGCGGCACGATCGGTGAGACCGGCGCGATGGTCGCCTCGATCGGCCTGGTCGTCGTCGGGTTCCTCATCATGCTGTTCGGCGTCCGGCTGCCGAACGGGTTCTCCCGCATCGCCCCGGCCGGCGAGAGCGCCTGGCAGGTGCTGACGAGCGGCATCCGCCTGACCGTCACCCGGCCGAAGATCCTGATGGGCTTCCTGGTCCGCCTGATCAACACCGCGCCCGAGTTCGGCATGTTCGTCGTCCTGCCCGCCGTGATCGCGAACGAGCGCGGGTGGGGCCAGAGCCGCTGGCTGCTCATGACCGTGTGCGTCTACGCGACGAACATCCTGGTGAACGCCCTGTTCGGCTGGGTCGGCGACAAGATCGGCTGGCAGCGCACCGTCAAGTGGTTCGGCATCGTCGGGTCCGCCCTCGGCCTCATCGCCTGGTGGTACGTCCCGCAACTCGTCCCCGCCGGCTCGGACTGGGGCTACGTGCTCTCCGTCATCGCCGGCTGCGTGTTCGGTTGCCTGCTCGCCGGCTTCGTGCCGATGGGCGCGATCATGCCGGCGCTCGCCCCCGAGCACAAGGGCGCCGCGATGGCGATGTACACGACGGCGGCCGGTGGCGCGGCGTTCCTCGGCACCGGTGTGGTCGCAGCGGTCTTCGCGCTCGGCGGTGGCGGTCAGGCCGCGACCTGGACCTTCGTCGGTCTGTACGCCTGCGCGTTCGTGATGATCCACTTCCTCAAGGTGCCGCAGGGCACCCGTACCTCCCACTGAAGGACTCGAGCATGACCACGATCCACGACGCCCCCGACGAGTTCGCCGAGGACCAGCTCGCCGGCTGGCTCGCGCTCTACGCCGACCGCGTCCGCGGCGTCCACGGCGGCGTCGTCGCCCTGCCCACCGACGGCGCCGACCCCCAGGTCGCGGTGGTCGTCGGCGGCGGTTCCGGCCACTACCCCGCGTTCTGCGGGATCGTCGGCCCGGGGTTCGCCACCGGCGCCGTCGTCGGCAACGTCTTCACCTCGCCGTCGACCGCGCAGGTGTACTCGGTCGCCAAGGCGGCCGACCAGGGGAAGGGCGTCGTGCTGTCGTTCGGCAACTACGCCGGTGACACGATGAACTTCGGGCTCGCCGCCGAGCGGCTGCGTGCCGAGGGCATCGACACCCGGATCGTCGTGGTCACGGACGACATCGCGAGCGCCGACGAGGAGTCGAAGCGCCGTGGCATCGCCGGGGACTTCTCGGTCTTCAAGGCAATGGGTGCCGCGGCCGCCGCAGGCGCGGACCTCGACGAGGTCGAGCGCCTCGGCAACGCATCGAACGCCGCCACCCGCACGATCGGTGTCGCGTTCTCCGGGTGCACCATGCCCGGCGCCACCGAGCCGCTCTTCACCGTGCCCGAGGGGCACCTCGGACTCGGGCTCGGCATCCACGGTGAACCCGGCATCGAGGACGTCCCACTGCTCCGCGCCACCGAACTCGCGGCGCTGCTCGTCGAACGGCTGCTCGCCGACCGACCGGCGAGCGCGGGCACCCGGGTCGCCCCGATCCTGAACGGCCTCGGCGACACGAAGTACGAGGAACTGTTCCTGCTCTGGGGACGCGTGCTCCCGCTGCTGCAGGACGCCGGCCTCGAGATCGTCGAACCCGAGGTCGGCGAACTCGTCACAAGCCTCGACATGGGCGGCTGCTCGCTGACCCTGCAGTGGCTCGACGACGAGCTCGACCCCCTGTGGCGCGCCGACACCTACACGCCGGCCTACCGCAAGGCTGCCGCGCCGATCGCGGCGTTGCTGCCGGCCGACGCCGTGGACGACGCCGAGGACGAGGCGACGGCCGTACCGGACGCGAGTGATGCCTCCCGGCAGGCCGCGCAGACGGCACGCGACGCGATCGAGGCGATCGACGCGCTCCTGCGGGAGCACGAGCAGGAGCTCGGCCGCATCGACGCCGTCGCTGGCGACGGCGACCACGGACGCGGCATGGTCAAGGGGATCGGCGCGGCCCGGAAGGCGGTCGACCGGGTCGGCCAGGAGGCAGGGGTCGCCTTCGTCCTCGGACGCGCCGGTGACGCGTGGGCCGAGTTCGCGGGCGGCACCTCGGGAGTCCTGTGGGGTGCGGCACTCGAGGCCTTCGGACGGTCGCTGCGCGACGACCGTTCCGCGTACGAGGCGTCCGACGTCGCCGAGGCCGCGCAGGCCTTCGCCGACTCGATCGTCCACCTGGGCGGAGCGTCCCGCGGGGACAAGACGCTGCTCGACGCACTGCTGCCGTTCGTGGATGCACTGCGGACCTCGGTGTCGGCTGGCTCCTCGCTCACCGACGCGTGGCAGGCTGCAGCGGAAGTCGCTCGTGACGAGGCCGACAAGACAGCCGACCTCACGCCGAAGGTCGGGCGCGCCCGACCGCTGGCGGAGAAGAGCCTGGGGACACCCGACGCGGGTGCCACCTCGATGGGGATGATCCTCACGCGGGTCGGCGAGGTCCTCGCTGCCCGTGCGAACGAACTGGAAGGAACACACGCATGACGTACCGTCTCGTGATCGGCTCGGACGATGCCGGGTTCGACTACAAGGAGATCATCAAGCAGGACCTGCAGGCAGACCCGCGGGTGGCGTCGGTCGTCGACGTCGGTGTCGACGCGGACGGGCACACCGCCTACCCGCACGTGGCCGTCGATGCGGCGCGACTCGTGGCGAACGGCGAGGCAGACCGCGCGATCCTGATCTGCGGCACCGGCCTCGGCGTCGCGATCGCGGCGAACAAGGTCCCCGGCATCCGGGCCGTCACGGCGCACGACTCGTTCAGCGTCGAGCGTTCGGTCCTGTCGAACGACGCCCAGGTCCTCTGCATGGGCCAGCGCGTCGTCGGCGTCGAGGTCGCGCGCCGGATGGCGAAGGAGTGGTTGGGCTACGAGTTCGACCGAACGAGCGCGAGCGCCTCGAAGGTCCAGGCCATCTGCGAGTACGACGGCAGCGCCCCGGCCGGCGTCGACGCCCCGGCGTAGGCGCGAGCGCACTCCCGCGGAACCAGGTTCCGGACACAGCACCGTGCATCTGCGCGGTGCTGTGTCCGTTGCGCGGGGTCGAACGGTCAGCTGCGCGCGGCCAACCGGTGCACGACGGCCTTCGTCGCCTCGTAGAGCTCGCGGTAGTCGCGGTACCCGGCCTCGTAGGCCGCCGTCGCCGCCGGATCCGGCTCGATGACGGTGGCCGGCGGGTTCCACGCGGTGATGTCGACGGGGTCGCCCGCTTCGGCCACGAGCTGCGCTGCCAGGTACGCCGAGCCGTAACACGCCCCGATCGTCACGCTCGGCACCGTCTGTCGCAGCCCGGTCACGTCGCTCACGATCGTCGGCCAGAGCCGTCCGAGCAACCCGCCGCCGGCCCCGACGAGTTCGCGGACCTCGACCCCGGCCGCACGCAGCACCTCGACGTTGTGCCGGACCGCGTAGGCCGTCGCCTCGAGCGTCGCTCGGTAGATGTCCCCACGCGTGTGCCGCACCGTCAGCCCGGCGATCACCCCGCGCGCGTCCGGATCGGCGATGGGCGTCCGCTCCCCCGCGAAGTACGGCAGCATCAGCAGCCCGTTCGCGCCGATCCCGGCGCACCGAGCCTCTTCGAGCATCGTCGGCCACTCGCCGTCGACCAGCCGACGCAGCCAGTCGGTGATCGCCCCGGAGGTCGCCATCCCACCCGACACGCTCGGCTGCCCCGGGTGCGTCCCGACCGTCGTCCACATGCCCGGCACCGGCGTCGGCTCGGCGGTCGGCGCGATCATGAACATCGTGGTGCCGTACTGCAGGAACATCCGGCCCGGCACGGACTCCCCGACACTCACGCCCTCCGCCCACGCGTCGATGGTCCCGGCCGTCACGGGGATACCGACCGGGAGGCCCGTGGCCGCGGCCGCCTCGCGCGTCACCACGCCCGCCTGGTCGCCGGACCACAGCAGCCGCGGCATGGGCAGGCCGGGCGCGAGCTGCTCGCACCACTCGGTGATCCAAGTGTTCTCGTGGACGTCGTAGAGCGGCGTGGTCTGGCTGGCCGAGTGGTGGTCGAGGACGTACTCCCCCGTCAGCAGCTCCACCACGCGGGACGCTGGCATCGTGAACCGGACCGCCCGCTCCCAGACGTCGGGCTCGTGGCGGGCGACCCACGCGAGCTTCGCCCCGGCGGCCTGGGTGCTCAATGCAGAGCCGCAGCGAGCACGGATCGCATCCTCGCCCCCGAGCTCGGCCGTGACCTCGTCGAGCAGGTCGGCCGTCCGGGTGTCGACGCCGTACAGGACCGCCGGGCGCAGCGGATCACCCGCGTCGTCGGTCAGCAGGACGCAGGGGCCGATGCCGCTCACCCCCACCGCCTGCACGTCGGCATCGGGGACGAGCGCGAGGAGCTCGTGCGTCAACGTCGTGAATTCGTCCCACCACACGGCCGCATCCATCTCGACCAATCCCTGCTCGGGACGGTCGACCTCGTGTCGGCGGCTCACCTCGGCGATCACGGTGCCGTCGAACCGGGCCAGCAGCGCCTTCGTGCTCGACGTCCCGATGTCCAGACCGAGCACCGCCCGCATGCCGCCTCCTTCGCCGCCACACGACCGCCGTCGGTCGCCTCCCGAGTCTACGAACGATCGCGATCCGTCGACGCCCAGCGTCCTGTCGGGGGCCGGACGTACCGTACTCACGACTCCGATGCTCCACGAGGGGAACCCGATGAAGAAGTCAGCCTGGCTGCCAGCAGTCATCGCGCCGGTGGTCGTCGCCGGCGCCGTCGCCGCCCCGATGATCGCGAACGCGGCGAACGACCCGATCGCGGGGACGAACCCGACCGCGGCCGACGTCATCGCCAGCATCGCGAAGTCCTCGGACGCGCAGTACTCCGGCAAGCTCTCGCAGTCGAGCGACCTCGGACTCCCCGAACTGCCGACCGGTTCCGGCGGCTCCTCACTCGAGGGCGACGCCTCGGACGTGCTCGGGCTGCTCACCTCGTCGCACACCGCCCGCGTGTACGTCGACGGCGCCGACAAGCAGCGTGTCCAGCTGACACAGCAGCTCGCCGAGCAGGACGTGGTCCGCAACGGGTCCGAGGTCTGGACCTGGGACTCGAAGGAGCGCACGGCCACGCACGTGACCCTCCCCTCCGACTCGGCGAAGGACCCGCAGGACGGCACCACCACGCCGACCGACATCGCCGAGCAGGCCATCGACGCCATCACCCCGAGCACCACGGTCTCGAAGCCGACCGAGGTCAGCGTCGCGGGTCACGACGCCTGGCAGATCACGCTGACGCCGAAGTCCTCCGACACCCTGGTCGGCACGGTCCGACTGGCGGTCGACCAGCAGACCGGGCTGCCGCTGCGCGCGACCATCCAGGCCGCCGGGCAGGACGACCCCGCGGTGCAGGTCGGGTTCACGAGCCTCGACTACGGCGCCCCGGCCGCGCGGCTCTTCGACTTCACGCCCCCGTCGAACGCGAAGGTCACCGAGAAGGACCTGTCCGACGCCGAGCACGGTGCGCACGCGAAGAGCGACCACGCCCGCGGCGCGCACGATGGTGACGAGCCGACCTTCACGGGCGAGGGCTGGGGCACGATCGCCGAGCTCCCCGCCGGCACGGTGGACCAGTCGTCCCTCGGTGACGAGGCGTCGGGCCTGCTCGGCCAGCTCACGAAGGCCGTCGACGGCGGCCGTGCCGTCCAGACCTCGCTCGTGTCGGTCTACCTGACCGACGACGGCCGGGTCCTCGCCGGCGCCGTGCCGGTGTCGTCGCTGGTCGCCGCCGCGAAGTGAGCACACCGGAACCCGTGTGCACGACGGCACCGGCCGCCGTGGACGCGACCCGTCCGACCACGGGCACCGAGCTCGCGATCCGCACCACGGGCCTCCAGAAGGTCTTCCGCAAGCAACGCGCCGTCGACGGCATCGACCTGTCGGTGCCGCGCGGTGCGGTGTTCGGGTTCCTCGGGCCGAACGGCTCCGGCAAGACGACCACGATCCGGATGCTCCTCGGGCTGTCGAGCGCGACCGGCGGCACGATCGAGGTGCTCGGCCAGTCGATGCCGAAGGCGCTCCACCAGGTGCTGCCGCGCGTCGGTGCCCTGGTCGAGGGGCCGGCCTTCTACCCGTACCTGTCCGGGCGCGCGAACCTGCAGCGCTTCGACGCGGCGGACCCCACGTCGGACCCGCGCACCCGCAAGGCCCGCGTGGCCAGTGCCCTCGACCGGGTCGGCCTGACACACGCGGCGGACAAGAAGGCGCACGCGTACTCGCTCGGCATGAAGCAGCGACTGGGCCTGGCGAACGCACTGCTCTCCCCGCGCGACCTGCTGGTGCTCGACGAGCCGACGAACGGCCTCGACCCGCAGGGCACGCGCGAGGTCCGCAACCTCATCCGGTCCCTGGCGGACGACGGCACGACGGTGTTCGTGTCGAGCCACCTGCTCGCCGAGATCGAGCAGGTCTGCACCCACGCCGCGGTGATGCGCACCGGCAAGCTCGTGGCACAGGGCGAGCTCGACGAACTCCGTTCGGCCGGGGCGCGCACCGTGACCGTCCGCACGCCCGACGTCGGGCAGGCCGGCAGCGTGCTGAGCCGGCTCGGGCTCGTCCCCCGGCACGACGGCGGCGCGGACGTCCTGGTCGCCGACCTGCCGCACGAGCTGCTGCCCGAGACCATCACCGCCGAACTCGTCCGCGCCGACGTCCGCGTCCGTGGGCTGACGGTCGGCGGCGGCACGCTCGAGGACCTGTTCGTCGCGCTCACCGGAGAGGGCTTCGATGTCGCTGCCTGACACTGCCCGTGCACTGCCCGCCGCCGACGCCGGTGCCGAGACACCGCGCCGCCAGCGTCCCTTCGCCCTGCTCGGCTCCGAACTCGCGCTGGTGTTCCGCCGCCGCCGGACCTGGGCGATGCTCGGGGCGCTCGCGCTCGTCCCCGTCCTGATCGCGGTCGCCGTGAAGCTGACGACCGACGGTGACGACGGCGGCCCGGCGTTCCTCGGCGACATCACCAACAACGGCCTGTTCGTGGCGTTCACCGCGTTGACGGTGTCGATCCCGCTGTTCCTGCCGCTCACGGTCGGCGTGGTCGCGGGCGACACCGTCGCGGGCGAGGCCAGCCACGGCACCATCCGCTACCTGCTCGTCGCCCCGACCGGCCGGGTGCGGTTCATCCTGGTCAAGTTCGCCGGCGCGGTCGCGTTCTGCTTGGCAGCGACGCTGCTCGTGGTGCTCGTCGGTGCGGCGATCGGTGCCGTGCTGTTCCCGATCGGTCCGGTCACCCTGCTGTCCGGCACCCAGGTCGGCGGAGCGTCGTACGCCGGTCGGGCACTGCTCCTCGCCCTGTACGTGGCGATGTCGATGCTCGGACTCGTGGCGATCGGCATGTTCGCGTCGACGCTGACGAACGTGCCGGTCGGGGCGATGGCCGCGACGGTGGTGCTGGCCGGGGCCTCCCAGGTCCTCGACCAGCTCCCCCAGCTCGACTGGCTGCACCCGTACCTGTTCTCGCACCAGTGGCTGGAGTTCGGCGACCTGCTCCGCGACCCGATCTCGTTCGACTCGTTCGGGTCGAACGCGCTGCTGCAGCTCGGCTACGTCGTCGTGTTCGGCGCGCTGGCGTACAGCCGGTTCGCCTCGAAGGACATCCTGAGCTGAGCCCGACCGCCGGGCCCGACCGCCGGGTCTGACCGCCGGGCCCGACCGCCGTCAGCTCGCCGGGGTCGCTGAGCCGCCCGCCATCGTCTCCGCCTCCGAGCCGCGCGCATCCGCGTACCGGTCCCGCAGGTCGCGGGCCTTCTCGGAGCGGTACCAGTCGAGCCGCGCCCCGGTCTCGACCGTCTGCATCCCGATGACGACCTTGCCGCGTGACTTCATCTCGGCGAGGTCCTCGTACGCCTCGACGATGTACTCGAACGGGTAGAAGCCCGAGATGAGCACCTGGAAACGACGTTCCTGCAGGGCCTTCGCCAGCAGGGTCAGGAGTTCCCGGGTCTCCTCGTCCTCTGCCGGGGCGCGCAGGAACCGGAGCTCGATGTCGCGGCGTTCGTCCGACGACACGAAGCGCTCGGCCCCGACCCCGAGGCGTTCCGCCAGGAGCTCGGCGTTGCTCTCCCCGTGGTTGTCGATGAAGGCGGTGATCGGTCGGCCGTCCGCGATCGCTCGGATGCGGTCCTCCTCGCCCTCGCCGTACACGACCGGCAGCGTGCCGATCTGCCGCAGGTAGTCGTGGTTGCGCGCACTGCCGAGGGTGATCACGGTCGCACCGGCGTCGTGCGCCAGCTGGCTCTCGATGTGGCCGACACCGCCAGCTGCAGCGGTGATGACGACGGTGTCGTCCGGTCCGAGGCGGAGCGATCGCACCACCGACACCGCCGTGCACCCGGCCAGGTACAGACCACCGGCGACCTCCCACCCGACGTACTCCGGCTTCTTGATGACGGCACCACGCGGCACCGCGATCCAGTTCGCGTGCGAGCCGCCCTGGGGTGCGTGCCCCATGACCTCGTCACCGACCCGCAGGTCCTTCACGCCGTCGCCCCGCGCCCGGACGATGCCGGCGAAGTCGACGCCCTGCCGTGCCGGGAACTCGAGCTCGATGTGGTCCCGGAGCTTCCCCTCGCGCAGGAAGCGCTCGATGTGGTTCAACCCGGCGGCGACGATCTCGACGACGATCTCGCCGGGGCCGGCCGTCGGCTTCTCCTGCGGGACGAGCTCGACCACGCTGAAGTCGCCGTACCGGTCGTACTGGACTGCCTTGCCGTTCCGCATGGGTGCTCCTTCGCTGGCGTGTGCCTCCGGCCTACTCGGTTTCCCCGCGTGCAGCCCGAGCAGGCGGGGTACCGGCAGTGGGCTGTACCGACGAGCGGACGGGAGGCCCGTGGCGGCGTCGCCACGGGCCTCCCGTCCGTCGGTCGCGCACGTCCAGTGCGCCTCGCATGCTCACTGCACGCCGGCTGCTCAGTGCTTGCCGGCTGCCGCTCAGTGCTTGCCGGCTGCCGCGATGACGGCCGCGACGGTCTCGGCGTCGAGGTGGAACGCGAGCGGGTCGGCGTCGGGGCGTGGGACGCGCAGCGGCGTCGACCAGACGGAGCCGTCCTCGGCGACGTCGACGACGAGGGCGCCGCTGTCGGCGTACGCGGATTCCTCGTCGTAGGCGCCGGTCACGTCCGTGTCGTTCGCGACCCCGGGAGCGACGAGGACCGGGACGCCGGCCAGTGATCCGGCGAAGTGGTGGTGGTAGTGCCCGCCCAGGACCACGCGGACGTCGGACCCCCGGATCACGTCGGCGAGCGCCTCGGGGTTCTGCAGCCGGAGCGCCTCGTGCAGCTCGGTCGGGGCCGGCAGGGGCGGGTGGTGCAGGACGACGACCGTGCCGTGCGGGGCGTGGTCCCCGGCGAGCGCGGTGCGGAGCCGTTCGAGGCTGGCATCACTGAGCTCGCCGTAGCCGGCACCCGGCACGCTCGTGTCGACCGTGACGATCCTCCGGCCGGCGACGAGCGACTGCCCCCACACCGGGACGGTCGGCGGGTGGTACTCCATCGTGTGCATGACGGGGCGACCGCCCTCGCCGAGGACGTGGCCGTTGGACAGGACCTGGCGGAAGCCCTCGCGCAGGTCGTGGTTGCCCGGGACCGCGACGAGGGCGGCGCCGTGACGCTCCGCCCATCCGCCGACCCGCTCGAGGACGGCGGCGTAGGACTCGGGGCTGCCGTCCTCGGAGACGTCGCCGGAGATGACGACGAGGCCGATGCCGGGCACTCCGTCGACGCGGGCGAGCACGCCGTCCAGCGCTGCGGTGGTGTCGACGGACCCCTGGTGCAGAGCGCCGTCGCCGGTCAGGTGGGTGTCGGAGAGGTGGAGGACGCGGAGGGTTCCTGCTGCGGGCGGCTGCATGCGGTCCACGGTAGCCACGGGGGCGGTGGCTGGGCTGGGCGGGGCGGGGGCGCTTCGTGGCGGGTCGTGGCGCTTCGTGGGCGCTTCGTGGGCGCTTCGTGAGCAGAAACGGTCGGGTCGGGTCACCCCACCCGACCGTTTCTGCTCACGAAGTCACCCGGGCACGCACTCGCGGTCAGTCCGGCAGCACCGCGTCCGGGATGTCCCGCAGGAAGATCTCGATCGTCTTCGGACCGATCCCCGTGAGCGCGCCGAGTCGCTCGCGCAGGTCCTTCCGCGACGCCGCGGTCTTCACCAGGTGCGACACGGAGCCCTCGTCGGCGTCGAGCGTGTGCATCGTCTCGTGCAGGGCATCGGTCATCTGGTAGTCGAAGCGCGCGTAGCCGCCCTCGTCCAGGACCCTCCGCAGCTGCTCGCGTCCGGCGCCCGCGAACTTCCCCGGGCTGGTGAACCCGTGGTCGATGAGGACGCGGTAGGTCTCCGCCGCCTGCTCCTGCCGGATGGGCCGGCCGAAGAGCATGCTCGCGAGGAACCACCGGTAGAGCTGTTGGGGCTTGCCGTCGGACAGGTCGATCCCGAGGTCCGCGGCGTGGGTCACGTCGGCCATGGACCGGACGCTACCCGTGGTGTTCAGCCGTCGGTGCGCCGCGGTCCCCAGTGCAGCGCGCCGACGACGAGCCACCCGACGAACGACAGGATCGTGACGAGCTCGACGACCACGATGAACGGCAGGTCGATCGCGACACCGGCACCCGCGATGTAGGCGTAGCTGTACGTGTGCGGCGCGACGAAGCTCGTGATCCACCGCACGACGAGGATCACCGCGCCCAGGATCGCGAGGGCACCGAGGGCGAACTGGAACGGGTTTCGGCCACGCAGGAATCGCATCCCGCCACCGTAGGGCCGCGGACCGACGACGCACGACTCCCCGTTCAAGGTTTCCAGCGCTCCTCACTCGGCGGCGGCGGCCAGCTGGTCCTCCAGGTTGAACACCTCGGGCAGCACCCGCGCGGTCTGGTCCGCGCGGCCCGTGGCACCGTCGAACAGGTCCTGCATGTGCGCCTCCCATGCGCTCGCGACCTCGGAGGCCGCGAGCGACGCGTCGGCATCGGCCACCGAGTCGGTCTCGTAGTAGCCGATCAGCAGGCCGTCGTCGTCGAGGAACAGGGAGTAGTTCCGCCGCCCCGCCGTGGCGATCGCCCGGAGCATCGCCGGCCAGACCGCGGCGTGCCGCTCGCGGTAGGCGTCCAGGTGCACGGCCTGCACCTGCAGTCGGAAGCAGACGCGGGTCACCGGTCGGCCTCGGCGCGGCGGCGCTGCTCGGCGTCCTGCACGGCGCGCTCGTCGGCGGTGCGCACGGTACCGGTGACGGTGGTCACGGTGCCGTACCGCTCGGCCTCGATCGCCTCGAGTGTCTTGCCCTGCGTGCGCGGCGCCCAGATGGTGCCGACCAGGAACGACATCGCGAGGAGCCCCAGGATGAGACCGCCGAGCGCACGGAGTCCGATGTCCGACAGCAGCAGCGGGAACCAGATGCTCAGCAGACCGACCATGACCCGCGCGGCGAGGAAGAGCACGCCCTGGGCACTGGCCCGGTACCGGGTGGCGAAGAGCTCGCTCGTCCAGAGGCCGTAGAACGCCTGGGCGCCGATGCCCGACGAGATGCCCCACGCCACGGCGAAGAACAGCAGCGTGCCGAGGTTCGCCGGTGCGTAGATCAGGACGGCCCAGGCGACGATCGCCAGCACCGCGCCGAGGGCGAACAGCAACCGTCGACTGACCCGATCGCCGTAGCGCATGAAGCCGAAGGAGGTCGCGGCGACGGTGCAGCCCCACACCAGGATCTGCAGGCCGTACTGCTCGGTGACGCTCGTGACCCCGGTGGCCGAGTACACCCGCGGCTGGAAGATACCGGCCTGCCCGGCGACGGTGTTCCAGAGCGCGTAGACGCCGAACAGGAACAGCATCGCGGTCAGGTTCCGACGCCGGCTGAACAGCTGGGTGATCCCGTGGAAGAAGTTCGCGGTGCCGGTCGCGGCGCGCTCGTCCTTCCAGATCGCCGACTCCGGCAGCCCGCGGCGGAGCCACCAGACGACGGCGGCGACGACGAACAGGTGCGCGAAGATGAGCCGGCTGCCGAGCAGTCCGAGCGGTGCGGCGGCGATGGCCAACGCGAAGCCGACCATCGGGCCGATCGACCAGGCGAGCTGCGCGGTGCCGACGTGGGCGGCGCGCTTGTCCGCTGGTGCCTGCTCGGCGATGTAGGTCCAGCTCGCCGGCACCCCGGCGCCGACCGCGATGCCGGTCAGGATGAAGCCGACCAGCAGCATGCCGTAGCTGCCGGCGAAGACCGCGAGCAGGATGCCGAGCATGTAGAGCAGCAGGTCGTAGGTGTAGATGAACTTCCGGCCGTAGCGGTCGCACAGCGGTCCGCCGATGATGGCGCCGGCGGCGGCACCGAACGCGTTCGCCGACAGACTCGCCAGCAGACCGACCTCGAGGTCGCCGACGTGGAACTGCGCCTGCCACAGGCTGAGGCTCGTGGCGATCGCGATGATCGACCCCGACTCGATGTAGTTCGACATGGCGACCGAGACGGTCGCCTTCCAGCCCCTGGTGCTCCGGGCTCCGATGCGGACCGCCATTGGTCCTCCGTTCGCGTGTTCGTCAGTGAATCGTTTCAACGGGACAGCGAGACGATAGTGCGCCCCGGCGGGCGTTGGCAAGTCCGCCCGTGCGTCCGGGTCCGCGCCACGCAGTGCGGGCCCACGTCCGCACGGTGCGGTGCGGGCCCACGTCCGCACGGTGCGGTGCGGGCCCGCGTCCGCACGGTGCGTGGTCGCTCACTTGGTGCGAGGTTGGCCGCTCCGTGCGGCGCTGCAAGCGCGCACCGAGCGGCCAACCTCGCACGTGGCGGCGCAGCACGCACGGTGCGACGCCGGAGCAGAGCACGCACGAGGCGCGGCCGCACCCACGATCCAGCACCGTGCGGTGGACGCGACCACCCACCGGACGGGAGGCCCGGGTCCAGCCCGCACCGTGCCTCCCGTCCGCCGTTTTCCACAGATCACGGCGCGCACCGCCCGGAAGCGCAGGTGCGATGCCAGGATGGCCACATGGCGGTCAGTGTGCGAGAGGTGGCAGCGCTCGCCGGCGTGTCCCTGGGGACGGTGTCGAACGTCCTGAACCGCCCCGACAAGGTGGCCCCGACCACCGTCGACCGGGTGCAGTCGGCCATCGCCGCACTCGGGTTCGTCCGCAACGACTCCGCACGCCAGCTCCGGGCCGGCCGCAGCTCCACCGTCGGCCTGATCGTGCTCGACGGCGGCAACCCGTTCTTCACCGACGTCGCCCGCGGTGCCGAAGACGCCGCGATGGACAAGGGCCTGGCCGTCCTGATCGGCAACTCCGACGAGTCCACCGACCGCGAGCGCACCTACGTCGACCTGTTCGAGGAACGCCGCGTCGCCGGCCTGCTCATCTCCCCCGCTGGTGACGACCTGTCCCGCCTCGCCCGCCTGCGCGACCAGGGCACCGCCGTCGTGCTCGTCGACCGCCGCGCCGACGACGAGCACTTCGCCTCGGTGTCGGTGGACGACGTCGCGGGCGGTCGCATCGCGGTCGAGCACCTCGCGGCCATCGGGCGGACGCGCATCGCGTTCGTCGGTGGCCCGTCCAGCATCCGCCAGGTTGCCGACCGGCATGCCGGGGCACTGTCGGCGGCCCGGGCAGCTGGTATCGAGCTCGAGGTCCTGCCGACCGCGTCACTGTCGGTGCTCGAAGGGCGTCGCATCGGCGAAGAACTCCAGGCACGCCCCCGCGCCGGACGGCCGGACGCGGTGTTCGCGGCGAACGACCTGCTCGCGGTCGGTCTCGAACAGGCGTTCATCATGCGCGGCACGATCGCGGTGCCGGACGAGATCGCGATCGTGGGCTACGACGACATCGCCTTCGCCGAGGCAGCCGTCGTCCCGTTGACCTCGGTGCGTCAGCCTGCGCAGGACCTCGGGCGCCAGGCGATCGAGCTGTTGACGAAGCAGGTCGAGCTCGGGCAGGGCATCGACCTCGAGCACGTCGAGTTCACGCCGGAGCTCGTGGTCCGGCAGTCCTCCGTCGCCGACGCGTAGCCGACCGCCTCGCGTCTACCCACCAGCCGGCCCGGCTCTGCGGCACGGATCGGCCGCCGCTGCGGCCTACGATCGGAGCATGGTGCATGTCCCGCGGCGCGACGGCCCGCCGAGCGTGCACCACGTCGCAGCTCGCGCCGGCGTCTCGCTGGCGACGGTCTCGAACGTCCTGAACCACCCCGAGCGGGTCGCCGAGCCCACGGCCGCACGCGTGCACGACGCGATCGCCGAACTCGGGTACACGCCGAACCGCAACGCCCGAGCACTGGTGTCCGGCAGCACCCGGGCGATCGGTCTCGTGGTCGCCTCGCTCCGCAACTCGCTGTTCACCGACGTGGTGAGCGGCGCGCACACGACCGCCCGCGAACGCCGGCGCACCCTGCTCGTCGCCAGCAGCGAGAACGACCTCGAGGCGCAGGGCGAACACCTCGCGTTCCTCGAGAGCACCCGGGTGTCCGGCATCCTGCTGGCCTCGATGACGGAGTCCCGCGCACAGGTCGAGGCAGCGAAGCAGCACGGCCTGCCCGTCGTCTACGTCAACTACGAACCGACCGAGGTGGACGCCTGCTCGGTGGTCGTCGACAACGAGCAGGCCGGGTACGTCGCCGCGCAGCACCTCATCGAGCAGGGCTGCCGACGCATCGGCTTCGTGAGTGCCCGCCCCGACCTGCAGCCGGTGGCCCGTCGTCGTGCAGGGCTCCTCCGCGCGATCGCGGAACACCCCGGAGTCGAACTCGTCGACGTCGACGCCGGTGACATCGACCCGCCCGGCGGTACCGACGCCGGCGCGCGGATCGCCGCGATGCCGGTCGCCGAGCGGCCCGACGGTGTCCTGGGTGTCACCGACCTGCTCGCGATGGCGGTCGTCTCCGAGCTCCGAGCCGCCGGCATCCGCGTGCCGGAGGACATCCCGGTGTCGGGGTGCGACCACAACTCGGTGGCGTGGGGCGGCGCGGTGCCGTTGACCTCGGTCACCATGCACGGCGAGGAGATGGGCGCGACCGCCGTGGCCCTGCTGCTCGAGGAACTCTCCGACCCGATGCACGTCCACCGCACCGTGGTGCTCGGCAGCGAGCTCGTCCCCCGCGAGAGCACGCTCGGCCGAGCCGGTGCAGCGGCCGCGCGGGCGACGGCGCCGAGCGACCCGCGCCGCACCGAGGCCTGAGCGCCCGAAAACGACAGTCCTGCGTCACGGGACGCCGTCTGGTCCGGCAAAGCGACAGATCCACGCGAACAGTTCGCGGCACTCTGTCGCTTTCGCGGGTGGGGCGGGATGGGGGCGGGGCGGGCAGGCCGGGCAACGCGGACCGCGCGCACCAGGCATGCGCGTTCCCGTAACGAAATCGGCACAGCGATTGACACGCTTCAATCCACGTGGTTCCATCCTGATTGAAACGTTCTAAACAGCAACAACCGGAGCCCACGACGACGCGGGATCCGGGTCCGTTTCACCCGGGGTACCCCGCCCCGGGCCTTACGAGGAGGTAAGGAATGTCAGCTCGTTCCCTGACCACGAGGACGCTCACCAAGCGCGCCGTCGTCAAACGGCTCGTCGCCATCGGCGGCGCCACGGTCCTGATCGGCGGGCTCGCGGCGTGTTCGTCCGGCGGTTCCGCCGACGAAGGCGGCGGCAAGGTGCAGATCACCTACCAGGCCGACAACTCACCCGCGACCGCAGCCACCGCGAAGCCGCTCATCGAGGCGTTCGAGAAGGCCAACCCCGACATCACGGTCAAGTTCGACACCCGCCCGCAGGGCACCGACGGCGACAACCTGGTGAAGACCCAGCTGTCGACCGGCGAGATGGCCGACGTCTTCAACTACAACTCCGGTTCGCTCATGCAGGCCCTCAACCCGGACAACACCCTGGTGGACCTGTCCGACGAGAGCTGGACGAAGGACGTCGACGAGCAGTTCACCAAGGTCGTCAGCACCGACAAGGGCGTCTACGGCGCTCCGTTCGGCACGAGCTTCGGCGGCGGCGTCATGTACAACAAGAAGGTCTACGCCGACCTCGGCCTCAGCGTCCCCACCACGTGGGACGAGTTCATCAGCAACAGCGAGAAGATCAAGGACGCCGGCAAGGTCGCCCCGATCATCCAGACGTACGGCGACACCTGGACCAGCCAGCTGTTCGTGCTCGGCGACTTCGCCAACATCACGGCGCAGCAGAAGGACTGGGCGGAGAACTACACCGCCAACAAGGAGTCCTACGCCAAGGAACCCGCACTCGCCGGCTTCGACCACCTCGCCGAGGGCAAGGACAAGGACCTCTACAACGAGGACTACGCCTCGGCCACGCAAGCGAACGGCCTGAAGATGCTCGCCGACGGCACGGGGGCGCAGTACCCGATGCTGACGAACGCGATCTCGACCCTGCAGCAGGACAGCCCCGACGCGGTCAAGGACATCGGAGCGTTCGCGCTGCCGGCCGAGGACGCCGACGACACGAACCTGACCATCTGGGAACCGAACGGCCTGTACATCCCGAAGACCACCGAGGGCGACAAGCTCGCCGCGGCGAAGAAGTTCATCGCCTTCGCGAACTCGGCCGACGGCTGCAAGGTGCAGAACGACACCGGAACGCCCGGTGGCCCGTACGTCATCTCGACCTGCTCGCTGCCGGACGACGTGCCCCCGATGATCGACGACCTGCAGAAGTACCTGGACGACGGCAAGGCGAGCCCGGCGCTCGAGTTCCTGTCCCCGATCAAGGGCCCGAACCTCGAGAAGATCTGCGTGCAGGTCGGCTCGGGCATCACCAACGCAGCCAAGGGTGCTGACCAGTACGACGACGACGTCGTCCAGCAGGCCCAGCAGCTCGGCATCAAGGGCTGGTGACACGGTGACCGCGACACTCACGACGGCACTCGAGCCGGCGAAGACCCGAGCGGGTTCCGGCGGGACCGGTCCCGCGCGCAAGCGGATGCGCTCGTTCTACCCCGCGTGGTTCTTCATCCCCGCGATCGCGCTGTACGTCGTGTTCTTCGCGGTCCCCACCTTCGCCGGGTTCTACTTCTCCCTCACCCGCTGGACGCTGTTCGACCAGACCTTCATCGGTTTCGACAACTTCGTCCGGTTCTTCCAGGACCCGCAGCTCGTCTCCGGGTTCGTGCACACGTTCCAGTACGGCTTCGTGACGAGCGCGGCGAAGGTGGTCATCGGACTCGCCCTCGCCCTGCTCCTCACGTCGCCCGTGCTGGGGCGCGGCTACCTGCGGGCGGTCGTGTTCTTCCCGGTGCTCGTGTCGACGATCGGCATCGGCATCACGTTCAAGGCGCTGATGGACCCGTTCCACGGGATCATCAACGGCGTCCTCGGCTCGGTCGGCCTCCCCACTCCGGGGTGGCTGACCGACCCGGCACTCGCCCTGTGGAGCGTCGCCGCGGTGGACGTCTGGAAGGGCGTCGGCATCGCGACGCTCATCTTCATCGCCGGCATCGTGGCGATCCCGCAGGAGTACTTCGAGGCCGCACGGGTCGACGGCGCGAGCGCGTGGTCGATCTTCCGGAACATCACCCTGCCGCTGTCGCGTCCCGCGATGGGCACCGTCATCATCCTGTCGCTGATCGGCGGGCTGCGGTCCTTCGACCTCATCTGGGCGATGACCGGCGGTGGGCCAGGGTTCACCAGTGACGTCATCGCGAGCGTCATCTACAAGCAGTACCAGGCCGGGTTCTACGGCCTGTCGACCGCCGGCAACGTGGTCCTGTTCGTGGTCGTCACGGCGATCATGGTCCCGATCTCGTGGCTCCTCAACCGCAAGGAGGCGGACCTGTGACCGCCGTCACCAGCCCCCGCCGGACCGCCGGCCGTGCGCCGACGCCGGCGAGCCAGAACCGCCACCCGGGCCGGACCCGCCGATGGATCATCGGCTCGATCGCCATCGTCGTCAGCTTCGTGGTGTTCCTGGTGCCGTTCGTCTTCGTCCTGCTGCAAGCCATGAAGAACCCGGCCGAGGCGAACCAGCTCGGCTTCAGCCTGCCGACCGAGTGGCAGCTCTGGCAGAACCTGCAGGCCGTGTTCGGATCCGGTGACGGCGTGATCGTCCGCGCGTTCCTGAACAGTGCGGTCCTGACCGTGGGCAGCGTGATCGTGATGGTCGTGTTCTCCGCGATGGTCGGGTACGTGCTGCAGCGTCGTCCGAGCAAGTGGAACGGTGTGATCAACTTCTTCGTCCTGGCGGGCCTCATCGTCCCGCCCGCGATCGTCCCGACGATCTGGGTGCTGCAAGGGCTCAACCTGTTCAAGACCATGGGCGGGATGATCCTCATCGAGGCGACCTTCGGCCTGTCGTTCTGCATCCTGCTCTTCCGGGCGTTCGTGGCGACGATCCCGAAGGAGCTCGACGAGGCAGCCGTCCTCGACGGCGCCGGACCGATCCGTCTGTTCTTCGGCGTCGTACTGCCGCTGCTCAAGCCGGTCATCATCACGGTCGTGCTCGTGCAGTCCGTCACGGTGTTCAACGACTTCACGAACCCGCTGTACTTCCTGCCGGGGTCCGAGAACGCCACGGTGCAGCAGACGCTCTACTCGTTCCAGAGCCAGTCGGTCAGCCAGCTCAACCTGCTGTTCACCGACGTCCTGCTCATCACGATCCCGCCGCTGATCCTCTACATCTTCTTCAACCGCCAGATCGTCGCCGGCATGACCAGCGGCGCCGTCAAGGGCTGACGCCCGACCCCGGCCTGGAGGCGCGACCCGCCTCCGCCGCACCGCCCACCCGGGCGGGCGGCCGGGCCCCGGACCCCGCACCGGTCGACGACGACCGGTCGCGTGAAAGGACACACCACATGACCGCCTGGACAGCACCGTTCATCACGAGCGACGCCGACCTCGGGAGCGCACCGATCCTGCGCCGTGAGTTCACCCTCGACGACGGCCACGGCGCGGTCACCGGAGCGACCCTCGACGTCAGCGCCCTCGGCGTCGTCGAGGCGTGGCTCGGTGGCGAACGCGTCTCCGACCACCTGCTCGAACCGGGGTGGACGAGCTACGAGTGGCGCATCCGCGTCGTCTCGCACGACGTCACGGCGCACCTGACCGAGACGCCCGCGGGTGGCGCCGCCGTGCTGGCACTCGTGCTCGGCAAGGGCTGGGCCGCCGGTCGGCTCGCCTGGGGTGGTGGCGGCGGCTGGTACGCCGACGAGGCCGCCGGGTTCGCCGAGCTCCGCATCACCTTCGCCGACGGCCACGAACAGCTGGTCGCCACCGACACGGACTGGCAGGCCCTGTCCAGCGCGATCACCGACGACCAGCTGTACGACGGCGAGGACATCGACGCCCGGCTCCGCGACGCCTCCTTCCTGACGCCCGGCGAGGTCACCACACCGAGCGTCGACGGACACGAGGGACGCACCAGCGCCGTGCGCACCGTCGACATCGGCGAGCGCGAACTCGTCGCCGACACCGTGCCGCCGGTCCGGCCCCTCGCCGAGATCGCCCCCGTCGAGGTCTGGACGAGTCCGTCCGGCGCGACGCTGATCGACTTCGGGGTCAACCTGGTGGGCTGGCTCCGCGTGGTCGCCTCTGGGCCCGCGGGCACGGTGCTGACCCTGAAGCACGCCGAGGTGCTCGAACACGACGAGCTCGGCACCCGCCCGCTGCGCACCGCGAAGGCGACGGACCACTTCACCCTGAGCGGCAGCGAGGACCACTTCGAGCCCCGCTTCACCTTCCACGGCTTCCGGTACGCCCAGGTCGACGGATGGACCGGCACGCTCGACGAACTCCGATCGGCCGTCACCGCGGTGCAGGTCGGCTCCGACCTGACCCGGACGGGCACCTTCGAGTCCAGCCACGAGCTGCTCAACACGTTCCACGACAACGTCATCCGGGGCATGCAGGGCAACTTCCTGAGCGTCCCGACCGACTGCCCGCAGCGTGACGAGCGCCTCGGCTGGACGGGCGACATCGCGGCGTTCGCGCCGACGGCGTCCTACCTGTTCGACACCCGCGCGTTCCTGGGCGACTGGCTCCGCGACGTGTGGCTCGAGCAGCAGCACGCCGACGGTGTCATCCCGTTCGTGGTGCCGGACGTGCTCAAGTACTCCCCGGCCGAGGACTTCGGCACCCCCGACGCCACCGCCATCTGGTCGGACGCCGGCGTGTGGGTGCCGTGGACCCTGTACCAGGCGTACGGCGACACCGCGGTGCTCGAGGAGCAGCTCGACTCGATGACGGCGCACCTCCACCGCATCAAGGGACACCTGTCACCCGAGGGCCTGTGGGACACCGTCTTCCAGTTCGGCGACTGGCTCGACCCGGACGCCCCGCCGGAGGACGCCGCCAAGGCGAAGGCCGACCCGGGCGTCGTCGCGACGGCGTGCGCGTACCGCAGCGCGACCCTGGTGGCGCAGGCGGCGCGGTTGACGGGCCACGAGGCGGAGGCGACGGAGGCCGAGGAGCTCGCCACGGGCCTCCAGGCCGCGTTCCGTCAGCACTACGTGACCGACGGCCGCATCCGGAGCGACTGCACCACCGTCTACGCGCTCGCGATCGTGTTCGGCATCCTCGACGAGGACGACGAGCGCCGTGCGGGCGACCGCCTGGCGGAGCTGGCCGAGCAGTCCGGGTACCGGATCTCGACGGGCTTCGCGGGTACGCCGTTCATCACCGACGCGCTGACGCAGACCGGCCACCTCGACGACGCGTACCGGCTGCTGCTGCAGACGGAGTGCCCGTCGTGGCTGTACCCGGTGACGATGGGTGCGACGACGGTCTGGGAGCGCTGGGACTCGATGCTGCCGGACGGCACCATCAACCCGGGTGAGATGACCTCGTTCAACCACTACGCACTCGGTGCCGTGGCGGACTGGATGCACCGGGTGGTCGGCGGTCTGTCGGCGCTCGAGCCGGGGTACGCCTCCGTGCTCATCGCGCCGCAGCCGGGCGGCGGCCTGACGTGGGCGTCGACGTCGCTCGACTCCGTGCACGGGCACATCGCGGTGCGGTGGGAGCTCGTCGACGGCGAGCTGCTCGTCCGTGCACAGGTGCCGGAGGGTGTCACCGCGGTTGTGCGCCTGCCTGGTGCAGCGGAGCAGCAGCTCGGCGCCGGCTCGCACGAGCTGCGCGCGCCGGCTGCGGTCCCCGCGGCGTAGCAGGGGGGGGGGAGCGCGGAAGATGGGCCGGTCACGGTGGGCGCGCGGGCGCGTGGGCGCGTGGGACGCCTGACGGCGCTCGCCCGGCGTCGCGCCCCCGGGCGGTCTTCGCGCCCCGACTCTTCGGGGCGCGAAGACCGCAACGGGGCGCGCAACCCGCCAGCGCGCTCGTCCCGCGCCCGCCCCGCGCCCGCCCCGCGCTCGTCCCGCGCCCGTCCCGTGTCGCGCCCGACCCCCGCCCGTCCCGTGTCGCGCCCCCGTGCGCGCATCGCGCCCCGACTCTCCGGGGCGCGAAGACCGCAACGGGGCGCGCGACGCAGCACCACCCCACACGGTTGCGGCAGCCCGCCGCGACCCGTACTGTATGAAACGATTCAATCGCACACGAGGAAGTGACACGATGACATCGACCCCGACCTTCACCGGCATCGCCGACCAGCTCGCACGACAGCAGATCGAGCTGCCCAGCTGGGCCTTCGGCAACTCCGGCACCCGCTTCAAGGTGTTCAGCACGCCCGGCACCCCGCGCGACCCGTACGAGAAGATCGCCGACGCCGCCCAGGTGCACAAGTACACGGGCCTCGCACCGACCGTGGCACTGCACATCCCCTGGGACCTCGTCGACGACTTCAGCGACCTCAAGCGGCACGCCGAAGAGCACGGCGTCTCCCTGGGCACCGTGAACTCGAACACGTTCCAGGACGACGACTACAAGTTCGGCGCGCTGACCCACGTCGACGAGACGATCCGGCAGAAGGCGATCGACCACCACCTGCGCTGCATCGACGTGATGGACGCCACCGGCAGCCGCGACCTGAAGATCTGGCTCGCCGAGGGCTCGAACTACCCCGGGCAGGAGGACATGCGCTCCCGCCAGGACCGCCTGCACGAGTCGCTCAGCACGATCTACGACCGCCTCGGTGCCGACCAGCGCCTGGTGCTCGAGTACAAGTTCTTCGAGCCGTCGTTCTACCACACCGACGTTCCGGACTGGGGCACGAGCTACGTGCAGACGGCCGCGCTCGGTGACAAGGCGATGGTCTGCCTGGACACCGGCCACCACGCCCCCGGCACGAACATCGAGTTCATCGTGATGCAGCTCCTGCGCCTCGGGAAGCTCGGCAGCTTCGACTTCAACTCGCGGTTCTACGCCGACGACGACCTGATCGTGGGCGCAGCGGACCCGTTCCAGCTGTTCCGCATCCTGGTCGAGGTCATCCGCGGCGGCGGCTACGACAACCACGACGTCGCGTTCATGCTCGACCAATGCCACAACATCGAGGACAAGATCCCCGGTCAGATCCGCTCCGTGCTCAACGTGCAGGAGATGACGGCCCGGGCACTGCTCCTCGACCGCGTGGCCCTGACCGCAGCGCAGGAGGCCCACGACGTCCTCGGCGCGAACGAGGTCTTCATGGACGCGTACCAGACCGACGTCCGGGCGGACCTCGCCGCGTGGCGCGAATCCCGCGGTCTGCCGGCGAACCCGATGCGCGCGTACCTGGACTCCGGGTACCAGCAGTCGATCGCCGAGGACCGCGTCGGCGGCGTCCAGGCCGGTTGGGGCGCGTAGACACATGGCACACACACTGGAGGCTCGGGTGGACCCCGCAACGCACGGCACCGACGCAGACACCACGATCAGTGCACTCATCGCGCGCTCGAACGCGCTCGGCTCGGATCCGCGGATCACGAACTACGCCGGCGGGAACACCTCGGCGAAGGGCACCGACACCGACCCGGTCACGGGCGAGCCGGTGGAGCTGCTCTGGGTGAAGGGCTCCGGGGGCGACCTCGGCACCCTCACCCCGGCGGGCCTCGCAGTCCTGCGCGTCGACCGCGTCCGTGCCCTCCAGGACATGTACGCATCAGACACAGGCCCGGGGGTGGAGCGCGAGGACGAGATGGTCGCCGCGTTCGACTACACGCTGCACGGCAAGGGCGGTGCTGCCCCGTCCATCGACACGGCGATGCACGCCCTGGTCGACGCCGCGCACGTCGACCACCTGCACCCGGACGCCGGCATCGCCATCGCGACGGCGGCGGACGGACCGGCTCTGACGTCGACGATCTTCGGCGACACGGTGGTGTGGGTGCCGTGGCGCCGACCCGGGTTCCAGCTCGGGCTCGACATCGCCGCGATCAAGCGGGACAACCCGCAGGCGATCGGCACGATCCTCGGCGGCCACGGCATCACGGCTTGGGGCGAGACGAGCGAGGAGGCCGAGGCGAACTCGCGCTGGATCATCGACACCGCCGAGCAGTACATCGCGGAGCACGGGAAGGCCGACCCGTTCGGCGGGACCCGAGCAGGCTTCGAGGCGCTGCCGACCGACGAACGCCACGCACGCGCCGCCGCCCTCGCACCGACGATCCGCGGCATCGCCGGGCGCGACAAGCCGGTGGTGGGGCACGTCACCGACAGCGACGTCGTGCTCGACTTCCTGGCGTCGTCGCGCGCCGAGGAGCTCGCCGCGCTCGGCACGAGCTGCCCCGACCACTTCCTGCGCACCAAGGTGAAGCCCCTCATCCTCGACCTGCCCGCCACCGCGAGCGTCGACGAGCAGACCGCCCGCCTGCACGAACTCCACGAGCAGTACCGCGCGGACTACCAGGCCTACTACGACCGCCACGCGAACCCGGACTCCCCCGCGATCCGCGGTGCCGACCCGCTCATCGTGCTGGTGCCCGGCGTCGGGATGTTCTCGTACGGCAAGGACGCCCAGACCGCCCGCGTCGCCGGCGAGTTCTACGTGAACGCCATCAACGTCATGCGCGGCGCCGAGTCGTTGAGCACCTACGACCCCATCGACGAGGCCGAGAAGTTCCGCATCGAGTACTGGGCCCTCGAAGAGGCGAAGCTGCAGCGGATGCCGGCCCCCAAGAAGCTCGCCACCCGCATCGCCCTGGTCACCGGAGCCGCGAGCGGCATCGGCAAGGCGATCGCGAAGCGCCTGGCCGCCGAGGGTGCCGCGGTCGTCATCGCCGACCTCGACCTGGCGAAGGCGCAAGACGCTGCCGCGGAGATCGGGAACACGGACAGGGCCATCGGCGTCGCGGCGAACGTGACGTCCGCAGCGGAGATCGAGCAGGCCATCCAAGAGACGCTGCTGCACTTCGGCGGCCTCGACCTCGTCGTGAACAACGCCGGACTGTCGCTCAGCAAGAGCCTGCTCGAGACCACCGAACAGGACTGGGACCTGCAGCACGACGTCATGGCGAAGGGGTCGTTCCTGGTGTCCAAGGCGGCGGCGAAGGTCCTCATCGAGCAGGGCCTCGGCGGTGACATCGTGTACATCTCGTCGAAGAACTCGGTGTTCGCCGGTCCGAACAACATCGCGTACTCGGCGACGAAGGCCGACCAGGCGCACCAGGTCCGGTTGTTGGCGGCGGAGCTCGGCGAGCACGGTGTCCGCGTCAACGGGATCAACCCCGACGGCGTCGTCCGTGGCTCGGGGATCTTCGCGAGCGGCTGGGGAGCGAACCGCGCGAAGACCTACGGCATCGAGGAGCAGGACCTCGGCGCGTTCTACGCCCAGCGCACCATCCTCAAGCGCGAGGTCGTGCCCGAGAACGTCGCGAACGCCGTCTACGCCATCTGCACCGACGACTTCTCGCACACGACCGGGTTGCACGTGCCCGTCGACGCGGGTGTCGCCGCCGCGTTCCTGAGGTAGAAGCAGTGTCCACCAGCGGCACCGTCGCCGCCGTCGACCTCGGGGCCACCAGCGGCCGCGTGATCCTCGGGCACGTCGACACCGACGGCGTCCGGATGGAGCACGTCGCCCGGTTCCCGAACGGCCCCGTGACCCTGCACGAGCACGACCGCGAGGCCCTGCACTGGGACGTCGTCGAGCTCCACCGACAGGTGACCGACGGCCTCCGTCAGGCGTTCGCCACGCACCCGGCGATCGTCAGCATCGGCATCGACTCGTGGGCGGTGGACTACGGCCTGCTGCGCGACGGTCGGCTGCTCGGGCTGCCGTACCACTACCGCGACGAGCGGCACGAGGGCGGCGTCGACCGCGTGCACCGACGGATGGACGCGGCCGAGCTGTACGCACGGAACGGCCTGCAGCACCTGCCCTTCAACACGGTGTTCCAGTTCGCTGCCGACCCGTCGCTGCAGCTCGCGCAGCGGGCGCTGCTCGTCCCCGACCTGCTCGGCTACTGGCTCACCGGTGTCGAGGCGGCCGAGCGCACGAACGCGTCGACGACCGGGGTCCTGAACGCGACGACCCGCGGGTGGGACCCGGCGTTGCGGGCTGCTGCGGGCCTCCCGGCCGGCCTCCTGCCCACCCTGCGTGACCCGGGCGACCGACTCGGGCCCCTGCTGCCGTCCGTCGCCGACGCGGTCGGCGGGCAGGCACCCGTCACGCTCGTCGGCTCGCACGACACGGCCTCCGCCGTCGTCGCGGTCCCCGCGACCGAACCGGACTTCGCGTACATCTCCTCCGGCACCTGGTCACTCGTCGGCGTCGAGCTCGACGCACCCGTCCTGTCGGACGCGGCGCGCGACGCGAACTGCACCAACGAGGGCGGGGTCGACGGCCGCGTCCGGTTCCTGAAGAACGTGTCCGGACTGTGGTTGCTCTCCGAGAGCGTCCGCACCTGGGAACGTGACGGCGCGAGCATCGACCTGGAGGCCCTGCTCGCCTCCGCCGCGGCCGTCACGGCCCCGGTCCCCGTCTTCGACCCCGCCGACGAGTCGTTCACGGCGCCCGGCGACATGCCCGCGCGCATCGCCGCCTGGTGCGGCGACCACGGGCTGAGCGCGCCCGCGTCGCGGGCCGAGTTCGTGCGCTCGATCCTCGAGTCGCTGGCCGCCGCGTACGCGGAGACACTTGCGACGATCAGCACCATCACGGGCAAAGACGTCCGACAGGTGCACATCGTCGGCGGCGGATCGCAGAACCGGCTGCTCTGCCAGCTGACGGCCGACCGCACCGGGGTGCCCGTCCTGGCCGGGCCCGTCGAGGCGACGGCACTCGGCAACATCCTGGTGCAGGCGCGGGCAGCCGGACTCGGCGGCCTGCGCGGCGCCTCGCTCGAGGCCCTGCGCGCGACGATCGCCCGCACCGTCGAGCCCGTCCGGTACACCCCGCGGGCCGATCACACCTCCCCACAATCCACACCGAGACGTAGGATGTCTGTATGACCTCGATCGACGACCAGCACCGAGTCGACCCCGCGACCGGGGCTCCGGCAGCGACCCCCGGGGCGCCGTCGACCCGGCGGACACCGATCAAGCGGCAGCTGCCGACCGTGCGTGACCTCGCGCCGCTCATGCAGTTCAAGAAGCCTTCGCTGCCCGGTCGGCGTCAGCGCCTCGAACAGGCCCTGACGATCTGGGACCTGCGCGACATCGCCGCCCGCCGCACGCCGAAGGCCGCGTTCGACTACACCGAGGGCGCCGCCGAGGCCGAGATCTCGCTCGCCCGCGCCCGCCAGGCGTTCGAGGACATCGAGTTCACACCCGCGATCCTGCGTGACGTGTCGTCCGTGGACACGTCACGTTCGGTGTTGGGCGCGCCGGTCGCGTACCCGTTCGGCATCGCCCCCACCGGGTTCACGCGCATGATGCAGACCGAGGGCGAGCGCGCCGGGGCCCAAGCAGCGGGACGCGCGGGCATCCCGTTCTCGCTCTCCACCATGGGCACCACGGCGATCGAAGACGTCCGCGACGCCAACCCGAACGGCCGCAACTGGTTCCAGCTGTACATGTGGAAGGACCGCGAGAAGTCGATGGCGCTGGTCTCCCGCGCCGAGAAGGCCGGGTTCGACACGCTGCTCGTCACCGTGGACGTGCCCGTCGCCGGCGCGCGACTGCGTGACAAGCGCAACGGCTTCTCGATCCCGCCGCAACTGAGCGCCCGGACCGTGCTGAACGCCATCCCGCGGCCGTGGTGGTGGTTCGACTTCCTGACCACCGAGCCACTGGCGTTCGCGTCGCTCGACCGGTGGTCCGGCACCGTCGGGGAGCTCCTCGACCACATGTTCGACCCGACCGTCACCTACGAGGACCTCGCCTGGATCCGCGACCAGTGGAAGGGCAAGGTCGTCGTCAAGGGCGTGCAGTCCCTGGCCGACGCGCGTCGTCTGGCGGACATGGGCGTCGACGGGATCACGCTGTCGAACCACGGCGGACGCCAGCTCGACCGCGCACCCGTGCCGTTCCACCTGCTGCCCTCCGTGGTCAAGGAGGTCGGCATGGACACCGAGGTGCACCTCGACACCGGCATCATGTCGGGCGCGGACATCGTCGCCGCCGTGGCACTCGGTGCGAAGTTCACGATGGTCGGCCGGGCGTACCTGTACGGGCTGATGGCGGGAGGCGAGGCCGGCGTCGACCGGATGATCCAGATCCTGTCGGAGCAGATCGAGCGCACGATGCGGCTGCTCGGGGTCACGTCGCTCGACGAGCTCGAGCCCGGGCACGTGACGCAGCTGCAGCGGTTGCAGCCGGTGCCGCGCGGCTGAGGCTGCGGGCTGGCCCGAGACTCGGGGTGGGCGACGGTTCCCGCGGCTTCGGCCGCGAGCCCGGTCGCCCACCCCGAGTCTCGTGTGCCCGCCGTTCACCGCGTGTTCGAGTGCCGATTCGGGCGATTACCCCCGAACGGGGCACAAATGATGCAAGATGTCCGTGGACGCGTCACCGAACCCCTCGGCATCCTGCCCCCTGGCGCGCCGTCCCCTCCCCGCATCCTGCGCCCGAGCACCACGAGGAGCCCGACATCTCGACCCGAAGCACGTGCACGCCCATGCGCGGCACGACCCCCGCGACCACCACGCCCAACACCCCCACCACCCCCACCACCGAACGGCACACCCGATGAGCCGCCGTCGCGCGATCCTGGCGGCAGCGACCGCCGGTTGCCTGGCACTCGGAGTCCCCACCGCCTCCGCCGCCTCCGCTGACAGCTGGTGGGGTTGGGGCGGACACCGCCACGGGCAGCACGCCCCGGTGACCCCCACTCCCACCCCCTCGGACACTGCGACCCCGGCCCCCTCGGACGACGAGGAGTCGGACGCGACGCCGACGGAGACGCCCGCGCCGACCGCCGAGGCCGCACCGATCGAGGACACCACCCCGACCGAAGCCGCGGAGCCGGAGGCCGAGGCCTCGGCCGAACCGCAGAACGAGGTCGCCGACACCTCCGCTGCGCCGGACGCCTCGTTCGTCGAGGACTTCACCACCGACGCCGTCACCGGCCTCGTCTCGCGGCTCTACCCGCAGTCGTGGCAGCCCTACCCCGACGGCACCTCCGGCATCTACGCGCCGAGCAAGACCGTCTCGGTGCACGACGGCGTCATGGACGTCGCCCTCGGCACCGGAGCGGGGGCGGCCGGCACGTTCGGCTCCTCCGCTGGAGCCTGGGACCACGTCGGCGGCTCGTTCTCCGTCCGCGCCAAGGCGACCGGTGGCGACGGCAACGGCGCGGCGTTCATGCTGTGGCCGACGTCGGGCACCTGGTCCGACGGCGAGATCGACTTCCCCGAGGGCAACTTCGAGGACAGCCCCTCGGCCTTCCACCACTCGATGACCCCGGGCAAGGAAGCCGACCGCGTCCAGATCGGCACCGGTGTCTCGTGGCGCGACTGGCACACCTACACGGTGGACTGGGTGCCCGGAGAGTCGGTCACCTACAGCGTCGACGGCAAGGTCCTCGACACCATCACCCACGACGTGCCGACGACCCCGCACCGCTTCATGTTCCAGGTCGGCAACTGGGGCGACCGGGGCAACCTGCTCATCGACTGGGTCTCCACCACGGAGTGAGCGTTCGGCCCACAGTGAGCAGAAGACGTCGGGTCCCGCACGGGTACCCGACGTCTTCTGCTCACTGGATGAGGACCGCGACGTCAGCGCACGGTCCAGGTTCCGCGCAGGCTGGTCAGCAGCTGCTCGATGTTCCGCAGTGCCCGTCGGGTCTCCCAGACGGAGTACGCGCACATCCCCACGAACAGCGCCAGGATCGCCCACCAGAACGGACTGACCGTCATGGCAGCCCAGACCGAGAAGGCCGCGAAGACGACGACCATGATCGGCACGATGACCCGGTTGTTCCGGTACCGCTTGCGGGTCGACTCGAGCTCGCGGGTCCACACGACGTGGTCGATGTCAGCCGGCAGGTCTCCCGAGCGCACCGCTCGCTGGATCGCGGCAGCACCCTCGGTGCCACCCGCTCGGCGGCGACGGTAGGCGATGAGGAAGCCGAAGAACACCGTCATCAAGACGGCGGAGAAGAGCGATCCGATCGCGCGGGCGGCCAGACCGCCACCGTCGGGGTTCGAAGCAAGACCGATGGCGAAGTACAGTCCGCCGACCAGCACGAACAGGATGGGCAGCAGCGCCGGCAGCGGCAGTCTTCGGAAGCGGTCCACGGTGTCTCCTCATCGAATGTGCGAGTGCTCCTCGGTTCCTCCACCATGCCGACGGCTCCCGGGAGTCGACTGAACCTCCCGCTCGGGTATTAGTTAGGTTAGCCTTACCTACATGGCACGGACGAACATGCAGGCGACCCGTACGAAGCCGGAACGCGTCGAGCTCCTCACCCTGCACGTCGTGCGGACCGAACGGATCTCGCCGTCCTTCATCCGCGTGGTGTTCGGCGGCGACGACCTGAGCCGCTTCACCCACATGGGCTACGACCAGTGGTTCCGTCTGTTCCTGCCGGTGGACGGCCCTGACCTCACGCGGGCCCCGCAGAAGCTCGACACGGTGAGCTACCTGAAGTTCCTGACGGTGGCGAAGGCGAGCCGACCGATCCTCCGCAGCTACACCGTCCGGAGCCTCCGCCGACTGCACCAGGGCGACGAGCTCGACGTCGACTTCGTGGTGCACGGCAGTGGTGACGACCACGCACCGACCGGACCGACCGCGGCCGGGTGGGCGCTCGTCGCACAGCCCGGCGACGTGGCCGGGCTCATCGACGAGGGCATCGGCTTCGACCGGGACGCCCTCGGTCGTCCGATCGTGATCGTCGCGGACGAGAGCGCCCTGCCCGCTGCAGCCGGGATCCTCGAATCGCTCCCCGGTTCGACCAAGGGCACCGCGATCCTCGAGGTCCCGACGGACGCCGACGTGCGGACTGTCGATGCCCCGACCGGCATCGACGTGACGTGGATCACCCGCGAACCCGGTCGACGTCCCGGAGCCGCGGCGCTCGACGCGGTCACCCGATCGTCGGTGAGCCCCGACCACGCTGCCTGGGTCGCCGGCGAGCAGTCCCTCGCCGGCGGAGCGCGACGGCACTGGGTCGGTGCGGGCATCCCGAAGGAGCGGATCGCCTTCACCGGCTACTGGCGAGCGGGCCGGTCCGGCTGACTGCACCCGGGCACCTCCAGCGACTTCGTGAGCAGGAATGGTCGAGTGCCGATTCCCGACCCGACCATTTCTGCTCACGAAGCACGGCGCAGGCGCACGCCGCACGGCCACCGGCGCCGCACGCCTAGGGTGGGCGGGTGATGGACGACGGGCGCGCACGCGCAGCACTGGCGGGGGTCGCGGCGACCGGGTGGGGCGACGCCGAGCCGCTCGTCGAACCGGGCGGCACGGCCAGCCCGCGGCACGCCGCCGTCCTGATGCTCTTCGGCACGCTCGACCGCACCCCCAGCGACCGTCCGGCCGTCGCCGCCGACGTCCAGCGTGACCTGGACGTCCTGCTGCTCGCCCGTGCCACGACCCTGCGCGCGCACCCGGGCGAGGTCGCGTTCCCCGGCGGACGGATCGACCCGGGCGATGCCGACGCCGTCGCCGCAGCCCTCCGCGAAGCGCAGGAGGAGACCGGGCTCGACCCGACGGGCGTCGAGGTCCTCGGCACGCTGCCCGCGGTGCCGCTGGCGTTCTCGAACCACCTGGTGCGCCCGGTGCTGGGGTGGTGGCGCGAGCCGTCCCCGATCCGGGTCGTCGACGAGCGCGAGTCGGCCGCGGTGTTCCGGGTCCCCGTGGCGGACCTGCTCGACCCGGCGAACCGCGGGGTCACGGTGATCCGACGCGGTGGTCAGGAGTGGCGCGGGCCGGGCTTCACCGTCGATGCGGAGCACGGCGACCACGACGACGGCGACCACCACGACGACCACCTGGTGTGGGGGTTCACCGCGATGCTGCTGGATGCGCTGTTCGACCGGCTCGGGTGGACCGAGGACTGGGATCGGGAGCGGGAACTGCCGCTCGATCGTCGACACTGACCCGGTCGACACCGCCCAGCGGGAACGACAGCGGGTCGGCACGGACCGCGTCCACCGCGTGAGCGACGGCCCCGATGACGACGACGTCGCCGCCGAGCGTCGACGCCACCAGGTCGGGCACGGGGTCGAAGTGCCAGCCGCCGAGCAGCGCACGGGCACGGTCGATGACGGCGACCGCAGGCTGGGCGATCGCACCGGCGACCACCACGCGGTCGATGTCGAGCAGGCTGGCGAGCAGGACGCAGACACGGGCCAGTCGGTCGCCGAGGCGGTCGACAATCGCCAGCGCCACGGTGTCGCCGTCCTGCGCCGCGCGGAACACGGCGGAGGCGCCGGCGTCCACCGCGAGCGGACTGCCCGGCCGGACCTCGCCCGCAGCGACGGCCTCGGCGACCAGCGTCCGCGCCGTCGCACCGATGCCGTCCGACGACCCGACGCCCTGGACGATGTCGAGCACGCGCATCTCCCCCGCGCCGCCGTGGGCACCGCGGAGCAGCACACCGTCGACCACGAGGCCGCTGCCGAACCGCTCGCCGGAGAGCAGCGCGGCGAACGAGGCGTCCCCCGAGGACGGCCGCTCGGCGAGCGCGGCGAGGTTCGCGTCGTTCTCGACGACGACGCGGCCGTGCGGGACGGCGCCGGCGAAGCCCGGGTTCATCCGGTCCCAGAAGCCGCCGTCGCCCGGCGATGCCCCGCCGGCGTCGACCGGCGCGGGGATGCCGACGACGGTGACCAGGACGCGAGAGCGGTCGGCTCCGGCCGCGGCGAGCGCGTCGTCCACGGTGTGGGCGAGGACTGCGAGCCGGACGGGGACCTCGAGTCCCGACTCACCGAGTGCCCCTTCGGCGCGCCCGAGCACGGTGCCGCGCAGGTCGGCGACGATGGCGGTGACCCGGTGCTGTCCGGCGTCCACGCCGACGACGACCCCGGCGGCGGTGTCGAGTCCGTAGCGGCGGGCGGGTCGGCCGATCCGGTACTCCCCGGCGGCACGGGCGTCGTCGAGCTCGTGGAGCCAGCCGAGCCGGACGAGTTCCTCGCACGCGGCCAGCACGGTCGAGCGGGTCAGGCCGGTGGCGTCGATGGCCTCGGTCGCGGTGAAGGCGCCCGCGTCGAAGGCGTGCGCGAGCAGTGTCTCGGCGCTCGTTCGACGGGGTGGCGGCATGCGGTGACCTTATCGCGCAACGAGTTCCTTGCGTAATTAGATTTTGTCGCTAGATTTAGTCACGCGGTCGGCATCGGAGCCGATCGCAGGACGGAACGGCAGGGCTGCCGGGTCCGGACGGACGGAGACGACGTGCAACCACACGCCACGACCAGGACGGCGGCATCGGTGAGCCGACGCTCGTTCCTGCTCGGAGCCGGCGGCATCGGAGCGGGCCTCGCGCTCGCCGGGTGCGCCCCGATCGGGTCCTCGAGCGCCAAGCCGGAGACCATCACGTTCTACGTCTCGAAGCCCGAGGTCATCGGGTACTTCGACGGCGTCATCGCGCAGTTCCACGACAGCCAGTCGAAGGTGCGGGTCGTCCGCGACTCGACCTCGAGCATGTCCGCGAACTTCGTCCGGAACCGGCCGCCGGACCTCGGCTGCTGGAACTACAACTTCTCGGTCGTGCCGTTCGTCGAGCACGGAGCCCTGACGGACCTCTCCGACCTGTCGCAGGCCGACACGATCAACCCGGACCTGTGGCCGCTCATGCAGCAGACCGCCGACTACCCGGGTCGCAAGAGCGCGCTGCCGTACTCGGTGACCGCCGCCTCGGTGATCTACAACAAGGCACTGTTCGCCGAGCAGGGGCTCGAGGTGCCGACGACCTGGAGCGAGTTCGCCGATCTCTGCGGGCGCCTGCAGCAGGCCGGCATCGCCCCGATCTACGGGACGTTCAAGGACAACTGGACGATCGCGCAGGGCATGTTCGACTACACGGTCGGTGGTGCGATCGACACCCCGAAGACGTTCGCGGCACTCCGCGACGAAGGAACCAAGGTCGGCAAGGACTCGTCGGTGTCGTTCGAGAAGGACCTCCGGACGCCGATGGAACGCATGACCCAGCTGCGCGCATGGCACCAGGACGGTGCCGCCAGCCGCGGGTACGGCGACGGCAACCTCGCGTTCGCACAGGGCAAGGCCGCGATGTACCTGCAGGGGCCGTGGGCGCTCGGCGAGATCGCCAAGACGAACAAGGACATGGACCTCGGCACCTTCCCGCTGCCCGTCACCGACGACGCCGCGGACAACAAGGTGCGGGTGAACGTCGACCTGGCGCTCTGGATCCCGGAGGCGTCCCGCAAGCAGGAGGCCGCCCGCGAGTTCCTGACGTTCCTGATGCAGTCGAAGGTCAACGACAAGTACAACGCCGACAACAACGGCTTCGGTGTCCGCAAGGACGCTCCCCCGGCGTCGAACCCGGCGCTGACCGGCATGCAGTCGTACTACGACGACGCCGCCTTCTACCTCGGTGCGTCGCAGCTCATCCCCGCCGAGATCCCGGTCGCGAACTACGCGCAGTCGATCGCCTTCGGCGGCGACCCGCAGCGCCAGCTCCGCACCCTCGACGCCGACTGGGCGCGTCTCGCGCTCCGCACGGCCGCGTAAGGAGACGTCCCATGGCAACCACGACCACCGAAGCCATCACGACGGCGGACCGCCGCCGACGTGGCGGAGCCGCCCCGGGCCTCCAGGCCGGACGACGGGCCGGACGACGCAAGCCCCGCGTCGACCCGCTCTTCCTCGCCTTCCTGCTCCCCACCCTGCTGCTCTTCACGCTCGCCATCACGCTGCCGGCCGTGATGGGCATCGTGCTCAGCTTCACGAACTCCGTCGGCTTCGGTGAGTTCCGCTTCATCGGACTCACGAACTACGTCGCGGTGTTCTCCGACCCCGCGATCCTGCAGGCGTACCTGTTCACCCTCGGGTTCTCGCTCGTCACCGTGATCGTCGTCAACGCGGTCGCGTTCCTGCTCGCCATCGCCCTGACCTCGAAGATCCGCGGCAAGATCGCCCTCCGCGCGGTGTTCGTGCTGCCGATGGTCATCTCGGGCATCGTCATCGCGTACGTGTTCTCGTTCCTGTTCGCGAACAGCCTGCCGGCCCTGGCCAGTGCCATCGGATTCGGTCCGCTCGAGCAGAGCATCCTGGCGAACCCCGACCTGGCGTGGGTCGCCATCGTGATCGTCACCGCGTGGCAGGCGATCCCGTCGACGCTCCTCATCTACATCGCAGGGGTGCTGTCCATCCCCGGCGAGGTCTACGAGGCAGCTGCCCTCGACGGCGCGAGCGCGTGGCGGCAGCTGATCTCGATCACCGCACCGCTGACGGCCGGCTACATCCTGATCAACCTGGTGATCGGGTTCAAGAACTTCCTGAACTCGTACGACATCATCGTCGGCCTGACCGACGGTGGCCCAGGCACCTCGACCACGAGCGTCGCGATGTCGATCTTCAAGGGCTTCAACGGCGGCGACTACGCCTACCAGATGGCCAACGCCACGATCTTCTTCGTCATCGCGGTCGTCATCGCCGTGATCCAGCTGCGGGCGACCCGCGGGAAGGCAGCGCTCTGATGACCATCCAGACACCCCTCCGTCCGGGGACGACGAAGACGGGCAGCATCAGATCGGTCGACGCCGACCGGACCGCCGGCCGCCGGGGCGGCCGGTCCAACTGGCCCGTCACCGTCGTCCTCGTGCTCTGCGCGCTCTCGATCCTGGTGCCGCTCTACGTCACCCTGACGATGGCGTTCAAGACGACCGGCCAGGCCGTCGACGGCAACGCGTTCTCGCTGCCGGCTCCGTTCAGCGTCGACGGCTTCGTGCAGGCGTGGGAGCTCACCGACTTCCCGCGGGCGTTCGGCGTCTCGGTGCTCGTCGCCGCGATCACCGTCGTCGGCACGATCCTGCTCGCGTCGTTCACCGCGTTCGCGATCGCCCGGAACTGGGACCGTCGGCTGTTCCGCTGGTCGTTCTTCTACCTGCTCGCCGCGATGTTCCTGCCGTTCCCGGTGCTCGCGCTGTCGCAGGTGAAGCTCACCGGGCTCGCACACCTGGACAACCCGTTCGGCGTCGCGCTGCTGCACGTCATGTTCCAGCTGTCGTTCAGCGTGCTGCTCTTCACCGCGTTCCTGCGGTCGATCCCGGCCGAGCTCGAGGAGAGCGCCCGCATCGACGGCGCGAGCACGGGCCAGGTGTTCTGGCGGCTCGTGTTCCCGCTGCTGGCACCGATGAGCGCCACCGTCGGCATCTTCGCGTTCCTGGCGTCGTGGAACGACTTCGTGATGCCGTCGCTGATCACCTCGGACCCGGCGTTGCAGACCCTGCCGGTGCTGCAGCAGATGTTCCAGACCCAGTTCAGCAACAACTACAACGTCTCGTTCGCCTCGTACCTGATGGCGATGGCCCCGGCGATCATCGTCTACCTCGTGACCCAGCGATGGGTGATGGCCGGTGTGACCCAGGGCGCCATCAAGTGAGCAAGACGACCGACCCGGCCAGCACGACCGACACCACCACGAACCCCACGAACCCCACGAACCACGAAAGGCCCGTCGTGACCGACACCCTCGCCCAGCCCGCCACCACCAGCGCCGACGAGACCTGGTGGCGCCAGGCGAGCGTCTACCAGATCTACCCGCGGTCCTTCGCGGACGCGAACGGCGACGGCATCGGCGACCTGCCCGGCATCACCGAGCGCGTGCCGTACCTGGCGTCGCTCGGTGTCGAGGCCGTCTGGCTCAGCCCGTTCTACCCGTCCGCCCTCGCCGACGGCGGCTACGACGTCGACGACTACCGCGACGTCGACCCGAAGCTCGGCACGCTCGACGACTTCGACCGGATGGTCGAAGCGCTGCACGCCGCCGGCATCCGGGTGATCGTCGACGTCGTGCCGAACCACACGAGCGACCGGCACGAGTGGTTCCGCGAGGCGCTCGCCGCGCCGAAGGGCTCCCCCGCGCGCGACCGGTACGTCTTCCGCGACGGCACCGGACCGTCCGGCGAACAGGCGCCGGCCGACTGGATCTCGATCTTCGGCGGCCCGGCGTGGACCGCGGTCGGCGACGGCCAGTGGTACCTGCACTCCTTCGCCAAGGAGCAGCCCGACCTGAACTGGGCGAACCGCGAGGTCCGCAACGACTTCCTGCACACCCTGCGCTTCTGGTCGGACCGTGGCGTCGACGGTTTCCGCATCGACGTCGCCCACGGGCTCGCGAAGGACCTGCCGTCCGGAGCCCTGCCGACCTGGGCGGAGCTCGCCGAGATCCCGAAGGACGGCTCGCACCCGCTGTGGGACCGCGACGACGTCCACGAGATCTACGCCGAGTGGCGGACCGTGTTCAACGAGTACACCCCGGCGCGCACCGCGGTCGCCGAGGCCTGGGTCGCCGCCGACCGCCGCGCCCGGTACGCCAGCGCCGACGGTCTGGGGCAGGCGTTCAACTTCGACCTGCTCGAGGCCGACTTCGACGCCGGCTCGTTCAAGGAGATCATCGAGTTCAACCTCGGCCTGGCCGAGCAGTCCGGCTCGTCGACCACGTGGGTGTTCTCGAACCACGACGTCGTCCGGCACGCGACCCGCTACGCGCTGCCGGCGCGGAACGGCTCCCCCGACAAGCAGGGCGGCGCGTGGCTGCTCGCCGGCGGCGCGCAGGACGCCCTCGACCGCTCGCTGGGGCTGCGCCGCGCGCAGGCGGCAACCCTGCTCGAGCTGGCGCTGCCCGGCTCCGCCTACCTGTACCAGGGCGAGGAACTCGGCCTGCACGAGGTCGGCGACATCCCCGACGCCGACCGCCAGGACCCCGCGTTCTTCCGGAACCCGGGCGTCGACGTCGGCCGCGACGGCTGCCGTGTCCCGATCCCGTGGACCCGGTCCGGCCCGTCGTTCGGCTTCGGCTCCGCCTCCGCGCACCTGCCGCAGCCGGCGTGGTTCGCGGACGCCAGCGTCGAGGCCGAGGACCCCGACCCCGACTCGACCCTGAACCTGTACCGGAAGGCCCTCGGGCTGCGCGGCCAGCTGCAGTCCGAGGAGCACCTGGAGTGGCTCGAGACCGGCCGCGACGACGTGCTCGCGTTCCGACGCCCGAACGGCTGGACGAGCGTGACGGTGTTCGGTGACGAGCCCTACGAACTCCCCGCCGGCGAGCTGCTGCTCGCCTCGGCACCGGTCGCAGACGGTGCCCTCACGGGCGTGGGGACGGCCTGGTTGCGTTCCTGACGCAGGGTGCGCGTCGTGAACGCGACCAGGTGACGGACGGGAGGCGCGGTGCGGGCAGGCACCGGGCCTCCCGTCCGCCGTGGGGTCACCATCTCGGGCCGCGACCGGCATCCGAGACGTCAGCCGCTGACGGTAGGGTCGCCGCATGAGCGGGGCGACGATCAGCGTGCAGGACTTCGTCATGCGGTTCGGGGACCGGAACGTGGTCGACGGACTGTCGTTCGACGTCGCCGCCGGCGAGACGTTCGGCCTGCTCGGCAGCAACGGCTCCGGCAAGACCACGACGATCCGTGCCCTGCTCGGCATCACCACCCCGACCGCGGGCACCCTGACCATCGACGGCCAGCCCTACCGGCCCGCCACCGGTGGCATCGGGTACCTGCCCGAAGAGCGCGGGCTCTACCGCAAGGAATCCGTCATCGACGTGATGTCCTACTTCGGACGGCTCCGCGGGCTCCGAGGTCCCGAGGCGACGGCCTGGAGCATGGACTACCTGGCACGCGTGGGCCTGGCCGACCGCGCCAAGCTCCGCGTCGACAAGCTCTCCGGCGGGCAGCAGCAGAAGGTGCAGCTCGGCATCACGATCATGGACCGGCCGCGGCTGCTCATCCTCGACGAACCCACGAAGGGCCTCGACCCCGTGAACCGACGGCTGCTGCTCGACCTGGTCGACGAACGGAAGGCCGACGGTGCGACCGTCATCCTCGTGACCCACCACATGGACGAGGTCGAGCGGCTCTGCGACCGGATCCTGCTGCTCAAGGACGGCACCGCTGCCGCCTACGGGTCGATCCCCGACGTGCAGGACGCCTTCGGCGGCGCCGTCGCCCGTGTCGGCCTCGACGGGCCGGTCCCCCGCTCGCCGCTGTACAAGCTCGCGCGGCACGAGGGCCACGTCGCCTACCTCGTGCCGACGTCCGCCGCAGCACCAGACGGTGCCGACATCCTCGCCGCGCTCGTGGCGGACGGTGTCCGCGTCACCGCGTTCGAGATGCGTCGGATCCCGCTCGACGAGATCTTCGTGCAGGTCTACGGCCACGACGCGCTCGCCGCCGCGGGGGCAGCGGCGTGAGCCGCCTCGGGACCGTCGTCCGGTTCGAGTTCGTCCGCGCGGTCAAGAAGCCCGCTTTCTGGATCGGCACGCTCGCGCTGCCGGTCGTCATCGTCATCGTGTCCCTGCTCGTCGGCATCGGACAGGCAGCCGGCACCGACTCGGTCGTCTCGGGATCGTCGGCCACGAAGACCCCGTTCCGCTACGTCGACCACTCCGGGCTGGTGTCCGAGTCCGTCGCGGCGAAGTGGGGCGGGTCGCCGTCCACCGACGCCGACGCCGACCGCGCCGCCGTGCGTTCCGGGGACCTCGACGCCTTCATCTCGTTCCCGTCCTCCCCCTCGACCTCGCCGATCACCGTCGACGCCGCCGACCGCGGCCTGTTCGCGAACGGTGGCTACTCGTCGCTCGCCGAACGGGTGCTCGAGCAGAGCGTCGCCGCGACCGTCGACGACCCCGAGACCGTCGAGCTCCTACGTTCCCCACCGGCCACCGACGTCACGACCTACGCCGACGGGCAGGTCGCGCCGGGTTGGCTGTCGATCGTGCCGCCGTTCCTGTACGTCGCCGCCTTCTTCGGACTCGTCATCCTGCTCGCGGCACGCATGGTGACCGTCGTGGTCGAGGAGAAGGAGAACCGCATCTCCGAGATGATCCTGACCGCCGTCACCGCCGGCGACCTGATCCGCGGCAAGGTGATCGCGATGCTGCTCGTCGGGTTCGTGCAGGTCGGGGTGTTCGTCATCCCGGGGCTGGTCGGGATGCTCGCCGTCCTGCCACTCGTCGCCTCGCAGCTCGGCGGGCTGACGATCGACCCGTGGCGGATGCTCGTCGGTGCGCTGCTGCTCGTCGGCGGCGTGCTGCTGGCGTCCGGGCTGTTCGTCGCCGTCGGTGCCGCGGTGCCGTCGATCAAGGACGCATCAGCGCTGCAGTCCGCGGCGATCTTCGCCCTGATCATCCCGCTCTACGCGGCGTTCTTCGTGATGACCACCCCGACGTCGCCCGTCGCCGCGTTCTTCACGTACTTCCCGACGTTCACGCCCGTCACCGCCATGGTGCGGAACGCCGTCGGCTCGCTGAGCGTCGTCGAGTCAGTGGTCTGCATCGTCGAGGTGTTCGTCGCCGCCGGCCTGCTGCTCTGGTTCGCCGAGTACCTGTTCCGGCACTCGGTCGCGCAGTACGGGTCGAAGGTGACGCTGCGGCAGATCGTGTCGTGGCGGCGGCGGTCGGTCTCCCGCTAGGGACGGCTCTGGGGTTCCCGCTCGGGCTCGCGTACGGTCTGCTGGTGCTCCGCCGATCGCTGGCGCTGCGGCGTCTCGCGCTCGGGAACGTCTGCGTCGAGGTCCCACGACGGCAGCTCGTGCTGCTTCCAGCCCTGCCGGAGCGTCCGGACCGACCGGTCGAACTCCACCATGACGTCGATGTGCGGCCGGACGAGCATCTGGATCTGCAGTCCCTCGTACACCGCGAGCAGCTGCGTGGCCGCCTGGTACGACGGGATCGCCGATTCCTCGGCACCGTTGTCGAAGTCGCGCTGCAGACCGTTGCTGAGCTGCTCGACGTACTCGTCGAAGCGCTTGCGGAACAGCTCGGCGAAGCCGGACTCCGAGCTCGCGACCGTGATCACGCCCGCGAGGACGCGGACGAGCCCCGGGTCGGCGACGTCCTCGGCCAGGGTCAGCCGGACGTGGTCGATCGTGCACGCCGGCGGGGTCTTCCGACGGGTGCCACGCAGCTGCGTCCACCGGTCGTACGTCACCAGCAGCAGCGCTTCCCACGCGGGGAACAACCGCTCCACGGTCTCGAGCGGGATGCCCGCGACCTCGGCCACGACCGAGGCGTCGACCGCGTCGAAGGGGTGCAGCCGGTAGGCGCGGATCGCTCCGCGGACGGTGCGCTCGGCGAGGGACTCATCGTCCTCGACGCGTTCGCCGTGCAGGGGTTCCATCCGACCATCCCATCGTGTGCGGTACCCCATTGTCTCGTCCCAGACCGGGGGCCGTCACATCCACGCCGGGTCGGCGTGGACCGGCTCGGCGTGGGCGGGCCGTTCAGCCGGGTCGTCGGCCGACTCGTCAGCCGACCGTGACGGGGGCTGCCGGGGGCTTCACCCGCTGCTTCGCCCAGACGAAGAAGCCGGTCAGCGTGAAGACGCCGTAGAAGACGTACATGAGACCCGACGCGTAGTACCCGGCCGAGAACAGGAGCGGGACACCGACCAGGTCGACCGCGACCCAGATGAGCCAGAACTCGACCCAGCCCTTCGCCATGCCGTAGGTGGCGAGCAGCGAGCCGACGAAGATCCACGCGTCACTCCACACCGGCTCGTAGGACCCGAGGGCGCGGAACACCGGCGTGAGCAGGGCGGTCCCACCGACCATGCCGACGATCAGCAGGACGCGGGTCCGCCACGATGCCCAATGCGGTTCGATCAGGGTGGACGTGTCGTCGGGGCGGTGGGTCCAGCGGTACCAGCCGTAGATGCTCACGATGATGAACATCACCTGGCGGCCGGCCTGGCCGAGCAGGTTGACGGGGTTCGGGGTGTCGAACAGTGCGCCCATGAAGACGGTGAACAGGAGCGCGTTGCCGACCAGCCCGACGGGCCAGGCCCAGACCTTGCGGCGCATCCCGCCGAGCGCACTGAGCAGCCCGAAGACGTTGCCGATCACCTCGCGCCAGAGCACCGCCTGGTCGCCGATCACGATCTGCGCGTCGAACAGCCAGCGCACGATGCCCATGGGCCCTCCTCGTTTCCGGTCGGTGCAACGGTCGGGGGACGTCCGGCATTCCAGTGATGATCGGGGTACAAACATGTCCTCCACAGGGTGGACAGAAATCACCCCCGTTTTGGGTCCATGCAAAGGCATGTTCCCGCTTGTCCGCACTTTGGGGGACGAGTAGCGTCGTCACCAGAGCGAGTCCAGCCCGCCCGAGCAGCAGATCTGCGCTCCGGAGCCCGGCGACCGCTCTCGGCAAAGGTCAGCCGCGACCCCTCACCCGCGAGGTCGATGACACCGTCCCACCGGCACGACGACCCGAATCACGAGCCGGTGGAATCCAGTGCGCCCCGAACGCACAGAACGGACCCGCCACCATGCACAAGATCGTCACCGGCGCCATCGCCGGCGCAGCCGGCATCGCCCTCCTCCTCGGTGGAGCAGGCACCTTCGCCCTCTGGAACGCCAGTGCCTCCAGCGCCGCGTCCTCGGTGAGCTCTGGCACGCTGACCCTCAGCGCGAACAACGACGGCGCCTGGACGGACATCACGAACGGCCGCTCGACCGCGATCAACCCCACCACCGCCCTGATGGTGCCGGGCAACACGTTCCAGTTCACGCAGACGCTGAACATCGGTGCGACCGGCCAGGACCTCAAGGCGAACCTGACCTACGCCAGCCAGTCGATCACCGGTGACTCCGCACTCCTCGCCGCCACGCAGAAGACCCTCGCCGTGACGTCCTCGAGCGCCACCGTCGTGCAGTCCACGTCGAACGCGAACACCTTCGTCGTCTCGCCGTCGGCGTCGACCTCGACCGTCAAGGTCGTCTTCACGATCACACTGCCGTCCTCGGCGACGACCGGGCAGAACGGGTCGATCAACGTCGGCGCCCTGGCCTTCACGCTCACCCAGACCGCGATCGGTTCCTGATCCACCGATCGCACTGACGCGGGCCACGACCGGCCCCTGATCCGCCGGTCGTGGCCTGCTCCCGCACGATCGACGAGCACCAGGGGACGCACATGACCGGGACACCGAGGACGACGGGCCGCCACCGCGCTGCACGACGCCACCGGTGGATCCTGCCCGTCGCGCTCGCCCTGGTCGTTGCCGTCGCCACGGCGCTCCTCGGCGTCGGCGGAACCTACGCCCTCTGGAACGGCACCGCCAGCACCGCGGCCACCACCGTCAAGTCCGCGACGGCGACGATCACCGTCGGCACCCTGTCGACGATGAACACGACCGTCCTCGGACCGGGTGCCGGAGTCACCGGTACCTTCGCCGTGAAGAACACCGGTTCGATCCCGCTGTCGATGCGCGTCGCCACGACGTCCACGAACGTCGCCTACGCGACGAACGCGTCGTCGGCGGCCGTGCTCGGCGAGCTGACGCTCCGTCTGACCAACGTGTCATCGGCTGCTGCCTGCACCGCCGGGCTGTCCGGCGCGAGCGGCCGTCTCGCCGCCTTCGACACCGGTAGCGGTTCGTTCACGCTCCAGCCCGGTGCGAGCACCGTCGGCTGTGTCGAGCTGGTCCTCGACGCCGACGCGCCGCAGAGCGTGTCCGGCGCCGTCACCGACTTCACCCTCACCGTCACCGGAACGCAGGTCTCCGCATGAACCGCCGTCTCCGGCTCGTCGTCGCTGTGCTGCTCACCGCCGTGTTCGTCGGCGGTGGGTCGAGCGCCGCCTGGGCACTGTGGAGTGCGTCCGGCACCACAGCCTCGAGCGTCACGATCGGCAAGCTCTCCGCCTCGATCGCCGGCACGAGCGCGCTGACCACCACCTTCTCGTCCACGGTGACGTCGGTCACGAAGCCGATCACGCTCACCAACTCGGGCTCCATCGCCGGCACCGCGACGACCACCGTGTCCGTCGTCTCCGGCAGCTCGACGGCGCTCGCGCAGGCGGTCACCGTCGTCGCGTGGCCCGTCGCCACGACCGCGGCGTGCACGACGAACACCGCGGTCGGCAGCGGCTCGGTCACCGGCACCTGGGCGTCACTGCCGAGCATGACGTCCAAGCTCGCCGCCGGCGCCTCGGCCATCTGGTGCACCCGCAGCACGCCCAAGTCCTCGGCGCCGGCATCCGCCACGGCCAACGTGAACGTGAACCTCACCGTGGCGAGCGGCAGCTGGACCTCGGGCGTCGTGCAGGGAGGCTTCTACCTGAACACCTCGGCAGCGGAAGCAGCGCTGACCTGCAACGACCACAGCGGCAACTACGTCGACGTCACCTGGGACGCCGCAGGCCGCCCCAAGGAGACCTGGTACGCCGCCTACGTCGGGACCACGCCGGTCGGACAGAAGGCACAGGACTACTCGGCGTTCATCACCATCGCCCCGAGCGACATCCCGGCGAGCGCGGGTACCTCCGGCACGCTCACCGTCACGGTCAAGGTCCTCGACAGCGCCGGCAACCCGACCTCGACCGTCGCCGGCAGCGGCCCGGTCACGCTCTTCACGCAGAACAACGGCGCGGCGATCCGGTGCGGCGCATGACCTGCGCGGCGGCTCGTCCCGAACGTGCAGAGGGCTCCGGTGGGCGTGCGGTCGTGCACGCCGTCGTCCTCGGTCTCAGCACCGGACTGCTCCTGCTGGTCGCAGCCCTCGCCGTCGTGCTCATCGTCGTCCCCAAGGCCACCGGGTCGATGCCGCTGACGGTCCTGACCCAGTCGATGGAGCCGACGCTGCCCCCGGGCACCCTGCTCGTCGTCCGTCCCACCGCAGTCGACGACATCGAGGTGGGCGACGTCGTCACCTACCAGATCGTCTCCGGCCAGCCGGCCGTCATCAGCCACCGCGTGACTTCGGTGTCCTCGTCGTCGAACGGGGCGCGCACGTTCGTCCTCAAGGGCGACAACAACGCGAAGGCCGACCCGCACCCCGTCACCGCCGCACAGATCCGGGGCGTGGTCTGGTACAGCATCCCCGAGGTCGGTGTCGTCAACCAGCTCGTCAACGGGTCGCGGAGCTGGCTCATCCCGACCGTCGCCGGGGTCCTGTTGGCGTACGGCGGCGTGATGATCACCATCGGCACCGTCGCGGCCGCCCGCCGGCGACGTTCGACGACCGGCCACGGGCGACGTGCGACGTCCGGTCGTGGGCTGCGTGCGACGTCCGGTCGCGGGCGGCGTGCGACGTCCGGTCGCGGGCGCCGCAGCGCATCGCACCGGGGTTCGGGGCCGGCTCCGGTCTAGGCTCGGTGGACGTGACCGACGGAGTTCAGCGAGCGAGGGAACTGCTCGACGACGCCGCACGACGGCTCCGTTCCGCCGGGGTGCCGGACGAGGCACTCGGCGAGTACGCGCAGCCGAAGGCGGTGCTCGGCATCCGCCGCGAAGCGACCATGCGGCCGCTCGGTCGCGTGTGGCGCGTCGGTGCCCTGCTCATCGGTTCGTCGCTCGAGTCCGGCGGTCGGGTCTGGGCCACCGGGTCGATCACCCGTGTGACCGATCCAGGCCGAGCGCAGTTCCAGTCGGTCTCCGCCGAGGTCCGCCGGGCCTACCGCGCTGCTGCGGCGAAGGGACACTTCGCGGCCGGCGACACTGTCAACCACGGCGCCACGGCGGTCGCGTTGGACGGAACGCTCGTCGGCTCGACCGGGGTGCTCTTCGTCGAGGACGACGTGCCGCTCGTCCGCTGGTCACCGGCCGCGGGCTCCGCCGTCCCGCTCGCCGACTACCTGGCCGATCGCGTCGGGTTGCTCGTCGAACCGCCCCGGGGCGCGACCGACTGACCCGCTATCGTGAAGGCGTGGACGGACAGCAGCCGCGCGAACGACGCAACCCCTGGTGGGCGGTGCTGCTCGTCTTCATGTTCGGGGGCGTGCTGTCGCTGGTCGCCGGCCGGATGCTGCCCTGGCAGGACCAGGATCGCCAGGACCCCGACTACTGAGGCGGGACAGCGGCCGGAGCAACGAGGTGGTGCTCCAGCCGCTCGGGTTCAGTGCACGCCCCTGGGCGGCGGGTTCACATCGTCGTCGTCTGAGCGGGCGCTGCGCCGGAAGGCTCTGCGCAACCACGTGATCGCGGCACCCACGATGACCGTGACGATGATGCCGAGTGCGATCCCGCCGGTCGACCCGGCCCCGTAGTTCGACCACGGCAGCCCGAGCGCCCACTGCGCCGCGGGGCCGAGCCCGAGCAGCGCGGCGGCTGGGACGACGACGACGAGCAACGACCGGGTGCCGCTCCAGGCCGGGTTGCGGAGCACGAGGATGCCGGCCAACGCCGCGGCCGCCAGGGCGCCGTAGAACCAAGAAGCGCCGGACATGCGCCAGCCGTCGTACGCGAACCAGTCCCGGACCGAACGAACTGTCTGAGCCCATGCGTGCCGATCCGGGCCGCCTCGCCCCGAGACCAGGGGCAACGGCCAACCGATGACAGCGAGGAGCCCCGTGATCGCGCTCCCCACGCCGAGCAGCACCATCCAGAACCGCGGCCCGACGGCGGGCTCGACGTCGAAGTCGGGGATGCTCACGCGGAAGACGCTACCGGGCAGGAGGCGCGATCCGGCCGCACCGGGTGCGTTCAGTCGGACTCGTCGTGCCGGTACGGCCCCGATGCGCCGGCGAAGAAGACGACCTGGGCGCCATCTTCGGCCCCGCCGATGCTGCCGGGAAGGTCATCGTCGCGGTGGCCCTCATCGTCCCCGGGTTGCCCGGGAGCGACGTCGCGGCCACGCTCCCGCATCACGATCCGGTGACGAGCTCCGTGCTCTCCCCCGCGCTCTGTCAGGATGCCGCTCATGGGGGACCACAGAACGACCGCATCGGTGACCGGAGCGCTGCTCGCGCTGATCCTGCTGACGGGCTGCGCCACCGAGAGCGGCCCGGCCTCCGGTGGCCCGTCGACGAGCAGCGCGCAGACCGGCACCACGACCAGAGAGCCGACGGGCGCCGCGGGCACCTACGCCCCATCCGGGGACGGCGCCGGCCCGGGCGCCGACAGCCCATCGCAGTACGGGCTCAACAAGCGGCACCACGACCGCACCGACCTGAGCGCGGAGTCGGCGGCAGCGCTCGACGTCGCACGCGCTCAGGTGGTGCGGGAGGTCGCCGCGGAGCCGACCCCGGTCCTGCAGCCGGCGATCGAGGGGATCCTCGACGGCGTCGGAGCACCGAACCGCTGGATCGTGACGACGCAGACCGGCGAGAAGGTGCTGTTCGAGGCGCAGGTCGAGATGTCCGGGTGCCTGATCGGCGAGGTCCAGCGGGACGGCACGCCCGAGGTCACGACCGCGGGCTGGGTCCTCGACGGCGGATGCCACGCCCTCGACGGGCACTGAGCCCCCGCCAGAACCTACTCTTGTCGGATGCTCTCCCGACGCGACGCCGCCGTTCGACTCGACATCACCCTCGAGATGGCGACCCACCACGGAATCCCCTCGCGTCTCAGCGAAGCCGAACTCGACGCGATCGAACAGGATCCGCCCGCGTGGCTCGTGCAGTCCCGAGCGAACCGCACGGGTGCCAAGAAGGTCTGGGTCCGTCTCGAGTGCGTCGTCTGCGCGTTCGCCGAAGAAGCGCGGCCGAAGAAGTGGTGGCCCGAGTGGGACTACCTGATGTGCGACTACCACGAGCCGTACCAGGCGCCGGAACCGACCGCGGGGCTCACCCGGCGTGAGGTCGAGGGCATCGGCAGCCGGTTCATCGCCCTCGTCGACGAACGCCCCTGACTGACAGTTCGACCCAACCCGCTGGGTACGGTCCACCCATGCCCACCGAACGTCGTCGCCTGCTCCTCCCCGGGCAGTACGGACCCCTGTTCGACGACGGTGGCCCAGCCCTCGTCGTCGAGGCACGCGAGTTCTTCACCGCTCGCCCCGTCCACCGGGCGAAGGCCCACCTCTGGTTGAGCGCCCTGCGCCACCGCGCCCACGAACTCGGTGACCGTGCCGAGCACGTCCAGGTCGACACCCTCCGCGAAGCGTTGACCGGCCGCGACGACCTCGAGGCGATCGATCCGCCGTCCCGCACCCTCCGCGCGCAGATCCGGCACTGGGGCCGGGGCACCGTGGTCCTGCCGAGCCGCGGCTTCGTGACCGACGAGGACGAGTTCGTGGAGTGGGCGGCCCAGGGCACGGGTCGGTTCCGCATGGAGGACCACTACGAGCGTGTCCGGCGCCGCGAGGGCTGGCTGCTGCGCGACGGCAAGCCGATCGGCGGGAAGTTCAGCCTCGACGACCAGAACCGCGAGCCGCCGCCGAAGGGCGCGACGACCCTCGGGCTGCCCGAGCCCTGGTGGCCGGAAGAGGACGACATCGACGACCAGGTGCGGCACGATCTGGACCGGTGGGAGCGGGACGGCACCGCCCGATTCGTCGGCCGCGACGACACCCGACGGTTCGCGGTGACGGCGGACGAGGCCCAGCGCGCGCTCGACGACTTCGTCGCGGTGCGCCTCGGCGACTTCGGGCCGTACGAGGACGCCACGTTGACGAACGACTGGACGATGGCGCACTCGCTCCTCAGCGTGCCGATGAACCTCGGGGTGCTCGATCCGCGGCAGGCGATCGACGCCGCCCTCGAAGCGCACCGGACCGAGGCCGCCCCGCTCGCCAGCGTCGAGGGCTTCGTCCGCCAGGTCGCCGGCTGGCGGGACTACGTCTGGCACCTGTACTGGTGGTTCGGCGACGACTACGGCGCGTCCGAGAACGCCCTCGGCGCGCACGGACGGCTGCCCGACTGGTGGCGGGAGCTCGACGCGTCCGAGATCGATGCCGTCTGCGTGCGGACCGCGATCGAGGGCCTGCACGACCACGGCTGGCTGCACCACATCCAGCGCCTCATGGTGCTCGGCAACTGGGCGTTGCAGCGCGGCTACGACCCGGTGCACCTGACCGAGTGGTTCACCGACGTGTTCGTCGACGGCACCGACTGGGTGATGCCCGCGAACATCATCGGCATGTCCCAGCACGCCGACGGCGGGATGGTCGCCACGAAGCCGTACACGTCGGGCGGTCGCTACATCGACCGGATGTCGGACCACTGCGAGGGCTGCCGGTTCGACCCGACGAAGCGGGTCGGCGACGACGCCTGCCCGTTCACTGCCGGGTACTGGGCGTTCCTCGCGCGCACCGAGCCGGCACTCCGTGACAACCACCGGATGGCCCGCCCGCTGCAGCAGATGCGGTCACTGGCGGACCTCGACGAGGTCGTCGCGCAGGAGGCCCGTCGCACCTTGCCGTGACGTCACCCGGTCCCGATAGGGTCGTGAGCGTGAGCAACGAGGCATTCGACGACCGCTACGAGCTGCGCGAGTTCGCGCCCGGGACGAATGACGAGGGGGCACCGAACGCCGAGACCGGATCGTGGATGCAGGCCGTCGGCCTCGGCTTCCACGAAGCCGATCCGGACGCCGAAGGTGCAGCGCGCATGGCGTCCCACTTCATCGCCGACGAGGAGACCTTCCTGGGCGTCTACGTCCGGAAGCCCTTCCCCGGCTCCGTCGACGAGACCTGGCCCGCCGGCACCTTCACGTGGTTCCGCAAGGCGCTGAGCTGGGGCGACGGGTCGTCCGTCGACACGCAGGCCATCTCCGCGGTCACGGTCCGGCCCACCGAGCGTCGCCGCGGCATCCTGCGCCGCATGATGACGCACGCGCTCGAGCGCGGTGTCGCCGAGGGCTACGCCGTGGCGTCCCTGACCGCGTCCGAGGGCACGATCTACCGCCGCTTCGGGTTCGGCAGCGCGATCCGCGAGCGCGCGGTGCGCGTGCGTCGCGAACGCGCACTCCCCCTCCTCGCCCCGACGTCGGGCTCGGTGTCCGTCGTCACGCCGCAGTGGCTCGCCGACGGCCCCGGCAAGGCGGTCTTCGAGCGCTTCCACACCCGCACGCCCGGCTCGATGGTCCGCAACGCGGGCACCTGGCCGGTCGTCTTCGGACTGCTCGGCAACGACGGCCAGAAGGCGAAGGACGTCCGTGCGGCGGTGCACCGTGCCGAGGGCACCGACGAGATCGACGGCTACGTCACCTGGCGCGTCAAGGAAGACGGGTCCTCCGACACCGCGCTCGAGATCGTCGACCTGGTCTACGCGAACGACCAGGCCTACACGGCGCTGTGGGAGTTCGTGCTGTCGATCGACCTGAACGACGTCGTGAAGTACAACCGCTCGCGCCTCGACGACCCGATCGTCGCGGCCCTCGGCGACAACCGTGCGTACGACGTCGACCACGAAGAGGACCACGTCTGGCTGCGCGTCCTCGACGTGGCCGCGGTGCTCGAGTCGCGGCCGTTCGCCGTCGACGGCTCGCTGACACTCGCGGTCACCGATGCGCTCGGCCACACGACCGGCACGTACCGCTTGGACGTCCAGGAGGCCCGTGGCAGCGTCACGCGCATCGCCGACGACGCCGACGTGGCCGGTTCCGACGTCCAGCTCGACGTGGCAGAGCTCGGTGCCCTGCTCATCGGGTCGGTCTCGCCGGTCACCCTGGCGGCCGCCGGCCTGGTCCGTGCTGCGGACACCGCGTCGGTCGAGCTGCTGCGCGCGATGCTCCTGCCCCCGCGGACCCCGCACGGCATCACCTACTTCTGATCCACCGTCACCGGGGCGCCCGGTCCGACCGCTCTGCGGCCGGACCGGGCGCCTTCGGCGTAGCCTCCGCGCCATGAGCGACGACGCGGTGGTCGAGTGGCTGCTCGACTCGGACCCGGCGGTCCGGTGGCAGGTCGAGCGTGATCTGGCCGGTGCACCGCCGTCGGTGTGGCAGCAGACCCGGGCACGGGTCGCGACCGAGGGCGTCGGGGCGGCGATGCTCGCACACCAGGACCCCGACGGGCAGTGGGCCGGCGGCGCGTACTTCCCGGCGGACTTCGACTTCGACGGTCCCGAGGCGGACGAGCCCGGGCGGCCCTACACGGCGACGACCTGGTCGCTGAACGCCCTGCGCGACTGGGGACTCGACGCCGCGGTCCTCGGGGACACGGCCGCCCGGCTCGCGACGAACAGCCGCTGGGAGTACGAGGACCTGCCCTGCTGGAGCGGCGAGGTCGACTGCTGCATCAACGCCTTCACCCTGGCGAACGGCGCCTGGCTCGGTGCCGACGTCGGGCAGCTGGCGGAGTGGTTCCTCGACCACCAGCTGGACGACGGCGGCTGGAACTGCGAGTGGATCGAGGGGTCGACGGTGTCGTCGTTCCACTCGACCCTCAACGTGATCGAGGGGCTCCTGCAGCACGAGCAACTGACCAGCGGCAACCACCCCCGCGCGGCGGAACTCCGAGCGGCTCGACTCCGCGGCACCGAGTACCTGCTCGAACGGCGACTGCTGTTCCGGAAGCACGACGGCGAGCTCGTCGGGCCCTGGGCGAGCCGGTTCGCGTACCCGCTGCGGTGGATCTACTCGGCGCTGCGGGTCACCGACCACCTGCGGGCTGCCGCGCTGCAGGACGGCACCGCGCCGGACCCACGTGCCGCCGAGGCGGTCGAGGTCGTCCGAGCCGCCAGGAACGACGACGGAACGTGGACCCAGGGAACGCGGCCACCGGGTCGGCAGTGGTTCGAGGTCGACGTCCCCGAGGGCGAGCCGTCGAAGTGGCTCACGCTGTACGGCACCCGCGTGCTGCGCTGGTGGGACGCCACCTGAGCTACGCCCGGCGCCGCACCCGCGGGTCGACGAACGCGTAGACCACGTCGACGATCACGTTCGCCGTGACGATCAACAGCGCCGAGAACAACGTGAAGCCCACGACGACCTGCAGGTCGAGGGTGTGCACGGCGTCGATGAGCAGCGCGCCGAGGCCCTGCATCGAGAACACCTTCTCGGTGATGACCGCACCGCCGAGCAGCGACCCGAGGTCGAGTCCGAACAGCGTCACCACCGGCAGGATCGCGGTACGCAGTCCGTGCCGCACGACGACCTGGCGCTCGCGCAGGCCCTTGGCCCGAGCCGTCCGGACGAAGTCCTGCGACATCGACTCGAGCATCTCGCCACGGGTCAGGCGCGCGTAGATCGCGGCGCTGATGAACGCGAGCACGCACCACGGCAGGATCAGGTGGGTGAACCAGCCGACCGGGTCGTCGGTGAACGCGACGTACCCGCTCGTCGGCAGGATGCCGAGCACGAACCCGAACAGCAGGATGCCGAGCAACCCGATCAGGTACGCCGGCGACGAGACCCCGGCGACCGCGACGGTCATCACGGCCCGGTCGACGAACGTGCCGCGACGGAGCGCCGAGACCGCTCCGCCGAACACCCCGGCGACGAGCCAGAGCACGGCGGCACCGACGGCGATCGACGCGGTGACGGGCAGGCGGGACAGGATCAGGTCGGTGACGCTCTCGTGCAGCTGGAACGAGTACCCGAAGCACGGCGCGGCGCAGGTGATCACGGACGCGCCGCTGCCGAACGTGCGGCCGGTGAAGATCCCCGCCAGGTAGGCGCCGAACTGCGCCAGCCAGGGCTTGTCGGTGCCCAGGAACGCCTGCACCTCACGCAGCCGGTCCGGCGTGCAGGGCTTGTCGCAGATCGCCCGCGCGGCGTTCGTCGGCAGCAGCATGAACAGTGCGTAGGTGATCGCGGCGACGACGAGCAGCACGACGGCTGCGCCGAGGACGCGGATCGCGATGAAGCGGAACGTGCTCATCGGCGTGCTCCTCTCGGGTCGAGGGCGTCACGCAGGGCGTCGCCGAGCACGTTGAACGCGAGGGTGATGAGGAACAGTGCCGCTCCGGGGAACACGAGGTACATCGGGTCGGTCTGCACCCAGCCGACGGCGTCGCCGATGCTGCGGCCCCACGACGGCGTCGGCGGGGTCACGCCGACCGCCAGGAACGACAGCGCGGCCTCGGCGCCGATCATCGACGGGATCGAGATCGTCGCGTAGACGGTGATCGTCGCCGCCAGGTTCGGCAGCAGCTGGGTGCGGATGACGTGCCACCGGCCAGCGCCCATCGCCGTGGAGGCGACGACGTAGTTCCGACTGACGAGCGACAGTGTCTGGCCGCGGACCACGCGGGCGACGGACGGCCAGCCGAAGAACCCGATGACGAGCACGACCAGGACGGGCTTCGGGAACGACGTCGGCACGATCGCGGTCAGGGCGATCATGAAGACGAGCGACGGGAAGCCGAAGATCACGTCGACCACGCGGGAGAGCACGCGGTCGTACCAGCCGCCGAAGAAGCCGGTGGTGACGCCGACGAGCACCCCGATGACGATCGATAGGAAGGTCGCGGCGAGTCCGATGCCGAGCGACGTCCGGGCACCGTACGTCACGATCGCGAACAGGTCGCGACCGGTCAGCGGCTCGACGCCGAACCAGTGCTCGGCGCTGATCCCCCCACCGAAGCCCTTCGGCGCCCCGAACGAGTTGAGCGCGTCGATGTCGTACCCGTAGGGGTCCTGGCCGGTGACGGCGCTGATGAGCGGCGCCGCGACGGCGACCACGAGGAACACGACGATGACGACGGCCGAGGTCACGGCCCATCGGTCCTGCCGGATGCGGCGCACCACGGCACGGAAGCCGGTGGTGCGTCCGGACGAGGCCACGGGGCGCTCGACGACGTTGGCGGTCACGAGGACACTCCTTCCCAGGCGCGCCAGGCTTCGCGGCGGGCCGCCTGTCGCACGGGATCGGCGACGGGCGCCGCGGCGAGCAGCATGCGCGTGTAGTCCTGCTGCGGGTCGTCGAGCACGGCGTCCGTGGTCCCCCGCTCGACCACGCGACCATCGTGCAGGACGATGACCTCGTCAGCGAGCTGCCGGACGACGGCCAGGTCGTGGCTGATGAGGAGCATGCCGAACCCGAACTCGTCCTGCAGCTGTGCGAGCAGGTCGAGCACGGCTGCCTGCACGGTCACGTCGAGTGCCGAGGTGGGCTCGTCGGCGATGACGAGCGCCGGACGGAGTGCCAAGGCCCGCGCGACGGCGACGCGCTGGCGCTGCCCGCCGGAGAGCTGGTGCGGGAACCGCTCGGCCCACGACGGGTCGAGCTGCACTGCGGTCAGCAGTTCACGGACGCGTTCCGCACGATCGGCCGCCGAGGCCGTCCCGTGCACGAGCAACGGCTCGGCGATGCTCCAGCCGATGGTCTGCCGCGGGTTCAGCGACGATGCCGGGTCCTGGAAGACGATGCCGACGCGGCTGCGGAGCTCGCGGAGCCGTCGGCCCCTGGCGGTCCGCAGGTCGCTGCCGTCGACCTCGACCGAGCCCTCGACGACGGGCACCAGGCCCGCCAGGGCGCGACCGATGGTCGACTTGCCGGACCCGGACTCCCCGACCAGGCCGACGGTCTCGCCGGCGCGCAGGTCCAGGTCGATGCCCGACACGGTCGGTCCGCCGCGGCGCGAGTACCGCACGGCGACGTCGCGCAGCTGCGCGACCAGCGGACGGGAGGCGCGACTCGCCTCCGCCACGTCGGCCCGGGCAGTGGACGGGTCCCCTTCGACATCCGCAGCAGCGTCGGCGGCGCCGCCACGGGCCTCCAGGCTGGGGACGGCCGCGAGGAGCTCGCGCGTGTAGTCGGCGGACGGGTGCGCGAAGACCTCGGCCACCATGCCGTGCTCGACGGGGTCGCCGCGGCGCATCACCAGGAGCTCGTCCGCGACGTCCGCCACCACACCCATGTCGTGCGTGATGAGCAGGACGGCCAAGGAGCGCTCGCGACCGAGTCGGCGGAGCAGGTCGAGGATCCCGGCCTGCACCGTGACGTCCAGCGCGGTCGTCGGCTCGTCGGCGATCAGCGCGACCGGGTCCCCGGCCAGGGCCATCGCGATCATGGCGCGCTGCAGCTGCCCGCCGGACAGTTCGTGCGGGTAGGCCTTGCGGATGCGCTCGGGGTCGGTGAGGCCTGCGGCACGCAGCAGCTCGTCGACGCGCGCGGAGACCGCTGCACGGTCGAGGTCCGTCGGGTGCGCCCGGATCGCCTCGGCGACCTGCGTGCCGATGGACAGCACCGGCGTGAACGAGTTCATCGGTTCCTGGAACACGACGCCGATGCCGGCGCCGCGAACGGCACGGAGCGTGTCGTCGGAGGCACCGACGAGCTCCTCGCCGCGGAACCGGACACTGCCGGAGACCCGCGCCTCGGGCGGCAGCAGGCCGAGCACGCTCATGGCGCTGACGGACTTGCCGGAGCCGGACTCCCCCACGAGGGCGAGCACACGACCGGGGGTCAGGGTGAAGGAGACGTCACGGACGACGGGCTCCGCGTCGCCGAACGCGACGTGGAGCCCCTCGACCTCGAGCAGCGGCGAACTCACTTCGCGAGCGAGACCTTGAGGTAGTTCGGGTACGCCGGGAAGTCCGCGATCTGGAAGTTCTGCACGTTCGAACCGGCCAGGAACGACTGCTTCGCGTAGGTCAGCGGGACGATCGGCGCGTCGGCCATGATCTTCTTGTCCGCTTCGACCCACAGCTTCTGCGCGTCCTGCTGGTCGACGGTGGCGCTGGCCTTCTTGATCAGCGCGTCGACCTCGGGGTTGCTGTACTTCGAGACGTTGTAGCCGCCGCCACCGATCTGCGACGAGTCGTAGAGCGGCTGGATGTTGGCGTTCGCGCTCGGGAAGTCCGGCTGCCAGCTGAACAGCGCCAGGTCGAAGTCGGTGCCGTCGGTCGTCGCGGTGTAGAACGAGTCCGCGTCGAGCGGCTTCAGCGTGACGGTGATGCCGGCGCGCTTGAGGCCGGACTGCAGCGCCTGCGCCTGGGCGAGGTAGGTCGGGTCGTTCTGGGTCGCCAGGGTCAGCTTGAGGTCGGACACGCCCGCGTCCTTGAGGAGCTGCTTCGCCTTCGCGACGTCACCGTTCGCGCCGGGCTTGTACAGGTCGTAGTCCTCGCGGCCCGCGATGCCCGGGGTGATCAGGGTCGTGGCGTACGAACCGGCGAGCGCACCGCCCGCAGCGATCCGGTACGACTTCTTGTCGACGGCGTACTGCAGGGCCTGACGGACCTTGAGGTCCTTGAGCGAGCCCTTCTGCGTGTTGATCGCCATGTAGTTGATCGGGCCGGCCTTCGACGTGGCGAGGCGGTCCTGGGCGGCGGGGTTGCTCCGCACCTGGTTCAGCTCGGCTGCACCCAGGTAGCTCGCACCGAAGGAGTCCTTCGCGTCACCGTTGTCGGCGATCAGCGTCTGTGTGACGGTCGACGGGTCCTGACTCTCCTTGAAGACGACCTTCGACGGGCCGGCGGTGCGGACGTCGTCGGTCTTCGCGCTCCACTCCTTGTTGCGGACGAGGGTGACCTGCGTGCCCTGCGTGTTCGACTGCACCTTGTACGGACCGGACGCGACCGGCTTCAGGTCGTAGGCGCCGGTGTCCGTGCCGTCGCCCTCGGGGACCGGGGTGAACGCGGGCATCGAGGCCAGCCAGGGCCAGTCGCCGTAGGCGCTGTTCAACTTGAAGACGATGGTCTTGTCGTCCGGGGTCTCGATGCTGTCGAGGGTCTTGCCGTCGAACGGACCCTTGTAGCTGTCGCCGCCGACCAGGAGCGACTTGTGGTAGCTCAGGCCGCCGGTCAGCGTGGGGGCGAACGAGCGCTCGATGCCCCACTTGATGTCCTTCGTGGTGATCGGGGTGCCGTCCTGGAACTTCAGCCCGTCCTTCAGCGTGTACGTCCACGTCTTGCCGCCGTCACTGGACTTCCCGGTGTCCGTCGCGAGGTCCGGCACGACCTTCGCGGTCTTGCCGGGCTCCACGTCCCACGTGGTCAGGCGCCGCGCGACGAGAGCGAGCGACGTGATGCCCAGGCTCTGGCTCGTCGCCGGGTCGAGGTGGAACGCCGTCTGCGGCAGCAGGATGTTGAGCGTGCCGCCCTTGGCCGTGCCGTTCGCCGCGTCGTCCGAGGAGCTGCCGCCCGAGCAGCCGGTCAGGACCAGGGCTGCTGCTGCGGCGACGGCCGCGGTGATCGTCAGGCGGTTCGGGCGTCTCATGACGGTGGAGCTCCTCGTGGGAAGGGTGGTGGCGACCGTGCTGCAGCCGCTGTGGTTGCACGGACCGGGTCGCCGGGCGGCGTCCATCCTGACACCGCGGCGGTCGCCCGTCCGAATCCCGCGTGCGACCGACGTCGCACGACGAAACAATCCAAGTGCCGTGCGACGTCCGTCTATTCCCGATGGATCTGCACCGAGTCCACCCGAGGGGCGTGGGTCAGCGGTCGAACAGGCCCCCGAGGAAGTCGTTGCCGAGGTTCGAGGCCTGCTCGCCGAGGCCCGACGCCTGCTCGCCGAGACCGCCGAGGAGCTGCTCACCCTCGCCCGCGATCCCCTCGAAGCCGCCGCCGAGGTCGGCCCCGAGGTCGGCCAGTCCGAGGTCGCCGATGCCCGAGGCGATGCCGTCGAAGTCGACGCCGAGGTTCGCTGCCTCGGCCAGCACGGGCCCGGCGGCGGCGCTCAGCACCGCTCCCCCGGCGACCGCGACACCGATGCCGCCGAGCGCCATCGCGCCGGCGCCGACCGCGGCCCCGCCGGCGAAGGCGCCACCACGCCCGCGGCCGTTGCCGTTGCCGTTGCTCGAGCCGCCGAGGACGCGGCGGATCAGGCCCGGACGGCGGACCTCGCCGCGGGTCATCGCGCGCGCCATGCCGCCGGCCGAGTCGTCGCGCAGGTGTTCGTGCGGCGGGAGTTCGGAGTTCAGACGGTTGCGCACCTGCTGCCGCTGCGCCGGGGTGAGGCGGGCGAAGGCGTCGTGGTGGACCTGCTCGAGCTGGTCCGGCGACGAGGTGCGGAGCAGGTAGTCGTACTTCGCCAGGGCGACCTTGTCCGAGTCGGCCGGGCCGTGCTGCTGCGGCTGGCCGTACTGCTGCTGGGGCGCCTGCCCGTACCGCTGCTGGCCGTGCTGCTGCTGCTGGCCGTACTGCTGCTGCGGCCGCTGCTGCTGCTGGCCGTACTGCTGCTGCGGCCGCTGCTGCTGCTGGCCGTACTGCTGCTGGGGCCGCTGCTGCTGGCTCCGATCGTCGCCCGTCAGCCGGTCCGCTGCGCCGCGGACGACGTCACGCCAGTCGGTGCCGCCAGCGCGCTGCGCTCCGTTGCCGGGCGCACCGTCCCCCTGCCCACGCTTCTGGAGCTGCTTGTCGATGACCTTCGAGGCCATGCCGAGGATGCGGTTGAAGTTCGCCATCCCCCGACCTTTGTGGATGCACATGTGCGCTCCCAGCGACGAACCGGCGGGTCGCCCGCACATCCGGCGGGAAACCGCTGTGAGCGACGACCGGAATGTCACCGGACAGTTCGTCGTAGGCTTGACCCGGTCGCGCCACAGCCGGAGCGCGATCCGGGCGAAAGTACGAAGCCCGGGACTGCGACAACAGTTCCGGGCTTCGATTCGCCTTCCGAGTGGAAAGCCAAGGGATGCACCAACCATCCCGAGTCGAACGTTCGGAACCGATGGTAGCCGAGCACGCTCGGCGACGCATCCCTCGGTCGAAGCTCCTCGTGTCAGCCGGCGACGACACCAGGAGGTCACCGATGTCGAACGACACCGATGATCGGTCCAGGCGTCGGGTGCCCTGGCTGGGGATCGCGAGCTTGCTCGTGACCGTGGTCAGGCTCCTGATCGACCTGTTCCGCAGGGACTGAGGACCCGGGTGTCCCGCATCGCGCTCAACGGTGCGGGACACCTGTCGTCACGCGAGCAACTGTGCCGCTCGGACGACGAAGTGCCGGCTCCCACTGTGGCGTGGGGACAGTTGCAGCAGGCTGGGGTGCGAGTGCTCCCCAACGTGCTCCGTCCCACCACCGTGTGCGGTTCGAGTCTTGCGGGTCCGGGTACCACCCGGCGATCGGCAGCGTCACTGTGCTCCCCTCCGTTGCCTCCGAGGAGGCTCCGGAACCGGTGTCGTCACGCGCACGCCCCAGTGGTGGCGCCACGCGGCACGCCCCGTCAGGACAGGACGCGCGCCAGGTACGCGTTGCGGAACCGGCCCGTGGGGTCGACGTCGCGCGCGACCGCAGCGAAGTCCGACAGCCGCGGGTACGCCTCGTGCAGACGCTCGACGCTCACGCCGGACACCTTGCCCCAGTGCGGCCGCGGGTCGAAGGGCGCGAGCGCTTCTTCGATCCGCGTCACCGCGGCCGCCACGGCAGCGGCGTCCCGGCGGAACGTGAAGTGGATGCCGACCGACTGCCGACCGGACGACGGCGCGAGCCAGGCGGTGTCGGGCGCGATCGTACGGATCTCGGCGGCGATGAGGATCGGCGCGAACACCGACTCGAGCGGACGGAGGGCCTCGAGCGCGGACACCGTCGACGCTGCCGGGATCAAGTACTCGGCCTGGATCTCGGCACCGGTCGACGGCGTGAACGAGGACCGGAAGTGCGGCAGCCGCTCGGCCCACGGCCCGGGGACGCCGCCCTGCTCGGTGACGCCGGCGGGGTCGTTCTCCCCCGGGTGCACGGGGCCGGTGGCGGGCCGCGCTCCGAGGGCGACGAGGTCGACGGTGGGCGAGGGCTCGTCCACGCGGTGCTTCACCCAGACCTGCCGGGCACCGCGGTCGTCGAACGAGGTGAACATCGACACCGAGTAGGCGTCGGACATGACCTGGTCGAAGTGGGCGGACACCGCGTCCCACGGCAGGTCGAGGTGCACCGTCGTGGCGACCTCGAACGTCGGCTCGATCGCGAGCTCCACCGTGGTGACGACACCGAGCGCACCGATGGCCACCCGGTGGGCGTCGAGGGCCCCGTCCGGCGAGGACGCATCGACGTGCTCGATCGCCCCGGAAGCGCGGACGACGTCGAGCCCGACCACTGCCTGCGCGAGCGACGGGTTGCGCACGCCGGAGCCGTGCGTGCCCGTGGCGACGGCCCCGGCCGTGGAGATGTGCGGCAGGGACGCGAGGTTCCCGAGTGCCCAGCCACGGGCCTCCAGACCGGCCGCGACCTGACTGTGCGTCATGCCGGCGGCCACGCGGACCACACGACGCGACGTGTCGATGTCGAGCACCGGCGGCAGGTCCTGCAGCGACACCTGCACGGCGTCGGTGTCGGCGATCGTGTTGAAGGAGTGCCGTGAGCCGAGCGCCGTCAGGCGCGGGGTCGACGCGACCAGTTCCTGCAACGCGGCCACCGACGTCGGACGCGCCAGACCGGACGCCCGGTAGGTGACGTTGCCCGCCCAGTTCGTCCGCGTGCGCTGCTCTGCGATCACGTCGCTCATCGTACGGTCCGCGTCCCTCAGAAGCCGCGGTCGAGACGGTGCCACGTCTGCTGGAGACGCAGCTCGTCGCGGAAGCCGCGGGCGGTGGTGTGCTCGTCGATGACCAGGAACTCGGTGCCGACCATGGTCGCCAGGTCCTCGACCACCTGCAGACCGACGGCCGTCGTCATCACGGTGTGGTGGGCGGCGCCGGCGGTGAGCCAGGCCTCGGCGGCGACGGGGAACGACGGGCGCGGCTCCCAGACGGCACGGCCGACGGGGAGCTTCGGCAGGGCCTCGGTCGGGGGCACCACGTCGACGACGTTCGCGGTGAGACGGAAGCCGTCGCGGGTGTCGGAGAGCGCGACCACCACGGCCTCGCCGGAGTCGGCCGTGAAGACCAGGCGGACCGGGTCGTCCTTGCCGCCGATGCCGAGCGGGTGGATCTCCAGCGTCGGCTTCGTGGTGGTGAGCGTGGGCGAGACCTCGAGCATGTGGGCACCGAGGATCTTCTCGGCACCCGGGGTGAGGTCGTAGGTGTAGTCCTCCATCAGGCTCGCACCACCGGGCAGTCCGGCGCCGGCGACGTTCATCGCACGGACCAGGACGGCCGTCTTCCAGTCGCCCTCGGCGCCGAAGCCGTAACCGTCGGCCATCAGGCGCTGGACCGCGAGGCCGGGCAGCTGCTTGAGCGTGCCGAGGTCCTCGAAGTTGGTGGTGAAGGCGGCGGACCCGTTCTGCGCGAGCAGGGTGCGGAGGCCGATCTCGATCGCGGCGCCGTCGCGGAGCGCGCTCCTGCGTTCGCCCCCCTCTTGGAGTTCCGGTACGAGGTCGTAGGACGCGTCGTAGGTGGCGAGCAGCGCGTCGATCTCGTGGTCCGACGCGGCGGACACGGCCGCTGCCAGCTCGTTCACCGCCCAGGTGTTGACCTGCACGCCGAGCTCGATCTCGGCCTCGGTCTTGTCGCCCTCGGTGACGGCGACGTAGCGCATGTTGTCGCCGAAGCGGGTGAGCTTCAGCTCGCGGACGGCTGCGGCGCCGGCTGCGGCGCGGGTCCAGTTCGACACGCGCTGCTGGACGCGGGGGTCCGAGACGTGGCCGACGGCGGTGGCGTGCCGGACACCGAGGCGTGCCAGGGCGTAGCCGAACTCACGGTCGCCGTGCGCGGCCTGGTTGAGGTTCATGAAGTCGAAGTCGATGTCCGCCCACGGCAGCGTGACGTTCGCCTGCGTGTGCAGGTGCAGCAGCGGCTTCGTCAGCGCCTGCAGGCCGCCGATCCACATCTTCGCGGGGCTGAAGGTGTGCATCCAGGTGGTGACACCGATGACCTTGTCGTCGGCGCTCGCCTCGATCAGGGCGCGGCGGATGCCGTCGGCGTCCTTCAGGACCGGCTTCCAGACGAGCTTGACCGGCAGCGCGCCGGCCAGTTCGGCGTGCACGGCCTTGCTCTGCTCCTCGACCTGGCGCAGCGTCTCCTCGCCGTACAGCCCCTGGGAGCCGGTGAGGAACCAGACCTCGTAGCCGTCGAGCGTGGCCTGGGGGTCGACGGTGGTGTCGTGCGTCGGGGTGTCGTGCGTCGGGGTGTCCTGCGTCATCGCATGGCTCCTTCGGGGTTCTGTCCGTAGACGTTCTGGTAGCGATCGAAGAGTCGATCGATGTCTGCTTGCGCGATCGGGACCACGTCCCCGCCCTGCTTCGCGATGTGCACGGTGCGGGCGACGTCCTCGCACATCACGGCGGCCTTGACGGCGTCCTTGGCGTCCTTGCCGATGGTGAAGACGCCGTGGTTCTGCATGAGGACCGCGCGGGATCGGTGGCCGGTCAGCGTCTCGACGATGCCGTGGCCGATCGAGTCGTCACCGATGATCGCGAACGGGCCGACCGGGATCGGCCCGCCGAACTCGTCCGCCATCGCGGTGATCACGCACGGGATGGGTTCCGCTCGTGCGGCCCACGCCGTCGCGTACGTCGAGTGGGTGTGCACGACACCGCCGACCTCGGGCATGTTCCGGTACACGTGGGCGTGCGCGGCGGTGTCGGAGCTCGGTCCGTGCTCGTTGCCCCAGCCGTCGGCCGGCTCGCCGTCGAGGGTGCAGACGACCTGGTTCTCGGGGGTCAGGTCGTCGCTCGAGACGCCGCTCGGCTTGATGACGAACAAGTCGGTGCCGGGCACGCGCTCGGAGACGTTGCCGCCGGTCCAGATCACCAGCCCGTAGCGGACGAGTTCGCCGTGCAGGCGGGCGACGCGTTCCCGGGTGGTCGCGACGGCCCGCTGGGTGTCGGGGTCGGTTGCGCTGGTCATCTGGTCACTTCCTGCTCTGCCGGGAGGCGCGGCTCGGCTCCCGCCGTCCCCTCGCCTCGGGTCGTGGTCGCGTCGGCGCCGGGGGCGGCTGCCGCACCGGTTCCGGTCGTCTCAGGTCCGGTCGCCGCTGCGGCAGCGGTTCCGGTCGTCTCGGGTCCGGTCGCCGCTGCCGCCACGGCCTGGACGGGCAGGGCAGCGCGGTACCGGCCGAGGTACGTCTGGAAGCCGTCGACGTCGGCCGGCTCGGGCTCGGCCACGTGCACGGCGTCCCCGCCGAAGACGGTGTCCGACAGGAAGTCGGCGAGCTGCTGGTCGGTGTGCTCGAGGTAGGCGGCCAGGACGGCGATGCCCCAGGCCCCGCCCTCGCCCGCGGTCTCCTCGAGGGCGATCGGCACCCGCAGTGCCGCGGCGAGCAGTCGCTGCGGGGCACCGGGCGTTCGGAAGAGCCCCCCGTGCGCGGTCATCCGGTCGACCTGCACCCGCTCGCCGTGCAGCACGTCCATGCCGATCGCCAGGGTGGCGAACGCGCCGTGCACCTCGGAGCGGACCAGGTTGCCCAGGGTGAAGCGGGCGTCGGGGGTGCGGAGCAGCAGGGGCCGGCCGTCCTCGACGTGGGTGACGGGTTCGCCAGCCAGGTAGTTGAACGAGAGCAGGCCGCCGGCGTCGAGGTCGGTGCTGTCCGCGATCGATTCGGTGAGCAGTGTCGCGTAGACGGTGTCGACGTCGAGGGGCTGCCCGGCCGCTTCGGCGAACCGCCCGAACACCTTCGCCCAGCTCGCGATCTCACTGGCGCCGTTGTTGCAGTGCACCATCGCCACGGCGTCGCCCGCCGGGGTGGTCACGACGTCGAGTTCCTCATGCGGGGTGCTGAGCGGGTGCTCGAGGACCACCATCGCGAAGATGCTCGTGCCGACGCTGACGTTGCCGGTGCGGGGTGCGACGGCGTTCGTCGCGACCATGCCGGTGCCGGCGTCACCCTCGGGCGGGCAGAGCGGCGCGCCGGGTTCGAGCGTGCCGGTGGGGTCGAGCCACGCGGCGCCCTCGGGGGTGAGCGATCCGGCTTCCTCGCCCGCGACGAGCACCTCGGGCAGGACCGCGCGGAGGTCGGGGACGTGCTCGCCGAGCAGGGCCTGCGTCGTGGCGAGCATGTGCTCGTCCCATCCGCGGGAGCCGGGGTCGCCCGGACCGCTGTCGACGGGGCCACCCTCGATCGGGAACACCCCGGAGGCATCCCCGACGCCGAGCACGTTCCGTCCGGTGAGTCGTCGGTGCACGTAGCCCGCGAGCGTCGTGATGCCTGCGACCTCGCCCACGTGCGGTTCCTCGTCGAGGACCGCCTGGTACAGGTGTGCGATCGACCAGCGGAGCGGCACGTTGAACGCCAGTGCCTCGCTGAGCTGTTCGGCCGCGGGCCCGGTCGAGGTGTTCCGCCAGGTCCGGAACGGCACGAGCAGGTCGCCCGCGGCGTCGAACGCCAGGTAGCCGTGCATCATCGCGCTCACGCCGACCGCGCGGAAGGTGGTCGGACGCACGCCGAACTGCGCTTCGACGTCGGCGACGAGCGCGGCGTAGGCGGCCCGGAGACCGGTCTCGACGGCGTCGAGCGAGTAGGTCCAGCGGCCGTCGACGAACTCGTTCTCCCACTCGTGGGAGCCGGCGGCGATGGGCACGAGGTCCTCGTCCACCAGGCATGCCTTGATGCGGGTGGAGCCGAGCTCGATCCCGAGTGTCGTGCGGCCGTTCGCGACCTGCTGGGTGGGGTCGTCGCCCATGCGTTCCTCCAGAACTCCGTCGTCCTCCGTGAGCGCTCACATCCTGGCACGTGAGCGCTCACTCTCGCAACGTCCGGGCGCGCCGCCCGCTCGGCTGTGCTGCACGTCCGCACCACACCCGGCTCTGCCCGGTTCCCACCCGGTTCCCACCCGATCTCGAGCCTGACCACCCGTTCTCGAGCCCGACCACGACACCCCGCTCACGTCCGCCGAGGGTCCACAACTCGCCGCCCGCGCCATGCCCAGGTTCCACGAACGGCCCGGATCCCCGCCCAGATGCCGAAATCTCGGAACCCCGAGCGCCGAGCGGGAACTCCGGGCGGCGACCTTCGGCGCATTCCGACGGCCCTCTCCGCGGCGACGACTCGCCCGACCCTTCCCCGCCGAGGTTCCACGACTCGCCGCCGACATCGCGCCGAGGTTCCACGAACGGCTCGGGTCCCCGCCCAGATGCCGAGATTTCGGAACCTCGACGGACGGGCGGGGCGGGCGGACGGGCGCGGCGGACGGCGGCGCGGGCTACGCGCCGGCGGTGCTCTCGCGGATGACGAGGGCCGGGGTGACCGTCGCCGAGGCCGCCGCGCCGCCGTCGATCAGACCGAGCAACGCCTGCCCGGCCACGCGCCCGAGCTCCTCGAGCCGCAGGTCCACCGTCGTCAGCGGCGGCCTCGAGGCGAGCGCCATCACGTCCCAGTCGTCGTACCCGGTGACGGCGACGTCCTCGGGGACCGAGCGTCCGAGCTCCCGAAGCCGATCGCACACGCCGCGGGCGATCTGATCGCTGCCGCACACGATCGCGTCGACGTCGGGCGACTGCCGCGCGAGCACGTCGACGGCCTGGCGCCCCCACCGCTCCGACCACTCGCCGAACAGCGGCGGCGTGACCAATCGTGACCCGAGCACGGAGGCCGCTCCCGCCACCCGACGTTCGGCGGAACGGTGCCGCGCGGGCCCGGTGACGACGGCGACCCGCTGCCGCCCGAGCGTCAGCACGTGCGCGGCGACGAGCGCGGACCCGGCGGAGTCGTCGAGGGTGATCGACACGTCGTCGGCCGAGGTCGACGGCGTGAACGCGTACACGACCGGGATCGCCACGTCGATCGGCGGTCGCGGGTCGGCGGAGCGTCCGGTCACGATGATCCCGTCGACGCCGCGGGCTGCGAGGGAGCGGAGGTAGTGGGCCTCGCGGACGTGGTCGTCGCGGGTGTCGCAGAGCAGGACCGCCATCTGCCCGGCGGACAGGGCGTCCTCGGCACCGAGGAGCACCGGGATCGAGAACCGACCGAAGGAGTCGGTGGTGATCATGCCGACCGTGTAGGTCCGGCCGGAGGACAGCGCACGGGCCCGGGCGTCGCCGACGAACCCGAGCTTCTCGGCGGCGTCCTTGACCCGTGCCCGTGTGGAGTCGCGGAGCTGTCCGGTGCCGTTGAGCGCCTTCGACGCCGTGCCGATCGACACCCCGGCGAGCGCGGCGACGTCGGTGATCCGGACGGGCTGCGTGCTGCGGTCGGCACCGGTGCGCTCGAGGGTCACGGCAAGTTCCTTTCCGGATCGCGGGACGTGACGATGAGCATACGCAGAAAACCCACCAGCCCTCTTGCGCCGCGAAGACCAGTGTCGTAACGTCCACCGCAGAAACCGTTTTCCGAAACGGATCACGTCACATCGCAAGGAGGGGACATGACCACCACGCTCGCGACCGACAGCCGTGCGCACACCGCGACCCCGGTCCTCCCGACCGCCGACGCGCACCTCACGCTCCGGCCCCTGCCGACGGGCGACGCCCGGATCACCGGCGGCTTCTGGGCACTCCGGCAGGAGCGCAACGGCCGTGACGCGGTCCGCGGCGGGTACGCCCTGCTCGAGACCGCCGGCAACTTCCGGAACCTGCGCATCGCCGCGGGGCTCGAGGAGGGCGAGGCCACCGGCCCGATCTTCATGGACTCGGACGTGACGAAGTGGCTCGAGGCGGTGGCGTGGGAGTACGGCCGCGCCCCGTCCGAGGACCTGCTCGAACTGCAGCGCGAGGTCACCGCCCTGTACGCCCAGGCGCAGGCCGACGACGGCTACCTCGACTCCGTGCAGCAGATCCGTGGGAAGGGCGAGCGGTACACGGACCTCAAGTGGAGCCACGAGATGTACTGCGCCGGGCACCTGTACCAGGCCGCCGTGGCACAGCACCGCGCGACGGGCGACACCGGCCTGCTCGAGGTCGCGATCAAGAACGCCGACCACCTGGTCCGCACGTTCGGCGACGGGACCGCACCGGACGGCACGCCGAAGACCCGCGACGTCGACGGCCACCCCGTCGTCGAGATGGGCCTCGTCGAGCTGTACCGCGAGACCGGCAACCGTGAGTACCTCGACCTGGCGCACTGGTTCGTCGACGCCCGCGGCACGGGCATCATCGAGCGCGCCGGCGGCGAGCCGACGTACTTCTCCGACCGGGTGCCGAGCCGGCAGGCCACGACCGTCGAGGGCCACGCCGTCCGCGCCGTGTACCTGGCAGCCGGCGCCGTCGACGTCGCGATCGAGACCGGCGACACCGAGCTGCTGGCCGCGAGCGAGACGCAGTTCGCCGACATGATGGCGACGAAGGCGTTCATCACCGGCGGCCTCGGGGCGCGCTGGGACTGGGAGGCGTTCGGCGACCCCTACGAGCTGCCGACCGACCGTGGCTACGCCGAGACCTGCGCCGCCATCGGCGGTGTCCAGTGGGCGTGGCGCCTGCTGCTCGCCACCGGCAAGCCGGTCTACGCCGACGCGATCGAGCGCCTGCTCTACAACGCGTTCCTGGCCGGCGTGAGCCTGGCGGGCACCGAGTACTTCTACGTGAACCCCCTGCAGCAGCGGGACCACGCGCACCAGGACGAGAACCGCTCCCCCGCTCACGGGCGCCGCGGCTGGTTCGACTGCGCCTGCTGCCCGCCCAACATCATGCGCACGTTCGCGAGCCTGGACGGCTACCTGGCGACCGCGACCGACGGCGGCCTGCAGATCCACCAGTACGCGACCGCGGACCTCGGGCCGGTGTCGGTCGAGACCGGGTACCCGCACGACGGCCGCGTGGTCGTCACGGTCACCGAGGACGGCCCGCTCGCCCTCGGCCTGCGGATCCCGGTCTGGTCGGACACGACGACGGTGCAGGGACCGGACGGTACCGCGCACCCGGAGCCGGGCACGCTGCACGTCGTCGACCGGCACTGGTCCGCAGGGGACACCGTCGAGCTCGTCTTCGACACGACGCCGCACCGGTACGTGGCCGACACCCGCATCGACGCCGCCCGCGGTCAGGTCGCCATCGAGCGCGGCCCCCTCGTGTACGCCGTGGAGCAGGCGGACCAGCAGGGCTTCACGGTCGACGACCTGACGGTCGACGCGGTCGCACCGATCACCGAGGAACGTCGCGACGACCTGCTCGACGGCATCGTCACGCTGCGCGTGCCCGGACACGCCCCGGCCGGACACGAGCAGGCATCGTGGCCGTACCAGCGGCTGGACGGGCCGGGAGGCGCGACGAACGCTCTCGACGCGACCAACGTCGGCGACGTGGCCGGTTCCGAGAACGCCACCACGGGCCTCCCGTCGGTCACCGCGACAGCGGTTCCCTACTACGCCTGGGCGAACCGGGGCGCGGCGCCGATGCGCGTGTGGCTCCCGCTGGCGCGGTGATCTGATGGACCGCAGAGCGTTCCTGGTCGGCGGTGTCGCCGGCGGCGCAGCACTCGCCCTGGCAGGGTGCTCCGGCACCCTGCCCAAGGTCGACGCGAAGGTGGCGAGCTTCGGGAAGGACGCGACCGGCACCGTGCACGTCTGGTGCCGGTCCGCGACCCAGGCCGGACTGACCTCGGCCGTGGCCGGGTTCAACAAGGCGAACCCGAAGCTGCAGGTCGAGCTGACCCCGGTGCCGGACGGTCAGTACGTGACGAAGCTCGCAACGGCCATCCGCGGTGGTGAGCCGCCGGACGTCGTGGACATCGACGACATCAACTCGCAGCTGTTCATCTTCCGCGAGGCGTTCGCCGACCTGACCGACGTCGTCAAGGGCCTCGACTACTTCGACGCGATCTCGCCGGGGCACCTGCGGCTGCTCGAGTACCGCGACCGGTACTACGGGCTGCCCTACCTGGCGGACAACTCGCAGCTGTTCGTCAACACCGAGCTGTTCGACCGGGCCGGGCTCGACGTCGAGGAGTCGACGAAGGACCTCTCCACGCTGCTCGACGCGGCGAAGGCCATCCGGAAGCTCGACGACGACGTCTACGGGTGGTCGATCTCCGGCAACGCCGCCGGCATCATCGGCTTCGTCACCCAGCCGCACGTCTGGGCGACCGGAGTCGACATGATGTCCGGCGAGGTCGGCTCCCAGACGGCGAACATCACCGGCAACGAAGCGCTGGAACGGATGCTCGAGTTCTACCGGCAGCTCTGGAAGGACGGCGCGCTGTCGAAGGCGACGTACTCGGACGCCGGCACCACGTGGGGCGCGGACTTCCGGGCCGGCAAGGTCGGGATCTTCCCGACCTCCTACGGCGCCACCGTGCCCGCGGCCACCAAGGCGATGCGGGCGAAGATGCAGACGGTGCTCATCCCGTCGTGGGACGGCCAGCGGTCGTTCTTCGACGGCGGCGACAACATGTGCATCCCGAACGGGGCGGCGAACCCGTCCGGCGGCTGGGCGTTCATGCAGTACGCGAACGGCCTGCAGCAACAGCAGGCCCTGCCCGACGGCGGGTACTTCCCCACCCGCTCCGACGCTGCGACGCCCGAGTACCGGAAGCGGTTCCCGTTGGCGTTCGGCCCGCTCGACGCCATCGACAAGGGCTACGCGCCGCAGACCCTGGCGTACAACCTGCTCAACAACCAGCCGTCGTCACCGTACTTCGCGATGTTCCGCGAGGCCGTGTTCGGCTCGGGCACCGCTGCCGCGATGAAGACGGCGCAGGCGGACTACACCCGCATCCTCGACCAGGTCCAGGCCTGACCGTCGCTCGCTCGTTGCACAGAGAGGTGCAGACATGACCACCATCTCCAACCGACGGACCGGCGCCGGCCGCCCGACCGTCGGGCGCGGCGCTGGCCGTCCGGGCCGCTCGGGCCGCTCGGGTCCGTCCCGCGGGGCGCTCACCCACCCGCCGCGCGCGGGCGCCGTGCTCGTCACCCCGGCGATCGTCTTCGTCGCGGTGTTCGTCCTCGCCCCGCTCGTGTTCGCGCTCTACATCTCGTTCACGAACTGGCCCCTGATCGGCCCGTACCGGTTCATCGGGCTGCAGAACTACCTGACCCTGTTCCAGGACCCGACGTTCGTGCACGCCATCGGGTACACGCTGCTGTACACCGCGATCGTGACAGTGCCGATCCTGGTGCTCGGCTACTTCCTGGCGGTGCTCATCCGGGCACGGCGACGGGGCAGCACCCTGCTGCGGACGGTGTTCTTCCTGCCGTACGTCGTCGGCCTGACCACGCTGTCGTTCATGCTCGTGCTCGAGGCGCAGCCGAACTCCGGAGCCGTCAACATGGTGCTCCGCTGGCTCGGGATCACCGACGGCAGCACCGCCTGGCTCGTCAACGGCCCCCTCGCCACGCTGCTCATCTGCGTGCTCGTGGTCTGGGCGGTGTCCGGCCTGACGATGGTGCTCCTGATGTCGGCCATGCAGGGCATCCCCGACGAGGTGTACGAGTCGGCCCAGCTCGAGGGTGCGTCGTGGTGGCAGACCGAACGGCTCATCACCCTGCCGATGATCCGGTCGACCATCGCCCTCAGCGCCATCATCTCGGTGATCGGCTCGCTGCTCGCGTTCAACCAGTTCTACATCCTGACCCAGGGCGGGCCGGGGACCGAGACCACGACGATCGTCAACGCGATCTACAACCGTGGCTTCGTCAACCTGCAGCTCGGCGCCGCGACCGCCGAGTCGATCGCCCTGGTCGTCGTCATCGCCGCCGTCACGGTGTTCCAGTTCTGGGCACTGCGAGAGAAGGACTGAGCCATGAGCACCACGACCTCCCGTGCCGGCATCGCGGCGCCGGACCTGTCCACCCGCACGCTGACCACCACCGGCGACGGACGCCGCCGGCGCCACCACCAGGGCAGCGTCCGGCACCCCCGCGACACCGCCGTCAAGCGCACCCTGTACGTGATCGCCGGCGTCGGGTCGGTGCTCGTGTTCGGTGTCCCACTGCTGTGGTCGATCCTGCGGGCGTTCCAGTCCGAGGCCGTCATCACGCAGGCCGCCGACCCCGCGACCTTCTTCCAGCTCGGCTGGCAGAACTTCGCGGCCGTCTTCAGCTCGTCGTCGCACCTGCTGACCGGCGTGTTCAACTCGTTGATCGTGTCGATCGCCACCGCTGTGCTGACCGCGGTGATCGCCACGATGGCCGGGTACGGGTTCGCCCGCTTCCGGTTCCGCGGGTCGGGCATCGTGTTCGGCCTGGTGCTGCTGACGATGATGGTGCCGTTCCAGGCGATCCTCACCCCGCTGTACCTCGAGATGAACGCCATGAAGCTCACGAACTCGCTGCTCGGGCTCGTGCTGTTCTACACGACCGTGAACCTGCCGTTCGGGGTGTTCGTGATGCGGAACGCGTTCGAGTCGATCCCGACCGAGCTCGAGGACTCGGCGTTCGTCGACGGGGCCTCACGCTTCCGGGTCGTCGTGTCGGTGCTCCGCCCGCTCCTGCTGCCCGGTGCGGCCACCGCTGCGCTGTACGCGTTCCTGGCGTCGTGGACGGAGTTCCTCGGGGCGCTGACCTTCCTGACGAAGGACTCGCTCTACACGCTGCCGGTGGCGCTGCTCAACCTGCAGACCGGGGCGTACGGGCAGGTGTCGTACGGCAACCTCGTCGCCGGGTCGGTGGTGGCGATGATCCCGTGCATCGCGCTCTACGTCGGACTGCAGCGGTTCTACGTCGCAGGCCTGTCGTCGGGTGCGCTGAAGGGCTGACGGTCGGGTCGGCTCGGGGCCGGGCCCGCTCGCACCGTGCGGGGTTGCCCGCTCGGTGCGGGACGGCCACGACCTCGCACCGTGCGCCGCCCATCGGCCGGTGCGGGGTTGCCCGCTCGATGCGGGGTTGTAGCGCTGCACCGAGCGACCAACCTCGCACCGGCCGCTCAACACCGCACCGTGCGAGCTACGCCGACCGGCGCACCACGAGTTCGGGCGCCAGCAGCGTCTCGTCGAGCGGCTCGCCCTCGACCAGGGCCCGCACGGTGTCGAGCACCCGCTCCCCCATCGCCCGGAAGTCCTGCCGCACGGTGGTCAGCGGCGGCGTGAAGTGCGCGGCCTCGGGCACGTCGTCGAACCCGACCACCGCGATGTCGTCGGGCACGCGCAGGCCCTCGTCGGCGAAGGCGTGGAGCACCCCGAGCGCCATCTGGTCGTTGCCGGCGAACACCGCGTCGACGGCCGTCACGTCGATGTGCCGTGCGGCCGCGAACCCGCTCCCCGGGGTCCAGTCGCCGTCGAGCACGACGGGCTCGAGGCCGGCGTCCTGCATGATCCGGACGTACGTGGCGCGACGCACCTCGGACTCCTGCGAGACGGGCGGGCCGGCGATGTGCACGATCCGCCGGTACCCGCGCCCGAACAGGTGTTCCATCACGAGCGACGTCCCGGCGGCCTGGTCGATCGCGACGGCGGCGACGGTCGACGCCGCCGGGGTCCGCACGGCGTCGCGCTGCACGGCGTTCGACACGACGACGGGCACGGTGACCGGCACGGTGAGTGATCCGAGGGCGTCGAGCACCCGGTTGTCGGCGGCGACGAGCACGATCGCGGCGACGTCCTGCGCGAGCAGCGTCGTGAGTGCACCGGACAGGTCGGACGGCGTCGGGTCCTCGGGCAGGGTCGAGAGCAGCACGTGGTACCCGGCCGACCGGGCCGCACGTTCGAAGCCGATCGCGGTGCTCGACGGGCCGTAGAGCGCGTCGCCGGCGGTGATGATGCCGAGCGCGCGGCTCCGCCCCCCGGCGAGTGCGCGGGCTGCGGCGCGGGGCCGGTAGCCGAGGTCGTGGACGGCGTCGGTGACCTGCGTGCGGAAGGCGTCGCGGACCGTCGGGTCGCCGTTGATCACGCGCGAGACGGTCTGGTGGGAGACGCCCGCGCGCTCGGCGACGTCGAAGATCGTCGGAGCCTTCCGGCGTTTGCCGCCCGTGCCCCCTGGGGCGGTCGTGGTCGTCACGACGCCAACCGTACCGCGCAGTCCGGCCCGCGCGGCAAGATCGCGAAACGGTCACGCCGAGTTGACACCCCGTTACGAAAGCCCCAGTATGTGAGCGCTCACACGAGCACATCCCTCGGGGCACAGCAGCCCCGGCACCTGAGCGCGTCGAGGACGACGCGAGAGGAACAGAGGTACTTCGATGACGAAGCGCAGGATCATCGCGGGCGTTGCAGCCCTCGGCATCGCGATCGCACTCGCCGGCTGCTCGGCCGGTGGCCGCGCGTCCACCGACGGCGGCGGCAGCAGCAGCGACAACAAGGGCGCCCTCGTCGGCGTCGCCATGCCGACCAAGGTCTCGGAACGCTGGATCAAGGACGGCGACGCCGTCAAGAGCGACCTCGAGAAGGCCGGTTACAAGGTCGACCTCGAGTACGGCGACAACAAGGTCCAGCAGCAGGCCCAGCAGGTCAGCAACATGATCACGAAGGGCGCGAAGGTCCTCATCATCGCGTCGATCGACGGCGGAGCCCTCTCCGACCAGCTCGACGCCGCCGCCAAGGCCGGCATCAAGGTGATCTCCTACGACCGCCTGCTGACGGGCAACAAGAACGTCGACTACTACGTGTCGTTCGACAACGAGAAGGTCGGCGTCGACCAGGCGACGAGCCTGCTCACCGGCCTCGGCGTCCTCGACGACAAGGGCGAGAAGACCGGCGAGAAGGGCCCGTTCAACATCGAGGTCTTCGCCGGCTCGCTCGACGACAACAACGCCAGCTTCTTCTTCAACGGCGCCATGAAGACCCTCAAGCCGTACCTCGATGACGGCACGCTGAAGATCCAGTCGGGTCAGGACCAGCTCTCGCAGGCCGCCACGCAGCAGTGGGACCCGGCGACCGCCAAGGCCCGCATGCAGAACCTGGTCGCGAAGTCGTACTCGGGCGGCACCACGCTCGACGGCGTGCTCTCGCCGTACGACGGCATCTCGATCGGCATCATCTCGGCGCTGCAGGGTGCCGGCTACGGCACCAGCGACCGTCCGCTGCCGATCGTGACGGGCCAGGACGCCGAGGCGGCCTCGGTCAAGTCGATCATCGCCGGTCAGCAGTACTCGACCATCTACAAGGACACCCGCAAGCTCGCCAAGCAGTCGGTCACCATGGCCGAGGACCTGCTCACCGGTGACAAGCCCGAGGTCAACGACACGAAGAGCTACGACAACAAGGTCAAGGTCGTCCCGACCTTCCTGTTCCAGCCGACGGTCGTCACCAAGGACAACTACAAGGAAGTCCTCGTCGACTCGGGTTACTACACCGAAGCCGACCTGAAGTAGTCGCAACCCACCTGTCGGACAGGAGGCACGGGTCGACCCCGCCCCGTGCCTCCCGTCCGCCCCATCCGCGCGCCACGGCGCGCACCACGGAAGGCGGTCGACGTGACGGACACGATCCTCGAGATGCGTGACATCACCAAGACGTTCCCCGGCGTGAAGGCCCTGCAGGGCGTCTCGATCGAGGTCGAGCGTGGCCAGGTCCACGCCATCTGCGGCGAGAACGGCGCCGGCAAGTCGACCCTCATGAAGGTGTTGTCGGGCGTCTACCCGCACGGCTCCTTCGAGGGCGAGATCCTGCTCGACGGGTCGCCCGTCGCGTTCCACGACATCAACGGTTCCGAAGCAGCCGGCGTCGTCATCATCCACCAGGAGCTCGCACTGAGCCCGTTCCTGTCGATCGCCGAGAACATCTTCCTCGGCAACGAGCGGTCCAAGGGCGGCTTCATCGACTGGAACAAGACGAACCTGGCAGCCGCCGAGCTCCTGCAGCGCGTCGGTCTCAAGGACAACCCGGTCACGAAGATCGTGGACATCGGTGTCGGCAAGCAGCAGCTCGTCGAGATCGCGAAGGCACTGTCGAAGAAGGTCAAGCTCCTCATCCTCGACGAGCCCACCGCCGCCCTGAACGACGACGACTCCGCGCACCTGCTCGAGCTCATCCGCTCGCTGCAGGCCGAGGGCATGACGGCGATCATCATCAGCCACAAGCTCAACGAGATCAAGGCGATCGCCGACAAGGTCACGATCATCCGTGACGGCAAGACCATCGAGACGCTCGACATGCACGCCGACGACGTCTCCGAAGACCGCATCATCCGCGGGATGGTCGGCCGCGACCTGTCGAACCGGTACCCCGAGCACGAACCGAAGATCGGCGAGGAGCTCTTGCGGATCGAGGACTGGACGGTCCACCACCCGCTCGACGGATCGCGCGAGATCATCCACCAGGTCGACCTGAACGTGCGCGCCGGCGAGATCGTCGGCATCGCCGGACTCATGGGCGCCGGGCGGACCGAACTCGCGATGAGCGTGTTCGGCCGGTCGTACGGATCCGGCATCAGCGGCACCGTCTACAAGCGCGGCGAGCCGATCAAGACCCACACGGTGTCGCAGGCGATCGACCACGGCATCGCGTACGTCACCGAGGACCGCAAGCGCTACGGCCTGAACCTGATCGACGACATCAAACGGAACATCTCCGGGTCGGCGCTCGGCAAGCTCGCCAGCTGGGGCTTCGTGAACGCGTCCGAGGAGACCACGGTCGCCGGGCAGTTCCTGAAGAACCTCAACATCAAGGCACCGAACGTCGACGTCATCACGGGCAAGCTCTCCGGCGGCAACCAGCAGAAGGTCGTCCTGTCGAAGTGGATGTACACCGACCCGGACGTGCTCATCCTCGACGAGCCCACCCGCGGCATCGACGTCGGTGCGAAGTACGAGATCTACACGATCATCAACAGCCTCGCGGACCAGGGCAAGGGGGTCATCGTGATCTCCTCGGAGCTCCCGGAGCTCCTCGGCATCTGCGACCGCATCTACACACTCTCCGAGGGCACCATCACCGCCGATGTGCCCCGCTCCGAGGCCACCCCAGAGGTCCTCATGCAGTACATGACCCAGGAACGGGAGACCCCTGTCAATGAACGCGCTTAAGTCCGCCGCCGGCTACCTCACCGGGCAGCTCCGACAGATCGGCCTGTTCATCGCGCTGATCGTCATCGTCGTCTTCTTCCAGGTGACGACCAACGGCATCACCCTGGCCCCGATCAACGTCTCGAACCTGATCGTCCAGAACAGCTACATCCTCATCCTCGCCATCGGCATGGTGATGGTCATCATCGCCGGGCACATCGACCTGTCCGTCGGGTCGGTCGTCGCCTTCACCGGCGCCATGGCCGGCGTGATGATCACGCAGTGGCACATCCCGTGGCCGATCGCCGTCGTGCTGTGCCTCGTCGTCGGAGCGCTCGTCGGTGCCTGGCAGGGGTTCTGGATCGCCTACTTCGGGATCCCGGCGTTCATCGTCACCCTGGCTGGCATGCTCGCCTTCCGCGGTGCGGCGCAGATCGTGCTGCACAACCAGCAGATCTCGCCGTTCCCGGACGGGTTCCGTGCCCTCGGTTCCGGCTTCCTGCCGTCGTTCGGCACCACCGGGTACGAGCCGCTCACGATGATCCTCGGCTTCGCCGCCGCGGCCGTCATGGCGGTCACGGCGTTCCGCGGCCGGGCCACCCGCCGCAAGTACCAGCTCGAGAGCGAACCGTTCGCCTGGTTCATCGTGAAGCTCGTCTTCGGCGTCGTGCTCGTCGTCTACGTGGCCCTGCTGCTCGCGAGCTACAACGGCACCCCGATCGTGCTCGTCATCCTCGGCGCACTCGTGGTGATCTACTCGGTCATCATGCGGAGCGCGGTGTTCGGCCGCCACGTCTACGCCATCGGCGGCAACGCCCTGGCCGCGCAGCTGTCCGGCGTGAAGACCAAGCGCGTCACGTTCATGCTCTTCGTCAACATGGGTGTCATCTCGGCGCTGGCCGGCGTGGTCTTCACCGGCCAGCTCAACCTGGCGGCACCCGGTGCGGGCAACGGCTTCGAGCTCGACGCCATCGCCGCGGTGTTCATCGGTGGCGCAGCGGTCACCGGCGGCATCGGCACGGTGCCCGGCGCCATCGTCGGTGGTCTCATCATCGGTCTGCTGAACAACGGCATGTCGATCCTCGGCGTCGGCACCGAGTACCAGTCGCTCATCAAGGGCTTGGTCCTGCTCGCCGCCGTCGCGTTCGACGTGTTCAACAAGCGTCGGGCGGCTGCCGCGCGCAAGTAGGGCGTCCGGGGTCATCCCCGCCCTCGCGAAAGCGACAGAGTGCTGCGGAACATCCGCGCACTTCTGTCGCTTTCGTGCGTCAGCGGGACAGGACCGCCCACCCCCTGGCCGGGAGGCGCAGGGTTCCGTTCCCCAGGTCGGCACCGCCCGCCTCCACCTGCGTCGCATCCGCCGCGGGCACCTCGACGGGATCGGCCGACAGGTTCAGGGCGGTCACCACGGCCGCGTCCGACGTCGCGGTCCGCAGGACGACCGCCGTGTTCGTCAGGTGCACGACGTCGGTGTGCGCCCGGTGCAACCACGGGTTGCGGCGGCGCAGGGCGATCAGGGCTTCGTACGCGTGCGTCAGGTCCCCCGCTGCGGGTGGTGTGTCCGGGAACTCCGGTCGGACCGCGTCGTCACCGCCCTCGCGTTCCTCCTTCACCCCGGTCCAGCCGTACTCGTCGCCCGCGTAGACGATCGGGGTGCCAGCGACGGTGAACAACACCGCGGCCGCGTGCCCGGCGAACTGCTCCCCCACCGCGCTCGCGATGCGGGTGACGTCGTGGTTGCCGATGAAGGTCGTCGGGGCGAACGTCTCGAGCAGGGCGTCGTGCCGCTCGATCGCGTGCGCCAGTTCGTGGCCGTTGCCGTCCGCGATGCCGTGCCAGATGCCCTGCCACAGTTCGTACTGCGTCAACGAGTCCATCGTCGACTCCCGCGCGATCGCCGCCGCGTCGCCGTGGATCACCTCGCCGCTGAACCACGCGTCCGGGAACCGCTCGCGCACCCGCGGCAGCACCCTCGCCCAAAACGCCGGTGGCACCGCGTACGCCGCATCGAGGCGCCAGCCGTCGATCCCGCGCTCCAGCCAGTGCGTCATGATCTGCACGACGAGGTCCTCGGTCGCTCGGTTGTCGTGGTCCAGCGCCACGAGGATGTCGTGTCCCTCGAACAACCCGACGGGTACCGGCTGCCCCGGCGACCACCTCGACCAGTCGATCGCGAACAGGCCAGCGGTCGCCGCATCCGGTCCTGCTTCTCCGAGCGCCCGGAACGCCGGGTGCTCACGGCCGACGTGGTTGAAGACACCGTCGAGCAGGACCCGGATCCCCCGCTCGTGCGCCGCGGACACCAGGCGGTCGAAGTCGGCGTCGTCGCCGAGCCGTGGGTCGATCCGGAAGTGGTCCACCGTGTCGTAGCCATGGGTGGAGCTCGCGAACACCGGCCCGAGTACCAGGCCGTTCAGGCCGAGGTCCACCACGTGGCCGAGCCAGGGTTCGATGCGGCCGAGACGGTGCTCGACGGCGCGCTCCTCGACCGGCACCCCCGGGCGGACGTCCGCCCCGACGAACCCGAGCGGGTACACGTGCCACCACATGACGTGCGGGACCCAGGCGGGCTCGGGTGGACGGATCGGTGCGGTGTCGGTGCTCACCGCTCCGATGCTGCCAGCCGCGCCTGTGCTGGGCGCTCCCGTGCTGGGAACGGACAGGGACGGCAGGACGAGGATGTGGGCATGGGACGTGCGATCAGGACGGAAGCGGACGCTGCGGCGTCGGAGTCGGCACAGGCCGAGCGGACCTGTGCGTCGTGCGGCCGTCGGATGCCGTCGACGGCGGCGCCCGAGGCCAAGTGGTGCTCCCGTGCCTGCCGTCGCCACGGGGTCGACCCGACGGACCTGGCACTCGAACAGCGCATCGACGAACTGCTCGCCGCACGGGCACGCACCTCGAGCATCTGCCCGTCCGAGGTGGCGCGGTCGCTCGATCCGGACGACTGGCGCCCGCTCATGGAGCCCGCCCGGCGAGCGGCCCAGCGCATGATGGCGCGCGGCGAGGTCGAGATCACCCAGGGCGGCTCCGTGGTGGACCCGTCGACAGCGAAGGGTCCGATCCGCATCCGTCGCACGCGGTGAGGGAACACGTGTCGTCCAACCTCGGTTGGGGATGGGGATGACTGCAACCGGATCGACCGAACCGACCTCCGTCCAGCCCCGAGCCCTCGTCGTGGGCGCGAGCGGCATCACCGGCTCTGCCCTGGTGAGCCACCTGCTCGACCTCGGCTGGGACGTGACCGCGCTGTCCCGCCGTCCGCTCCCCCAGCAGGACGTCCGGACCGTCGCCGCGGACCTCCGCGATCCCGACAGCCTCGGCGCCGCCCTGGCCGACGAACGTCCCACGCACGTGTTCTTCACCGCGTGGCAGCGCCAGGAGACCGAAGCCGAGAACATCCGCGTGAACGGCGGCATGGTCCGCGACCTGCTCGCCGCACTCGCGCACGCTCCACTGGCGCACGTCGCGCTGGTGACCGGGCTCAAGCACTACCTCGGCCCGTTCGAGGCCTACGCCGCGGGCGAGATGCCGGACACGCCCTTCCACGAGGAAGAGCCCCGCCTGGACACCCCGAACTTCTACTACGCGCAGGAGGACGAACTCTTCGCCGCCGCTGAGCGCCAGGGCTTCACGTGGTCGGTGCACCGCTCGCACACCGTGATCGGGCACGCTGTCGGCAACGCGATGAACATGGGCCTGACGATCGCGGTGCAGGCCACCCTGGCGAAGGAGCTCGACCTGGACTTCGTGTTCCCGGGCAGCGAGGCGCAGTGGAACGGCCTGACCGACATGACCGAGGCGGGGATCCTCGCCGAGCAGATGGTCTGGGCGGCGACCGCACCCGAGGGTGCCGACGAGGCCTTCAACATCGTGAACGGCGACGTCTTCCGGTGGCGCTGGATGTGGCCGCGCCTGGCTGCACACCTCGGCGTCGACCCGGCGCGCGTGGTCGGGTACCAGGACGAGCCGCGTCCGCTCGAGCAGCAGATGGCGCCGTACGAGTCGGAGTGGGCCGGCATCGCCGAGCGACACGGTCTGGCCGAGGCGGACATCACACGGCTCGCCTCGTGGTGGCACACCGACGCCGACCTCGGTCGCGCGATGGAGGTCGTCACCGACATGGGGAAGAGCCGCGAGGCCGGGTTCACGGCCTTCCGACGGACCGAACGCGCGTTCGCCGACCTCTTCGCGCGCTACCGGGCCGACCGCCTCATCCCCTGAGCCGTCGGCCCGGAACAGCGGGCTACAGCGCGAGCAGGAGCACCACGAGCGTCGCGACCGAGAGCACCAGCAGGACGACGGCGCCCTGCAGGTCCTTGTCGTGCGCTCGGAGGTGCGCCACCACGGCGCCGACGAAGTACACCACCGCGCCGATGGCCGCGGCGATGGCGAGCGGCACCCACCAGATGCCGATGACGAGCCCGGCGGCAGCGGCGACCTCGAGCACCCCGAGGACCGTCATCTGCGAGGGGGTGACGTGGACGCCCTGCATCGAGGCGACGATCTTCGGGTTGCGGACGAGTTTCATGACGCCCGAGCCGAGCAGGGCCACGGCGAGGACGAGGGACAGGACGACGGCAGCGATGTGCACGGGGAACTCCAGGTGGTGAAACGGATGGTTGTCCCCGTTTCAAACCGGGGACTGCTCCCCGTATTCCCGGCCACGCGATCTAGGCTCGGTGCATGACCCGCCGAGACGTCGCCCGGAACCGTCAGGCGCTCGTCGACGCGGCCCGGTCCGCGTTCACCGACCACGGCCTCCAGGCTGCACTGGAACCGATCGCGGTCGCAGCGGGACTCGGCAACGCGACCCTGTACCGGCACTTCCCGACCCGCGCGGCGCTGTGGGAAGCCGTCCTGGTCGAGCCGATGCACGAGGTGCTCGACCTCGTCGAGCACTGCTGCGAGTTGTCCGCCTCGGACCCGTGGGAGGGCTTCGCGACCTTCGTCCGCGAGACGGCGGCGATCGAGGCCCGCCGCACCGGCTTCAGCGAACTCATGACCACCGACTACCGCGACGCTCCGGAACTCCTCCGGCTCCGCATCGCCGTGCAGGACGGGATCGACGCCCTCTTCACAGCCGGACAGGCGGCCGCGGTCATCCGCGCCGACGCCACCCTGGCCGACGTCGCACTCCTGCAGCTCTCGATCGCGGAGACGATCCGCACGTTCGGCCGGGTCGCGCCCGAGGCGTACCGACGCTGGGTGGACCTGGTGCTCGACGGGTTCCGGGCGACGGACGTCCCGCGCGGCGTGCTGGCCGGACGCCCCCTGCGCGGTGACCAGGTCCGACGAGCCCTGGCGGAGCGCCACCAGGCATGACCTGGCACGCTCGGACCATGACCGCCGAAGCCGACGACCACTTCTTCGTCGTCAACGGGCGACGATGGCGCCGCACCGACCCCGCGCTGCCCGGGGACGTCGCGGCGGCGCTCCGGAGCCACCTCGGTCGTGGGCGGAACGCCGTCAAGCAGGCCAAGCGCGTGGGCGACGACGACGCCCTGGCCGCGGCCCGGCACCGGAACGGCCTCGCCAAGCACGGGCTCGGCGAACGGGGTCCGGAGTGGTGGACGCGCCCCGAGGCCGATCGGATCGCCGATGCCGAGCGAGCACTCGCCGACCTGGACGCTCTGCCGTGACGACGATCCGTCCGCCGCGCCTGGACCGCATCCTGAACCTCATCGTGTTCGGCCCGGTGATGATCGGGACAGGAGTCGCACTCGCGAGCGTGGCCTTCGTGCCCGGAGCATCTGCGCGGGTGTTCGTCTTCGTCCTCGGTGTCGCCTTCATCGCCGGCGGGACCTGGGCCACGGCCAGGCTCCGACGCGTCGCCGTGTACCTGTCCGACGAAACCCTCCGGTACTCCGGCTTCTTGTCGTCGTGGACCGCACCGCGTGCGGGCGTCACCGCGGTGCTCGACGACGCGTACGTCGAGTGGCGCGACGATCGCGGGGTCGACCACCGACGGCAGATCTGGCTGCTGACCCGTGCATGGGAGGACGACGGCACGAGGTTCGCTCCGCTCTGGCGCTGGCGACGCGAGGCGCTCCTCGAGGTGCGGGCGTGGGCAGCGACTCACGAAGTCCGAAACGTCCCATGACGCCCGCGGTGGGAAGCGAAATCGGGCGTACCTGGTCGAAAGTTCCGACCCGGTACGCCCGATTCGACCAGGTACGCGGCGAGCCTCGTCAGCCCTCGGTGTGGCCCAGGCTCGGCTCGAGGAGCAGGTGGGCCGTGCGGGACGCCGACGCGTGCAGCTCGAGGACGACGAGGTCGTTCCGGCCCTGGCGCAGGACCGGGCCGGGGATCGCCAGGGTCTGCTGCGGGCCGCGCGACCAGTACCGGCCGAGGCAGAACCCGTTCACCCACGCGACACCCTTGCGGAAGCCGTCGAGCGCCAGGTAGCGGTCGTCCACCGCGTCGAGGTCGAACGACCCTGCGGCGAAGGTCGGCCCGGCGAGCACCTCGCCGTCGGTCGGTTCCACAGCCGACAGCGCATCGAGGGCGGACGGTGCGATCGGGTCGAGCGCCAACGGTGCCGCGGTCCAGCGCGACAGCGGGACACCGTCGACGGCGACCCCGCCGATCAGGCCCTTCGGTTCGCCGATGCGGATGCCGTAGTCGACCCGGCCCTGGTCCTCGACGAGCAGTTCGAGCGTGCCGGTCACCGGCGGCAGGACGACGGCGCGGTCGTGGTGCTCGCGCTCCAGGACGCCGACGACGACGCCGTCGACCGACACGATCGCGCGGTCGCGGACCTCTTCCCCGATGGTCAGCACTCCGCCGGTGGGCAGGTCGACCTCGGCCCGGTACAGCACGAAGCCGCTGGCCGCACCGAGGGCGTCGAACGTCGGCGGCTCGTCGTGCGCCGACCACGTCGTGAGCGTGGGCAGCAGGGAGCGGAGCAACGCGACGCGGTCGAGGCGGACGGCGAGGTCCGTGGCGGGGGTGATCCGGGCCTCCAGGCCGACTCCGTCCGCCGCATCGGACGCGAGTCGACCCGACCCACCCGGCTCCATCGACGCCGGCAGCGGCGGGACGGGCGCGTAGCGCTCGATGACCGCGCGGAAGGCGTGGAACTTCGAGGTCGGCCGACCGGCCTCGTCGAGCGGCGCGTCGTAGTCGTACGACGTCGCGATCGGTCGGTACACGCCCTTGTCGTTGGCGCCGTTCGTGAAGCCGAAGTTCGTGCCACCGTGGAACATGTAGATGTTGACCGAGCCACCGGCGGCGAGCAGGACGTCGAGGTCCGCGGCGCTGTCCGCGGCCGAGGTGGTGTGGTGGTGCTCGCCCCAGCTGTCGAACCAGCCGTCCCAGAACTCGGAGCACATCAGGGGGCCGGTGGGCTGAGCCTGGCGGAGCCGCTCGAGGCGCGCGGCGGACCGCGAGCCGAACGAGCCGGTCTTGTGCAGCGACGGCAGCGAACCGTCCTCGAGCATCGTGCCCATCGGCTGGTCGACGCTCGTGAACGGGACGGTCAGCCCGATGTCGCGGTGCATCTGCTCGAGTGCACGCAGGTACTCGGGGTCGGAGCCGTAGGCGCCGTACTCGTTCTCGACCTGCACCAGGACGATGGGCCCGCCCTGGTCGATCTGCCGCGGGACCAGCACGGGGGCCAGCTGCTGCAGGTACGTCTGGACCGCCGCGAGGAACCCGGACTCGTTGCGCCGGACGCCCACGGAGCCGTCCGCGAACAACCAGTACGGCAGACCGCCGTTGGTCCACTCGGCGCAGATGTAGGGGCCGGGGCGGACGATGGCGTGCATCCCCTCGGCAGCGACCAGGTCGAGGAACCGGCCGAGGTCGAGCCCGCCGGTCAGGTCGAAGACGTCGGGCGACGGCGCGTGCGCGTTCCAGGCGACGTAGGTCTCGATGGTGTTGAGGCCCATCAGCTTCGCCTTGCGGATCCGGTCAGCCCACAGGTCGGGGTGCACGCGGAAGTAGTGGATCGCACCGGACAGCACGCGGTGCGGCTCGCCGTCGAGCAGGAAGTCGGTGTCGCCGATGGCGAATCGCATGAGATGACTCTTTCAGACAGCGGGGTCGTGCGGACGATGTCCGCACGACCCCGGGGAGTTGGTGCCGGTGCTACTTGGTCGAGACCGTGAAGCCCTGGTCCTTGCCGTACTTGGCGAGGGCCTTCTGCCAGGCCTCGAGGCCGGCGTCGAGCGAGGTGCCGTTCTCGTACGCCTGACCGACGGTGTCGGCGTAGACGCTGTTCGCGTACACCTGGTACGGCAGGTAGGTGAAGTCGTTGTCCGAGGACTTCGACGCGTCGACGAGCACCTTGTTGATCTGCTGCCCACCGAAGTAGGACGGCTTCTCGTCGAGGAAGGCCGACGAGTCGAGGTCAGCGGTCGTCGAGGGGAACCCACCGGACTTCATGAAGACGCCGGTCGACTCCTTGGACGAGTTCAGCCACTTCAGGAAGCCCGCGGCGAGGGCCGGGTTCTTCGACTGCTTCATGACGACCTCGGCGCTGCCACCGTTGTTCGCGGTCTGGGCGGTGCCGCCGTCGTAGGTCGGCATCGGAGCGACGCGCCAGTCACCCGAGGCCTGGGCGACGCCGGACTCCAGGTTGCCGGGCATCCAGGCGCCGGTGATCATCGTGGCGATCTCACCGTTGCCGAGCTGCTTGTACCAGTCGTCGGTCCAGCCGACGGTCTTCGACAGCAGGCCCTGCTCGACGAGCTCGTTCCAGGTGCTCGTCCACTTCTTCGAGCCCTCGTCCTGCAGGTTGATGGTCACCTTGTCACCGTCGGTGGTGAAGGGGGTGCCGCCGGCCTGGGCGATCATGCTCGTGGTGAACCCGGCGTCGCCGGAGTCGGCCGCGATGTACGCGTTCGGGTCGGCCTCGTGCAGCTTCTTCGCGGCAGCGACGTACTCGTCCCACGTCTTCGGCACGGCGATGTCGTGCTTGTCGAAGACCGTCTTGTTGTAGAACAGCGCCATGGGGCCGGAGTCCTGCGGCAGGCCGTAGACCTTGTCGTCGATCGAGACCGAGCTCCAGGTGCTCTTCGCGAACTTGTCCTCGAGCGAGTCGAAGCCGTAGCCGGACAGGTCGAGCAGCGAGTCGGACAGGGCGAACTGCGGCAGCGCGAAGTACTCGACCTGGGCGACGTCGGGGGCGCCCGAGCCGGCCTTCACGGTGTTCTGCAGCTTGGTGTACTGGTCGGCGCCGGTGCCGGCGTTGACGAGCTTGACCTTCACCTTGGGGTACTGCTTCTCGAACGCGGCGACCTGGGCCTTGGCGGAGGGGGTCCACGACCAGTAGGTCAGGGTGCCACCGTCCTTCAACGCCTTGGTGATGTCGTCGGACGAGCCACCGGACGACGAGCCGCCGGTCGCGCAGGCGGCGAGGGCGATCGTGGCGGTGACGCCGATGGCAAGGGCGCTGAGCCCGCGCCGGAGACGCTTGTTCATGGGGGTGCCTTTCACTTCTTCGTGGAGAGGGGGTAGTGCTGCTGTGTTCCGGACCGGAGGGCGCGGGGCGGGGTCGCCACGGGCCTCCCGTCCGACGGATCAGGCCTTGACGGACCCGGCCGCGAGGCCGGACTGCCAGAAGCGCTGGAGGAAGAGGAACGCGACCACGATCGGGATGATCGTGAGGAGCGATCCCGTGACGACGAGGTTGTAGATCGGCTGCGCGCCGGACCCGGTGGCCTGGGCGTTCCACTGGTTCAGGCCGACCGTCAGGGGGTACCACTTCGGGTCGCTCAGCATGATGAGCGGCAGGAAGTAGTTGTTCCAGGTGGCGACGACCGCGAAGAGCAGGACGGTGACGACACCGGGAGCGAGGAGGCGGAGCGCGATGGTGAAGAAGATCCGGAACTCGCCGGCGCCGTCCATGCGGGCGGCCTCGAGGAGCTCGGCGGGGATCGCGTCGACTGCGTAGGTCCAGATCAGGTACATGCCGAACGGGCTGATGAGCGACGGCAGGATGATCGACCACGGGGTGTTGGTCAGGCCGACCTGCGAGAAGAGCAGGAAGGTCGGGACCGCCAGGGCCGTGCCGGGGACCGCGATGGCACCGAGCACGATGGCGAACACCGCCCGGCGTCCGGGGAACTGGAACTTCGCCATGCCGTAGCCGGCGACGGTCGCGAGCAGGGTGGCGCCACCGGCACCGACGACCACGTAGAGCAACGTGTTGCCGAACCACTGCAGGAAGATGCCGTCGTTGTACGTGACGGTGTCGACGATGTTCTGCCAGAGGTTGAAGTCCCCGCCGAACCAGAGCCCGAACGTGGAGAGCAGCGACGCCTGCGTCTTCGTGCTGTTCACGAGCAGGTAGAACAGCGGCGCGAACGAGTAGACGACGAAGACGACCATGACCGCGGTCAGCAGGCCGGAACGCTTCGGCTTGCGTCCGTCGACGTGCTGCTCGGCCTTCCGCTCGGCCTTCCTGGAGGCCCGGGTCGAGCGGGTGCGCGGGTCGCGCTGCGTCGTGGTCGCCTCGGTGACCGTGGCCGGCCCGGCGGCGCCGGTCGCGGGGTGCTGGATGGTGCTCATCGGTTCTCCTGGCGGGTTCCGCGGACCTGGACGACGTAGGCGATCACCGCGGTGATCACGCCCATCACGATCGCGACGGTGGCGGAGTAGTTGAACTGCTGGCCGCTGAAGGACAGCGAGTAGGCGTACATGTTCGGGGTGAAGGCGCTGCCGATGACGTTCGGGGCCAGGGTCTTCAGCAGGTTCGGCTCGTTGAAGAGCTGGAAGCTGCCGATGATCGAGAAGATCGTGGCGATGACCATCGGGCCGCGCAGGGCCGGGAGCTTGATCGAGAAGACCGTGCGCAGGGGGCCGGCGCCGTCGAGCTCGGCGGCCTCGTACAGCTCACCGGGCACCGTGCGGAGTGCGGCGTAGAAGATCAGCATGTTGTAGCCGAGGAACTCCCACGTGACCACGTTGCCGATGGAGGTCAGCACCCAGCTGGGGCTGAACGGCTGCAGCAGGTCGATGCCGAGCGCGTCGTTCGCCGCACCCGTCAGGCCGAACTGGTTGCCGTAGATGAAGCCCCAGATCAGGGCCGCGACGACACCGGGCACGGCGTAGGGCAGGAACACCGCGATGCGGAAGAAGCTCGTGCCCCAGAGCCGTGCGCTGTCGAGCGCGAGGGCGGCCACGAGTGCGAGCCCGAGCATGATCGGCACCTGGACGACCAGGAAGATCGCGACCCGACCGAAGCCGGACCAGAACTTGGCGTCCTGGAAGAGCTGGACGTAGTTGGCGAACCAGACGAACTGGTTGCCGCCGATGAGCTGGTCGCGGAACAGGCTGAGCCAGAGGGCGTAGCCGATCGGGACGATGAGCATGGCGATCAGGACGACCACGAAGGGGCCGACGAACAGCCAACCGGTGTAGCGCCCCCGCGCCTTGGTCCGGCGACCTGCCGGGCGGGGGGCTGCCGGCTGCGCTGCGGCTGCCTCGCCGGGCCGCGCTGCGAGCGTGCTCATGTGACTCCTTCGTCTGCTGCGTTCGGGTGTCCGGTGTCGTCTGCCGCGACCCGGGCCCGGTGACGGGCGCTCTGGCGGTCGCAGATGTTGACGTCAACATCGAACGTCAGGACGATAGCATGGCAACGTCAACATGCGCTAGCGTCCGGGAACGCAGACTGCGTGATCCCGCAACGGAAGGAGCTCGAGCCGATGACGACCGAGTCCCCCGCCGGCACCCGCCGCTCCCCCTCGATGGCCGCCGTCGCCGACGCCGCCGGGGTCTCGATGCAGACCGTCTCGCGCGTCGCCCGCGGGTTCGACAACGTCAGCCCGGACACCCGCGACCGCGTGCAGCGCGCGATGGACACCCTGGGCTACCGGCCGAACCGTGCCGCACGGGCCCTGCGATCGGGGCGCTTCCGCACCATCGGCGTGATCATGTTCACGCTCGCGTCCTTCGGCAACATGCGCACGCTCGAGGCGATCGCCGACGCCGCCGGTGCGGCGGACTTCACGATCACGCTGCTGCCGATGGCCTCGCGCACCGAAGAAGGCGTGCGCTCCGCGTTCTCCCGTTTGCACGAACAGGCCGTCGACGGCGTCGTCATCATCATCGAGTCGCACATCATCGACACGGCCGAGGTCGTGCTGCCCGACGGCGTGCCCATGGTCATCATCGACTCCACCGGCAGCACCGACCACCCGGCGATCGACACCGACCAGACCGACGGCGCGCGCCAGGCCACCCAGCACCTGCTCGACCTCGGCCACGAGACCGTCTGGCACGTCGCCGGACCGACCTCGTCGTACTCCGCCGCACGCCGGTTGGCCGCGTGGCAGGACACCCTCGAGCGCGCCGGGCGGCACGTCCCGCCGGTGTTCCACGGCGGGTGGAGCACCGACTCCGGCTACCGCGCCGGCCTCACCATCGCCGCACGCCCGGACATCACCGCCGTGTTCGCCGCCAACGACCAGACCGCGCTCGGGGTGCTCCGCGCCGCGCACGAGTTCGGGCGGTCCGTGCCGTCGTCGCTCAGCGTGGTGGGGTTCGACGACTCCCCCGAGTCCGACTCCTTCTGGCCGCCGCTCACCACCGTGCACCAGTCCTTCGACGAGGTCGGGCGCCGAGCCGTCGCGAACCTGCTCGCCCAGATCGACGGCGAGTCCGTGTCTTCCGCCCCCGACCTGGTGCCCGTGCGCCTGGTGGAGCGGGCGAGCACGGCGCCGCCGCCTGCCGCGCGCTGACGCGCTGCGCGCTGCCGCGGTTCGCCCCGGTTCGCGAAAGCGACACTGTGCCGCCAACCTTCCGCGGAGAACTGTCGCTTTCGCGGACCCGACGGCGCAGCCGGCCGCACATCTGTCGCTTTCGCGACCAACAGGCGGACGGGAGGCACGGTGCCAGCCCGCCACGGGCCTCCCGTCCGCCGCCCGGGGCACACCCGCGAAAGCGACAGTGTGCCGCCAACCATTTGCGGAGATCTGTCGCTTTCGCGGTCCGGACGCCGCAGCATGCCGGGAGGCTGTCGCTTTCGCGGACCGGACCGGACCGGACCAGACCGACACGCGACACGCGACACGCGACACGCGCCCCGCGCCCCGCGGGAACGAGCAGAGGACGTCGGGCGCGAGCGCCCGACGTCCTCTGTGCTCACTCGACGCCCGCCGCAGCGAACGCCGAGGCGTCTCAGCCGATCGACACGGCGGTCCAGGACACGGGCGGCAGCTCGATCGTGATGGTGTCGCCGTCGCGGCTCACCGTCTCGTTCGTGCGGAGCCCGACGCGCTCGGTGGACGAAAGGTCGTTCACGGCGTGGATGTCGTCGTCCCAGACGCCCTCGGCACGGACGTCGCCCGAGGCTGCCAGGCCCGCGAGGTCGATCGTGACGGTGGTCGACTCGGACGGGTGGCGGTTGATCAGGAAGACCGCTGCCTTGCCGTCCTCGGTCACGGTGGCGGCCGAGTCCACGACCGGCACCTCGCCGTACTTGCCGCCGTCGACAGTGTCACCCGAGGCCTTGATCTGCAGCGACGTGCCGTTCGCCAGGCGCGACGTCACCGAGAACGGGAAGAACGTCGTCTGGCGCCAGGCCGGGCCGCCGGGCTCGGTCATGATCGGGCCGATGACGTTGACGAGCTGCGCGAGCGAGGCCGAGGCGACACGGTCCGCGTGGCGGAGCAGCGAGATGAGCAGTCCACCCACGACGACGGCGTCGGCGACGGTGTAGACGTCCTCGAGCAGGCGCGGGGCGACCGGCCAGTCCTGCGGTCCGAAGGTCTTCTGCTGCTCGTTCCACTTCGTGATCGACCAGACGTTCCACTCGTCGAACGAGATGTCGATGCGCTTGTCGGACTTCTTCTGCGCCTGCACGTGGTCGGCGGCGGTGGTGACCGTCTTGATGAAGTGGTCCATGTTGACGCCAGCGGCGAGGAACGACGGCAGGTCGTCGCCCTCTTCGTAGTAGGCGTGCGCCGAGATGTAGTCCACGTCGTCGTAGGTGTGCTCGAGGACGGTGCGCTCCCACTCGCCGAACGTCGGCATCGACGCTCCGGACGAACCGCAGGCGACCAGCTCGAGGTCGGGCTGGATCTGGCGCATGGCCTTCGCGGTCATGGCGGCGAGCTTGCCGTAGTCGTCGGCGTTCTTGTGGCCGAGCTGCCACGGGCCGTCCATCTCGTTGCCGAGGCACCACATCTTGATGGCGAAGGGCTCCTGGCGACCGTTGGACTTGCGGTACTCGGACAGTGCGGTGCCGGCGTCGATGTTCGCGTACTCGAGCAGCTCGATCGCCTCGGCGGTGCCACGTGTGCCGAGGTTCACGGCGAGCATGAGCTCCGAACCGACCTGGTCGAGCCAGTGCTGGAACTCGTGCAGGCCGACCTCGTTGGTCTCGGTCGAGTGCCAGGCCAGGTCGAGGCGCTTCGGGCGCTGCTCGACGGGGCCGACGCCGTCCTCCCACTTGTAGCCGGAGACGAAGTTGCCGCCGGGGTAGCGGATGGCGGAGACGCCGAGTTCCTTGACGAGCTCGACGACGTCCTTGCGGAAGCCGTGCTCGTCGGCGGTCTCGTGCGCGGGCTCGTGGATGCCGTCGTAGACGTGGCGGCCGAGGTGCTCGACGAACCCGCCGAACAGGCGACGTCGCACCGGCCCCACGGTGAACGCGGCGTCGAGAACGAGGTGTGTGCGGGGCATGGATCTCCTTCGATCGTGCGAGAGCGGGTACTGCGGGTCGTGCGGTGCGCGTGCTCGGTCCGGCGCCAGGGGTAGCGAAGCGGACCGTCACGAAAGTGAGCGCTCACCTGACAGAAACGCTACCGGGTTCCACGGCGACGCGAAAGGGGTGGCGGATGATCTTCGCGAGCGCTAATGTGAGCGCTCACGGAGCACCGACCCACCGCTCCGACGGGAGCACCGACCCTGCTCCCGAGCCCGGCCCATCCCGATGGAGTGATGCCATGCCGAACCGCCCAGCAACACCCGCGTCGCGCCTCTCGCGCCGCGGCTTCCTCGCCGCAGGAGCGGCGGCCGCGACGGTCCTGCCGCTCGCCGCGTGCTCGAGCCCGATCGCAGCCGGCCTGGCCGGCAGTGCCCTCAACCCCGAGACGCTCGTCTTCTGGAACCTCTTCGGCGGCGGTGACGGCCTCCGCATGCAGGCGATGGAGGACGGCTACGCGAAGCAGCACGGCGGATCGAGCTCGCTGCAGGCCACCACGTTCGCGTGGGGCAACCCGTACTACTCGAAGCTGACACTGGCCACCGTCGGGAACAAGCCGCCGGACGTCGCGGTCGCCCACCTGACCCGGGCGAAGCCGCTGTGGGACGGCGACCTGCTCGACCCGATCACGTCCGAGGACCTGGCGAGCGTCGGCCTCAGCGCCGCCGACTTCAACCAGAAGGCCTGGACGGCGCAGAAGACCGACGGCAACAACATCGCGATCCCGCTCGACACCCACCCCTTCGTGCTCTTCTACAACGTTGACGTGTGCAAGAAGGCGGGCCTGCTCGACAGCGACGGCAACCTCAAGGACCTGTCCGGCATGGACACGTTCGAGAGTGCCCTCGCCGCGGTCGCGAAGGTCACCGGCGGCACCGCGCTCAACGTCGCCAACGTCGTGCCGGAGACCGCCACCCCGTGGCGCTTCTTCTGGACGATGTACAACCAGATCAACGACGCGACCCCCTTCATCAGCGACGGCGGCGCGAAGCTCACGGTCAACGAGGACGCCTACAACGAGGTCACCAGCCGCACCCAGAAGTGGGTCAAGCAGGGCTGGATGAACAAGGCGCTCGACTACGCCACGGCGCAGTCCCTGATGTTCGACGGCAAGGCCGGCTTCTTCATGCAGGGCGAGTGGGAGATCAGCACGGCGCAGTCCATCAAGGGACTGAAGTTCGGCATGGCCCCGATCCCGCAGCTGTACGACAAGCCCGCGACGCAGGCGGACTCGCACACGTTCGTGCTGCCGAAGAAGGACCGCACGCCGGAGCAGCGCAAGCAGCACATGCTCTTCATCAAGCAGATGCTCGAGCAGAGCCTGACCTGGGCCGAGGGCGGGCACGTCCCCGCCTACATCCCGACCTTCGACAGCAGCGCCTACAAGGAGCTCAAGCCCCAGTCGAACTACGCGGCCGCAGCCGAGACCGCCGTGTTCGACGACCCCGCCTGGTACGGCGGCTCCGGCTCGACCTTCGAGGGCACCGTCGGCGCCCAGCTGGCCCTCGTGCAGCAGGGCAGCTCGTCGCCCGCACAGGCGCTCAGTGCCATCAAGTCGCAGCTCGCGACCTACCTGAACACCCCGAGCCCCCTGTGACCGGGCACGCGACCACCGGGCATGCACCTGCCCGGCATGTGAACGCCGTGAACACCGCGCGAAAGGCACGATGACGTGACCACAGCACCTGTCCTCGACCGGCCCACGGATGCGGCCACCGCGTCGCGTCCGCGCCGGAACCGCACCTACGGCACCAGCCTCACCCGTGGCCAGGGCCGCAGCGGCTGGCTCTTCCTCGCCCCGTTCGGCCTGTTCTACGCGGCGTTCCTGCTCGGCCCGACGGTCTGGATGATCGTCTCGAGCTTCTTCAACACCTCGACCGTCCGCACAGGCCTCGGCAGCTTCGCCGGGTTCGCGAACTACGCGGAGATGCTCGGACGCTCCGACTTCTGGTCGTCGCTCTGGCACACGCTGCAGTTCACGCTCTACACGACGCCGCCGCTCGTCATCCTGGCGTTCGTGTTCGCCGTGCTGACGAACCGGATGAACCGCGGCCAGTGGTTCTTCCGACTGGCGTTCTTCCTGCCGTTCATCCTGCCGTCGGCGACGATCTCGCTCATCTGGGTGTTCATCTTCACGCCGGCGACCGGCCTGTGGGCGAGCATGCAGTCGGCCATCGGCCTCACCCCGGGCTCCGGCATGCTGTCCAGCCCGAACACCGCGATGATCGGTGTCGCGATCGCCACCGTCTGGTGGACCCTCGGCTTCAACTTCGTGCTCTACCTGGCTGGCCTGCAGGAGATCCCGCGCGAACTGTACGAAGCGGCCGCCGTCGACGGTGCGTCGAACTGGCAGCAGATCAAGTCGATCACGCTGCCGCTGCTCGGCCGCACCACGACGCTGGTCATCCTGTTGCAGATCATCGCGAGCCTGAAGATCTTCGACCAGGTGTACCTGATGACGAACGGCGGACCGGGCATCTCCACCCAGGTCTCGCTGCAGCTCATCACGGGCGTCGGCTTCACCGACAACCGACTCGGTGCCGCCTCGGCAGCGTCGGTGCTCCTGTTCATCGTGATCGTCGCGATCGCGGTCATCCGGCAGCTCGTCGAGCGCGCTGCCGCCAAGCGAGAGATCGGGGCCTGACATGACCGCCACCGAGAGCATCACCACCGGCCGCGCCAAGCTCCGCACCGGCGTCTCGGCCGCCGCCCCCGCGAACGCCGCCAAGATCGGCGTCTCCGGCAAGGGCTTCAACCTGGTCGCCGGGATCATCCTGATCGTCTTCGCGATCATCTGGCTCATCCCCAGCCTGTTCGCCCTGAAGACGTCGCTGTCCGACAACGGCGTCGCCGCCCTCGGCGCGAACTCGATCCTGTCGAACTGGAACCCGACGCTGCACTCGTACGCGTCGCTGTTCCAGGCCGGCGACATCTGGAACTGGTACCTCGCCAGCGCCATCACGAGCGTCATCACGGCCGTCCTGACGGTCATGTTCGCCTCGATGGCGGCGTTCGCGCTGTCCCGCCTGGTGTTCCGCGGTCGGAACATCGCGTTCCTGCTCATCATCCTCGGCATCATGATCCCGACGCAGGTCCTGATCATCCCGATCTTCCAGGAGCTCAACGCCGTCGGCCTGCTGAACACCTACTGGTCGGTCATCTTCCCGCAGGTGCCCGCCGTGATCGCGGTGTTCATCTTCAAGCAGTTCTTCGACGGGATCCCGAAGGAGCTGGAGGAAGCGGCACGCATCGACGGTGCCAACATCTGGAAGATCTACTGGTCGGTCATCCTGCCGCTGTCGCGTCCGGTGATCGCCGCGGTGACGATCCTGACCTTCGTCGGTGTCTGGAACAACCTGCTGCTGCCGCTGTTCGTGCTGTCGAACCCGGACCTCATGACGATCCCGGTCGGGCTCGCCACGGTCCAGGGCAGCTTCGGTCAGCGCTACGCGGACATCCAGGCCGGAGCGATCCTGGCGGCGTTGCCGCTGATCATCCTCTACCTGATCTTCCAGCGGCAGATCGTGGAGGGCGTGACGGGTTCCGGCCTCAAGGGCTGACGCCACCCCACGACGGACGGGAGGCCCGGTGCCAGCTGGCACCGGGCCTCCCGTCCGTCGTGCTGGTCGCGTCCCAGGCGTACCTGGCGGAAACGGGCGTACCTGGTGAGAAGTTCCGTGACGGTACGCCCGATAACGCCAGGCATCGCACATGCCATGGGAAGGAACGTGCACCGCTCAGGCGGAGACGGACTCCTTGGCCTCGTGCTTCCAGAAACCGGAGAACGTGATGCGCGCCTTCGGCAGACCCGCACGGTGCAGGTGCCGGCGGCCCTCGGTGGCGAGGGTCGACTCGCCGACCACGAAGGCGTAGCCCCGGTCGTCGACGGGCACGTGCCGCTGCAGTTCGGCGAGCGCCGCGCGGCCCGGGACGGCGTGGTGGTCGACCTCGTCGCGGACGATCCACGTGACCGTGACCCCGGCCGGTGCGTCGATCTCGCGGACGTCGCCGGCGGTGGGGACCTCTTGGATGATGCGGCCGACGGCGTTCCGGGGCAGTGACGCGGCGATGCCGAGCACGCCGGGCAGCCCGGTCTCCTCGGCCGCGATCACGATCTCGCTGGTGTCGTCCGGGCAGTCGAAGATGCAGCCCTGGTCGAGCATCGCCAGCTGGTCGCCGGGGCGGGCACCGCAGGCCCAGATCGCGGCACGGCCCTCGGGCTCGCCGGCGTCGTCGGTGTGCACGACGAAGTCGATGTCCATCTCGGCGGTGCCGTCGGGCATCGGGCGGAACGCGGCGACGGTGTAGTTCGCGCAGTGCGGGCGGACGTCCTCGGGGATGGCCAGGAACGTCGGCCACCACTTCTTGCCGTCGAGGTCCGGCATCCGGAACGCGTCCTGGTCCGGACGCCCGGTGAACAGGCGGAACCAGTGGTCGAAGCCGAGGAACGGGAACTCGTGCAGGTCGTCGCCGGTGACGGTGACGCGCTGCATCGACGGCGTCGTGCGCTCGGTCCGCAGGACTCGGGCACGGAAGAGCCGGGGATTCTCGGGCAGGAGCCGCGGAGTCTTCGCCATGAGGCAAGGCTAACCTAAGATGTTCTCCGTGCCAGCCCCCTCCCCCGCCCTGGCTTCCGTCTCGGAGGCCCGCACCGCCGATGCGTCAGCAGCCCTCGGTGTCCACCGCACCGCCGTCCGTCGCCGCGTCCTGGTGATCGCCGGACTGGTCGTCGTGCTGGTCCTGGTGGCGGTCGCGAGCATGCTCCTCGGCAGCAACCGGATCGGCGTCGACCGGGTGCTCGACGGCCTGTTCCGGACCGGCTCGACCACCGACGAGGCGATCGTCTGGGGCTCCCGGGTCCCGCGCACGCTCATCGGTGCCGCGGTCGGTGCGGCCCTGGGGATCGCGGGGCTCCTGATGCAGGGGCACACCCGCAACCCGCTCGCCGACCCCGGACTGTTCGGGGTCTCGTCGGGTGCCGGGCTCGCCGTCGTCCTCGGCGTCTACGTGTTCGGGGTCACGAGCACCGGCGCGACGGTGTGGTTCGCCCTCGGCGGCGCGCTGGTCGCGAGCGTCGTCGTGTTCTCGGTGACCATCGCGGGCAGCGGGACGGCCAGCCCGGTCCCCCTCGCACTCGCGGGCGCCGCCGTCTCGGCCCTGTTGGGCGCGCTGACCTCGTTCGTCGTCCTGACCGACCAGGACTCGCTCGACGCGTACCGGCTGTGGGTCGTCGGTTCCCTCGCTGCACGGCAGCTCGACATCCTCGGCGCGGTGTGGCCGTTCCTCGTCGCCGGGCTGGTGCTCGCGGTCCTGAACGTCCGGGCACTCGATGCACTCGGGCTCGGCTCGGACCTGGCCAAGGGCCTGGGCGAGAACGTGCTCGTCGCGCGGCTCGTCGGGCTCGGGGCCATCACGTTGCTCGCAGCCGGTGCGACCGCCGCCGCTGGCCCGATCGGCTTCGTCGGCCTGACCGTGCCGCACGTCGCCCGAGCCCTCGTCGGTACCGGGCACCGGTGGACCCTGCCGGTCTCCGGGCTCGTCGGAGCGGCGCTCGTGCTGCTCGCCGACGTCGTCGGACGCCTGATCGGCGGGTTCTCGGAGGTCGAGGTCGGCATCGTCCTGGCCGTCATCGGCGGCCCCGTCTTCGTCGCCGTCGCCCGTCGCCGATCGCTGGTGTCCCTGTGACGGGCGCAGCGGTCCGTGCGCCCGGCCGGACCGGGGTCCGCATCGGTCCGATCGGCCTCGCCTGGCGCCCGCGGGTGTTCTGGTACACGGTGGCCTCGCTCGGTCTGGTCCTGGTGCTCGTCGTCCTCGGTGTCGCGATCGGCTCGACCTGGATCGCCCCGGGCATCGTGCTCCGCTCCCTGGTCGGGCTGGAGACCGGCCCGGACGGCTTCATCATCACCACACTGCGGCTCCCCCGTGTCCTCACCGGCGCGCTCGTCGGGCTGACCCTCGGCATCGCCGGCGCACTGACCCAGACGTTCACGCGGAACCCCCTGGGCACCCCGGACATCATCGGCGTGACGTCGGGCGCGAGCGTCGGCGCCGTGGCGGCCATCGTGCTCGGTGGGGGCACGTACTCGGTGTCCTCGATCGTGCTCAGCGGCGGGATCCCGGTGGCCGCGACGATCGGCGCGCTCGTCGCCGCCGCCGTCGTGTACGGGCTCGGCTGGCGCGGCGGGGTGCAGAGCTACCGACTCATCCTGGTCGGCATCGGCGTGAGCGCGACCCTCGACGCCGTGACGAGCTACCTGCTCGTCCGCGCCAAGATCACCATCGCCACCGCGGCATCGCAGTGGCTCGTCGGCAGCCTGTCGAGCACCTCGTGGTCGAGCGTCTGGCCGCTCCTCATCGTCGCCGCGGTCGCGGTGCCGATCGCCCTGGCGACGAGTGCGGCGCTCGGCATCGGACAGCTCGGTGACGAGGTCGCGACCGGGGTGGGGCTCGCGGTCCAGCGGCACCGCCTGCTCGTGATCGCCCTGGCCGTCGTGCTCACCGCCGCCGCCGTCGCCGCTGCGGGACCGGTCGGCTTCGTCGCGTTCGTGGTGCCGCAGGTCGGACTCCGGCTCGCCGGGACGAACCGGCCACCACTGCTGCTCGCCGGACTGCTCGGCGCCGCGCTGGTCCTCGCGGCGGACCTGCTGTCCCGATCGGCGTTCCCGTGGCAGGTGCCCGTCGGCATCATCACCACCGTGATCGGCGCCCCGTACCTGATCTGGCTCCTCATCCGTCACCGCAAGGAGATGTCCCGATGACTCCCCCGTCGACACCCCCGTCCACCCCGGTCCTCGAAGCCCGCGGCCTGTCCGTCGGCTACGACCGGCACCCCGTGCTGACCGACCTCGACCTGCGCATCGAGCGCGGCACCGTGACGACGTTCCTCGGCGCGAACGGTTGCGGCAAGTCGACCCTGCTCAAGGCCTTCGGGCGAGTGCTGAAGCCGCAGTCCGGCGAGGTCCTGCTCGACGGCGCCCCGATCCGCAAGGAACCGAACCGCCAGGTCGCGCGGAAGCTCGCGATCCTGCCGCAGTCCCCCGTCGCGCCCGCCGGCACGAGCGTGCTCGACCTGGTGATGCGCGGCCGCAACCCGCACCAGTCGTGGGCGAAGCCGTGGACCGCGGACGACGCCGACGTGGCGGAGCAGGCCATCGCAGCGACCGGGCTGACCGACGTCGCCCACCGCGACGTCGCGAGCCTGTCGGGTGGCCAGCGACAGCGTGCGTGGATCGCCCTGGTGGTGGCGCAGCAGGCCGACACGTTGCTGCTCGACGAACCGACGACCTACCTGGACCTCGCACACCAGCTCGAGGTCCTGCGCCTGGTGCGCCGCCTCAACCGCGAGCAGGACTCCACCATCGTGATGGTCCTGCACGACCTGTCGCTCGCGGCCCGGTTCTCCGACCGGCTCGTCGTCCTGCACGACGGCGGCGTCGCTGCCGACGGCGCACCGCACGAGGTACTGACCCCCGCGTTGCTCGAGCACGCCTTCGGGCTGCACGCGCGCGTGTTCCCGGACCCCGTGACCGGGGCCCCGATGATCGTGCCCGAGGCCGACGAGCACGACCCGGCGCCGCATGCCGAACCGGACGTCGAACTGGCGGGGGCCGCGCACTTAGGTTAGCCTCTCCTAACGTGAAGCTCTCCCGACGCGGCTCCCTCCGAGCCACTCTCCTGACCTCCGTGGCCGTCTCGGCCCTCCTCCTCGCCGGCTGCTCGAGCACCGACTCGAACGACTCCGACGGTGACACCGCGGCGTCGAAGGCCTGGTCCTACGAGGACGCCACCGGCACGACCGTCAAGGTCGACCACACGCCGAAGCGCGTCGTCGTGCTGAACGACATCGCGATCTCGTTCATCGAGTACGGCCTGAAGCCGGTCGGCACCTTCGGCCAGCTGACCATGGCGAAGGACGCCCGGTTCGACGACCTGGACACCGACGGCATCACGCAGCTCGGCACCGCCTACGGCGACATCGACCTCGAGAAGCTCGCCGCGCTGAAGCCCGACCTCGTCGTGACCTCGGTCTACCCGACCGACGAGAAGGGCACGCTCGACGACACGCAGCCCGGCTACGGCTTCAAGGACAACGAGCAGGAGAAGCAGATCGAGGCCATCGCGCCGGTCGTCCAGGTCAAGTGGGGCGGCAAGGGCGAGGACGTCATCGAGAAGATCGCCGACCTGAGCGAGTCCCTCGGTGCGAAGGAGTCGACGATCGAGGCCGCTGAGAAGCGCTTCGACACCGCCGGCGACGAGCTCGAGAAGGTCGCGAAGGAGCAGGACCTGTCGGTCGTCTCCATGTACGCCGACGGTGACGGCGCCTACGTCACCCGCCCGACCGACGAGCCGCTGCTGCAGATGTACTCGTCGTTCGGCGTCGACTTCGTGAACCCGAAGCCGAAGGGCTTCTACTGGGGCATCTACTCGTGGGAGAACGCGGGGCAGATCAAGGCCGACGTCCTGCTGCTGTCGCAGCAGGGCTACCAGGTCGCGGACCTCGAGAAGCAGCCGACCTTCGCTGACAACGCGGCGCTCGAGGCCGGCCAGGTGCACAGCTTCACCTTCCCGGCGCTCGACTACGCCTCGCAGGCCGGCTACATGACGGAGCTCGCGGGCTGGCTCGAGGACAGCAAGAAGCTGTCCTAGAACGCAACCGACGATCAGACGGGAGGCCCGTTGCCAGCTGGCAACGGGCCTCCCGTCCATCAGTGGTGCGTTCTCGTGCACGTGCCCCGCCTGGTGTCGTCAGCCCACTGGCAAGGCGGCGTTCACCGCGGTCTGCGCATCGCGCCAGACCGCTGCGCGGGAGCCCGCGTAGGTGCCGCCCTGACCGTTCGAGTAGTACCGCAGATTGTGTTTTCCGCCGTCGGTGTTGCCCTGCCAGTAGGCGGTCACCGCGCGGGACGTCCCGCCGATCAGCCAGACCTGGTCGGCGGCGTCGGCCGTCCCGGTCTTGCCGAAGAGTGTCGCGCCGTCCGGGGTCTGGCCGCCGCTCGCGGTCCCGCCCCGGAACGCGCCCTGCATGACCTCGAACGCGGTCGCCGCGGTCTGCGGCGAGACGGCCTGCGAGCAGGTGCGCGACTGACCGCCGAGCTCCGTGCCGTCCGGGGCGGTGACCTGGTCGATGACGACCGGCGCGCAGTACCGACCGCCGTTCGCGATGCCCGCGTAGGCCGCTGCCATCGTCAGCGGCGCGATGCTCTCGGTGCCGAGCAGCGACGCGGGGTTCCACGGCAGCTCGCCGCCGGCGGCCAGGTGAACACCGAGGCGCTTCGCGACGTCGCGGATGTCGCACAGGTCGAGCTGCGCCGCGATCGACTGGTACGCGGCATTCACGGACTGGGCCGTGGCGGAGCGCACCGAGTACGGCCCCTTCTGGCCCGGCGAGTCGTTCTTCGGCTGCCAGAAGGCCGTCGTCTGCTCGCCGCACGCCGTCCACGTGCTCTGCGGGTGCGGGGTGCCGTTCACGACCGCGTCCGGGCTGCGGCCGGCTTCGAGCCACGCCAGCAGCGTGAACATCTTGTAGGTCGAGCCGGTCTGGAAGCCCGTCGAATCTCCGTCGGCCTGGTCGACGGCGTAGTTCAGGGACGTCGCGGTCGGTGGGGCTTGCTCCGACCGGTCGTAGTCGGTGTTCTGCGCCATCGTGAGCACCCGGCCGGTGCCCGCCTCGACGGTGTTCAGCGTCGCGCCCAGCGCCAGCCGGGTCTCGGTCTTCGGGTCGTACCGGTCGAGCAGTTCCTTCTGCTTCGCGTTCAGGTCGAGATCGAGCGTCGTCTGGATGCGGTACCCACCCGTGCGCCAGGCGTCCGCGCGCTGCTGCTTCGTCGCACCGAGCTGCGGCAGCCGCGCTGCGACGCGCTTGGCGTAGTCGCAGAAGAACTCCGCCCCGGTCTCGACGGCCTCGCACCCCTGCTGCGGCGCGGTGATGCGCACGTAATCAGCCACCTGAGACAGCCGTGCCGTGCGGTACTCGTCGGTCGTCAGGTGCCCCTGCTCGCGCATCGAACGGAGGATCACGTTCCGCCGTGCGGCGTTGTCGCGGTAGTGCTCCGGCGTGGACAGGTCGCGGCGCTCCGGCCACTGCACGATCGCGATGAGCGATGCCGCCTCGGCCGGGGTCAGGTCGGTGGCGGACTTGCCGTAGTAGTGCTGCGCGGCCGACTGCACGCCGTAGGTCTGGTCGCCGAAGTAGGCGATGTTCAGGTACGCCGTCAGGATCTGCTCCTTGGTGTACTTCTTCGCCAGGCCGATCGCGAGCTTCATCTCGGCGAGCTTCCGCTGGGGCGACCGCTTCGTCGCCTCCTTGTAGCCGGCCTTCTGCTCCGCGAGCGTCGGCAGCTCGCTCGCCCGCTGGATCTTGATGTTGCGCACGAGCTGCATCGTGAGCGTCGATCCACCCGAACCGCCCTCCCCCTGCGACGCGGCGACGCTCACCAAGGAGCGGACCATCGACGTCGCGTCCACACCACCGGTCTCGTAGAACCGCTTGTCCTCGCCGTCGACCGCAGCGTGCTTGAGCTGGTCGCTGATCTGGTCGAAGGACAGCTCCTGCCGGTCCTGCGCCCACACGTTCGCCAGGTGCACCGGTTCGCCGCCGCGGTACGCCCAGACCTGGTTGCGCTGCGGCAGGTCCCCGATCTCGATGTGCTCCGGCAGCGCCTCGAACACCCCGATCGCCGACGTCGTGCTCACCCCGGCGACCGCGATCATCGGCGTCACGCCGACCCCGATCATCAACCCGGCGAGCACACTGCCGCCCACGAAGCCGAGCGCGGCTCCCCCTGCACGTCTCATCGTCATCGATCTGGTTCCCCTGTGGAGCATTACGCACCGATCTGGTGCAGTAGTTCGGGAGCGTCCCAGCCGATCTCGGGCGGTCGCCGGGACTTCGCCGCGGAACACCGCCGTGTCCGCTGGGAATGCGCCCGTCGTGACGGGATCGTGACGTCCGCGGGGGCGATCTCGGCCTCCAGGACGATGACGGTCGACTCCGAGAGTGCCCGCCTCTGCGCGTCTCGCCGCTGGGAATCCCGCGACCATTCCTCGTGACCAGCTGCAGAGTCGCGCGCGACTGGCGGTCGGGCGGATGTCCGCCGAGCTCCGGACGAGAGCCCGAATGCCGTACGGGAAACACGAGCTCCGGCGCACTCCGATCGAGACATCGTTCGTCGCGGCGCGCGCCTGTGGCGGTCACGTATCTCGCTCGCCGAGCCGTGTCCCACTGCTGGAAGCTCAGGCGAGCCAGATCAGCCGTGCGTCGCCACGCTCGTCTCGCAAGCCACCATGGTGAACCCATCACCGAAGACACTTGCGAGACATGGTTGTGAGAACCGCCGCACCCCCGGATTTCGCGAGTCGGAAGGCCGCGGCCGTGCTACCGACGCGACGTCTCGCAACCGTAGGGATGTACGACAGCGCACAGACGAATGCGGCCGCGCCACGAACCGTCCATTAGGCCGAGTTTGGCCATGAGTACCGGCGGGTCCCCTTGCGACAACGACGGTCTCGGACAGTGTCCGGCGGCTGTGGGAGTGACGTCGGTGTCGTGCCTTCGTTGAAAAGGCAACTGCCCCTGACTCGCCGTGAGGACGGACAAGTCAGGGGCAGTGGATGGTCGAGTTAGTGGACCTCGCCGCCGAGAACCGGCGGCGTGACGAACAGTGTGATCAGTTGGTAGACGGTCAGCAGGATGCCGAGCCCGAGGCAGGCCCATCGAATCCACCCGTGCTTGCGGAACGTTGTCAGCAGAGCCGTTGCCGACACGATTGTCGGTGCGAAGAGCAGGCCGCTGCTCGCGATGGTGAGCAGGAGGATGACCACGAAGGCGATCTTCGACGTCGTCCCTGCCGCGAACCGAGGTCGACGCTTCGGCGTCGAGCTCATCTGGGTCATCCGGTGATTCCGTTCCCGTAGAGCGCTTCCCCGCTGGGTCGCACGTGGATGTGGATGGTGTGGTTGGTCGTGATGCCCTTGCCCTTGTAGCCGATGTTAAAGCTCCAGGACATGTAGGAGTAGTCGTTGCCCTTGGTGCGGTAGTCGCCGCACGCGGTGACCTTCGTGCTTGCCGGCCAGACAACCCAGCTGCCGTTCTTCCCGCACTGGTGCCAGCCGACCTTGCCCCGCATCTTGGTGGTCGACCACGCATTTGCACCGTCGTAGAAGAACTTGGCGCGGTGCTCAATGTAGTACGACCCGCCCGGCGCGCCACTCCACAGCGTCTTCGTGCGAACGGTGCCGGCGGCTTTCATCTGCGTCTTCACGGTGGACTGCGTGGAGGACTCGTCGGACGACAGGTATGTCGGGCTTTCCGAGTCCGATGTCACAGTGCAGTTGTCGATGTATTCCTGCGCGGTCGGAACAGCAGACTGCTCTTGTGCGAGCCCGTACAGCGCGCTTGCACAGGCGGAGTCGACCTTGTCGGGAGACGCAATGAAGGAGTACATCGGACTGGTCCGGGTGATCGTGGCCCCGGTTGCGTTGGTCGTACCAGTGACGTCGGAGTGCCAGAAGTAGGTCTGGCCGTCGACGAGGAGTCCTGCGGGGATGGGCGACGCATCGGTGTCCCAACCAGACTGGTACAGCGGTGCAGCGTCGGGATCCGCGGACGACGAGATAGTGAGGCGCTGCTGCACGTCGGACGGGAACGCCTCGCCGTGCGGGCTGACCTGCAAATATCCCTCGTCGTACACCTCGGCTCCGGATGCCGTCGACGGATCCAGCACCGCGTTGTCCCAAGCACCGCCGAGGAAGAAGCTGTAGGTGCTGGTGTTCAGGACTGTGCCATCACCTGCAAGAAGGGCTGCGTCGATGGTGTGCGCACCTGCGGTGGCAGGAACGGTCGCGGCTGCCATGGTCGCAGCGGTGGAAGCAGCAGCCGTGTTAACCGCGGCCCCACCGTCGATGGAGACCGCGAGTACCTGATCCGAGCTGGCAGCCGCGGCCACCTTAGCCGTGCACTTGACGTCGTTCGCCGGAATCGTTGCGACCGTCGCGTCGGCGGCGTAGGGCGCCGGGCAGCTCATGATCGGTACGTTCGGCGTGCTGTACCAGCCCTGCACGTCGATGACGTAGTTCGTTGCCTCGGCGACGTTGTTGAGGTTGATTTTGCCGTTCGCGCCGAGGGCGACGGTGACGGTGTTGGTGCGGATCTCGTCGGTCTGGAAGTTGATCGAGGTCGTGTCCGGCTGCGTGGTCCCATTGGCCCAGACGGAGGCGCGACCATCACTGCCGCCGTGCACGACGCTCAGCGTGAGGACGACCGCGGTGATGCCGGAGCCCATGACCGGGACACCGGCCTGGCCGGCGACCGAAATTGCGCGGGTCTCGTTCTTCGCGAGGATCGTGTTCCCCGTCGCGCGGGAGTCGAAGACCCGACCAACACCGGGAGTGAAGGTCGCGCCAGTGGTGCCGCCGGCGGTGAAGTACCCCTGCAGGTCGATGACGAGGTTGATGGTCGACGAGCCGTTGTAGATCGTCATCTTCCCGCTCGAGGACAGCTGCACCTGCGCCTGGATCGAGGTGTTCACCGACGGGGCGTAGTGCAACGCGTTGTCGGGACGGGTGGTCCCGGTCGCGTACGGGGTGAGGTAGCCGTCGGAGGCCGTGGAGTTGATCGGCAGGAGGTTCACGACCGCGCCGGACGCGCTGGCCGGGACGCCGTTGGCGCCGGTGACCTGGATGTCGACGCTCTTCCCCGGCGCCAAGAGCGCCTTCGGGGCGCCGAGACCGGAACGGGTGTCGACGATGCGCTTGCCCGCGACGGGGACGAACCCACCGGCGGTCAGGCCGTCCGTGTTGGCGGTGTAGTAACCCTGCACGTCGAGGATCAACCGCGAAGCCGTCTCGGTCGAGACCTGGATGGTGCCAGCCGCGCTCACGGCGACGATCGCGGTGTTGGAGACGTACTCCCCGGTGTTGGCGTTGTAGATCAACATCGTCGTGCGTGACGTGTCCGCATCCGGCCGGCCGAACAGCGTGCCCGCCGACGGGTTGCCACTGACGGTCGCGTTCAACGACACGGCACCCACGGTGCCGTCGTCGGGGATCCCGGCGACGCCGGCGATCTTGATGGTCCGGTACTTGCCGGCCTCCATCGGCGTGCTGAACCCACCGGTACCAGCCTTGGTGTCCAGGACACGGCCGGATGCAGGCACGAACACGCCACCGGTGCCGGTGTCGTTGATGGCCTGCGCCGGTGTGGCGACGAGTAGTGATCCGACAAGTGCGAGCGCGCCGAGGGTGGCAGCAGCGATGCTGCGCTTCCTCGGACGCGGAGCGTGCAGCAATGTGCGCACGAAACCCCCTACGTGATGGACAGCACGGGCTGCTGTCAGCGTCCGCAGCATATGAGGAAGCTGAGTGTCTGTACCCGGCCCCCGTACGGGGGTAGAACGCAAAAGCCCCGGTCAGAGCGGGTCGTTCCGGATCGGTCTTAATGGATGCTCAGACAAGGGTTATGCCCACGTGATCTTCGATCGCGAGAGGCAGCTTCCGGGTGAGTCCTGGTGCAGGGCGGCGTCAGGCGCCGACCTAGCCGCATCAGCTGACCGAGGAGTCCATCGGGTGAGTGTCCGCGAGCAGATCGAGCACGCCGTCCGGGAACACCGGGACGTCCGTGTCGACGGGTACCCAGCGCACCGGGCTGCCCTCGTCCAGCACCACGAGTTCGGCGTCGATCGGCACTTCGTCCAGATCGGCTGACCGGACGGCGAACACGTGGACGTACTCGTGTCCGGGCTGCCCCTCGTACTCGAACAGGTTCTCGAGAACACCGAGCAGCCGGACCTCGTCAAGGGCGACGTCGAGCTCCTCGCGGAACTCGCGACGGAGCGCCTGGACCGCGGTCTCGCCGAACTCGATGCCGCCGCCGACTGCACGGTGGAAGCGGAGGTCCCGCACGCTGTCGAACGACTCGGACAGCAGCACGTGGCCGTCCTTGACCGGCAGCCCGACCGCGATGTTCCGGATGCTCCCCATCACGCCACTCTGCCACCGGTGCGGGGTCGGTAGGTTCGGACCATGCGCGACTTCCGCTCGATCGTCACCCTCGCGATCGTCTTCCTCGGTCTGGGCTTCCTGCTCACCGCCGGTGGTTCCCTCTGGACGATCCTCACCCCGGACGGCACTGGCGTGAACTTCGCCGCGGGGTTCATGTACATGGGCGGCATGGTTGTCGGTACCGCCGGGATCGCACTCGGGGTCGCCGCGCTCGTGGCCGTCGCCCGGGCGGCGAAGCGCTTCGGCCGCTAACCGACGAGCGCCTCGGCAGCAGCACCCCACCCGGTGGGGTCATCCCCCAGCGGGACGAACAGCATCGTGTTCCAGAGCACCAGGACGTCCCACCACACAAGCTCGTCGGCAGTGAGCGCGCTCACCGAGCGGTAGCCGTCGAGCAGCTGCCGATGGACGGCTTCGGGGACCGGCCCCCAGTCGTGGAAGAGCGTCCCGAGCAGGACGGCCGAGCGTGCCAGCTCGACGATGCGGTGGTCGAGCCGCAGGTCCTCGAAGTCGATGACGGCGACGACGTCCGCGTCAGCGCACAGGACGTTCGCCGCCCGGTAGTCCCCGTGCACGATCTGGACCGGCAGGTCGTCGGACGGCGCGGCCGTCAGCAACCGTCGCAGCGCCACCCGGGCACGGTCCGACACCTGCCCCGGCGCGCCGTTCAGCCAACCCACGATCTGCTGCGTGAGTGGGGTCGGCGGCGGGCGCACACCGGCTGCGCGCGCCCGATCGGGGCTGTCGCGCAGGGCGTCGTGGAAGCGGGCCAGCGTCGCACCGGCCGCGTGGACCTGTGCCGGTTCACGGACGTCCAGCAGGGTTCCGCTGATGACGTGCTGGAGCCCCATCGAGACTCCGTCGTCCTCGACCTGTACCCGTCCGTCGGGCGTCGGCACCGGGGCGGAAACGGGCAGGCCGCGCTCCGCCAGCCACGTCGTGAGGTCCGCCGCGAACGCCAAGCGCTCGAACCCATCCGGCGCGATCGACCACTTCAGGAGCATCCGGCCGCCAGCGGTCGAGACCCAGGCGAGTGCGTTGTGGTCACTCATCACGATGCGCTCGCACGCGACGACGTGCACGTTCCACCACCGGTCGAGCGTCCGGATGACCCAGTCCTCAACAGCGTCGACGTCCGTGAACCCGAAGCGGCTCCGCAGCACCTGGGCTGGATCGGCTCGTTCCCAGAGCATCTCGAGGGTCATCGCTCCACCCTCGCAGGTCGCGCTACCATCCGGTACCGGTCCACGCACGGAAGCGAGTCGCCATGACCTCCCAGAGCACGAGGGTCCTGCACGTGATGTGCACGGTGTTCCTGTTGGGCGCCTTCCTGTCGGTCGGTATCGGTGCGTGGTCGCTCGCGAACGACACCGGGGGCGGTGCGAACATCGGCGGCGGCATCCTGATGCTGTTCGGCTACCTGCTCGGTCTGATCGGGATCGCGCTCGGCGTCGCCACGCTCGTCGTCGCCACCGTGTCGCGGCGACGGTCACGCACGCGCAGCTGACGCCTCAGCGGCGAGTGCGGAGTCGCTGCACGCCCACCCATCCGGCGACCGCGAAGCAGCCGAGCGCGAGGACGTACGCGACGAGCAGGTCGGCCCATGCGCGCGGGTTGATCGATCCGTCGGGCAACCGCTCCTGGAGTTGGAACGACGTCGGGAACAGCCAGTAGGACGTCGCGTAGACGGTCAGCGCCAGTCCGACGACGACCGAGCCGACGATGATCCACCGAGCGGCGCGCCGCTCGAGGCTCATGCTGTCGCCGCCTTGCCGGAACGCCGTGACTTCGACCGTGGCGGGTTCGCACGGAGGTGCTCGCTGATGCGCCCGAGGATCCGGGCGAGGTCACTCGCGTCGTCGTCCGTGATCGGCGCGAACAGGAGTCCGTGCACGGTGCCGATGTGGCCGGGGAACACGTCGGCAAGGACCTCGCGCCCAGCGTCGGTGATCGCGACGACGGTGCTGCGCTCGTCGTCCGGCGACGGGGACCTCGTGACGAGCCCGCGCTGTTCGAGCAGTTGCGCCTGGTAAGTCAGCCCGCTGCGGCTGTAGACGACGCCGTCGGCGAGGTCCGTCATGCGCAGGTGCCCCTCCGGAGCATCCCCCAACCGCGCCAGGAGCTGGAACTGCACGTAACTCAAGCCGCCGACGTCGCGGAGCTGTTTCTCGACCGCGGGGCGCAGGAGCGCGCTCACCTCGGTCAGCGCGAAGTAGGCGCCGAGCTGTGTCGGGGTCAGCGCGGTGGGGGTGTCGCTCATACGACCATCGTACCTGTTGCTTCGAGTTCGAAGCAGTGCTAGTATCCCCGGCAAGCGCTTCGAATTCGAAGCAAATACGAGAGGCATGACCATGCAGGCAGTGCAGTTCCACGAAGTCGGTGGACCCGAGGTCCTCCAGTACGGCGAGGTCGAGCAGCCGACCCCGGCAGCGGGTCAGGTGCGACTCCGCGTCGCGGCCTCCGCGTACAACGCTGCGGACAACGGCATGCGGGCCGGCTTCCTGCCGATCCCGATCCAGCTGCCGCACGTCCCCGGCTACGACGTCTCCGGCACGGTCGACGCGATCGGCGAGGGCGTGACCGGTCTGACCGTGGGCGACGCAGTGATCGCGTTCCTGCCGATGGAGCGCGACGGCGGCGCAGCCGAGTACGTCATCGCACCGGCGGACGCCGTGGTCGCAGCGCCGACGAGCATCCCACTGGCCGACGCGGCCGCGCTGCCGTCCGTCGCTCTGACCGCCTGGCAGGCGCTGTTCGACGACGGCCAGCTCACCACCGGGCAGCGGCTGCTCGTCGTGGGTGCCGGCGGGGTCGTCGGCAAGTACGCCGTCCAGCTCGCCAAGCGCGCCGGAGCACACGTCATCGCGACCGCCAGCCCCCGCAGTGCCGACGCCGTGCGCGCGGCGGGTGCCGATCAGGTCATCGACCACACCGCCACCGACCTGCTCGATGCCCTCGATGGTCAGGTCGACGTGCTGCTCAACCTGGCGCCGATCGAGCCCGAGCAGTTCGCGGCGGACGTCGCAGCGGTCCGTGACGGCGGAGTCGTCGTGAGCACGACGGCGTTCATGGCCACGCCGGGTGACGAGTCCCGAGGCGTTCGTGCAGCGACCGTGTTCGTCCTGCCCAACCGCGAACGCCTGACAGAGCTCGTCGCACTGGTCGACGACGGTGCTCTGACGGTCGAGGTCACGCGACGCATCCCGCTCGCCGAGCTGCGCGCACTGCACGCCGAGGGCGCAGCCGGGCGGATCGCCGGCAAGGTCATCGTCCTGCCCTGAACCCGATCACGGGAGCGGCCAGTGCCCTGGACGGTCGAGGTCGTCGGGCAGCACCGAGGACGCATCGCCCTGCGCAGCGTTCACCTGGGGTTGAGTCAAGAACAGCGCGTTCGACAGGTCCGCTCCCCCGAGCCGGGTGTCGCGCAGGTCCGCCCCGAGCAGGTCGACACCCGACAGGTCGCATCCCCGCAGGTCCGCGGCGATCAGGACGGCACCTCGGAGATCGGCGCCGACCAGGAAGTGAGATCGCAGGTCGCGGCCAGCCAGGTCGGCCGACGGGTGCAGGTCGCCGGCCGCCTCGCCGGCGGCGGGGTACCCGCCTCGGGCCTCGGCACTGACGTCGATCAGGACGGAACGGACCTCGGACCGGAGCGACTCGACGTCCACCGCGAGGAGGCCCGACAGCTCGCCGTCGAGGATCTGCTGGACCCGGTGCCGGAGCGCGGTCGGCACTTCCGCCGACCCCAGAGTCGTCGAGCGGGACACCGCCTCGGCCAGGTACCAGAGCATCTCGTGGAGCTGCCGGGCGACGGCGAAGGCCCGGAACATCTCGGGCTTCGAGTCCGGCCGGTCCACCCAACTCGTGCCGTCGAACAGGACCTGCGAGACGTACTGGCCAGCCCCGAAGCAGTCGAACGTGGTGCACCCGGTGAAGCCCCGCGGACGGAGCGTCTGGTGGATCGTGCAGGAGAAGTCGTCGGCCAGGTTCCGGCACGGGGTGCCGGCGGGCTTGTCGATCGGGAAGTCGCTGGACCGCTGGAACCCGAAGGCGGTGCAGCAGAGGGCGAAGCAGTCACCGCACGAAGCGCGGAGCCCCGAGCGGTCGGCGGGAGCAGAAGGAGAGGATGAAGAAGAAGACGATGACATGGACGAACGGTCTCTCTGGAGTGGTCTCGACAGGGCGCCGGGTTGCTGGGGAACTCCGTCGGGAGTCCCCGTTCCGGGCGCACGAGATCACCGCCCCTCGTCCGAGGAGCGAACCGGTGTCGCTGGATGGGCTCTGCGTCACAGAGCGGGAGAACGTGTCACTGCGGCCAGGCTAGCGGCGCGCGACTGCGCCCGTCCGCAGTCCCGTCGCGTACGGTGCACCTGTGACCAGAACCCACCCGGCAAGACCGCACCGCCTCGTGCTGATCGCCGCCGCCGTCGTGCTGGTGATCGGCATCGTGCTCCTGTTCACCCCGTGGGACGGGCTGATCCCCGTGCTCGCCTGGGTGCTGATCGTCGCGTCCATCGCCCTCGGCGCGATCACCCTGTTCTTCGCGAGGGCCCCGCGCAGCTAGGACCGCGGCACGAGACCGTGCTCGTAGGCGAAGATCACCGCGTGCACCCGGTCACGCAGCCCGAGCTTGCCGAGCACCCGCCCGACGTGGGTCTTGACCGTGGACTCGCTCGTCACCAGGTGTGCGGCGATCTCGGGGTTCGACAGCCCGCGGGCCATCGCGAGCAGGACGTCGCGCTCCCGCGGGGTCAAGGGCTCCAGCGGGTCCGGACCCGCCGGCCGGTCGTCGGGGAGCACGGGGCCGAACAGCTCGAGCATCCGCTGCGTCACCCGCGGTGAGACCGCGGCCTCGCCCGCTGCCACGGATCGGACGGCGTCGAGGAGCTGCGCGGCACTGACGTCCTTGAGCAGGAACCCGCTCGCCCCGGCACGCAGGCCACCGAACGCGTACTCGTCCAGGTCGAACGTCGTCAGCACGAGCACCCGGGTCTCGGGGACCTGCTCGACGATCGCGGCCGTCGCCGTCACGCCGTCGACGTGGGGCATCCGGACGTCCATGAGCACGACATCCGGACGCAGGGCACGCACGAGCCGAACACCCGCGCCGCCGTCGCCGGCCTCACCGACGACCTCGATGTCGGGCTGTGCCTCGAGCAGCAGCCGGAACCCGGTCCGGATGAGCTGCTGGTCGTCGACAATCGCCACGCGGATCACCGGTCCTCCGCCCTGACCGGGATCGTCGCCCGGATCTGCCAACCGTCGGTGCCGTCGCGGGAGCCCGCGCGCACCTTCCCACCCAGCGCGCGGATGCGCTCGTCGATCCCGATGAGCCCTCGACCCGACCCCGCTGGGGCGTGGGCCGATCCGGCGGGCCGAGTCGGGCCTCCTGTCCGTCCGTCGTCGGTGACGACCACGGTGACCTCGGTGGCGGACGCTGCCACGCGGACGTCGACCGATCGGACGCGCTGCGCGTGCCGCGCGGTGTTGGTGAGGCCCTCCTGCACGACCCGGTACACGGCGAGCTGCAGGGCGTCGTCGTCGGGGACGACGCCGACCAGTTCGAGGGCGACGGGGGTGCCCAGCGCGCGGAACCGGTCGACGAGCTGCGGGACGTCGTGGATGCCCGGTTGTGGCGCGAGCGCGGGTTCGCCGTCGCCTCCGAGCACCCCGAGCATGCGGCGCATGTCGCCCATCGCGCCGCGGCCGACGTCGGCGACACCGCGCATGGCGGCGGCAGCGGACCCCGCCGAACCGGTCGGTGCACCAGCGGTCACCCCCGCCGCCGCACCCTCGGCCAGCCGCACCATCACCGTGAGCGAGTGGGACACGATGTCGTGCATCTCGCGCGCGATCCTGGCCCGTTCCGCGGCGGTGGCGAGCTGCGCCTGCTGGTCGCGCTCCCGGGCCAGCTGGTGCGCGCGGTCGATCAGCGCCTGCGTGTAGCGACGGCGGTTCGACACGTTGACCCCGATCAGGACCGCTGCCAGCAGGAACGTCGTGGGCTGCGGGTACAGGACGTCCGCAAGTCCTCCGGACCCGGGCGCGACCACGAAGACGCGCAGCGCCGTGGCCCCCGCGGCCAGCACGACGGCGACCGCGGCCGTCCACCACCCGGCGGCACGCGACCACCACACGGTCGCGGCGTAGACGGTGAAGAGCACCGGCGAGTACCCCGCCTGCGTCCACGTCATCGCGACGACGGACGCGAGCCCGAGCACCGCCGTCACCGCGGGGTGCGTGCGCCGGAGCGGGATGCCGGAGACGGCGATGACCACGAGGATGACGACCGTGACCCGCGCGGCGGGGCTCCCGTCGACCTGCCACGCACTCCGGAACGCCACGACGACCTCGATCGCACCCCAGAAGACCATGAGCAGCACGTCGGTCATGACCGGGTGGCGCGCCCAGAACCGCCGGAGACGACCGGGTGCATCGGGCAGGGCGATGCCCCCGGTGCCGTCCACGACGGCACCGGGGGCGAGGTCGGCAGGGGTCACGCGTCCCGCTTCTCGACCAGGGCGAGTGCCGTCACCGAGGCGACAACCACCCAGGCCAGCAGTACCGCGAATCCGCTCCATCCCCCCAAGGCTAGGACGCCGTCGTGCCACCCCGACGTCACCTCGGTGCCGAACTGCATGAGCGGTTGGCCCGCGTTCTGCGGCAGCAGGTTCGTCAGCGTGCCGAGCCAGTCCGCTCCCGTGAACGACTGCACCAGCTGCACGACGACCGGGGCGACGAGCATCAGCCCGAGCACACCCGCGATCGCCCCGGCGGTGGAACGCAGGACCACACCGACCGCGAAGGCGAGCAGGGCGATGAGCGTCAGGTAGACGGAGGCGCCGAGCAGCGGCATCGCGACGCTCGCGTCCAGCGACGCCTCGACGTTCCGTCCCGCCGCGATCGGCAGGGTGGTGAAGGCGGTGGCCCAGACGCTCACGGCACTCGTGGCGAAGACGGCCACGGCGAGGACGATCGCCTTCGCCGCCAGTGCGACCGACCGCCGTGGGACCGCCGCGAACGAGGAGCGGATCATGCCGGTGCCGTACTCGCCGGTGACGACGAGGGCGCCGATCACCGCGACGATCAGCGACGAGAGCATCGTGCCGCTCGTGCTGTAGAGGACGAGCGCGTTCCGAGCCGCGTCACCCGTGAGCCCCTGACCACCGTTGTCCGCGAAGGCCGCCAGGAGCACGCCGATGCCGATCGGCAGGACGAGCACCAGCAGGAAGGTCCACGCCGTCGACCGCAGCGAGCGGAGCTTGATCCACTCCGAGCGCAGGACGCCGGAGAAGTGGATGCCCGACGCTTCGTGCCGAGGCACGGCGTTGCTCGTGACCGCGCTCATCGGGCCACCTCCGATCGGTACTCGACCTGGTCGTGCGTGAGTTCGAGGTAGGCCTGCTCCAGGCTCGCCTCGGTGGTGGCCAGCTGGTGCAGGACGATCCCCGCGGCACCGGCTGCCTCGCCGATCTGCTCGGCACCGAGGCCACGGACCTGCAGCGCCCCGTCGCCCTCGTAGCCGATCGTGACGTCCGGGCCGGCGATCGCGTCGAGGAGCCGCTCGGGCTCCGGCGTCCGCACGGTGACCGACCGCTCCGTGGCGGCGGCGACCAGGTCCGCGATGTCCATGTCCGCGAGCACCCGGCCACGACCCATCACGACGATGCGGTCGGCGGTCAGCGCCATCTCGCTCATCAGGTGGCTCGAGATGAAGACCGCACGCCCCTCGGCGGCCAGGCTGCGAGCGAGCCGACGCACCCACACGACGCCCTCGGGGTCGAGGCCGTTGACCGGCTCGTCGAGGATCAGCGTCTGCGGATCGCCGAGCAGTGCCGCCGCGATCCCGAGCCGCTGTCCCATGCCGAGCGAGAACCCGCCGACGCGCTTCTTCGCGACGTTCTCGAGGCCGGTCATGCCGATGACCTCGTGCACCCGGGCCGTCGGGATCCGGTGCGTCGCGGCGAGCGCCGACAGGTGGTCGAAGGCGCTGCGTCCCTTGTGGACCGCCTTGGCCTCGAGCAGTGCGCCGACGCGACGCAGCGGGTCGCGCAGCTCGCGGTAGGGGCGTCCGTCGACGTGGGCGGTGCCCGAGGTCGGCCGGTCGAGTCCGACGACGGCGCGCATCGTGGTGGACTTGCCCGCGCCGTTCGGACCGAGGAAGCCGGTGACGACGCCGGGGCGCACCGTGAAGGACACGTCGTCGACGGCGACCTTCTCGCCGTAGCGCTTGGAGAGGTTCTGGATCTCGATCATGCGGCAACGGTACGGAGACGAGCGGGTCCGCCACATCGCCGTCGCAGACGATCTCCGCGGAGCGACCGTGGTACCCCGGTACCACCCGCAGCGGTGCCGGATACGGTGGGGTCATGGTCGTCCAGCGGTGGCACGAGGACGTCCTCGGGGCGCCCTACGAGCGACTCGAACTGCCGCTCGGCACCGACTCCGAGGGGCTGGTCGTCGCCACCCTCGTCCGTCGGCGGCACACCCCGACGGACCTGCTGCTGCACGGGCGCGGACCGCTGCACGGCGCCGACGTCCTGTACGTGCACGGGTGGTCGGACTACTTCTTCCAGACCGAGCTGGCGGAGCGGGTCGAACGGCTCGGGGCCCGCTTCCACGCGTTGGACCTGCGGAAGTACGGCCGGAGCCTGCGCCCCCACCAGACCCCCGGCAACGTCGACGACCTGGCGGTGTACGACGAGGACATCGCCGCGGCGCTCGACGCGGTGTCCGCCGAGCACCCCGGTCCCGGCGAGCGGCGGCTCGTGCTGATGGGGCACTCCACCGGCGGTCTGACCCTGTCGCTGTGGGCTGCGCGCCACCCCGAACTCGTCGACGGCATCGTCCTGAACAGTCCGTGGCTCGAGTTCCAGGCGACCGCCGTGGGCCGGGCGATCGTCGCGCCCGTCATCAAGCTCGGCGCCAAGCGGAACCCCCTCGCCCCGATGCCCGCCGTCGACCCCGGCTTCTACACGCGCACCGTGTCGGCCGCCGGCGAGGGCTCGTGGACGTACGACCAGCAGTGGCGGCCGGACCGTGGGTTCCCCCTGCACCCGGGTTGGCTCGCGGCGGTCTTCGCGGGGCAGGAGACGGTCGAGCACGGGCTCGACATCCAGGTCCCCGTCCTGGTCATGCTCAGCGACAAGAGCATGTTGCAGCCCCGGTGGGACCCCGGCATGGCGCACGCCGACGTCGCGCTGAACGTCGACACGGTGGCCCACCGAGCCCTGTCGCTCGGCAACGAGGTGACGGTCCGCCGACTGCCGGGAGCCGTGCACGACGTGGTGCTGTCCGCGCCCGACGTGCGCGAGCAGGCGTACGACGCGATCGGACGCTGGGCCACCACGTTGCAGCCCCGCTAGCGTGGCGGGATGACCGAGCGCTCCGTCCGGCTGACCCGGCTCGACCCGACCGGGATCGACCACGACGCACTCGTCGACTTCCTGTCGACCGAGGACTTCCCGTTCCACGTGCGGCGGACGTGGAGCCGTGCAGAGGCCGTCCAGGCGGTGGAGTCCGGCTCCTACCGCGACGACGAGCACGACTCGTACTGGGTCGACCACACGGAGCACGGCCGCATCGGGTTCGTCCGGCTCGAGGACCTGGAGGACCCGGTCCCGCTGTTCGACCTGCGCATCGCCGGCGCGTTCCGAGGTCGCGGACTCGGCGTCCCGACACTGCGTGCGGTCACCGACCACGTCTTCGGCACCCTGCCGTCAGTGACCCGCTTCGAGGGCCAGACCCGCGAGGACAACACGGCGATGCGCCGGGTCTTCGTGCGTGCCGGGTGGGTCAAGGAGGCGCACTACCGCGAGGGGTGGCCGATCGAGGGCGGCCGCGCGGTCGCGTCGGTCGGGTACGGGGTCCTCCGCCACGACTGGGAGACGGGCGAGACGACGCCGGTGCCGTGGGACGACGACGTGCTTCCGGACGACTGACGCGGCGCGTCTCGCGTCACGGTCCAGAGCGGACGGGAGGCTCGGGTCACGCCCGCCACGGGCCTCCAGCAGCGTCAGGTGGACGCGTCCGGGGCATGACGTGCGATCAGCCACCGGTGGCTGTCCGCAGCGCGGCGCAGGTCCGCCGGAACGCCGCGCTGAGTGACTCCCCCGCGGGGCGCTCCGCCCACTCGTCGAACGCGGCGCGCAGCGCGAGCAGCGCCAACGGCACCGCGAGCCGGTCGGCGCCCTGCCACGCCGACTGCAGCTCCAGCGTCTGCGCGGCGTCCCGCTCGAGCACGGCGGACAGCAGTGCCGGATCGGCCACGAGCAGCGCGCGCACCCGGACCAGGCGGTCGAGGTCGTCGTGGTGATCGCGTTCGAACGTCACGAGCACCTCGGCGATCACCTCGGTCAACGCACCGAACGGCACCGGGGCGGTCACCGCGGCGGTGACGGCGTCGTGGACGTCGCGCGAGACGAACAGGAACGCGTCGACCTTCGAAGCGCAGTACCGGAAGAACGTGCGCTCGGTGATGCCGGCCGCGGTCGCGATCTCGGCCCCGGTGACGACGTCGAACCCGCGCGCGCCGACCAGCGCGACCGCGGCGTCCTCGACGGCACACTCCGTCGCCCGCCGGTTCTGCGCCCGGACCCCGGTCACGGCGCGGACCGCGTGGAGACGGTCTCGCGCTGCCAGAGCTCCGGCAGCCGGAGGTCGACACCGTCGGCGTCCGCCAGGCGTGCGAACGCGCGCATCGTGACGTCGAGGCGGTCGAGCTTCTTCGGCAGCGGCCTGAGCGGACGGGTCACCGGACGCCAGAACGCGTCCCAGTGCACCGGTCGGACGACGCTCGGGTGCAGGGCGCCGACGGTCTCCTGCCAGTACTGCTCGATCCAGGCCGTCGGCTTCGCACCGGCGGCGCCCGCACCCAGGTAGACGGTGTCGGCGTGGAGCCCCGCGAACGCTCCGGGGATGCAGTTCGCCGTCGGGTGGACCAGCACCGATCCGTCCGGGTGCTCGAACAGGAACGAGAAGCAGCCGCCGGTCCGGAAGTCGCGCATCCGGGCCGGCAGGGTGACCGGCTCGGTGATCTCGCCCGGGACCGCGTCGCCGTCGCTGTGCAGGGCGTGCAGCGGCGTGACCCTGAAGGCCCCCACCGCGAACGACTCGCGGTCGTGGAGCTCCCGGAAGGGCACGCGGTCGAGCCCGTACCCGGTGGCGATCATCCGGGTGGACGCCGAGCCGCCGAGTTCCGCCCCGGTCCGGTCCGCGACCACGGGAGCGTCGAGGGCGTGGTCGGCGTGCGAGTGCGAGACGAGCACAACATCGAGGTGGTCGACGTCGAACCGGGCGAGGGCGTCCTCGATCCGGGTGACGTCCGGTCGGAGCCGGCCGAGCATCAGCCGCGGGAACGAGGGACGACTGAAGAAGCCGTCCACGAGCAGTGACGTCGTGCCGTCCGTGACGAGCACGTTGGACACCCCGCCGAACACCGTGGTGACGCTCATGCGCGGGCCCCGCCGAGCACGTCGTCGAGGAGCCGCATCGTGCGCGCGGGGTCCTCCATCGCGAGGTCGTGGTGCACGCCGCGCACCCGTTCGACGTCCCACCCGAGGCGCTCGTAGACCGGTACCTCGGCGTCGGGCACGACGTGTCGACCGTCGTCGGTGAGCACGAGCGTCGACGGCACGAACGGGGCCGCCGGAGCGACCGGTGTCGTCACGACCTCGCGCAGGACGTCGCGCAGCATCGTGCGGTCCCAGTGCCGGTGGCTCTCCGCGGCGCGGGCGACGTTCGCCGGCCCCCACCGCGGATCGGTGCGGTCGTAGGCCTGCACGAGCAACGGCTGCAGGCCGGGCAGCGCCCAGAACGCCCGCCCGAGCACGCTCCGCCCCGGTGCCCGCAGGTGGAAGCCGGGGTCGAGGTACACCGCGCGCGCCGGGCGCAACCGGTCGACGGCGTCGAACAGCACCCGTCCGCCGAGCGAGTGTCCGACGACGGCGTCGAGCCCCTGCGGCAGCGTCTCGGCGAGGTCGTCTGCGAACGCGGCGAGTGTGTACGACGCCGCGCGGTCGCTCTCGCCGTGACCCCGCAGGTCCGGCACGAGGAACGTGTACCGGTCCGGATCGGCGTGGGACACGAGGTCGCGCCACACCAGCGCCGAACCGAGGATGCCGTGCACGAGTCCGACCCGGACAGGGCCGTGTCCGTGGGTCTCGACGTGGAGCTGCATGTGCACTCGATTCTGTCAGTGACTGACAGAATACATGGTCAAGCGGGACGGCTGAAGAGGTTCACGAGGTTGCCGTCAGGGTCACGGAACAGCGCCGATCGGTTCCCCCAGGGCATCGTCGTCGGCGGCAGCACCACGTCGTCGAGGTCGCCACGCAAGACAGCGAACGCGGCGTCGACCTCGTCCACCACGAACTCGAGGAACACGCTGCCGTTCGTGCGGGGCTCGGGCGCGGCCGGTCCGAGCATCGCCACGGTCGCCGGGGTCGCGAGGGCGAGCACGGCGCCGCCGGTCATGATCTCGGCGAAGACGGGTGCGGGTCGCCGCGCCTCGGTCCCGGTGACGCGTTCGTAGAACCGCACCATCCCGTCGAGGTCGTCGGTGATGATCCGGACGGATGCGAACTGCACGGGAAGCCCTCCTGGCCGGCCACCGTGACCGGACTCGTCGAGCATGCGCGACCACCGCGACACCGTCCTGTCGGTGTTTCGGCGAATGAGCAGGCGGATCTGGCGCCTCAGTCCCCGAGCAGGTCCCCGAGCACGGGGCGCAGGACGCCGTGCGGGATGTCGAGTTCGTCGAGTCGGACCACTCGGGGCGGTGCCTGTTCTTCGGTCTCCTCGACCGCCAGCACCCGGTCGCCGCGGAAGGCACGGACGCCGTCGCGCAACCGGCACCACGCGACCAGGTACCAGTCCTCGCCCTTCCCGATGTAGCCGAGCGGTTCGACGATGCGATCGGTCTCCGTGCCCGCCGCGTCGCGGTACCGCATCCGGACGACGCGCCCGCCCGTCAGCGCACCGGCGAGCGCCGTGGGAGCCGGCGTGCGCTCCCCCGACTCCAGCAGGTGCACGCGACTCGCGAGTCGCGCTGCCCGTCGGGCGTCGTCCTCGGCGAGCACCGCGGTGACCTTGCGGGCAGCGCTGCGCGCCGCGTCTCGGAACGGGCTGGAGGCGAGCGCGCCGAGGCCGATCGCCACCGCGAGCGCTTCGTCGACGGTCAGCCCGAGCGGCGGGAGCGTCGCACGGGCGTCGATCGTGTACCCGCCGGTCCGCCCCGGCTCGGCCCAGATCGGCACTCCGGCTTGCTGCAGGGACAACAGGTCCCGCTCGACCGTGCGCACACTGACCCCGAACCGCTCGGCGAGTCGGCGCGCGCTCCGCAGCGCGGGCGCAGCGGCGCGGAGCTCCTCGACGAGCGCGTACAGGCGGTCGGTCCGGTTCACGACGCGACCCTAGCCCGTGACGTGACCAGGCACCGGACGGGAGGCGCGGTGCCAGCTGGAACCGGGCCTCCCGTCCGCCGTCCGGTCACGCGCAGGGCGCGACTCGCGTCACGAACGCGACAAGCGTTCGACCGTGGCGTGGGCGCCGTCGGCGATGAGCCCGTCGAGGGCGTCCCGGTAGGCGGCGACGAACCGTTCATCGTCGATCAGGTCACCGAAGACCTGCCGGTTCGCGATGAAGGCGAGCCGGTCGTCGCGCTGGGTGAGGGCGATGCGGTGCAGCGGTTCGGCCAGCCGGTCGACGATCTGGATCGGCTCGCCGGACTCGTCCGTGCCCTCGTCGTAACGCGCCCACGACGCGACGATGCCGGCGGACAACGTGACGGGCCGGCCGGCGGCGAGGTTGTCGCGGACCACCGGCAGCAGCCACTTCGGGATCCGGTCGCTCGACTCGGCACACAGGCGCGCGAGGGTGTCGCGGACCTCGGGGTTCTGGAAGCGCTCGATGAGGGTGGACTTGTAGTCCTCGAGGTCGATGCCGGGCACGGGGTGCAGGGTCGGCGAGCCCTCTTCGTCCATGTAGCGGCGCAGGAACGTGGCGATCGCGGGGTCCTGCGTGGCCTCGTGGGCGTAGCGGTACCCCGAGAGGTACCCGAAGTAGCACAGGCCCTGGTGCGAGGCGTTGAGCAACCGGAGCTTCATCAGCTCGTACGGCTCGACGTCCTCGACGATCTGCACGTCGGCGTCCTGGTACGGCGGACGCCCGGCGGGGTGGTCGTCCTCGAGCACCCACTGGAAGAACGGTTCGGCGACGACGGGCCAGGCGTCCTCGATGCCGAGCTCGTCGCGGACCCAGGCGCGGTCCTCGTCGGCGGTGACCGGTGTGATGCGGTCGACCATCGAGTTCGGGAACGACACGTGCTCGTCCATCCAGTCGGCGAACGTCGGGTCCTGCAGGCGTGCGTAGGCGGTGAACATGTCGCGGGCGACGTGGCCGTTGCCCTGGATGTTGTCGCAGGACATCACGGTGAACGGCTGCTCGCCGCGGTCACGCCGTCGACGCAGGGCTTCGACGACCAGGCCGAACACGGTGCGGGGCGGTCCGTCGCCCCGCAGGTCGGCCGCGACGCCGGGCTCGTCCGCGACGAACTCGCCGGTGACGTGGTCGAAGTTGTAGCCCCCCTCGGTGATGGTCAGGCTGACGATCTTGGTGTCGGGGTGCGCCATCTTCTCGACGACGGCGTCCGGGTCGTCGACGGCGAGCAGGTAGTCGACGATGCTGCCGACGACACGGGACTCGCGGGTGCCGTCGGGGTGCTTGAGGACGAGCGTGTAGAGCCCGCCCTGCTCCGCCATGGCCGTGGCCATCCGGCGGTCCTGCTCCAGGACACCGACGCCGCAGATGCCGTACTCGCGCGCCTCGCCCTGCTGGAGCAGCCGGTCGATCACCATCGCCTGGTGCGCGCGGTGGAAGCCGCCGACGCCGAAGTGCACGATGCCGGCGGTGATCCCGCTGCGGTCGTAGGTCGGGACGGCGACACCGCTCGCGGCGATCTCGTCGAGGGTCTCCGGGGACAGGCGGACGGGCATCGGGTACTCCTTTGTACAACGGTCGTTCTGGCGGTCGCGCCGCCGGTCGCACCGGCGGTCGTGCTGGGTGCAGTCAACCACGCGCACATCTGTTCAGAACCGAGTTTCCACCGCGGGGTACGAACCTGAGGATGCACTCGTAGTCGTTGCACCGAGTGCATCGATGCACCTAGTGTTCTCATTCGTGACCCTCACGACCGACCGCCGCGCCGCCCTCAAGGCGAAGCACCGTGCGGCGATCCTGCAGGCCGCACGCGACCTGGTGGACGAACGCGGTGGCCGCGAGTTCAGCGTCGACGACCTGGCAGCACGGGCCGACATCGCGCGGCGGACGGTGTTCAACCACTTCGCCTCGCTCGACGAGGTCCTGCTGGCCGTGTGCGAGCAGGAGCTGTCCGTGATCATCGACCGGTTCCTCGCCGACATGGCACGCACCCCGGTCGGCGACGGCAGCCGGGCCTCGATGTTCGACGAGCTCGAGTCCGCCGCACGCGGAGCCGACCTGGCAGCCGCGATCTCGAGCATGTACCGGATCCTCGGTGACCCGGGCAAGGACGACCCGAAGGCCGCGGTCCTCACCCAGACGGCGTTCTCGCGGGTCACCGAACGACTCCGCGACGAGGTCGCACGCCGCTACCCGGCAGCCGATCCCCTCGACGCCGCCCTGCTCGTCGAGTCGCTCATGAGCGGCATCGTCGTGATCGCGGAACACTGGCTGGCCACCTCCGGCCCCGCGATCGACGAGCAGTCCGTCGCCGACTGGGACTCCCTGCTGGCACGACTCGTGCACAGCGTCCGCAGCGGCTACATGCCCACCGACTGACACTTCCCTCCCCAGGGGTCCACCGGCGCACCCCGCTCCACACAGCACCTGCAACGAAAGGAACGGGGCAACCGCATGGCCGGTCTCCTCTACCGTCTCGGACGGTTCTCCGCACGACGCCACTGGCTCGTGATCATCACCTGGGTGGTGATCATGGCCGTCGCCGGCGTCACCTACAGCCTGTTCTCGGGCACGATCTCGTCCGCGATCTCGATCCCGAACACCAAGACCAGTCAGGTGCAGGACGAGCTCGCCGACAAGTTCCCGTCGGCGAACGGCGGCAACGGCACGATCGTCTTCGAGACGACGAACGGCAAGGCGTTCACCGACGCGCAGAAGTCGGAGGTCGCGGACTTCCTGACCAAGGTCGAGAAGCTCGACGGCGTCAAGGGCGCGACGAGCGGCTTCGACACCCAGGACCAGCTCGACGAGCAGCGCCAGAAGATCGTCGACGGCCGCAAGGAGATCACCGACGGCCGCGCGAAGCTCGAGACCGGCCAGGACCAGCTCGACGCCCAGAAGGCGCAGCTGACCTCCGGCAAGCAGCAGATCGAGGACGCCCAGGCGCAGCTCGACGCCCAGAAGGCCCAGGCCGAGGCCGCCGGCGCTGCCCTCCCCGCAGCGCAGGCGCAGGCCGCGGCAGCGCAGCTCCAGCAGGCGCAGGCGCAGATCGACGCGCAGCAGGCGCAGATCACCGCCGGCGAACAGCAGCTCGCCGACGCGCAGAAGACGATCGACACCAACACGAAGAAGCTCGACGACAGCGCCGACGAGCTGGAGCAGGGCTCGAAGCTCCTCGACCTGTCGAAGGACGTCCGCTTCGTGTCGTCGAACGGCAGCGCCGCCATCGGCACGGTCCAGTTCACGAAGTCGACCTACGAGGTCCCCGCCGACACGAAGACCGCCATCGCGGACGACGCCGACTCGGCCGACATCAGCGGCGTGAACGTCTACGTGTCGAACGACATCGCGCAGGGCGTGCCGTCGATCCTCGGACCGGGCGAGATCGTCGGCGTCATCATCGCCGCGCTCGTGCTCTTCCTGATGCTCCGCACCGTCATCGGTGCGGCGATCCCGCTCGTCAGCGCCGTGCTCGGTGTCGGCGTGGCGTCACTTGCATCCCTGTCGTTCTCCGGCCTGGTCGAGTTCATCTCGGTCACGCCGGTGCTGGGGGTGATGTTGGGCCTGGCGGTCGGCATCGACTACTCGCTCTTCATCCTGAACCGACACCGCACCCAGCTGAAGCAGGGCATGCAGGTGCACGAGTCCATCGGCCTCGCGAACGGCACCTCCGGCAACGCCGTGGTGTTCGCCGGCGCGACCGTCATCGTCGCCCTGCTCGCGCTGAACATCACCGGCATCCCGTTCCTCGGGCTCATGGGCACGGTCGGTGCGGTCGCGGTGTTCTTCGCGATCCTCATCGCCACGTCGTTCACGCCGGCGCTGCTGTCCCTGATCGGGATGCGGATCCTGCGGAAGAAGGAGCGAGCGAAGATCGGCAACACCGGCTCGACCCGGGTGCCGAACAAGCCGATGAAGACCTGGCGCGCGATCGTCACGCTCGTCGCCGGTGTCGCCGTGCTCGGTGTCATCGCGCTCCCCGCGACGCAGATGCGCCTCGGCCTGCCGACCGGCGCGTCCGAGTCCGTCGACTCGAGCCAGTACAAGGCGTACAAGGCCCTCGACGAGGAGTTCGGTGCCGGCCAGAACGGCCCGCTGCTCGTCGTCGCGACGCTGCCGGAGTCGATCAGCAAGTCCGACGTCACCGCGACCGAGGTCACCATCGGCGAGGCCCTGGCGAAGAACGACGACGTCACGGCCGTCCTGCCGATCGGTACCTCGTCGGACCGCGACATCATCGCGTTCCAGGTGAAGCCCGGCGGCGGTCCCGACAGCATCTCCACCGAGAACCTGGTCAAGGACCTGCGCGAGCAGACCGTCACGACCGACGACGGCACGGTCACGCTCGGTGTCGCGGGCAACGCGTCCGCCAACATCGACGTGTCCGAGAAGCTGTCGAACGTCCTGCCGCTCTACCTCGTGGTGGTCGTCGGCCTGTCGCTCATCATCCTGATCATCGTGTTCCGGTCCTTCCTGGTCCCGATCACGGCGACGGCGGGCTTCATCCTGTCCGTGATGGCGTCGTTCGGTGGCCTGACCGCGATCTACCAGTGGGGCTGGCTCGGCTCCGTGTTCGGCGTGCACGACCCGGCGCCGATCCTGAGCTTCCTGCCCATCATCGAGATCGGCATCCTGTTCGGCCTGGCGATGGACTACCAGCTGTTCCTGGTGTCCGGCATGCGCGAGGCCTACGCCCACGGCGCCTCGGCGAAGGTCGCGGTCCAGCGCGGGCTGCACGCCGGTCGCGCGGTGGTCACGGCAGCGGCGATCATCATGATCTCCGTGTTCGCGGGCTTCATCTTCTCGGACTCCTCCACCATCAAGCCGATCGGCTTCGGGCTGGCGTTCGGCGTGCTCATCGACGCGTTCGTCGTCCGAATGCTGCTGATCCCGGCAGCGATGCACCTGCTCGGACAGAGCGCCTGGTGGTTCCCGAAGTGGCTCGACCGGATCGTGCCGGACGTCGACGTCGAGGGCGCGAAGCTCGAGCGGTCGCACCCGGTCGCCGGTCAGCCCGGCCAGCCCGGTCAGCCCGGTCAGCCCGGTCAGCCCGGTCACGAGGACACCCACACGGGGTCGCACGCCCTCCCCGTGGCGCCGGACGCCAACGCGCACGAGTCGGGGCACCCGCCCGCGCACCGCGCGTAGTCGACGCACCCAGCCTGGAGGCCCGGGGCCGGTCCACGAGACCGGCACCGGGCCTCCCGTGCGTGCGCCCACCCCGCGCGCGGCCGACGCCGACCCGCGACCCGGAACGACATCCTCGATGTCGTACGACATCGAGGATGTCGCCAGCCCGCGCCTGCAACTGTTGCGGCCGCGCCAGTGCGACAAGATCGATGTCGTACGACGTCGAACTTGTCGCACCGACCCGCACCGACCCGCACCACCCACCGCGCCCCGGGAACACTTCGTGGGCGAACGGTATCGTGGGCACATGACCTCCGCACCCGACCCACTCGCGCTCGACCGGCAGCTCTGCTTCGCCCTCGCGGCCACGAGCCGGAGCGTCATCGGGCTGTACCGCGACCTGCTCGAGCCGATGGGCCTGACGCATCCGCAGTACCTCGTGATGCTCGCACTCTGGGAGCAGGACCCGCGATCGGTGCGCGAGATCGCCGGCGAACTGCGGCTCGACTCGGCCACCCTCAGCCCGCTGTTGAAGCGGCTCGAGGCCTCCGGCTACGTCCGCCGGACCCGCAGCGCCGCCGACGAACGGCAACTCGAGGTCTCGCTCACCACCGCCGGTCGGGCACTGCGCAACCGCGCACGAGCGGTCCCCCTGGCGGTCGCGGACCGACTCGGGTGGCCGCTGGAACGCCTGGAAGCGCTCAAGGACGACCTGACGGAACTGTTGGAGCGCGTCGACCAGGTGTGATCCGGGGCCGATGGTGCAATAATGGTTCGTGCACGAATGAAAGGACGCACCGTGGGGCGCTTCGGCAAGTGGTACGAACGGTGGAACACGACGCTCATCAACAAGATGGGACCGTCGCAGATCGGCGCCGGACACCCCGAGGGGGTCGACGACCGGTCAGTGGACCGCGGCTGCCCGATCTGCGGCAAGCCCCTCTCCCTGCACCAGGTGATCCGCCCAGAGGGCCAGGTCCGTTCGTCGACCCTGGTCTGCCCGCGCGACTGACGGCGGGAATTGCACCGAGCAACACGACGTTCCACTCCCTCGTGAAGCTCTTCGAACCCACCTCCTTCGGCGCCCTGCGCCTGTCGAACCGCGTCGTCATGGCCCCGCTCACGCGCACCCGCGCCGGTGAGCACGGCATCCCGAACGACCTGCTCGTCGAGCACTACCGTCAGCGTGCGGGCCTCGGCATGATCATCACCGAGGGCACCTGGCCCGTGCAGGAAGGCCGCTCCTACCCCGGGCAGCCCGGCATCGAGACCGACGAGCAGATCGCCGGCTGGCGCCGCGTCGCCGACGCCGTGCACGCCGAGGGCGGCACCATCGTGATGCAGCTCATGCACGGTGGCCGTGTCTCGCACCCCGACATCTCGCAGACGCCGCGCATCGTCGCCCCGAGCGCCATCGCCGCTCCCGGACAGACCCACACCGCGACCGGCAAGGCCGACATGCCCGTCCCCCACGAGCTGACCACCGCCGAGGCGCAGGACGCCGTGCAGGGCTTCGCGCAGGCTGCCCGCAACGCCATCGCCGCCGGACTCGACGGCGTCGAGGTCCACGGCGCCAACGGTTACCTGGTGCACGAGTTCATGTCCCCGGTGTCGAACACCCGCACCGACCAGTACGGCGGCTCCCCCGAGAACCGCGCCCGCTTCGCGATCGAGGTCACGACCGCCGTCGCCGAGGCCGTCGGCGCAGACCGCACCGGCATCCGCCTGTCGCCCGAGCACGGCATCCAGGGCGTCATCGAGGACGACGCTGCCGACGTCCGCGCGACCTACACCGCGATCGCCGAGGGCCTCGCGCCGCTCGGACTCGCCTTCATCGACGTCCTGCACGCCGAGCCGACCGGTGACCTGGTGCAGCACGTCCGTCGCACCGCGGGCGCACCGTTCGTGGTCAACTCCGGCTTCTCGGCGCTGACCACCCGCGACGAGGCCATCGCACTCGTCGACGGCGACCACGCCGACGCCGTCGCCGCCGGCCGTCCGGCCATCGCGAACCCGGACCTCGCCCACCGCTGGGAGCAGGACGCGGAGCTCAACGAGGCCCGTCCCGAGCTCTTCTACGGCGCGACCGCCGAGGGCTACACCGACTACCCGTCGCTGGCAGAGGTGCGCGCGACCGTCTGACGCTGCGCCCCGATCCACGACACGCGTCGCGCTGTGCGTCGAGGTTCCACGACACCCCGCGTGCGTTCCGTCGAGGTTCCGATCAGGACGGCACGTGCCCGCGAGGTTCCGAGATCTCGGAACCCCGCGGGGTGGGGGCGAGCGAACGACGGACGGGAGGCCCGTGGCGAGACCGCCACGGGCCTCCCGTCCGTCCCGGGGATGGTTCCGATGCGTGACGCGCTTCTCGCAGGATCGTGGCAGTGCCGCGCGCTTCGTGAGCAGAAATGGTCGGGTCCCGCCGACGAACCCGACCATTTCTGCTCACGAAGTCGGCCCGACTGATCAGCAGCGCCACCAGCGGGTGCGCACCGACGGCCGCGAACACCGACCTCGTCGTCGTGCTTCACTCTGACCATGACCTCGGCCACCGTCCTCGCATCCTGTGCCGTCGGGACTGTCGACTGCCACGACACCGCTTCGGTCGACCTGCTGCCCCTGCTCGTCGTCGTAGCGCTCGTCGTCGTGGCGCTGGTCGCGCTGGGGATCGCACTGCTCGGGCGTCGGCGTCGGTGAAGCGACCCGAAGCACCAACGACGAAGGGCCCCAGCGGAATCCGCCGGGGCCCTTCATCTGTTCGGTGTCATGCCGTTCAACCGGCACTGTGCGCTCGAAGGGACTCGAACCCCCAACCTTCTGATCCGTAGTCAGATGCTCTATCCATTGAGCTACGAGCGCGTGGCCTTGCGGCCGTGGAAGACTCTACAACAGCTCCGGCCCGGGCGCCAATCGAGGCCGTCCGACCGCTCCACCCGGCGTGTCGCGAGGCGACAGCCGAGCCCCCGACGTCACAGCGCCGCGGCCTCCTCGCCGAACACCTCGGCCAGGAACACCCGCAGCGCCTGCCACGATCGGCGGTCGGCGCGCTCCTGGTACTGGGCGCCGTGGTCGGGCGCGTCGGTCTCCGGCACGGCGAACGCGTGCATGGCCCCGGCGTACGTGACGACCTGCCAGTCGACGCCGGGCTCGGTGCGCATCTCGTCCTGCCAGGCGTGCACGGCGTCGTCGGGCACCACCGGGTCCGCTCCCCCGGTCAGCACGAGCAGCTTTGCCCGGATCGCCGAGACGTCGGCGGGGTCGTGCGTGATGAGCCCGCCGTGGAACGACACCGCACCGACCAGGTCGGCGCCGGTGCGCGCGAGCTCGATCGCGGTGGAGCCGCCGAAGCAGTACCCGATGACGACGATGCGGGCGGGGTCGACGTCGGGGTCCTGCCGCAGCCGCTCGAGTCCGGCGGTCGCACGTGCCCGGAGTAGCGGCAGGTCCTGGTAGTACGACCCGGCGACCTGGCCGGCGGTGTCGTCTCCGGGCCGCACGCCGGCGCCGTAGATGTCCGCGCCGAACGCCACGTAGCCCAGGCGGGCGAGCATCGTCACCCGTGCTTCCACGTGCTCGTTCACGCCGTGCCAGTCGTGCACGACCAGGACGGCCGGGCGGGGACCTGCGACGGCTGCGTCCTTGGCGAGCACGCCGAGCAGGTCGGTGCCGTCGTGGTCGTAGTGGACGGGCTCGACACGGATGTCGGCGCCGGCGGGTTCGGGAACGGTCTGCAGGACGTCGTCGATGGTGGTCACGTCGTCCGACGCTACGCCGCCGTCCGGCTCAGGCGTCGATGTTGTCCCAGTCCTCAGGACCGCTCGACCCGGCCGGGTACTCGTCGAGCGGCGTCGTGCCGGCCTTCCACGCCTCGAGGAACGGTCCGACGACCTTCCAACCCTGCACGGCGCTGTCACCGCGGACCGACAGCGTCGCATCGCCCTCGAGCACACCGGCCAGGACCTCGCCGTAGGCGCTGAGCCGTCCGGGGTTGAACGTCGTCTCGAGACTCGTGCGGTCGATCGTGTACGGGTCGCCGGGGCCGTTGACGTTGAGCTCGAGCTGCATCTCGTCCGGGGCGATCCAGATCCGGAGCCGGTCCGGGTGGGCGGCGCCGGACAGGCCGACGGGCACCTGCGGGGAGTCCTTGAACGTGATGACGATCTCGCGGCGCTGCTTCGCGAGCGCCTTGCCGGAACGCAGCGTGAAGGGGACGCCGGCCCATCGCCAGTTCGCGATCTCGAGGGTCAGCTGGGCCAGGGTCTCGGTGCCGAGCGACGGGTCGACGCCGTCCTCGTCGGCGTACGACGGCAGCTTGCGGTCGCCGACCGTGCCCGCGGTGTACCGGGCGCGCTTGCCGGCGGCGACCACGTCCCCGCCCCACGGCCGCACGGCGCGCAGTACGAGTTCCTTCTGGGTCCGCAGGTCGTCGGCGTCGATCGACGCCGGCGCCTCCATCGCCACGACGGCCATGACCTGGAGCAGGTGGCTCTGGATCATGTCGGTGAGGGCGCCGGCCTTGTCGTAGTAGCGGGCGCGTCCCTCGAGCCCGAGGGTCTCGTCGTACACGATGTCGACGCGTTCGACGTGCTGCGAGGACAGCAGGGGCTCGATGATGCGGTTCGCGAAGCGCAGCCCGATCAGGTTGAGCACCGTCGAACGGCCGAGGAAGTGGTCGACCCGGTGGATGCGCTCCTCGGGGATGAACGAGTGCAGCAGGTCGTTCAGGTGCTCGGCGCTTGCTGCGTCGGTACCGAACGGCTTCTCGAGCGCCAGGCGGGTGCGCTCCGGCAGGTCGAGGTGGGCGAGCTGTTCGCAGCTCTTCTCGGTCACGGCCGGGGGCAGCGCGAAGTAGATCGCGGGGTCGTGGTCGCAGGCTCCGAGCAGCGCGCGCAGGTCGTCGGCGCTCGTGACGTCGGCCTTGCGGTACGAGGACGCGTCGATCACGGCCTGCAGCCGCTCCGACAGCGACGACTCGCCCTCCGCGCCTTCGTCGCCCTCGTTCTTCGACGCCTGCGCGTTCTCGAAGGACTCGCGCACCTGCGCCTTCCAGTCGGCGTCGGAGAGGTCCTCGACACCCGCCCCGATGAGCTGGACGTCCCAGTCGTCCTTGACCTCGAGCAGGGTCGCGAGACCCGGCAGGAGCAGGCGCTTGGACAGGTCGCCGCTGGCTCCGAGGATGAGCAGGCTGGTCTGGAGGCTCGACATGCCTCCGACCGTACTCATCGGCCCCGGTGGACGGCCGGGCCGCTACGGTGGTGACAGTTCGGCGCGAGGGAGCACCATGAGCAGTGGGTACGAAGGACGACGCTTCCGCGTCGTCGTGATCGGCACCGGCATGATCGCGGGGGTCCACGCCCGCGCGGCCCGGGCCGCCGGTGCCGAGGTGCTCGGGGTGCTCGGCCGCAACGCATCGCGCTCCGAGCAGGTCGCGGCGCAACTCGACCTGCCTCGTGGGTACGCATCGCTCGACGACGTCATCGCGGACGCCCCCGACGTCGTGCACATCTGCACGCCGAACGACCAGCACCACCCGCAGGCGATGGCGGTCATCGCCGCGGGCATCCACGTGGTGTGCGAGAAGCCCCTCGCGATCGACCCGGCGCAGGCCGCCGAACTCGTCGCCGCGGCGGCGGACGCCGGTGTCGTCGCCACGGTGCCGTTCGTGTACCGCTACCACCCGATGATCCGTGAGATCCGCGCGCGCATCGCCGACGGCGACCTCGGTCGACTGCTCGCCGTGCACGGCCACTACCTGCAGGACTGGATGCTGGACGAGGACGCCTCGAGCTGGCGGGTCGATCCGACCTCGAGCGGGTTGTCCCGCGCGTTCGCCGACATCGGCTCGCACTGGTGCGACCTGGTCGAGTTCGTCACCGGCGAGCGCTTCACCTCGGTGTCCGCGGCGACCGACATCGTCTACCCGACCCGGCCCGCGGCCTCGGGGCCGTCGTTCTCCGGCTCGCCGGACCCCGACCCGGTCGCCGACGCCGCGGAACGGGCCGAGGTCACCACCGAGGACACCGCGGTCGCGACCTTCCGCACCGGCACCGGGCGCATCGGCAACGTGGTGATCTCGCAGGTGGCGTCCGGTCGGAAGAACCGCCTGTGGTTCGAGGTCGACGGCACCCGGGGCAGCGCCGCCTTCGACCAGGAACAGCCCGAGTCCGCGTGGTTCGGCAACGAGCGTGGTGCGCAGATCGTCGTGCGCGACCCGTCGCAGGGGTACCCGGACCAGCGGCGTCTGGCGATCGTGCCGTCCGGGCACCCGCAGGGCTACCTCGACGCCTTCGCCGCGTTCGTCGCCGACACCTACACCGCGGTCCGTACCGGTGTGGCCCCCGACGGCCTGCCGACCTTCGCGGACGGCGCACGTTCCGCCGACATCATCGACGCGGTGATCACCAGCGCGGCCGAGACCACGTGGCGGGAGATCCGGTGAAGCTCGGCATGCTGACGGCCTGCCTGCCCGGCTGGACCCTCGACCGCATCGCGGACTTCGCCGCCGAGCAAGGGTACGAGCGGCTCGAGGTCGGCGTGTGGCCCGGCACGGGTGGCCGCGACTTCGAGGCGGCGCACCTGCCGGTGGCGACGTTCACCGACGAGGACGCCACTACGACCCGTGACCTGCTCGACCGTACCGGCCTCGAGATCTCGGCGCTCGCCTACTACGAGAACAACCTGCACCAGGACCTCGCCCGGCGCGAGGAGGTCCGCACCCACCTCAAGCACGCGATCGATGCCGCGCAGGTGCTCGGCGTGCCGTTTGTCGGCACGTTCATCGGCCGCGACAACAGCAAGTCGGTGCGGGAGAACATGGCCGAAGGGAACCGGGTCCTCCCCGAGCTCGTCGACTACGCCGGCGAGCGCGGCGTGCGGTTGATCATCGAGAACTGCGTGATGGAGGGCTGGCACCCGGACGGCTACCCCGGCAACCTGGCGTACTCCCCCGAGCTCTGGGGCTGGGTCACCGGCCTCGGCTTCGGTCTGAACTGGGACCCGTCGCACCTGACCTGGATCGGCATCGACCCGGTCGAGACGATCCTGCCGTTCGCCGAGCACATCGTGCACGCGCAGGCGAAGGACCTCGAGCTGTTCCCCCGGAAGCGCGACGAGTACGGCTTCTTCGGCAAGGTCGACAAGGGCGGCGACCCGTGGGACATGGGCTGGTGGCGCTTCCGGGTGCCGGGCCGTGGCGTCGTGGACTGGCCGCACGTCGTCGACCGCCTGTACGAAGCGGGGTTCGACGGCACCCTGTCGGTCGAGCACGAGGACCCGCTCTGGGGCGGCACGGACGAGAAGGTCCTCGAGGGGCTGCGCATCGCCCACCGCACGCTCCGCCCCCTCATCGCCGCGGAGTGACGGCACGTCGAGCAGCACGCAGCACGACGGGTGTTGCGCATGTGAACGTCGTGTGACGACTTCGACCCGACACTGGCGGGTCGGCTGTGCGTCCTCATAGGTTCTCGGACGATGAACCTCCACTCCTCTCCGCGCCGCCGACGGCGCATCACCAGCGGCGCGGCCTTCGCCACCGCGGGTGTGCTCGTCGCACTGTCCGTCCCCTCCACCGCCGTCGCCGCCGAGGGCGACACGACGATCGACATCATCGACGTCAACGACTTCCACGGCCGCATCGAGTCCGAGGGCACCGCCGTCGACAAGGCCGCCGGTGCCGCCAAGCTCGCCGGTGTCGTGCAGTCGTACCGCGAGGCCAACCCGAACACGATCTTCGCCAGCGTCGGCGACAACGTCGGTGCCTCGACGTTCACCTCGCTGATCCAGCAGGACGCCCCGACGATCGATGCGCTCAACGCCATGGACCTCGACGTCAGCGCGATCGGCAACCACGAGCTCGACAAGGGCCAGGACGACCTGACCGGGCGCATCGAGGACCGGGCCGACTGGCCCTACGTCTCGGCGAACATCGTCAAGCAGGGCACGACCGATCCCGCGTTCACCCCGTACTCCATCGTGGAGAAGGGCGGCGTGAAGGTCGGCTTCATCGGCGCGACCACCGAGGACCTCATCCCCGGGCTCGTCAGCCCGGGTGGCGTGCAGGGGCTCGCGATGGCCCCGATAGTAGGCCAGGTCAACAAGTACGCCGACCAGCTCACCGACGGCGACGACTCCAACGACGAGGCCGACGTGCTCGTGCTCCTCGTGCACGAGGGCGCCACCACGAACGCCCTCGCCGACGCGACCGGGTCCGGTGCGTTCGGCACGATCACCTCGGGCGTCTCGTCGAAGGTGTCCGCGATCGTCTCGGCACACACCCACGCGACCTACAACCACCGGATTGCCGGCCCGGACGGCACGACCCGCCCGGTGATCCAGACCGGTTCGTACGGCGTGAACTACGGGCACCTGCAGCTCACCGTCGACGCCGACAAGCAGCTCACCGGCATCACGTCCGAAGTGAAGTCCGTCAACGGTGAGACCCGCGTACCGGCCGACGCCACGTCCGTCAACGCGGTCACCGGCATCGTGACGGCCGCGAAGGCCGTCGCCGACGTCGAGGGCGGCAAGAAGCTCGGCGAGATCACCGGCGACCTGCGTCGTGCGGTGCAGTCGGACCGGAAGACGGAGAACCGCGGCGGCGAGTCCGCGCTCGGCAATTCCATCGCCGAGGTGCAGCGCTCCGCGACCGAGCGCAACGGCTCGCAGGTCGCCTTCATGAACCCCGGCGGGCTCCGCACGGACATGGTGTACGCGTCGAGCGGCGCCGGCGACCCCGACGGCACAGTGACCTACAAGGAGGCCGCGCTCGTCCAGCCGTTCGCGAACACCCTGGTCACCGAGGACATGACCGGCCAGCAGATCAAGAACGCCCTCGAGCAGCAGTGGCAGCCCGACGGCCTGGAGCGTCCGTTCCTCAAGCTCGGCGTCTCGAACGGCTTCGCGTACACCTACGACCCCGCGAAGGGTCGCGGCGAGCGCATCACCGGCATGACCCTGAACGGCGAGCCGATCGCGCTCGGCGACACCCTCAAGGTGACGGTCAACTCGTTCCTGTCGACCGGCGGCGACAACTTCGCCGCCTTCGCGACCGGCACGAACATCGCCGACTCGGGCCAGGTCGACCTGCAGGCGCAGGTGGACTACTTCCTCGCCAACCCGACGGTCACGCCGCCGACCGACCAGCGCGCCGTCGGCACCACGGTGACGCCGACCCCCGAGGGCGGGTTCCAGCCCGGTGACGAGATCACGATCGACCTGTCGTCGCTCGTGTTCAGCAGCGACGATCCCGCTGCGGCCGGCACCGTGTCGGTCAGCGCCGGTGACGTCGAGCTCGCCACCGCCGAGATCGACCCGACGATCGTCGACAAGACCGACGAGCAGGGTCGCGCGACGCTGACCTTCGCCGTGCCGACCATCGAGTCGTCGGCCGACGCAGCGACGGTCCGTGCGGCTGCCCGTGCCGCGGCCACGACGGACGCACCGCTCGTGGTCACCCTGCCGGGCGGCCAGACGATCACGTTCGCCGTGACCATCCCGCTCGCCGTCGACCCGACCGACCCGACCGACCCCACGGACCCGACCGACCCGACGGACCCGGCCGACCCGGGCGCGGGCAACGGGGATACCCCCGGCGCCGGCAACGGCAACGGCAACGGCAACGGCAACGCTCCCGGAGCGGGCACGGACCTGGCGGGCGACCCCGCCGACTCCACGAACGCCGGCGGTGACCTCGCCTACACGGGTGCGGACCTGACGGTGCCGGGGATCGCAGCGGGCCTGCTCCTGCTGGCGGGCATCACCGCACTCGTCGCCGTGCGCCGGAAGCGCGCACGGACTGACGCGAGCGTCCAGACGGACTGACACCGCGCCTCCCGTCCGACACGAACGGGCCGTCTCACCACCGTGAGGCGGCCCGTTCCGTCACGCCGGGAGGCACGGATCGCGTCCGGCGCGCACCGCGCGCCGATCCGCTGCCGCGCTCCCTGTCCCATAGCAGCGCTCGCACTGCGGATCCGGGGATCGGCGGGGTACTCTCGGGGCTGTCGCATCGCGACGCGTCGCGCCGGGTCGCCTCTCAGGTCGGCGGTGGTTCCGTTCGACGAGACCCCGCGGCGCGGGTGCCCTCCGCCTCCAGGGAAACGGCGGAGGGCACCCTCTCCCCCAGCGGTGTCAGCGCGCTCCGGGCACGGTCAGCGGAACAGCTGCTCGCCGATGTACGACCCCTTGCGCGGTGCCGGTGGGATCGCGAACACCGCGGAGCCGATGTGCGAGACGTACTCGTTCAACCGGTCCGAGGCGCCGAGCTTCCGCTGCAGCCGGGTGAAGTGCTCCGGGTCGTTCATGTACGCCAGGAACAGCAGCCCGGCGTCGAGCTGGCCGTACTCGTTGAGGCCGTCGGTGTAGTTGTACGGACGACGGAGGATCTTCACGCCGCCGTTCGCCTCGTGGGCGGCCAGGGCGATGTGGGACGTCGCATCGATCTTCGCTGCACCGTCCTTCCCGGTCGCCGCGAAGTCCGGCGTCGTGTGCTCGGTCCCGCCGGACAGCGGTGCGCCCTCGATCTTGGTCCGACCGAACACGCGCTGCTGGTCGCTGACGACGTCGGCGTCCCAGATCTCGATGTTCATCCGGATCTTCCGCACCACCTGGTAGGTGCCGCCGGTCATCCACGCCGCACCGTCGCCCGGGTCGTCGACCCACACGAAGCGGTCGTGGTCCTCGTCCGTCGTGATGTTCCTGGTGCCGTCCTTGAAGCCCATCAGGTTGCGCGGCGTCGTCTGGTGCGGGCCGGCCGACGCACGACCGAAGCCGAGCACGGTCCACCGCACGGTCGCCGTCCCCCGGGCCATCCGGGCCAGGTCGCGGACGGCGTGGTACGCCACCTGCGGGTCGTCGGCGCAGGCCTGCAACGACAGGTCGCCGCCGGTCAGTCCGGCCTGCAGGTTGTCGCTCGGCAGCCGAGGCACGTCGGCGAGGTCCGCCGGACGCTTGTCAGCCAGACCGAAGCGCTCGTCGAACACGCCGGGACCGAACCCCACCGTGACCGTCAGGGACGCCGGGCCGAGGTCGAGCGCCTCACCGGTGTCCGCGCCGACGCCGTCACCGTGCGCGGGCTCGACGCTGCCGACGGTCTTCCCCGCCTGCAGCTGCGCGATCGCCGCGGACCAGCGGGCGAGGAGCACCTGCAGCTCGGTCGCGACGCTGGTTGACAGGTCGAAGGTCATGAACACGCAGTACCGCTGGGGGGCGGTCTGCACCCCGCCCTGCGGCTGCCGTGCGGCGGTCGCGTAGAACGGGTGGCTCTGGGACAGGTCGATGGACTCGTCACCGTTGGCGGCCGCCGTGAACGGGTTGACCCCCGTCGCGGCCGTCGCGCCGCCGATGCCGACCGCGGCGCCCGCCCCAGCTCCGGCCGCGGCGAGTCCCGCGCCGAACAGCCCGCGCCGGGAGACCCCGGTACGGGCTGCGCGGTCGTCGTCGGGCTGCGTCACGCGGTGGCGACCTTCTCGGCGAGGCGGGACAGCGGGTCCTGCAGGGCCTGGATCTGCTGCGAGATGCGGTTCGCGTCGGACTTCTTGGTCGCTGCGTCCCACGTGTCGAAGCCGCCGAGGTCGTCGGCGTTGCGGTAGCCGTCCATCATCGTGTTCGTCGCGTCGAACTGCTTCGCGATCTGCTCGGTGAGGGTCGGGTCGAGCTTCGTCAGGCCCGGCTTGAGGTACGCGAAGGCCTGACGGGCGCCCTCGACGTTGGCGGCGAGGTCGACGAGGTCGATGTGGCTGTACGCCTCTTCCTCACCGGTGACCTTGTTCGACTGGACCTCCTCGAGCAGGCCGGCGGCACCGTTCGCCAGGTCCTCGGGCTTGTAGTCGAGCGTCGGGACGAGCTTCGCGAGCAGCTGCACGTTCTCGGTCAGGTCGGCCGCCGTCTTCTTGGTCGACGCGGTGATCTCCCCCGCCTGGAACAGGTCCTTCTCGACGGCGTGGAACCCGCTCCAGCCGACGGCCGGGTCGAGGTTCGAGGCGCGCATGTCGATCAGGTAGTCGAGGTTGCCGGCGTTGTCGGTCGCCTTGTGGCCCTTCTTGACGAAGCCGTCGACGTCGCTCTCGACGTGCTCGTAGAACGGTCGGGCGTTCGCGTAGTCGGTCTTCGCGGCGTCGAGGTCGCCGGCGTCGATGTCCTTCTGCAGGAGTTCGACCGCGGTGACCATGTCGGTGACCTGGCCGTCGACGTAGTCGGCGTAGCCCTTCGTGCCCTCGTCGAGCAGGGTGGCGGCGCTGCTGTTCGCGGTCGAGGTGACCTTGCCCGTGACCGTGAAGTCGGTGAGCTCGGTGTCGGCTCCGGGGCAGTACACCTGGTACTCCCCACCGGTCAGGGTCGCGGTGAACTGCACGGCGTCGAGGCCGGGTGCGAGGTTCTCCTTCTCGCCCAGGATCCGCTGGTCCTGCAGCAGTTCGACCTCGGTGATGGCGGTCGAGGACTCGTTCTTCACCGAGAACGTGACCGGCCCGGCGGGGACCTTCGTCTCGGAGACCTTGCACTGGTCCGAGCCGTCGTTCGTCAGGGTGATGGTGACGCGCGAGACCTTCGCGGCGTCGGTGGAGCTGTCGGAGGCACCGTCGGAGCTCGCGCAGCCGGTCAGTGCGAGGGCGGTGACGACGCCGAGGGCGCCGAGGGTGATCAGGGGTCGAACGGGCTTACCGAACGGCATAGTCGTTGCTCCTTGCAGGGTCCCCGGCGGGTGGGCCGCGCGTCGGGACGGTTTCGGGGGTGGGGTTCACGGGTGCCGTCCGACGACGGCGGTCACGGAGCGCGAGCAGCGCCTGGGCGGCAGCCGCGACGCCGAGGGCGATCGGCAACCAGGCCTTCCAGAGCAGCAGCTCGGCGGACCGCGTGTCCGCGGTCGCCACCGCAGTGGCGGACCGCTCGACGCGGGAGTCGGGGACGGACCACACGGAGCGGTCCAGGGTCGTGGTGCGCGCGGACGGGAGGCCCCCGTCGCTCAGCGTCAGCACCGTGCGTTCGTCGCGGGTGGCGTCCAGGACCCCACCACCGACCGTCCACAGGGTCACGGTGTCGCGCACCGCCCAGCGGGCGGTGAACGGGCCGGGGTTCGTCGACGGCGAGACGCCGACCGGGATCCGGCCGAACAGGTCGACGAGGTCGTCGAGCGTCAGTGTGGCGGGGCGGTCCGCTGCGGTGGCCGACGTGCGCACCCGCCACCGGTCGGCGGCCACGCCTGCGCGGGTGACGCGGCGGTGGGCCGACGTCGGCAACGTCAGCCGTGCCTCCTGGCCGGTGGTGGTGCCGGCGACGCGGAGGACGCCGGACGCGCCGTGGACGTCCGCCGAGACGGAGGTGGCGTCCCCGCTGACCGCAGCGGTGCGCGGCAGGTCGACCCCGCCCGTCGGGACGGCGATCGCCAGTGCTGCGGCGGCGACCGCGAGCGCACCGGCGACCGTCGCACGGATCGCGGGGACGCGTGCCGCCGACGGACGCCAGGCGCGGGGCCAGAGCGTCAGGGCGAGGACGGGCACGACGTACAGGACCCAGCCGAGCACCTCGATCGCCCGAGGGTCCGGCGGGATGCCGAGCACGCCCGTGACGAGCGCACCCTGCACCGAGCCGTTCGGGGCGAGCCAGGACAGGTCGACGGTCCGCTGCTGCCCGATGACGATCCACCCGGCCTCGTGCGCGCGCCGGAGCACCGTCAGCACGAGCCCGCCGGCGACGAACACCAGGAAGACGCCGGTGCCGGTGAAGAACTTCGACAGGTTCAGCCGGACGCCGCCGGTGTAGATGCCGTAGCCGATGACGACGGCGCCCGCGATGCCGATGACCGCGCCGAGGGCGGCGAGACCGGTGTCCGACGAGGCCTGGAAGGTCGCGAGGAGGAAGACCGCGGTCTCGAAGCCCTCCTTGAGCACGGCGAGGAAGGCCATGCCGGCCAGTGCCCACGCGGTGCCGCGGCCGAGCGCCTCGGTCGCGCTCGCCTCGAGTTCCTTGGTCAGGGTGCGCGCGTGGGTGCGCATCCAGACGATCATGCCGGTGACGAAGACCACGGCGACGATGCCGATGATCGCCTCCATGCCCTCCTGCTGCGCCTGCGGCAGGGCCTGCTCGACGACCTGCAGGCCGAACCCGACGCCGATGCTGAGCACGACGGCGACCCCGACGCCGAACCACATGGGGGCGAGGGGGACACGGTTGCGACGCAGGAACGCGGCGATGATGCCGACGATGAGCGTCGCTTCGAGGCCTTCACGGAGGCCGATGACGAGAGTGGCGAGCATGACGTAGGTGAGGCTAACCTAACCGTCGTTCGGCCCGCCAGTCGTTCGGCGTGGGGTTTGATGGTTCTCATGAACCTGCTGTCCGTCGATGGCCTGGCGTCGGTCACGAACGTGCTCGACCTGGCCGGGGTGTTCGCGTCCGCCCTCCTCGGTGGATCGATCGCCCGCGCGATGGACTTCGACCTGTTCGGGTTCCTGGTCGTCGGCTTCGTCTCGGGGCTCGGCGGCGGCATGCTGCGCGACACCCTGCTGCAGAACGGCCCCCCGGTCGCACTCGTCGACCCGCTCTACGTGCCGGTCGCCCTGGCCGGGGCACTCATCGCCTTCTTCGTGTCGTTCTCCGAGATCACCTGGGACCGACTGTTCACCGTGCTCGACGCCGCGGTGATCGGGTTCTGGGCGGTGGTCGGGGTGCAGCGCACCTACGACGCCGGCCTGGAGTGGCCCGCCGCGATCATCATGGGGACGATCACCGCGGTCGGCGGCGGCGCGATGCGGGACCTGCTGCTCCGCCGGGTTCCAGCGGTGTTCGGCGGGAACGCGCTGTACGCCACCGTCGCCGTCGCGGCGTCGGTGGTGATGGTCGTCGCGTCCGCCCTCGGGTCGCCGTCGATCGGGATCGTGGCCGCGATCGCACTGTCGCTCGGTCTGCGCTGGGGTGCGGTCCGCCGCGGCTGGGGACTGCCCAACGGTCGTGACTGGCAGCCGAAGTCGACGCTCGGCTCGCTGCTGCGCCGCGGGCGGAGCCTGCGACCCGACGCGCTCCGGCTGCTCCGACGCCCCGGACGGCGCACGGGAGCGGGCAGTGTCCGCGAAGAGCACGACACGGCAACGGATTCCTCGTTCGACGACTGAGGGCTGTCATCTGTCGGTGCTCCGGCGTAGCATCCCTACCGTCGGGTATCGACCCGGCTCATGTCGTCCGCACCGAACCGACGCGACCCGAACGCAGCGGTTCCGCGCAGACGTGGTGATGGGGGCTTCGCTGATGCCGCGCGTGATCAGACGCGCGGCGCGGCAGGTCTCCCACCCCAAGCTCGCCCGCCCCCAGCTCGCCCGCCCGGGTTCCAGCCCCGGTGCCCCGCCCCGGCAGGAACGATGAACGACGACGTCTCCGACTCCCCCACGCCGCGGACACCACGGGCCGAGGTCCGAGAACGTCTCCTCATCGCCGGCGCTGCCGTCTTCGCCGAGCAGGGCGTGCACGGAGCACGTCTCGACGAGGTCGCCGCCCGCGCCGGGTTCAGCAAGGGCGCGGTCTACTCGAACTTCTCGTCGAAGGAGGACCTGCTCGCGCAGGTCATGCAGCGTGGGACGAACCTGGTGCTCGGGTCGCTGCAGGAGCTCATCCGCGCCGACATCGCCGTGGCGGACATCGCGGACGTCGTGCGAGCGGCCTTCGGACGGCACGACCAGCGCGCGCAGTTCGCCCTGCTGTCGGAGTTCCGCGCCTACGCCATCCGGCACACCGACCTGCTGCCGGAGTTCGTGCGGCAACGTCGCGTGCTGCAGGACGGGGTGCACGAGCTGGTGCGACTGTGGTTCGAGGCGCACCCGGAGGTCGACGCCGGCATGCCGCTCGACGTGTTCGCCACGGCGCTCGTCGCCGCCAACGTCGGGATCGTGTTCGACGGGCCTGCGCTGCCGGGGGTCGACCCCGGCGAGGTCATCGCCGCCCTGGTCGAGGCGGTCGTCCGCCGCCGCTGACCGGGCGCGGCGCGGCGCGGCGGCGCGGCGCGGTGCGCACCGTGCGACCGCGACCATCCCGTGCCGTGTTGACCGCTCGGTGGCAGGCCGTAGAGCCGCACGGAGCCGTCAACATCGCACCAGCCGGCGACCCTCGCACGGTGCGACGGCGGCGCGGCGCGGCGAGGCGCGGCGCGGCGGCGCACCGTGCGGCGGCGGCGATCCCGTGCCATGTTGACCGCTCGGTGGCAGGCTGTAGAGCCGCACGGAGCCGTCAAGATCGCACCAGCCGGCGACCTTCGCACGGTGCGGCGGCGACGAGGCGCGGCGGCGCACCGTGCGACCGCGACCATCCCGTGCCGCGTTGACCGCTCGGTGGCAGGCTGTAGAGCCGCACGGAGCCGTCAACCTCGCACCACCCGGCGACCCTCGCACGGTGCGACGAGCGGTGAGCCCGGGTCAGGCGGGGTCAGGCGGGGCGACGGGAGCGCCGATGACCCTCGTGCGACCACGCCGACGACGGCAGCAGGCTCGGCGGCAGCAGGCGCGACCGCAGCACCCGTCCACCGGAGACCGAGGCGTCGAGCGCCTCCCGCGCCTGCTGCACGTGCCGCACGAGCGCACCACCGTCGACCGCTGCGACCCCGCCAGCCGCGAACCGTTCACGGTCGACGGCGTCGACCACGGCGTCGAGGTGCGGGAGTGCCGAGGCCGGCAGCACCGGACGGAGTCGCCCGAGGACGGCCCGGGCGGTCCGGGCCGCAGCCCCTGCGTCACCGGGTGGTGCAAGCCCCGGGGCGTAGCCGTGGTCGGCGACGTCGTCGAGGGCCTCACGCCAGGCGTTCACCGCGGGTGAGCGACCAGCGGCGACGGCCGACAACCGCGACCGCCGTCGGAGCGCTCGGACGAGTCCGGGGGCGATGAGCAACGCGAGGACGAGTGCGGCGCCGAACAGCAGGCCGGCCGGACCGCTGCCGCCCAGGGCACCGGCCGCACCGGGCTGCGCCGACGCCGAGGGGGTCGGCGTCGCCGAGGACTCGGCGGGAGCGGACTGCTCGGGCGCGGGCAGCGGGGACTCGGGCGTCGCGGCGGTCGGGGTCTCGGTGGGTTCGGTCGAGGGTTGCGCTGCCGCGTCGGAGTCCGGCGTCGGCTCGAACGCGACCCAGCCGGCCCCCTTGATGTACAGCTCGGGCCAGGAGTGCAGCTGCCGGTTCGACACCGCGTACTCACCGTCGGGCTGCGCCGCCCCGGCCCGGTACCCCACCGCGATCCGGGACGGGATGCCGAGCGTCCGGGCCATCACTGCCATCGCCGACGAGAAGTGGACGCAGTAGCCCTCACGGACCTGCAGGAAGGTCGAGACGACGTCCATGCTGTCGCCGTCGTAGCCCTGCTCGACGGGGGCGGTCTCGGAGTAGGTGAACAGGTCGCTGCGGAACCACTGCTCCAGGGCGCGGGCCTGCGCGTAGTCGTCGGACGCGGCCCCGGCCACCCGCTCCGCGGTCGACGAGATGTTCGCGGGGAGGTCCTTCGGCAGCGTCAGGTCGGTCTGCAGCTGGTCACCGCTCGGCTCGCGGAACCCCCGGCCGTCGGCACGGGACAGGACACCCGAGGCCGCGACGGCGTCGAGGTACGCGTTCGCGAAGGTCGAGGCACCGTAGACCTCGTACGTCGCACCGCGCGGCGTGGCCGGACCGGTCGACCGTACGGTGCTCGAGGACCCCATCCAGCGCCACTGCGACAGGTCGAGGTTGGTGGAACGCGACTCGATCGACACCGCCCCGGACGGCACCGGCAGGTACGTGCTCGACAGCCCGGTGATCCGGACCGTGACGTCGCCGCGGGTCGCCAGGCGGGGGTTCACGCCCTCGGCCCACTGCTGCTGGTCGGCGGTGTCGGCCTCGGCGGCGTTCGTCACCGTCGGCACCCAGTCCCCGGTGCCGAACTCGTCCAGGTCGGCGAGCTTGAGGTACTCGGGCTGGCCGTCGGACGACCGGTAGCGCAGCACCTCGAGTTCGCTCGGCTGCCGCAGGTCGTTGCCGAGCTCGAGCAGGGTGCCGGGTCGCCCGGGCTGGATCGGCGACTGGATGGCCCCGGTGACGCCGGACAGCCAGCTCGCGTTGAGCGGCACGATCGCGGGCAGGCCGATCGCGACGACGAGCCCGATCGCACCGACGACCGCGGCCGGGAGCGCTCGCTGCACGGGTCGGACCGACAGCCACAGCAGGGCGAGGAAGGCGACGGCGGTGGTGATGACGAGCGCGGTGCCCGCCGGCTGTCCGGTGATGATCCCCGGGACGATGAGGATGACGAGTGCGGGCGCGGCGGCGAGCGACGGGATCCGGGCGATCGCGGCGAGGAACAACGAGACGCCCGCCACCCAGGCGATCGACACGGTCACGACCAGTCGGATCGCGTCGGTCTGCGGCAGCGGCGCGGGGTTCAGGCGGATGGCGGCGAGCGTCTCGCCCAGCGCTCCGTCGGCGTCGAGCCAGCCGAGGGGTTGCACGTCGTTGACCAGGGCGGCGGCGCACGAGCACAGCACGAGGGTGGCGACGAGTGCCACGAACCGGACCCCGGGGGCCCGGCGACGCACCGCGAGCATGACGGCCACGAGCACCGCGACGACCACGACGCCGGACACCCACCAGGCGGTGCCCTGCACGAGTGGGCGGATCGCGAGCGCGGCGATGAGGACGGGCACCGGCGCGAGTGCGATGACCCAGGTGCTCGGGGTGTCACGGGTGTCGTCGTCGCGGTCCAGGACCTCGCGCACGTCGACGGGGCGACGCGACGACGCAGCGGTGCCGCTCACCGTGCGGCTCCGGACGCGGTCGCCCCGGCGACCGGCACCACGAGGGTGCGCCAACCCCCGCGGTCGAGGATCCCGCGGACCACCGGGTCCGGCGGCACGATCGTCGCCATGATCCCGCGGCTCGATCCGCTCGTCGCCGTCACGAGTTCAGCCGCCTGCTCGGCGGTGCAGTTGCCGGTCACGACCGCGGTCATGCCGTGCACGTCCCGTCCACGCACCTCGGGCAGGACCTCGGTGACCGGACGGGCGTCGCTGCGGAGCCGGACGTCCGCGAGTCCGACGAGCACGTCGGTGAGGCCGCCGACGTCACCGGCGTGCCGGGTGCTGCCGGACGGTCCGTCGCTCACGAGCACGACGCGCGAGGTCCGGGCGGCGAGGGCGCGGGCGACACTGGCGGCGACGACGACGGCGTGCTCGAAGGCCTGGTCACCGCCCAGGTCGGACAGCTCCGCCAGGTCCTCACGCCCGAGGCCCTGGTACGACTCGCGCCGGACGTCGAGCGCGATGACGGCTTCGGGGGGTTGCGCCTGCGTGGTCTGCCGGACGTGCAGTTCGCCGCGGCGAGCACTCTGCGCCCAGTGCACCCGACGGATGGGGTCGCCGGGACGGTACGGCCGGAGTTCGCTGTCGTCGGCGGACCCGCCCTGCCCGACCCGTCCTTCGTCGGCGGAGACGGCCCCGGCGAGGGCGCCGGTGTCGATCGCGGCGAGGGGTGCGCTCGCGGGGACGACGACGACCTCTTCTGCCGGCACCACCGGGCGGTCGATGCGGAGCAGGCCGAACGGGTCCTCGACCCGGATGGTGACGGGTCCGACGAGCGTGCGGCCGCGGTGCATCGCGAGCGCCTCGACGTCGAGCACCGCTGGCGGCAGGCCCGGGCCGACGAGCGCGTAGGTCTCCGCCTCGGACGCACTCGCGAAGGCGTCCTCGAGCTGTTCGCGGACGAGCAGGGTCGACCGCGGGCCGATCGGCAGACTGGTGCTGCCGAGGGTGATCCGCTCGCGGTACACCTCGCCGACCTGCACGATCGCGCGGGCCGTGCTCCGGCTGCCCCGGAGCGGTGCGGCGACCACGAACGCCATCACGATGCCGAGCACGACGAGCACGAGCAGCAGCAGCCCGGCCGAGACGGCGACGCTGGTGGTGCCCACGAGTCCACCCCCGACCAGCCCGATGCCGATCGCGATGACGGTCCAGCCGCGCACGGTCGGACGGGGGAACGGCGTGCGCCGGAGCAGGGACAGCCCACGGCGGCCGAAGCGCCCGAGCGTCGAGCGCGCGGCACCGGTGCGCCGCAGCAGCGACGACGGTGCCGATCGGCCGGGCATCAGGAGCGGACGGGGGTCGCCGTGAACGGCACGGCGGTGTCGGAGACGATGCGGACGACGATCTCGCGCACGGTGTCCTCGCCCGTGCCACCGAGTCCGCGCGCCACCGGCACGAGCCGGTGGGCGAGCACGATCGGCGCCAGGGCGGCGACGTCGTCCGGCGTGACGAACGGCCGGCCGAGCAACGCCGCGTGGGCGCGGGCCGCCTGGGCCAGGTGCAGCGTGGCGCGGGGGCTGGCGCCGAGCACCAGGTCGGGGTGGGTGCGTGTGGAGCGGACGATCGCGATGACGTACGCCTCGACGTCTGGGGCGATGTGGACGTTCGCCACCGCCTCGATGATCCCGCGCAGCGTGGTCACGTCGACGATCGGTCGCAGGTGCGACAGCGGGTCGCCGCCGCCGCGGTTCGCGAGCATCTGCCGTTCGGCGTCGACGCTCGGGTACCCCATCGTGATGCGCGCCATGAAGCGGTCACGCTGGGCCTCGGGCAGCGGGTACGTGCCCTCCATGTCGATCGGGTTCTGCGTCGCCACGATCATGAAGGGGCGATCGAGCAGCCGGGTCACGCCGTCGACCGTGACCTGCGACTCGGCCATCGCCTCGAGCAGGGCGGACTGGGTCTTCGGGCTGGTGCGGTTGATCTCGTCACCGATGACGACGTTCGCGAACACCGGCCCCGGCGAGAACCGGAACGTGCCCGAGGACTGGTCGAAGATGTTCACCCCGGTGACGTCCGACGGCAGCATGTCGGACGTGAACTGGATGCGGTTCACCGAGCCGCCCACCGAGGCGCCGAGTGCCTTCGCCAGGACCGTCTTGCCGACGCCGGGGACGTCCTCGACGAGCAGGTGCCCCTCGGCCAGCATCACGGTGAGGGCGGTGCGGATCGCCTCGGTCTTGCCGTCGATCACCGTCGAGACGGACGCGACGATGGCGTCGCCGACCTCTCGGATGCGCTCGAGGGGGAAGGCGGGGTCGGTCGGCTCCGGCACGCAGGGCTCCTCGTCTCGGGACAGGTGTCGTGCATGCTACATCGGTCCGGTGACAGCGCCCGGTGGGCGTGTCACCGATGCGCACTGGACGGGAGGCCCGTGGGACGTGCGCCGATCAGCGCACGTCCCACGGGCCTCCCGTTGCGGATCACGTGGTGCGTCTCAGACGCGGCTCACGCGCGCGTCGTGAGCGCCGTGTCGGCTGCGAGCAGGACCTTCGCGGCGACCGCGACCCCTTCTTCGCGACCGAGCTCGGTGTCCTCGTGCTCGATGTTGACCCACATGTCCGGGTCCACCTCGCGCAGGGCCTCGAGGAACGCCGACCAGTACGCCTCGTCGTGGCCCTTGCCGAGCGCGACGAAGTCCCACGCGGACGGCTTCGGCCACTCGTTGGCCCACTCGTCGCCACCGAGGTTCGTGCGCGGCTCGTCCGGCGACAGCCGACGGAACGAGTTGTCGAGCACGCCGTTGATCGCCGCGTGCCGGTTGATCCGGACGTCCTTCGCGGCGGCGTGGAAGACCAGGTCGCCGAGGTCGCGGACGACCGCCACCGGGTCCATCTGCTGCCAGAACAGGTGACTCGCGTCGAGTTCGACGCCGATGTTCGTCAGGCCACCGCGCTGCACGAGCTCGCGGATCGTCGCCGGGTTGAACACCACGTTCTGCGGGTGCAGCTCGAGTGCGACCTTGACCCCGTGCTCGCGGGCCAGGGCGTCGATCTCCTGCCAGAACGGCACGGCGACGCTCCACTGGTACTCGATGACGTCGAGCGCGGCGGAGTTCCAGGCGTTCACGATCCAGTTCGGTCGGGTGCCGCCGGGCTCGCCCGCCGGCAGCCCGGACATCGTGACGACGCGGTCCTGGCCGAGGCGTGCGGCGAGGCGGATGCTGCGCCGGATGTCCTCGGCGTGGGCCTGGCCGATCGCACGGTCCGGGTGCAGCGGGTTGCCGTTGCAGTTCAGGCCGGCGATGGACACCCCAGTGCCCTCGAACCGGGCGAGGAAGGCGTCCCGTGCTGCGTCGTCCTCGAGGATCGCGTCGATGTCCGGCACGTGCACCGGCGGCAGGAACCCGCCGGTGTTCAGCTCGATGCCGGTCAGGCCGTTGCCCGCGATGGCCGCCAGGGCCTCGGCGAGCGGCCGGTCGTGGAAGATCGCGTTGTACAGACCCAGCTTCATGCGTGCGCTCCTTCGGTGGTGCGGACGGACGGCACGTCGAGAGAGGCCCCACCGGCCCCGGCGGACCGTGCCACCGCGTCGAGGATCTCCATGTTGTGCACGCCGTCGTCGAACGTGGCGTTGGCCGGCAGCGGGTCCGCGACGCCGGCGACCTCGTCGAGGAACGCGCGCGCCTGGTACTCGAACATCTGGTTCTGCCCCCAGCCGACTCCGGGCGCGTCCATCGCCATGCCGCCGGCGACGTAGGGGTGGTCCGGGCCGAGCACGACCTGGCGGTACCCACCGAGGCGGGAGCCGTCGGACTGCAGCGCGAGGCCGATCTCCGAGGCGCGCTCCTGGTCCCAGCGCGCTGCACCGTTCTCGCAGAAGACCTCGATGACCAGGCCGTTCGGGTGCGCCGTGGCGACCCGGGACACCTCGAGTGAGCCCACCACGGAGCCGTCGCCGAAGCGTGCGTTGAAGGTGGCGTAGTCGTCGTTCTCGACGTCGGCGAACTCACCGGTCAGCGGGACGGCCTGGCCGCGCAGGGCGAACCCGGCGGCGATCGGGCGCTTCGTGATCGCAGTGGTGAACATGCCGCCGTTGACGCTCTGCACCTCGCCGGCCAGGAATTCGGCCACGTACGCCAGGTGCGAGCCGACGTCGGCGAGGGCTCCGGTGCCGGGGGCACCCGCGAAGCGCCACGAGAAGGGCACGTCGGGCGACGAACCGTAGTCGGTCCAGTAGCGGGCGGAGACGTGCAGGACGCGGCCGAGCGTGCCGTCCTCGACGAGCTGCTTGATCGCGGCGAGGCCAGGGGCGCGGCGGTAGGTGAACCCGACGCGGGCGACGAGCCCACGCTGCGATGCCTCGGTGGCCGCGGTGGCCATCGCCCGTGCGTCCTCGAGCGAGTCCGACAGCGGCTTCTCGCACAGGACGTGCTTGCCGGCGGCCAGCAGCCCCTCGACGATCTCGCGGTGGAGCTTGTTCGCGACGACGACGCTCACGACGTCGATGTCGTCGGCCTCGGCGATGGCTCGCCAGACCGTGTCGTGGCGGGCGTAGCCGAAGCGCTGCGCAGCCTCGGCCGCCAACGGCTCGTACACGTCGCCGATCGACACGAGCCGCACGGGCGGCAGCGTCGGGGCGAAGAGTGAGGGTGCGTTCCGCCACGCGGCCATGTGGGCCTTGCCCGCCATGCCCGCCCCGATGACGGCGACGCCGATGCTGTCGCTCATGGTTCTCTCCTTCGAGAAGTCCGGTGCTGATTCTGGAACGTTCCAGAACGTGTCGGTAGACTGTAGACCGACCACCCCATGTCCTGTCAAGGAGCCGCGTGTCACGACCCCCGACGATCATCGACGTCGCGACCCGTGCCGGCGTCTCGAAGTCACTCGTCTCGATGGTGCTCCGCGACGATCCGGGGGTCTCCGACGCACGCCGCTCGGCCGTGCTCGCGGCGGCCGCCGAGCTCGGCTACCGCCCCAACCGCGCCGCCGCGATCCTCGCCGGCACCCGGACCCGCACCGTCGGCGTCATCGTCGACGACTTCCGCAACCCATGGTTCGTCCCCCTGCTCGACGGCATCCGCGACGCGCTCGCACCGCACGGCCTGCGACTCACCCTCGCGGACACCCGTGCGAACGCCCACCTCGACTCCTCGCCGTTCGACGACCTCGTCTCACTGCGGGTCGACGGCGTCGTCCTCGCCGCCGAGGGCTTCCCCGACCTGGTCGTGCCGGCCGACACCCCCGTCGTCGTCGCCGGCGCCCGGGCCGACGTACCCGGAGGGCTCGACGTCGTCGCCTCGGACGAGGCCGCTGGCGGCCGGTTGGCAGCGGATCACCTGATCGGGCTCGGTCACCGCCGCATCGTCCACGTCACGGGTTCGGGAGGCCCGGCTGCGGTCCGCCGCGAGGGCACCGTCGCGCGGATGGTCGCGTCCGGCATCGCGCCGCTGGTCTACGGCGACGGCCCGACGTCCGAGACGACCGGGTACGAGGGCACCCGCCGCGCACTGCGGGACCACCCGGACCTGACGGCGGTGTTCGCCGCGAACGACGTCATGGCGATGGGCGCGATCGCCGCCGTGCGCGAAGCCGGACTCCGGGTCCCCGAGGACGTCTCGGTGGTCGGCAACGACGAGACCCCGCTCGCCGCCTCACCCCTGCTGCGCCTGACCACGGTCGACCCGCACAACGACGAGGTCGGGCGGCTCGCGGCGAACCGGCTCGTGGAGCTCGTCGGCGCGGCCGAACGACCCGCTCCGAGCAGCGTCCTGGTGCCGCCGTCGCTCGTCGTGCGGTCCACGACGGCGCCGCCGCGGGCCTGAGGCGCCACCGCCCACCGACCGCAGTGCGCGGGGCGGCGGTGATCCGGGCCTCCCGGTCGAGGGGTCAGACCGTGGCACCCTCGAGCCGGTCGACCGCGACCGCGAGTTCCTCGAGCTCGGGGACCTCGCGCGCTTCGGCGAGCGCCCCCTCGAGCGCAGCAGCGTGGATCGGCGTGGCCGCATCCAGCAGCCGCTGACCGGCATGGGTGAGCTCCGTGTAGAGCCCGCGGCGGTCGTCGGCGCAGAGCACGCGGGTGAGGAGCGCACGTTCCTCGAGCCGGTTGACCAGCCGGGTCGTGGCACTCGGGCTGAGGGCCGCCGCGCGGGCGAGCTGCTGCATGCGCATGTGGAAGCCGTCCTGCCGGCGCAGCGCGTCGAGCACGGTGTACTCGACCACGGACAGGTCGACGTCGCGCAGCGCGCGCTCGAGTCGCGTCTCGATCAGGCCGTGCAGCGCCGCCAGGGTGCGCCAACCGTGGGCGCGGACGGCGGTGGAGGTGTCGTCAACGGACATCGGGCTCCTTCTGGTCGGTTGCGCGGTCGGTTGCGGCGGTCGGTTGCGGCGGTCGGTTGCGGCGGTCGGTCGCCACGGTCGGTCGCTGCGGTCGTTGCGGGCGCGTGTAGTTGCTTGCGCTGATACCCCGCGTGTGCAACTATCGATACCGCGCGTCTGCAACAACCAGCGTACGCGGCACAGCGCCACCGCACAACGGAAGGAACCCCCATGCCCGCGGGACTCATCGCCCTCGCACTCGGCGGATTCGGCATCGGACTGACCGAGTTCGTCATCACCGGCCTGCTACCCGAGGTCGCCGCCGACTACGGCGTCACCGAGACCACGGCCGGCTGGCTCGTCACCGGCTACGCACTCGCCGTCATCGTCGGCGCCCTCGGCCTGACCGCAGCCACCACCCGGCTCCCCCGCAAGCCCGTCCTGCTCGGGCTGCTCGTGCTGTTCATCATCGGCAACACGCTGTCGGCGATCGCACCGACCTACGAGGTGATGATGTCCGGACGCGTCATCGCGGCACTCTGCCACGGAGCGTTCTTCGGCATCGGCTCCGTCGTCGCCGCGAACATGGTCGAGCGCTCGAAGCGCGCCTCCGCGGTCGCCCTGATGTTCACGGGGCTGACAGCGTCGAACGTGCTCGGGGTGCCGTTCGGCACGTTCCTCGGCCAGGCGCTCGGCTGGCGTTCGACCTTCTGGGCCATCGTCGCGATCGGTGTCGTCGCCCTGGTCGGCGTCCTCGTGCTCGTCCCCGCCGTCCGTCAGACCGACACCCCGTCACTGGCCCGCGAGCTCGGCGCCTTCCGCTCCGACCAGGTGTGGCTGTCGCTCGGCATGACCGTGCTCGGCTACGGCGGGATGTTCGGGGCGTTCACCTACATCGCGTACACGCTGACCTCGGTGTCCGGCTTCCCGTCCTCGGCGGTGCCGTGGCTGCTCGTGGTGTTCGGCGTCGGGCTGTTCGTCGGGAACTTCGTCGGCGGCAAGCTCGCCGCACGTTCGATCGATCGGACCCTGCTCGTCGTGCTCGTCGCCCTCACCGTGGTGCTCGGGCTGTTCGCCCTCGTCGCGAGCTCGCCCGTGCTGACCGTCATCGCGCTCGTGTTGATGGGCGCCTTCGGGTTCGCGACCGTGCCGGCCCTGCAGACGCGCGTGATGCAGTACGCAGACCACGCGCCGACCCTGGCGAGCGGGGCGAACATCGCCGCGTTCAACCTCGGCAACGCGCTGGGTGCCTGGATCGGTGGGCTCACCATCGCCGCTGGGCTCGGCTACACGTCGCCGATCTGGGCGGGCGCCGGGATCACCCTGGCCGCCGTGGCCCTGACGCTCGTCGCCATGGGTGCCGTGCGGCGTGGGCGTTCGCGCGGTGCTGGCGAGCTGACCTCGACAGGGAGCGTCGCGACGGCCTGACGGTCACCCGTCGCTTCAGCGGTCGGCGCCGCGGAGGAAACCCTCCGTGAGTGCCTCGATCCGACGTACCCGTTCGTCGTTCCGCATCGACGAGAGAGGTGAGAACGTGAAACGACGCGGTCTGACCGGGGTCCGCTCGAGCAAAACTGCGAGCTCTCGCGCCCGCTCCGGACCGACAACGGCTGCGGCGCGCGTTCCGAGCAACCAGGTCGCGATGAGGTCGGTGTCGTGGGAATGCGCCTCGAACACCGCCTCCTCGACCTCGTCCCAGAGCGAGTTGCGGATCGCGGCGTCGCCGCAGTACCAATCGACAGCGATCGCGAGGTCCTCGGAGTCCTTGTCGTTGTAGTGCGCCCGATCCACCCAGGCGCGCAGCTTCAACAGCGTGTAGCCCTCGGCCGTCGGGAACCGCACCTCCACACCACTCGGAAGCACCACCGACGGTGCCGAACGAAACACGTCCGCGATGCCGTACACGCTCATGTGCTCACGGCGAGCCGCTGGCTCGACGACACCGTCCGGGTCCTCGACGCCGCCGAACGGCATGAAGTCCACCTCGACGTTCGCGACGACGAACCGCACGCCGTTGGCTCCGGTCGCCGGGTACTCGTCGACGACCGTCTCGTACGTCACCCAGTCGTCCGTGGCGATGGCGACGTCGACGTCTTGCGTCCCCCGGAGTGGATCCTTCCGACTGAAGACGGTGTGGTGCAGATGGTCTCGTGCTTCCGAACCGACGATCATCAACCGGTCCGGATCGACGCCGCGGCGATCGACGAGGTCACTGACGACGTGGTCGACCACCACCAGCCGATCGGCCTCATGCATCGACGAGGTCCGTCTCCTGACGCAAGCGCCCCGCGGCTTCACGCGCGCGACCATCGCCCGCAGCCATCAGCTCGGCGTAGACGAGCAGCGGCGGTGCCGCTCGGATCCCGCCGGGTCTCGGCACGGGCGCGAGCCAGAACATGTCACGGACGGCGACGTTCGATCCCCCTCCGGTTCGCCACCTGTTGGCGAACGCGATCGCGGGCTGCCAAGGGCGGACCCACAGGGAAACCGTCTGGTGACGCACCCACGAGGTCGCCGCCTCACCGCTCACCATCATCTCGACGCCGGGGACCGGCCGGACGTCGAGGTCTCCGCTCTCGAATCGTCGTGTTCGCCGATCGGCGCCCAACCCCGTGGGGAACGCCGCCGTCCACTGGTCGATCAGTGCGTCTCGTGAGCGTCCACCGGGAACGAGGTCGGAGGGTGCCCGATCGGTCGCCTTGAGCTGCTCGAGCACCTCGCTGACGAGCCCGACGGACACTCCCGCGCACCTCGCCACCGTGCGCGTCGACATCTCCGTCAGGGCCGGCCAGCTCAGGAGCGCGAACAGCACCTGCGCCCGCTTCGTGCTGAACAAGTTGACGAGGCCCACCGCCTCGGGTTCTCCGCGGCCCGACGCGACCGGCACCTTCCCCCGGACGTCGATCAGCAGCGTCGGATCCTGGACGAAGGCATTCCCTGCGCTGTCGACGTAGCTGACCCCCAGGGCACGGAACTGCGCCGCACTCCGCGGAGTCATGCGGTGGCCGAGGATCAGCCGATCTCGAGGACGGTCCGACGGCCAGGACACCCGGTCGTACGACCCCAAGGTCATCGCAGGCAGGAACGCGGCGGTCATCGGTTTCCGCCACTGTCCGTCGAGTCGGATCAACTCGGCGTCCCACACGCTCAGATCCGCACCGTCGGGACCGCCGCGCGCGGTCAGCCCCAACCCGTACTCGCCGAGACGTTCTCCGATGCTTGCGAGGACCTCGTCCATGGACACCACCGTTCAATAGCCCGCCGTGTTCAGTTTAATTGAACACTCGCCAAATGTGAACGCCAGGAAGCGCGGCTGATCCAGTCGGGCGCAGGGACGACGAAACCCCGGTCCGATCGGACCGGGGTTTCGTGGAGTGGGGTAGTTAACGAGTGGCTTCGATCGCTGTGTCTGCGGGACATTCCCGCTCTGCTTGCGAATCCGTAGCACAGCGTTGCTTCCACTTCTGGCACAGCAGGGCCGTTAGAAGCGACGAGCGGCCAAGCAGCCCGCGATCGTCGAATGGCCATGCTGCGAGCAAAGGCAGATGGTGATTTGTCTCGAACTCGGCGGTGCCGGGTCGAGTGTGCCGTGAAAGCGTTGGGGGCGAACCGGCCGACGTCCTGAGACGTCCCGGTCTCAACGGCTCGACGGGACGTCGACCTCTCGCATGATGCACGCGAATCACGCCACCCACGCCGAAGAGACCGGTGTGCGGCGGCTCGCCTCGCGGAGAGAGCGGATGGAATATCGTTCCCCGCGTTCTACTCGACGACAACGCGGTGGACCAGATCAACGCCCCCAGTTGACGGAGATGTGAGCCCGATCACAAGAGAGCACACGAAGCACGGAGGCCGCTCGGTGAGGATCTCGATTGCGGTCCGGTCTTCAGGCTCGAACGTGATCTCCACAACGACGCGCGGAGGGCACCGCTGCGCAGCGCGCCGCGGCGCGGCGCGCGACAGCAATAGACTCTGCATATGCGAACGGTCGACACATCTGAAAGCCCGCACACACCCCTGACGCGCAGTAGTCTACAAAGCTTTGCCCCCTGCCACAGGCTCCTGTCGCTGTTGACCCTCGCTATGGTCTCTGAACTCTCATGACATCCCCCTCACCAGCAAGCTCCCCCGGATTCGAGCCTCCTAACCAATCCCGTCCGAACCCGCTGCGGTACCCCGCGTTCCGGTGGCTAATGGCTGCACGGACCACGAACATCCTGGGAAATGCAATCGCCCCGGTCGCTCTTGCTTTTGCGGTTCTTGATCTCACCGGCTCAGCGACCGACCTTGGCCTGGTCGTTGCAGCCCGTTCTATATCGAACGTTGCGGTACTCATTGTTGGCGGGGTGATCGCGGATCGCCTACCCCGGACCGTTGTGCTCGTCGGAAGTTCGATCGCGGCGGCCTTGACGCAAGCATCGATTGCCGCCCTCGTCCTCACTGGAACAGCGACCGTTTGGACGCTCATCCTCCTCAGCATCATCAACGGCGCAGTCGCTGCGATAGGCATGCCAGCATCGGCTGCTCTTATCCCCCAAACTGTTCCTACCGGCTTGCTTCGACCAGCGAACGCCATCCTCCGACTTGGCCTTAACACAGGCGGGATCGTGGGAGCAGCCGGCGGTGCCGGTATCGTTAGCCTGGTAGGCCCAGGGTGGGGTATTGCGATTGACGCTGCGGGATTCGCACTAGCCGCAGCGTTCTTCGCAATGATCCGCCTTCCGTTGCCGGAACCTCATGAGTCTGATGCTGAACTTACCAACCCAGCTTCTCCGCTAGACGACCTGAGAAATGGATGGCAGGAGTTCTCTAGCCGCAGATGGGTTTGGGTAGTAGTTCTCCAGTTCAGCGTCTTGAACGCGGCCTTCGTCGGTGCCACAACTGTGCTCGGTCCCGTCATCTCGGATAACACGTTCGGGCGTGCCGGTTGGGGCGTCGTCGTGGCTGCGCAGACTTTCGGCCTGGCCTTCGGCGCGATATTAGCTCTCCGCTGGAAGCCGCGGCGGAGCCTAGCTTTCGGAGTAGGCCTTATCGCGCTGACAGCGATCCCGGTTACTACTCTGGCAATATCCCCGACGCTTATCTCCTTAATTATCACCTTCGCGATCGGGGGAGTTTCGCTCGAACTGTTCACAATCGCGTGGGATCAATCTTTACAGACTCACATCCCCGAACGCGCCCTGTCGCGTGTCTACTCCTATGACATGGTTGGATCTTTCATTGCAATTCCCGTCGGAGAGATTGCCGTTGGCCCTCTCGCTGAACAAATTGGCCTAGATGTAACGCTTTTCGGATGCGCCGCTCTAATTGTTGCGGCAACTGCAGCGGCTCTGCTCTCCAAGAGCGTCCGGGGGCTACAAAACTAGCACGGACCTGACAGGCATCCCGTAGGAAGGCTTAAGGATAAAATCCTTTTGAAGCCACACCACGAAGTGGGCACTCGACGGTCAGTACCGGTTGAGCGTTTGCGTGAAGAACGCGCACATTCGCCCATAAGCATCGATCTGATTGCTCCTGTGGCTGAGGCCGTGGCCTTCATCTTCATAAATTACCATGTCCACAAGCGTCGCAGTATCGACGGCTTCTATCAATTGCATTGCTTCGTGGACAGGGACCCTCGAATCGTTCCTCCCGTGAATTAGAAGCAGCGGCGCCGCTAAGCGCTTCGCTTCATGTATTGGACTCAAAGCAGACAAAGACTCCTTGTCCCGCTCAAGACTGCCATATTCAGCTTCTCGAATCGCTCTCCGCTGCGGAGCGGTGCCCTCAAGGAACGTGACCAGATTGGTCATCCCGACGATGCTCACTGCGGCGTCAAAAACCCCTGGGTAGAACATCATCATGGACACAGCGACGTAGCCGCCGTACGACCCTCCTGCTACGGCAAGGCGGGCGTATCCGAATTGCAAGCGGGCCACGTCGGCTATAGCGCGAACATCGCGAAACGCACCCCACCGTTGTCCGCCGTCATCTAGTGACGTGAACGAACGCCCATATCCGGTCGAGCCACGGACGTTGGGACAAATGACGTCGAACCCAGCGAACACAAGTGACCTAATCATGGGGTCGAAGTGAGGACGTGCTTGGTCTTCCGGGCCACCATGGACAAGGATCACGGCAGAGCGTGACCTCACCGATGTACTGTAAAGCAGTGCGGAAATTGGGAGCCCGTCAAACGACGTTAGTGTGAACTGCGAGCAGTCGATTGATCCCAGTTCGCCCGCACTTTCTGCCCCAGATAGTCGATCGACCTCGCCTGAGCGGCCTAACCTCCAGATGGATGGCGAGGTATTCGGACCGCTCACGGAGACGAGTAGACGACGAGATTGCGGGTCGGAATGGATGCTTGAAATTACTCCCTTTGGATACGCAGGAAGGGGAAGGTTCTCGGCTGGATTGTCGAGCCGAACCTGGTGGAGTACTGACTCGCCAAGAATGTTCGCGGAGTACGTCAACTCCTCGCCGCCCGCGCAGGAACCGACGTCGAAGCAATCAACGTCGAAGCTGTCCTCCGTCAAGAAGCTCCATGAGCAGAGTTCGATGTCGTAAACTGCTAGTCGCATGTACTCTGACCGCAGATCGGTGCGGCAGATGATTCGCGCGCCGTTGCCCGCGAACACCGCGCCCGCATAGTGTGCTTCCTCGGTGGTGACCACACCGAAGCTTTCCGTCGAGACATCTAGGAGGTGCAAGCGGTTGTGAACGTTAGACAAGCGTTCGGATACGAGGAGCACGTTCGTTGCCGAACACGCGTCGCGCACTGTGAAGAATCCCTCGCCGATCGCAAATACGTGCGGATCGTTATCGCATAGCCCCTGAACAACAATCTCCATGCTGCTTGGACTTAACCGATTCGACGAATATGCTATCCGGCCGTCATCGAAAGCGGCACCGTAAAACAGATTAGTCTCGCCGGCGTCAGGAGTGAGAAGCTGCGGAAGATCTTCGTCGTACTTCAAAAGCTGGATGCCCTCGTTGCCGCCCCGGTCAACCATCAATACGATCGAATCCCCAACCGGCGCAAAGGTCACCAAGTGCCACTCGCCGAGCGGCACGGTCCGCGGCGGCAGGTGCCCTTCGGCGTTGAAGGTGACGAGAGCCGGAGCTCCCGATTCGTCGGAGATTATGCCTACCTCGCTGCCACCTCGCAGCCACGCCCCGTTCCAAGCGCTCCAAGGAAAATTGGCTTCATTCCCGCTTGGGTGATCCATGTACGACGTCGGTCGGGACATTCAGGGTCTCCATGAGGTCGAGTGTTCCGCTCAAGCCAGGGTTGTGGATGAGGATGCGGCGCTTGAGCCTCTCAGTGCTCGTTCCGTGAAGCGGTCCATCTGGCTCGTACGTCCGACCAGCGAGAGGAACCACGTTTTTGAGATTCAATACTAGATAGAATGTTCCATTCTGCACGATGCCAATAGATATGAGGAATCGCCATGCGCCGGGTGAACATAACAGGCCGACATAGGTATGTTGTACACCGCGAACCGGTAGCGTCACCCGCAAATCACCGTCGCACCAACGTTCGTAAGCGGTTCGAGCGTCCCCCGAACCGGCAGTGATGAAGTGCCATTCCCTGGTCAAGAGGCCCGAAGTTCGACGTCTCGGCTCCTGACAGAACGCTTAGTTGCGCGGACAATCATCTCCCAGCTCGCGTCGGTCAAAGGCCCATCGTCGAAGTCGCCAAAGAACCGAACGTCGTCGAAGCCAGTGAGCTGGAGAAGGAGCTGAATTTCAGAGCGTGTGAAGGCGTGCGTGTCGACCTGCGAGGCAGTCTTACGGCTTGAGCCGTCTGGGAGTATCTCCTCATAAATGACGTCTGAATGAATCGTCTGCGTTACCCGAGAGTAGGTATTGGCTTTGGAGATCCCAAGCGTCACGCCGTCTTCAACAGGTATGTTGCCAACAAATTCCCATGTGGCTCCGCCGACTCCTCCAACTGGTAGGGCGGCGAAGTAGCTGGGATTCGGTGAGAATAGATGCAGGACCAGTTCACCACCAACGCGCAGATGCTTGTAGATCTCATTGACGCAGCGAACGTGATCTCGGGTGTCAAGAATGGCATTCAGAGTGTACTCGGCGAGAAATGCCACGTCGTAGTCTGATTCCGGAAGAGAAAAATCCCTTGCGTCAGCATGGACGTAACTGATTGAGCCAGCTACTTCCGCGTGACCCGGGTGGTCGACCGCGCGAGCAATCATGGCTTCCGAAAGCTCGATTCCCGTGACTAGGGCTCCCCGCTGGGCGATTCGACGAGCGATCCGACCTGTCCCTGAACCTACGTCCAGGAACCGACGATGTCCTTCTGCCACTAGACGATCGTAAAAAGCGAAATCGGCGTCATAGTCTTCGACAGCCTCGAAGTATTTTGCGACGGTCGGGTTCGAGTAATGCTCGATCATGCCACTACAATACCGGTCTCGAACCGCGCACCACAATCGCACGTACTAGTTGGTGAGCGATCGACCTTGACCAACTCCATAGTGTCGAACTCGAAGCGTAGCTGAGTGTTCAAGATTTGAGGGCTTTCATACCGAGTAAGGTACTTCACGATCTCCAAAACATTCAAACTGGCTACGGTAGAGATGAGTGGCGCGAACGATGGAGCTTTTCGCTTCGCGTTAGTTTCGACTGAGAATTCGGGTCCCTCGCCGATATCCGTGAGGTCGAATCCCTGACACTCAAAGCACGACGTCTCGCCGGGTACGGTGAGCGGGCCTACCGAACCATAGCTTTCGCTGCAGCCGGCAAGGGTGTAGGGAACGTCTGCTGACAGACAGGCACCGTTGAACCAACGGTTTATTTTCAGGTAGGGTGAGTCCGCTGCAAGGACGGCGAGGGTAACCCCGTCCAGGAACGGAACCAGGTCTTCGGTGTCACCGATCTTTGCCGAATAGAACTCAAATTGAGTGTCAGGGAACTGGATCGGCAGTCGCTCCTGCAGGACCTCAACCTTCGGTCTCCCGATATCGGCCGCTTGAAAGATGAACGAGCGATTGAGATTGGTCACATCGATCGTGTCGAAGTCAACGATGCGGATGTGACCGACCCCTATAGCGGCAAGGTTGAGCGCGGTCATGGACCCAACGCCGCCGCATCCGAGAATAAGCACGCGAGCTTCGGCCAGCAGTCTCGAGCTTTCCGCTGGGAATTCACGGTCCGTGCTATAGAGAGAAAAAAACAGTTCCTGTCGACTAAGCCGATGGTCAGCCTTCGCGGGTTCGGCAGCCTTCTCCTCAACTAGATTTGCAGACACGAGCTGCTCTAGGGCCATTTCGACGTCGGCTTCGGCCAGAGTTAGCCCCGCTGCCTCAACTTGACTGACGATCTCTGATATGGACTGGCCGCGGCTGACACCGCGCAAGAGCGCCCTATTGGCTTCGTTGTCTACGATACTTTTCGCAAAGCGCCCGCCACCAATGACCACCCGCCCATTGCCCGGGATTCGTATAGCAACATTTTGCTTGAATTGATACACCACTTGCGCCACTCCCCCGGAGAACCCAACATGGCCGCCTAAATCTGCCGACTTAAGCGCGCCAACAAAGAAGAAGAGGGAGCGGCACTGCTGCCGCTCCCTCTTTTGAATCAGATGAAGGTGTCAGCCGTGAGGCCGTCGGTCTGGACGTCGTCCTGCATGTCGAGGTTCATTGTTTTCCCTCCTTTCCCCCTAGTTGTTATTCGACGCTAACACGGGATTTTTGGGAAGTCAACGATGATCTAGCGCATCATATGATCAGGCTGGTCCGGGTGCAGCTCTCGTCGATGCCCGCCCCGTGATCCCAAGGTGGCGCTCGGGCCTCACCTCGACCCCGCAGAGCCGAAGTTGCTCCGTCGAGGCGTCGATCGCGAGGTGACGGACCAGCTTGGCGTTCATATTGGCAACCTCCATACCGCCACTGAAGGTGTGGTCAACGCCATTGCGAAGCGTGCCAGCAGGTATGCGGCAGGGCACGTCCCGGCGTCGGCAAACACCACCGTCGACGACTTCTGGGGGCTGCTGCGCGCTTGGTCACGACTCGACGAGGCAGCGACCCGGCAGTGGATCACCAACCGCCTCCTGTCCGGCTGGGCGGTTGGCGGACTGCTGGAGTCGAAGCTACTTGCGGACGGAGCGCGCGCTGTCCGCCCCGGCGGCAGTGGCATGGTGAGTCGGTATATCGATACGGATGCGACGCTGCCGCAGTTCAAGACCTTGGTGAACTCCGTGTCAGGGGCGTACTAACTTCTGCGACCGGCACGAGCGCACGAGTCAGGGAAGCGGAGCGCGTCATTGGAGATTTTGCGCGCTCGAAACGGTACACCGATGCGTGTTGATTGGGTGTAAGAGCTGTCCGCTGCCGCTGCAAACGACAGGATGGTTACTATGAGTGGAAAGTCAGCGAAGGCCAAGCGGAAGGCCGTGGTGGAGACCGCTGAGCAGCGGCGTGAGTTGGACGCGGTGATGCTCCGCGATGATGTGTCGTGGTGGACCTCGTTGGTGACATCGGCGGTCGGCACGGACTGGGAACCGACGGTCGGGCTGTCGGTCCTCCCGCAGGTTGCGCGTGTCCTCCACGAGGGACTGAACCAGCTGAAGCGCGTTGCCCCTGAGGCCGTCGACCTCGTCACGGTGGGATGGGATGTGGACATCGCCACAGCTCGACACACGGTGAAGCTCCTCGATGACGACAAGAAGTCTGTGGACTCCGTGCTGGACCAGTTCGCATCGATCGCCGCCGAGCACACCGCGGCGTTCTCTTCGCTGAACGACTTCGCGTTGCTGGAAAGCGACGCACGTGCGCTCGCGTCCACCCGGTTGGCGTCCTATCAAACGGCGGGAAGCCTCAACGACCGGTGGGCCGCTGACGAGGACTCACGGTCGTTCATCCTGGGGCAGACGATGGGGCAGCGCACCGTGGAGCTTCAACGCGCCTTCGGTATGGGAGATCCTGTCATTCGTCAGATCGCTCTGCCAGCGGTTGCTGTGCCTCGCCTCGTCGACACGACAGCCGTCCTGTTCGACGCGACGTCCTATGGAGACTTTGGCACCCTGTCCGTGAAGGACCTTCTGCTGATGGTGGAGTGCTCGGTGAACGCGGCACTGTGGGTATTCGCCCCTACTGCCACCACGCATCGGTCAAGCCTCTTCCGCGTCCGGTTCGTCGTGACCACGCACGCCCTAAGTGCGTTCACTCAGCTCTTCGAACGCTTCGGCGACGACGCCGGCTCAACTGCCCAACAGCAAGTGAAAGCAGTCCTGCAATCAGAACAGGCCGCCCGAGTCCTCCAGATGCGTTCCCTGCGCAACCGATCCATGCACTACGGCGTCCCGAAGGCGCTGACTGGACTCGCTGCGAGCAAACCTGCGTACGGCCTTGTGGAAGCTACGACCTCCGGTGTAGCGAGATACCGAGAAGTCGAAGCAGACGTCGTAGAGCTGCTGACGAAGCTATCCGACGCGCTTCGAGCGTGGCGGCGCGTCTGAGTTAGAAGGTGAGCGGTCATCGGCCCACCCTTGGCACCTCGATTCTGAAGAGAGAGCGAGCGCTTTGTTGTGACCACCCTTCCCAATCCTGGACAGATCCCCTTGCAGGGGCATGACCGGGAAAATGAAATCGTTCGAGGTCTCCTCTTGGCGCAGGTCGCCGCGGGCTACGCTCGCGCGCTGAAGCGACTGGTGGCCGATCTGCAGGCAGACGCGACATCCTCTGGCGCCTTCCAGGCTGAGGCGCTTCTCGCCGTCAGCGCAGCACGCGACATCGTTCGGGCTGCGCGAGCGGTAGCGTCGCTTCCGCGCCTACCCGACCTGATGCAGAGGGCCATCCACGAACAACTGGAGCTTCTACACGCTGGTTCACCGCACCTAAAGCCGGCGCGTGATGTCATCCAACATCTTGACGAGTACGTGCACACCGACGGTCGCCAACGAGGTCAATGGTTCGACCTCACGGTCCGGGCCGCGGTCGGAACCTGCTGGGTCCGTATTGGCCGCGACCTCGATGTCGAGCTGCTCCGGCTCCTCGACGACTGCGAGCAGCTTGCGGAAACGCTCCACGAAGCGGTGGTGGTGTGGGCGGATCTCGAGTGGAAACTTGATGCCATCGAGGGCACCCGCGAAGCGGGCTTGAATGACTCTGAGGAGAAGCGATAGCTTCCATGAGCCATCCGGCCCCGCGGAACGTCGTAACTGCGCCGTAGGGCGCAGAGGTCGCTCTCTTCGGGTTTGAGCCCGGATTATAGAGATTATAGAGAAACTCGTCAGTGACGGGCACCGCCGGGGTACCACGGCTGTCGCAGCATGTCAGCAAACGGTGCGCGACGCGCGGACCCATGCTGGCCGCGGGGTAGGAACGGAGACGCTGCTGACGAGCCGGACAGCAGCACTCCGCGCGCGACGCCCCTCCGAACTGCGCGCACCGTTCGCCCTCGTCCCAGGCCGTGGACGCACGATAGGAACCGACGGCCCGTCCATCGACACCGAGCAGACCAGCGAGTGCGTGCACGGGTAGGGGCATTCGCGCTTGCACGCCACGCGCCTTCCTCCCCCGTCAGCGATTGGCGTCCTTGCGGCCTACGTGAGCCACTCCTTCCAAGCGTCGGCAGCTCCCTGCGGTGAGCGGTGTGCTGACTTGCCCTTCGGCGCCGCTCGGGACGAACGCTGCACGAAGCGCCGGGCTGCCCACAACGGGGGGAAGCGCTGTGCGCGTCAGGCTCATCACACTAGGCATGGCGTGGGTCATCCGGGCTGCCTCGAGCCGACCAGGGGGAAACGTGACCGACGAGACGCAGAAAGTGCCGAGCTACCTGTGGCAGTTCGCTCAAGATCAACAGGTGCTCAGCCAAGCGGCTCGCGAAATCGACATGTACTTGGCGGAGATCGCGCTTGCCGCCAGCGTTACCGTTCACGCGATCAGTGCCCGGGCGAAGACGCTCGCCTCGTATGGCGCGAAGAGCGCGAACTACGCGGACCCCGCGACTCAGATCTTCGACAGCGTCGCAGCACGGGTCATTCTGTTCACGACGAGTGCCCGAAACGACTTGGTCGAACTCGTCAAAGCCCGCACCGTTGTGCATGAGCACCAGAATCCGGGCAAGCGGAAGTTCAACGGTTACGACAGCGAGCATCTCGTGATCACTGATGTGCTCGACGACGACGCTCGTGCCCGGTACCCGGGCCTCGCCCAGTACCTCCGAACGTATCCAGGGCTCGAGATTCAGTTCCGCAGCGTCGCTGCGCACGCCTGGGCGGAGTACGAGCATGACGTGCGGTACAAGCCCGGCGCCTACCAGGACCTACCTCAGGACCGGAAGGATCAGATCAACCAGTGGTTCGTCGAAGCCGGCGGCATGCGGAGAGTCATGGACGATCTGTTCGCGCGCATCGAGCAGACGCTCATCACGGAGACTGCAGACACGGCTCTTCCTGCGGAGGCGGTCGAGGCTGACGTTGAGCCGGAGGAGGTGAACGACGCACCGCTGAGCGTCGAGACTCTCGGCGCCCTTCTCGCGGCCCGGCACCCCATCGCCGAGCGTGGGGACAAGCGGAGTATGGAATCGTTGGTTGAGCAACTCGCGACCGTCGACGTCACTGCAGTCGGCAAATTGGAACGCGCTTTGGCTGAGGTTGAACCTGGTTACGTCGCGCAGCTGATGGATTACCCCGAGGCCACTACCGGTGTCCGGCGTCTTGACGACGAGATCCTGGCTGCGTTCACGGACCGCTGGGTGGACTCAGCGAATGACTCGAATCGAACTCAGTTGCTGCAGCTTCGTCTCAGGCGTGTGCGCGGGAAGTTCGCCATCTACTCCGTTGAGTCGGAGGAGGGCACTTCCCCGCTGATGACCGCCGCTCGAACTGTTCGGCATCTCGTCGCGCTGGTTGCCGATGCCGAAGGTGTGGAGCGGGTAGAAATCGACGGTGCCATCTCGCAACGGCGCGAAAACCTAAACTCGTCAACGAAGCCTCGAGTGGTGCGCACCAGCCGAGGCGCCGTCAACGTTGCGAGCAACCTGTCGCGGACCGCCGCCGAGGACCTCATGCGAATCCTCGTCGACCGGACCGCAGAGAGGCGCATCCGCGTCATTCGCGCTGGCGATACCTTCCTCGCGGTGCACAAAGACGACGGCGGTCCCAACCGGTCAACGCACCACCCGACGGTGACACGGTAGGCGTGAGCGCTGATCCTCGTTGGATTCGCGGTAGATGGTGGTGCGGGAGACGCTGACAACTCGGCGATCTCGGCTTGGGTGTGTTCGCGGGGTCTGGGGGACGACCTACCAGCCGAGGTCCGGCGTGTACGCGGTGATGAGTGTGCGCGTGAGCTGTTCACCCCTAAGTGCGAGCGCTTGGAGGTCTGCTTGGGTCATGGCCGCGAAGTTGGTGGGATAGGCCTGCACGGCGCTGCGCGGGACGAGGTCGGCCACGGGGGTCGGGAGCCGCTGATCCTGCATGCCGAGGTAGACGTGGATGAATCCTGTGATCTCGGCTCGCTCGCCAATGAGATGGATGCGGTTGCGGGCCGCATCTTGGGTCTTGGTGTGCGTGATGTCAAAGCTTTGCGCGATTCGCCCGCTCAAAAAGCGCGACGCCGTTCGTGCTCCGCGTCCTCGACCAGCGTCGACGGCGATGATGTAGTCGAGTTCGTAAACGTGAGGGCTGTGCTGGGGGGATCTGCCGGGCAGTAGTGGCGCAAGGCCCAGGTTGTCGTAGACACCGCCGTCAGTCATGACGAGCGTGGCGTTGTGGCGGGCGCCGTCGGTCCGTTCGAACGCGTAGTGCCGGCGGAGGGCGGGGAGCAGGACGGGGAACGCTGCTGAGGCGGCGACGGCCTCCGCGACGCGCACTTCATCGACGATGCGTCCGTAGGGTGAGGACGCGCTGAGGGCACTACCGAACCGGACGGCGTTGCCGGTGCTCATGTCAGTGGCGGAAATGATTGTGTCCAGGCCGGCGTGCGTGACCTCGGCCATCGACATGGCACCGAAGGGGCGCGCCGCCAGTGCCTCGACCAGCGCGTCGGTGCGGGAGTAGGAGCGCCCATGCCGTGTGCTGAGGGCTCGCATCGCGCTGAATGTTGAGCGCAAGGCGGCGCGTGGGGCCAACGCGCGGCGCACGAGTTCGTTCTGCAGGCCGCCCCGGAGCAGGGCGGTGACGGTGTCGTCGAACTCCTGGAACCGTCGGGGCCCGTAGGCCCACAAGGCGGTCAGGAGGCTGCCGCCGCTGATTCCGGAGACGACGCTGACCTTGTCCAGGACGTCGCGGTCATGGAGGGCTCGCAGCGCCCCGAGGCCGAAGGCTGTGGCGCGGAACCCGCCGCCGGACAGGGCGAGGCCGATTCTTGCGGTCATTGGTGCTCATCCGAGCGCTCGTGATCGTCCTCGGAGGCTCGGCGATTCGGGTAGGCGTAGCCGCCCGGGAACCATGCGCTGGCCGAGATGAGGTGGAGCGCGACTGGATCCTCCGGTCGGGACTGGGTCGTGCGGTTGACCACACGCACGTAAAGATCGGGCGGGGTGCCTGTCTCCAGCCATGATTGCCAGGAAGTTCCGTGTCCGCCGAGGATGAGCATGACGGCTCTGCGCCCCGTGCCGTCTGGCGCGACGATGTCGGCCATACCGGCCTCGTCGGTGCTGCTTGGTGAGGCGATCCCGTGCGGGTGGGTGTGCCACATGCCAACGAATCCGACCCGGTCGATGGTGGCTGTGCGGATGCTTGTGACGATCTCCTGGGTGCCTTCGACGCCGTGATCGAAGTACGCCGCCGACAGGTGGCTGTCGGGCGAGGGGCCGCTCGCGCCGTCGATGTAGATGGTCTGGGTGGCCTCGTCGAGGCTGCCCAGGAGCATCCCTCCGGTCTCGACGCGTGCCCCGCGCACCCGTTGTCCTCGGCGTGTTTCGGTGCGCATCTCGGCCAGAGCCCGTCCGCTGATGCGCACCTCGTACTCACCGGTGTGGTCGGTGAGGGTGTGATCGTTCGTCCAGGTCAACAGCAGGGGTCGAGCAGCTGATGCTGTCGGCGCCAGGTCACAGCCGATCGCGGACATTGGCGCCGCCTCCGCGTCGACCAAGGTGGCCAGGGCGTTGGAGAACAGGGTGGATGCCAGTGCCGTGACCTCGGCTGCGGCGCCGGTGAAGGTGGGGGCTGAGCAGCCTGGTTCGGGAAAGAACCGGTTTGTGCGCGGCGGGTTCGGGAACAGGTCTTCTGTGATCGTTCTCCACCCGAGGGGCGGGTTGGTGACAGTGTCGATCGCAAGGCGACGCAAGATGTCGTGGCCGCTGCCGGTGGCCCCGGTCATCGAGACCGTGGCGATGCCTCGCTGCGCGGTGTGACCGAACAGCGCACTGATGATCGGTGGCCAGTTCTCACGCGCGGCGGCGCGTAGGCGTTCAATCCCGACCCGCACTCCGGTGTCTGCCGTCGCGTCGATGATGAGGTCGTACTCCAGCAGCGGTGCCGGATCAGCGAACGTGCCGGTCACGATGTCACCTCGGGCGCTGGTGACGGTGAGGTCTCCTCGGATGCGAGAGAGCCGCTGCGCGAGTCGTTCGGCTTTGTTGTAGCCGATGTCGGCGTCCTCGTAGGGTTGCCGGACCAGAATTCCGGGCGTGACGGTGCCCTTGTCGACCACGTGTAGCTGTGCGACTCCAGCGCGGACGCAATGTTCCGCGATCGGTGCGCCGAGAGCGCCACAGCCCAGGATCAGAATCTTGCGGCCTGTGAGCCACCGGACGAATGATCCGCTGTCGCGGCGTCGGGTTACCTCCGGGCGTGCTTCGTGGATGACCATCCACTGAATCTTGGCGAAGCCCAACCAGCTCTCCGCGAGTTCGCGCACGCGCTTGGTGAGTTCGACGTGTTCGGGGCTGACGTTCTTCAGTAGATCGGTAATCTGCGCCCCTAGGTCATCCAGATGCCATGCCGTGATGTGAGCCAGCGCTTGTCCAGGGTCGAGGCGGCGCGCAGGCGTGCCAAGCAGCATCATCGCGGGGACGGCGCCGTCCCCTTCGAGCGCGACACCGACTGCCTTGTTGATGGTGCGAGCGGTCACGAAGGCCCGCAGCAGTTCGTCGCGGCTGTACCCGTAGGTCTCGAGCGAGCCTGCAAGAGCGTCGGCAGTGCTGGGGTACTCCATATCGAGGGTGTCGCTGACGAGTATGAGCGGGGCGGCGAACAGCGCCGTGCCGGCCTCGTCGCGAGCCGGCAGTTCGTCAGCCACCAGCCGCTGGTAGACCTGCTGTCTGGTCAGCCACTCCAACACGTCGATCCGTTCGCCTCGGTGAGCACACCAGGCATACAGCAGGCGTACCGGCGCTGAGTTGGGTTCGGTATCTATCCAGGGGGCCAGCTCGCCCACGTCTGGTCGGACCACGACCCAGCCGTTCTTGTAGGAGCTGTACGCGACCGGCGGGTGCAGCGGTTGACCGGCCGGGTCAAGTTCTCCAACCGCAGCACGTTGCAACCAGAGGTTGAGCCGACCGATCAGGCCGCGCATCCCGTCCGCCGGGTTCCACTCCACCGAGGGAGCCGCGTACAGGCACAGCACTCGTCCCCATTGCACGTGGGGCGTCCCCGCCCATCGGCGGTGCATTACGTAGACGTCCGGGTGCGCCAACGGGAAGGAGGGCCCGACGAGGATCTCGAATCGTTCCCGTGCGCGCACTCGGATGCCTGGCCCGCTCGTGATGATCCCCGAGGTGTCAAGGGAAACGGTGAACGTGGTCTGGCCCTTTTCGTCCTGCTCCACTCCCAGGAGCTGGATTGCGCCGCCGCTGACGTCGGCGAGGTCGGACAGTTGACGGTGGGCCAGGTTGCTCAACGACCGAACCCGACCGGCGTCTCTGGAGCACTGCTTCCGCCCCGGTCGGCCGCCACCGCGGCATCGACACGCTCCGAACCCGCTCCCGACGGTGCCGCAACAGCAGCGACGGGGATCGCGTTACCGACGGCGACGGCGGCTGCCGTGATGGCGGCGAATCGGCGACCCGTCGCTGCGGCAGCCAGTTCACTCTCAGCTTCGATCGCGGCGCTGTGCACGAGGTCGCCACGGATGACGCGCGCGCCGGTCGCGTCAACGCCGAACACGACCGGGGACGGTGCTGTTTCATCGACCCAGGACATGGTGCAGATGATCTCGTCCGCGATCTCCGCGTACCTGTCTGCCGCCATCCGGTGAGGCGGGTTGTGCCCATCGACGTCAACGTCGGGGAACACCCCGCTGCTGGACACGATGATCCCGTTCGGGCGGGCGTTGCGCTCGAACGCGTTGAGGACGTCCAGTTGGAGCTGTTCGTTGCCGTCACTGTCCTTCTGATACATCACGCGCTTGGAGCAGTGGTGCGGGGCAAGCAGCAGGTCCCATGCAAGGTACTGCTCACGGTCGTAGTACTCGCTGTAGTCGAAGATCTTCATGATTGTGTCGTGGGCCAGGTCACCGAACAGCAGCACCTTGCCGTCGACACCGGTCTCGTCAGTCAGGGTGACCTGCATCGACAGCGACGTCTCGTTTCGCGCCGATGCGGCGTCGTCCTTGAACGGAGCGTGGATGAACGCCTCGAATACCCCCGCCCGCTCGTACCCGTCCAGCACCGTCAGTGGCCGTCCCGGCCACGCCAGGTACTCATCCGGCAGCTCGTCGTAAGCGTGGGAGCCGTGGTCGTCGTCGTATCCGATGATCCGGATACGATCCCCACTGGTCGGGGCCCCTGCGGCGTTCACCGCCTCCATCGTTGCAGCGATGCGCCGCTCGGACTCCTCCCGGAACGCCACTGCGTCGGCACACAGCGCCGGAGCGTCAGGATCGTTGTACTCGCGCCACAACCGGGGGGTGGACCACAGCTCACCGATCCTGACCCGGTCCAGTAGGTCCGCGAACCCCAGACAGTGGTCCAAATCGGCGTGCGTAAGCGCGAAGGTCGCCAAGTACGGCACGCCGTCCACCAGAGGCAGCGCCTCGACCAGCCGGTCGACCACCGCGACCTCAGGCGTGGCCTCGTCATCGGCCTTTGCCATGTCGTGCAGATCGACCTGCAGCACCACCAGATCGTCTACCACGACCGTCGTGCTGTCGCCGGTGCCGACCGGCCAGAACACCACACCGCGGGCTGGGAGCCCCTCAGACTGGACCATGCGATCGCCTCTCTAGCCGCCGGTCGTCGGGCGCGACACCGGGCCTGCATCGAGGCTAGCTGTGGGCACCGACATTCTGACGGGGGCTCGTCCACTCCGACCACCGACCGCGAAGGCCGTCACGAGCCAAAACATCCGGGAGCAGCCTTCGTTTCCGGGGAAGCGGACCAGCGCAGACACCCTGGCCCGTGCAACGGGCCACAGCATCGAACGGTCGGACCGGAATCACGACCCGGCCATCGGCCCCTTACGGGCGATCGGTGGGCGTCACGGCCTCGGTCGTGTCCCAGTCACGGTGGAGGGGACTGCTGCAGGTTCGGTTGACTCCTGATAGGTAGGTGCGTTGGCTCCTGCTGGAGGGATGTGCGCCGGGGTGAAGGCGTATCCGACAGAGTCGCGCCGTGATGTGAGGGCGGTTGCCCGGAGAGGAGAGACGTCGGTATGGCAGGTTGCAGAGGACTTCAGATGGTCCGAGTTCGGCCTGGCCCGCCGGCTGCGGCTCGCGCAGAGCAACGTCGGCGTCAGCGCGGCCGACGCCGTCGGCGCAAGCGGCCGAGCAGGCGGAGTTGCGCGAAGCGCAGAACCCGACCCGGCTGCTCGAGCGGGAGAACGGGATCCTTCGCCGGGCCGCCGCATAGCTATGCCAAGCGCACCTCGCAGGCGCGAACTCACCCCTGTTCGACCCCGATGGGCCGCTCTACTCACCGGTTCGTCATTCATCCACCAAATTACGACCAACGCTTGCCGGGAAGAGGGCGACTGCACTGCGAGCGGAGAAGGCGGTTGGTCGACGTTAGACCTACCACCCGTTGTCGCAAGCAGCTGTCGGGCCGTACTTCCGGCGGGAGGCTCGGCGGCTCACTCAGCCTCCGGAAGTTCATGCCGGCGCCTCCGCGCCGGCAGCCGAGCCGCCGCCCTCGTCACTGTCCTCAAGTCGCCGTAGCTCTTGTCGAACCCCGCTGCTCAGCATGATGAGCCGCTGAGTCGCAGAAGCGGCAGGGACAATGAAGAGTAAAGCGACGCCGAATATCAAAGTATCTAGAGGGAAGAGTGATATTGGCAGAGCCCGCAGGATGAATACCGCGAGCACCGTGACAAGCCCGGACAGCACCGACGAGACCACGCGCGCGACGCCTTCACGGAAAGTGGCAGCAAATAAGCGAGGGGACCGAACCAGCAACGCCACCTCGGCGGCGTGGTGTGCATCCGCTTCTATGCGTCTCTGTCGAGAGGTCTCCCGGCGCTGGTCTCTCTGTCTCTCGAGAGTCGGTTGGATGAATACCGCGAAGACAGCCCCGAGCACAAAAAATATCACGCCGCCGATCAGGATCTCTGGCCAGTTAATGCTCATTCAGCTATCATGGCCCACGCCGCTTCCTTAACCAAATCGCCGGGTCATGCGTTGACAGGCCAAGAAGTCCGGTCTGTTCGCAGATTACTGCGCGTTGAAGCGATTCGAGCTGTACGAGTGTCACGATGCTGCCCCCTGATCGTCCATCTATCGTTCCAGCGCTTCTGCGAGTAGGTCGTCGCCGACTCTCTGGCCTCCGCTGCCGCATAGAGCCAACCCGAGATGAGACGTTGACATTAGTGCGTGCGGTTGATCTCGTCACAATGTCTAAGTTTTGCGTCGACGGTTTGAGGGAAAACAACCGCCGCCTCGGCGAGGCGAGACGCACCATGCAATGTGCGCCCGATATTTGATTGCGCCGCCGAGGTTTCGAAGTAAGACTATTCGGTTTGAGAGGCTCACTTGCGCTTCGCAACTTTCTCGCGGAGCGCCTCTAGCGCGGCGTCGTTCTTTGCAGGTCGATCGTGGCTCGACGGAAGCAGCGGTGAAACTGGCGGCGTGGTTGAGTGGTGACAACGCCGTGAGAAACGGGGAACCGGAACCCGGGTCAACAGAACGCTAGGCTCGGAGCCTGCTGGCGCCAACGCTCTCGAACGTCAGCTTCTCGTTGGATGATCGTCGGTGCGTCATGTACCGCGAGATCTACAATCTCTATGATTGTCTGCTGAACTCGGAGGCCGCGCCTAGCGTCCCCTGCTTGATCGCCCGTGTGAGCGATTCTCCGGCGGCGCTCCAGTCGGATGCCGGTAGTAAGTGCTGCAGGAGATCGGCCGCGAACGTCAACGACTGGACTGGGTCCGGCAGGTCCCAGATGTCCGCGACGGACCGCATGCGAAGTGCAGTCCAGGGCGCACGTTCAGAGTCGGGATCGATGCTCCAAGCCAGCAGCGCAACCGCCGCGATGCTGTCCGATGGGGTGGTACTGCCGTTGAGACGGACTCGTGCTGCGCCTTCGAAGGCGTGCCACTCCCATACCGTCATCGCGTTCGAGCCGGCAGCCGCTGCGTGACGGAACCATCCGAGCAGCACCCGAAACGGCTCGTGCATGCTGAGCCACCAGGACTCATTCGTTACCGCTAGCGACGCAATCCCGGACCCCCATCCGTCGGTGTCGGCGAGATGCTCGATCTCTTCGACCGTTTGTGGGAGACCGGCGACACCGGCGCGAACAAGCTGCAGTTGCGTATGGCGAAGGGTCCGCGCGGTGTCGTCAGCGACTTCCGGATCGGACAGCATCGCCTGAACAGCAACCGCTTCGATGAGCGAGGCGGTACTAAAGGTGCGAACACCGAGCTGGCGGGCAAGTTTGCGCTGCCCTTCGTCGTCGCTCCACAGTGCAATCCCACGCTCCTGGGCAAGCGCGATGGGATCAGTCCAGGGCCCGCTGCGATCGAGTTCCGCCAGTACCTCGAGCTGAGGCGCGGCGACGATGTCAAGGTCGGCTGTAAGTCCTTCGTAGAAGGACGCGTCGGCGAGCAACCGGCTCTGAGCCTCGTCCGAGACATCGGTGAAGGTCGGTGCGTTCAACACGCGATTCCAACTCGTGATACCGGCAGACTTCGCTGTCCGCCGCGCTTCGCGTGCGGATTCGATCAGATCCTCAGCGGTCGAACCGGCGGACAGAGTCCTAACGAACCGAGACAGGTACTTCTCGGCGATCTTCAGGCGTCCGACGAGGACCAAGGCTGAACCGTCGAGTACGACCGTTTGATCGAGCGCGGCGGACGCTGCGTCGCGCTCCTGTTCGTGCTCGTCGTCGTCAACGGCCACCGCGGGAAACATGCCAAGTGGTCGCTGGTCGTAGGTGTAGGCGTACGGGCGATGCAGGAACGTCGATATCACTCCCGTGGGCATCCCTTGGCGCAGCAGGCGCTGCAGCTGACGGTTGAATTCGGCGCCCTGCTCGGCCTTCTGTCGGATGATCTCAATGAGCGCATCGATGTCACCGCGAATGCGCTGCAGTGGTGCCCCTGCTTCGTCCGAGCTGTGGCGTGCGAACAGATCTTGGAGTCGTTCCGACCAGCTGCGCTCGCTCCCGGCCGCGTGCTCCTCCATCCACGCTTCGTCGTCCGGGTGATCGCGCATCAGCAGATGCAACGTCAGCGCTACAGCCACTTCCTCACCATCGAAGCGATCCGCGAGGTCGATTGCGAGGCGCACCTCTTCGTCGTCCCAGTCCGACCCCGAGCGGGCGTAGAGCCATATGCGCACGAGGTCAGCGTTCGTCGGGCGGAGCCTGAGCTGACGAATCAACGACGCTGCACGATCGATTCGAGAGATGCGCAGGAGCGCTATCACGAGGTTCCACGCATCCAACTCACCGAACGATGAGGGCAGCCGTCGTGATGCCTCGAGTTGGTCGACAACGTCGGACCAGCGATCTGCCACCGCCGCCGCACCCGCACGCGCGCGGAACAGGACCGCGCGTTGTTCCGGGCTGGTCGTCGAGCTACTCAAACCGACCGCTGCGACCTGATCGGCTTCGTCGGTACGGCCCGCGCGCTCCAGCGCATCAACTTCCAACTCGATGAGCGCGAACGACGCGAATCGATCGCGAGTTTGCGCGGCGAGGTCAGCGGCGTCCCCGAATCTGCCAGCACGCCTCAGCAGCACGGCGAGCATGTTTGCCGCATCGAGGCGACGGCTGGCGAGGGTGCGCAATCGAGCTTGACCGCCTGGCGCGCCGGCAATCGCTTCCGCTTGCGCCGAAAGCGTCTCGACGTAGCCCGGATCGAGGGCCCCAGTGTCGACCATTGTCTGCAGGGCGGCGGTGTGATCGGCCCCAAGCCAAGCCAGCTCGTGTGCCGCGTCGACTGCTCCGGCCACGTCATCTGACTCCACGGCAGCCGCGAGTTGGGATTCCCAGAAGCTCGCTGGCGCAGGCTCCTCCCCCAGGCGGAATGCATGCACCAACCAAGCCCGATCCTCGGCGCTTGGTGCAGCATCGAGTACAGCCGTGATGGCGTCTTCCCGGCGTAGGGGGATTGCCGCTGCAAGCGCGAGCTTCGCCACCTCACGGCGACCAGCTTCGCCCGGCGAGGCGTCACCCACAGGCGGCGGCGCGCAGAGCTGCAGCACGTCAGCATCGCGGCCCAGCTGACCGAGGATCTGTCCTAGGTCTTCGAGATATCCGACGGTATCTCCGCCCCAGGAGCGCCGTTGCATCAGTGCGCGCCAGCACAAATCGTGCGCACGCTGTAGGTCGTCTGACTCCGCATCTCGAGTCGTCGAGCGCAGACGGATCGCGTGCGAGGCCAGCTGCATGAGACTGCTGCTGTCTCCGCTGCCCGATAGAGCGATGTCCAGGTGTCGCACGGCATCCGCCGGACGTTTCTTCCGCAAAGCGTTGTGTGCTCGCAGTACGTGCAGCGGCAACGGGAACTTCGTTTCCTCAGCTTCGAAGTCGAACTCATCCTCGAGACGCGGCGCTTGCACCGGTCCCAGCTCTGCTCTCCGACGCAGCACCCGCACCCACAGATCACCACGGGTCGGTCTTGGGAGAGCGTCCAACAGTGCGATGGTCCTGCTGGGATCTTCTAGCATCCAGAGTGCGGCGGCGCGCAGGCGTGCTTCCTGATGTTCCTTTCTCCTTCCGGAAGAGCCAATCCATTCCAGGAGTTCGCGAGCGTGTTCGGTCTGACCGTGATCGTCCGCGTACGCGCAGATCGTCCGCCAGAGAGCGAACCCTGCCGGAGTCAGCCAGTGAGGTGGATCGGTACGAAGCTGCGCGATCGTGTCGCCGGCCGACGCCCTACCGGTTGCGAGAATCTCCGCGAGACGCTCGGCACCACGCGAGTCCGTGAGGCGAAGTTTCCGAAGTCGACGTGCGGCGTCCGGGGGCATGACGGAGAGGTTCGCTTCGAAGCCGCTGTCGCTGCTGCGGAACCGGGCTATGGACGAGAGCTGTTCCCACGACCCGTCGGCGTCGAGCCTCTGGTCCCGCGGAATTTCCAACGCGAACGCCGCCCCCGTTCGACGAAGGGTCGACGCGGTAACCTCCTGCCAGTACGCGCTTCGTCTTTCGTGGTCGACGAGCACCACCACCGCTGGCAGCGACCCATCAGACCAATACTTGGCGTGGCGCGCAGACACGGTATGACGCCACCCCAAGGACGTCGGAGTGGCAAAATAGGAAGCCCCCGTTTTCACTTGCACGGCAATCAATCGAGCTGTCGCTTGGCCATCTCGTTGTAGCTCGAGGTGCCCGTCAATACCAAAATCGAGTACCGGCTGTGCTCGGAAGAGCCAATCACGCTCCAGCGCGTGAGTCTCGACTATTGACACGCCTAGTTGAGCGAGGATATTGGATTCCATCCGCGGATGCTCCTTTCAGCATCGATGAGCGATTGAGTTCGGACTGCTGCGGGAAGATTTGAGACTGCCGGATCCAAAAGTCGACGGCGACCGCGTTCTCCCCCTGAGTCCTCTGCGCTCCCAGAATCTCGACGCACACAGCACCGTAAGTGTGCGGTCATCACCGTCCTCGTGCATACATGCGGAAGCTCGCACCCCACTCGCCGTCTAGCTGTGATGACGCGGGCCCAGAGCGTGGGCGGTTCCGACGCAGGCTCGCTTGTCGAACGCGTCGTTTCCGAGCCTTCTCGGAGGGCCTCCAGTCGACGGCGTACAGGTCGCGCAAGTGCACGACCCGCCAGCGGCGGTTCAACCAGAGGCGATAAGCATTGATCCGCGGTACGAGCGCGAGCCGCCGCCGGGGGTTCAACAAGAGCAGCAGGTACGGCACGACGAGCTGCGTGATGAAGCCAGCCGCGAACGCGACCTCGTTCGGGTTCGCGTAGTCCACGAGCAGAAGCAGTGCGACGACCCAAGGCACGGTGAAGAACGATACGACCAGCCACCAGATCGTCGAGAACTGTCGGCCTCGCTCGAGCAGCGCATGCGCCTGCATACCGCCACAAACCAACCAGAGCACCATTAGAAATGCCTGGGCTTGCAGCATCTTGATCATAAACATCACAATGGCCAGAGCATCGAATCCATTGCCCGAGATCCAGATGACGGCAGCAGCCGCGACCCCCGCGCACAAAGTCGAGAGCACAACGAAGGACACGACGTGGATGAGGAGCTTCCCCGCCGGGCGTGTGCGCGCGCCGGTCCGTCTCCGCAGGCTTCGGGCCGCACGGTGGATCACCCAGGCGTTCATCGTGATCGTCGTTCGAATACGCGAGCGCACCAGGCGCCGGTTGCGTGACCAGTAACGATCGATCCACTGAGCGACGCCGATAGCAACGCCCGTCGCAACGAGGATGACCCAGAGTTGTCGGGCATGCTCGGCGTCTCGGAGTGCACCGAGTAGGCAGAGCGTTGCGACGGCGAGTGTCACGCCGGCGAGAGCATGAGCGAACAGCGCGACCGATCCGAAGCGTCGAAGCTGCCATGCGGACCGCAGTTGTGGACGCTTGGCTAGCACTTGAGCGATGAGCAACGAGGCGAGGACGCCAATGATTATGCCGTCTATTGCAAGGGCATCACGGGCAACAGACGCACCGAGCGCGATGAGCGCGTCGCCCATTCGTTCCGGTGGCTTCCACGCCACGAGCGTGACGATCAGAGCCGTGACGGCGAGGAGTGCGAACGCTGGAAAGACGGTGAAGAACAGACTCGCACCGATGCCACCTAAACGTTTGAGCCTTGGCCGCGCCAGCCACCACGTGCTCGAATTGTAATCCACCACGCTGCCCCTCCTCGCAGTCGAAAGCTACTCTGACCGGATCGGGTTCCCGAAGTCGACGTCTAGTGGCTCGCGTAGCTCACCGTCAGAATGAAGACAGCACGATGTTCGTCGCCGTCAGGAGCAGTGCGATGGGCGTTGTCGAACTGGTAGTCAATCCTTCCTGCGCCCGAGACCTCAAAGTGGTATGTCCGAGACCATCCCGGCTGCTTCGGCCTGCCGGCCTTTCCCCGGAGGATCGTGGTCTTCGCAGTACCGGAGATGGACCCAGGATTCGTCGCGACGTGATCCCAGAACTCTTGCGCGCCTGAGGTCCCCACGCGGGTCTCCAACTCTGCCCATAGGTCTGCGTATTGACGATGCACGAGAACGCGGTATAGCGGGGCTTTGTCCGGAGAAGCGCCGGGGCGACGCGCCGACACGTACGGTGCGTACGCCCCTGGCAGCGGTGTGTCACCCACGAGGGACATCTGCCTCTACGAAGGAAGAAGCGTTCAGCTCCCCGAGCAGTATGGACTTTCGCAATGGGTCCTCTAGCTGCCGCGCGGTGACTCTCCATGCGTCGACAACGTCGAGGACGAGGCTAGTGTCCTGGTCGGCAAGAGCAGAGATGAGGGCAGTGTGTAGCTCTTCAGCAAACTCGGAGATGTCCTCCAGATCGAAACCGCGGACCCAAGCAAGCTCCCCTAACTCGGCGACCGATGGCATCTTGCCCGCTGCGACCACCGCTTGAAGACGCTGCTGGGCTGTAGACCAGTGCGCGAACTGGTCTAGGACGTCGAGCCGCTGTTCGCGAAGCATGACGAAGGTTTGGCCGTCCTTGTCCCGTACACGGGCACGCCCTGCGCGGGCGTCTTGGAAGAACTGGGTGCGCTTGGCGCCGGCTAGATCACTCACAGAGTACGTCTCGGTCGACATGCTCCGAGATTAGCAGGATCTTGGGTACGATGTTGGCGAGGATTGAGAGGAAGTGCGATGGACGGCACAGCGGAGAGCGCAGACGAGACCAGCGACGGATCACTCGGCGCGCTCGTGAGCCGGTTGGGGCAGGTGCTCCGCCGCGCCCCGCTTCAAGATGAAGACCGGAAAGGCCGCGCGATCGAGCTGCGTCTGCTGATGTCCGGGATCGAGGAGCATGGAGTCGACGCAGCCGCGTTGATCAGGCACGGCATGGCTGGGCTCGCTTGGGTGCCGGTCATCTCCCTTTTGATCATCAACGCAGACGACACGACGATCGAGGACAGCCCTCTCGACATCGACGGTTGGATGCGGGCGCTCCTGCTGGACACGCTCCCAGTTCCCGGATCTTCCTCGAGCGGGACAGGAACGGAGCCGACGGACGCCAACGCCATGTCGACGTTGATCGATCGAGCGGTACATCTCTTGCCGACTTGGGTGCTCGAGGCGCCCATCCAGGACGTCGTCACACTCACCCCGCCAGCACCGGAGCTACTGCAACAGGTAACTTCCGGCGGTGCTGCCAGTGGTGTCACCGAGGCGTATCGATGGCTCTGGGAGCGCTTCGGCAACGACGATCTGTCCAAGTGGGCCGACGAATCCCTTCGTCTGGAGTTCCAGTGGCGTGAGCAGGACTGGCAACCCCCGTTCCCCCTGGACGGTCTAACCGTCGACCGAGCGAGCGACCCCGAACTGCACGTTCAGATGGCGAAGCGATGGGTTCGTGGTCCGGACCTGCCCGATCAGATCCAGCTGCTGTTCCAGCTCCAGGACCAAGCCATCGACTTCCTGACCGAGCAGCGATACACGGAAGCCGCGGCTCTTTTCGAGTTCTACCTCAAGCAAACGCCCGGGGACGTGCTCGCTCGCAACAACCTCGGCTTCTGCCTCATGCCACTTCGACCCGAGATGGCGCTGCACCACTTGGAGTCCATCCGGTTGAAGACCGCGGACAATCCAACGATGACGCTGATCAACGTGTGCACCGCATTGGCGCTTCTCGGACGCCACGGCGAAGCGCTGGAGCGCGCTGAGTACCATTGGCAGCGAGGGCCAGCGGCGGCGCAGTTTGGAGGCGCGTATCTATGGCGACTCAAGGACGACGCGATCGATCTCGTCCACGCGCCGGACCTTCGCCTCTCTTTGGCGCACCTTGCTCACGGGCTCGCGCAGCACCTCAACCTCCCGGACCGCGTCCGGCGCTGGCGCGAGCGCGCTGAAGCGCTCGGCGCCACCGCGCCGTAAGCACACCAGGAAGCGTCGTCTGGCGTCAGCCCCCGCTCCCAAAATGACCTACCCGCTGGTCCTCGAACTCGCCGCAGATCGGATCCCGGTCGCGGTGGCCTGCTGGCTGCTGGGCTTCTCGAAGCAGGCGTTCTGTCGGTGGCGTGCCAGCCCCGTGTCCAAGCGCGATTGGGACGACGCGCACCTGACCAACGCAGCGGTCGACGCGCACCGCGACGACCCGACGTTCGGGTATCGGTTCATCGCCGACGACTTCCACGCGGCCGGCCACCGGGTTTTGGAACGGCGGGTGTGGCGCTTGTGCTCACAGCAGCGGCTCGAAGAAGCGCGGCCTGAATCGCAAGACCGGGCCACCGGAGCACGACGACCGGGTCCGACGAGCATTCACGGCGCCAGACCTGGACAGGCTGCGGCTGTCCGACATCACCGAGCACCCGACAGGTGAGGGCAAGCTCTACCTCGGCGCGGTCAAGCATGCCTACTCGCGGCGCATAATCGGCTACTCGATCAGTGACCGGATGCGGTCCTCGCTCGCAGTCGCGGCCCTGCAGATGGCGGTGCACCGCCGTACCGCGGCAGGAACCGTCGTCCACTCGGACCGCGGCAGCCAGTTCCGATCGAAGAAGGTCGTCCGCGCGCTGGGTGATGCCGGGGTGCTCGGATCGATGGGCCGCGTCGGAGCCTGCGCAGACAACGCGGCGGTGGAATCGTTCTTCGCGCTCCTCCAGAAGAACGTCCTCAACCGGAAGCGGTTGGCCACTCGGGAGGAACTCCGACTCGCGATCATCACCTGGATCGAGGCGACCTACACCGGAAGCGGCACCAACGCGGTCTCGGGAGTTAACCCCCATCGAGTACGAGACGATCATCAACCCACAGGTCGTACTCGCGGCCTAAACGAACGAGTCAACCGAACCTGCAGCAGTCCCCGCTTCGAGCGTGGCGGCGCTACTGAGTCGGATGGTGAGAGGTCGCTGTGCCACCTCTGGGCACTTCGACTCTGAGGAGCGAGTGAGCGCTTGGTTATGACCACTCTTCCCGATCCGACAGCAGAACCCCTTGGAGGGGCATGACCAGGAAAGTGAGATTGTTCGGGGTCTCCTCTTGGCTCAGGTCACTGCTGGCTACGCTCGCGCGGAGCAATCGGTGATGCACTAATGGTCGGGTGAAGCGAACGGACGACCACGCGGCGTACGAGCGTGGCGGAGCGCCGTAGAACGTATAACGGAAAATCAGCCCAACGCTACTTTAGCCAGCTAGGGTCGCGACTTCGGCTTCCTGCTATTGAGGGCGGCGCGCAGGCCCTTATAGCGATCCTCGAGTTCCTCCATAGCGGCCTCAATAACATCGAACTTCTTCTGAGGCCAGGCCCGGTAATGCCCAAACAGCTCATTCATACGAGGAATCAGTCGAAACGCCAACTCTGTTGTCGCTAGAATCATCTTGTCTCGAAGGTCGAGCACTGCGCCAAAGTGAAGGCCACTGTCATAAATCGCGAATCCACCGTCGAGCCAAAGCTTCAGTGAATAGGTCCTCTGCTCCGAGCCATAGGTGTGCACAAACGACAGTTCGATAGGTCCCAGCGTGTCCGACTCGGCGACCGCCGTTAGGAAATTGGGGCGGGTAAAATCAACCCCTGACCGTAGATCGGCAACACGGTCAAAGGAATCCGTGCCACTGATACCAAGGACCGAGTCTAACCTCAGTTCGGGAGCAATTTGCGCATTATCACGAACTTGGACTGCCAGCCAGAGGAAAACATCAGCACTAGACAGCTCGAATGCGGACGACCGCCAATCAACTTTCAATGCGGAGTCCTTGGTCTGGAAGATTGTCTGCAGCGATACCACTGCGCCATCTTTCCGGTGCGTCAAGACCGCGCTCCGAGACGTCACGAGTATGCTTACATGATCGGCGTCCGGCTTGTGAAGGATCACATCAATGGCATCGAGACGCCGGACGAGATGCTGGCTGAGATTCGACTGCTGCTGTTGCAGTCCGGCCGGTGCTGGTTTCCAATAATAGAAACGAGCGCGAAGAGTTTCGGGCATAACGCCGTTTGACTGCACAATTTCGGGATCCGACACCGGCGGGGCTACGTTAGGTAGACCAATATTCGACTGCGCGTCGTCGTTGCTCGCCCATCCCCCCGTGTGTGCACTCAAGTCCGGGCGGCGGACCATCATCTCTTGACGAATCTCAGACAGACTCATTTTCGATGAACTCATGACGGGCTGCACCTTGACCGACGATGCACTAATGGTCGGCATACCTATTTCCTAATGACGCGTAGCAGGCGGACGTTGGACGACTTGATAACGAACATCATCAGCAGCCGTCGTACTCGGGACTCATGATGCAGGCTTAGGTAAATGTTGAACGGCACGTCATCCGGTATCGCGTCTGCTTCCCAGCGAACGCGCGCCCAATGCCACTCGCCGGCGCGCCTCGGGACGGGGCCGAGGTCGACATCGAATCCGTGAGTTCCATCATTGGGGACAACAGTGTCAGCATCATTTCGCTCAGAGCTACCGTCGACAAACGGACGCAATGACGACTCATTCAGCTCAACACGCAAAACAGATCCTCCACCGACGATCACGCGGAGCAGAAAGTGCCCCAACCATCCATCACTGGAGGCAGTGACATTGAGACGCACAACCCCGGTAACCTTCTTACGCAAGGTCATCCGGGCGATCAGTTCACGTCTGGGCGCTACGGGCTCGCCTTGTTCGACCCACCTTATTGTGAGTTTCGGCCAGCCGAAAACTAGTTGAAGCACGACCTCCAACACGAAGGCGCTTACAAGCGCGCTAAGCAGATATCGAAATCCCAGCCCGAGCTTCGGCAGAACCTGTTCTACAAACGGGTCCAGAAAAGAAACAACCCAAACTAAGACCGCAACCTTCGCGGATTCAGAAGCGATGACCCCCCATCTGTTCTTCACCTCAGACTTCGCTCTTTCCACGCCGAGGTGAGCAAGCTCTCCGCTTCCTCGACGATTGATGTATCAACAAAACCGCGTCGGCGAATCGTTATGCGCATGCCAGAACGCTTGGAAATCAGGGCCACGCCGACGACATAGAAGCCGTCGAACTCGTCTTCCATGGCACTACGTAATTCGCGTGCTCCATAGGTCTTGAGTAGCTGGATCATCCGCTCCGAGATAAACCGCTCTTCCTCGCTATCGAGCGGAGAAAGGTAGGGGTCCGCCACGAAAATCTGCGACACTTGGAAGCCGTTTTCCTGAGCGAATCCAGCGAGGCGAATCAGGTCTTGGGACCCAAGATGAAAGCTCTCTGCGCTCTCCGGGTGCCCTCCCGTGCCCCTCGGTAGGCGAACAGCAGCGGTGTCCCCCTCGCGCTGAAGCACTGCCTGACTGACCACGAACACATATTGCATCGAACCACTGTCATCTCCTAGTGTCCCGGGAAAATCCCTGATCGCGCCGCGTGTGTCGAGGTCGCCTCACGTCCGCCACCCGACGGCCGGTACGCCGGTTGTCGAGTGGCCCGTACTGGTCCAGAGTCCCCCTCGAATCTTCGGGCGGTACAGGAACATTGCCTCGTCTATGTTTTTTCGGTGATTGTCAGACGTAGGGGAACGAGATATCAACAGACCGCGGCCGTTATAGCCGCCGGCCGGCGCGGTCGCCGGCAGCACCGGCGGCGCTGTGACCGCCTGCTGGGTCAGAACCCTCCGTCCACGAGATTCTGGAGGCACTTACCCGCCTCTTCGTGTAAAGCAATCAAGCGGGCACGCTTACCCGACGAACGGGATGTGGGCTCCTTCACTCGTCTGCGATGCCGCCCACGCGCGCATTGCGCTGGCTAACGGGATGTTCCGCATGGGCACTGCTCCACACGCCGCAGCGCCCCACCGCAATCGCTTGCGAGTACCCACGGCAGTTTGATCCCCCCGACGAGCGACAGAACGCAGTCCTCGAAGTGCTGATGATGTCAGAGCGCCGCGGCGGTGATGGCGCTGAAGAGAGTCGTGGCGTGCGGAAGGTAGTCCGTGGATAGCGACGCGCCGCCAAGGAGGGTTGCGGCGGTCAGAACTTTCTTCGCCGGGTCGCCACCTCCGTAGATCCAAGCCACCGCTCGAGCACGCTGCAGCATCCCCTCCAGCCGCTGCGGGTCCGGGTTCGCCGCCCAACTCATGACGAGGACCACAGCGATGTGGACGACGGGTGAGGTGTTTCCTCCGATGGTGACGGTCGCGAGTCCTTCGCTGGCGCACAACTCCCACCGTGCGAGCGCTTCGGGTTCGTGGTGAGCAGCTGCGCCGGTGAGAGCCTGTTGAAGCCACTGGAATGGTTTCTTCGTGGCGAGCCACCATGCTGTACGAGACATCTGTGGGGCCGCAGTCGTACCGGACCAGGCTTCGGCCTCGCCAAGCTCGTTGAACTCCTCCCGGCTGAGGGCGATGCCTGTGGCGCCGAGGCTGATCAGAGCGAGGCGGTTGTCGCGGTCAAGTTGGTCGTGATTGGTCGTAGTTGGGAAGAGTTGTGCTTCGGCTGCGGCTTTGAGGACGGCGTCAGTACCGAATGCGGCGATTCCGAGCTGGCGCGCTAGGGCCCGCTGGCCGGCGTCATCGGACCATAGCGGTGCGTTGCGCTGAGCAGCGAGCAGCAGCGCGTCCGACCAGGGGGCAGGGTCGTCGGTGGGGAGCTTGAGGGTGGTGGTGAGTTCTCGGGAGTCGACATCGAGCGCGTGCACCATTCCGGCGTAGAGACTCGCATCAGAACGGCATTTGGCCCGCTGCGCCTCCGTGTTGTCGATCCGGACCATCCCGCCAGTTCGGTGGTCGTACGCAAGGACGCCGTCGTTATGAGCGTCGAGCCGGCGGTTGTTGGCGGAAGCGAACAGATCGTGGACTACGGACGGGGTTACAAACGCCGACGAGAACAAGCTGCGCAGTTCTGCCCACCGCTCAAGTCGGTGGCCGATGATCAGCGCCGAGGCGTCGACGACGACGGCTTCGTCGAGCGCGTCTCGGGCGACTGTGACTTCGGTTTGGTGGGTGTCGTCGTCGCCGGCACCGACCGGGTACCCCGGCAATGGTGTTCGGTCGTAGTAGGCGCTGTAGGGCTCGCGTTCGGCGTCCGCGACGATCCCGATGGGGGCTCCCCGTCGGAGCGTCCGTTGCACAAGGCGCCGACGTTCCTGATCTTGCTGCGCTTGCTCCGTGGCCGCAGCAAGTTCTTCAGATAGGTTGGGGACCGGTCGAAGCGGTGCTCCTTCCGTTGACGTTGCATGCTGCGTGACCAGCGCTACGAAACGGTCTCGCCACGAGGAAGCTGCGCCAGGTTCGACTTCGTCCCAACCTGAGTCGCTGAGGTCGACGCGAGTGACCACATTGGATGTGAGCGTCGCCGCGATCTGCTGGTCCGAGTGCGCTTCGGCGGCGCGGATTGCGGTGCGCGCGTCCGCGGGTTGCCACTCGGATGCCATACGTGCGGACAGCCAGAGTTCAGCCTGGTAGTCCGTGGCGGGCTCAAGGTGTTCTTCATCGATGAGTTGGGCTGCTCGGTCGTATCGGTAGAGGCGCAGCCGGACGAGGACAAGGTTCCATGCGTCCTCGACCGCGAGGACCGGCTGTTCAGCTCGCGAATCGAGATAGTGAGCTTCGGCGGCGCCCCACTGTCCTTTGGTGGCGGCGCGTTGGGCGAGCGCGCGGTGCAACGTCGGACGTACCTCGGGAACGACGCGTCCGGTCTGCAACGCGCCCGAAGCCACGGTCGCGGCGTCATCGATACGGCTGAGGTGGAGGAGCGCTTTCACTTCGAGGTCGACCAGCTCGACTGTGTCGAACTGCACCGCGGCGGCTCGTGCCACCGAGCACAGCTCAGCCAGCTTGCCTTCGCGCTGGTGGAGGATCACGAGGTTGGAGGCTGCTTCCAGTCGCTCACGGGCGAGTCTTCGGAGGTGCGCTCGACCGCCGGGCTTCCCTGCTACCGCGTCGGCGTCAGCGCCCACGATCTCGACGAGGGTGGCTTCTATCTGGCCCGCGTCGACGAATGGTTGCAACGCGAGGGTGTGATTTTGTCCGGCCCAGGCCAGCTCTTGAACAATGTCGAACGCCTGAGCGATTTCACCGCCGCGGACAGCAGCTTCGAGCTGTTCCACCCAGTACGCCGCGTACTGATCACTTCCGTGTGGGGCAGGTTCGAACGTGACCTCGATACGTCGAGCGGCGTCACGATCGTCGACTGCGCCGATGATCGCTGGCCGAAGATCACGCCGGCCCAGGTTGGTCGCCGCCGCCATCGCCATCTGCGCGACCTCTGGCCGGCTGGCTTCTTCAGGGTGCGCTTGTCCGACCGGGGGAAGGCAGCACAGACGGAGAACCGCGTCGTTGCGTCCGTTCAGCCCGTACAGGCGCGCGAGGAGGTCGAGGTAGCCGGCGGTGCTGCCACGCCAGGACCGCCGTTGATCGACCGCTGCCTGCAACGCGTCGATCGCCTGCGCCACGTCGGAGCGTTCGGCGTGCACTGTTCGGGAGCGGGCAAGGAGGAATTGTGCCAGCATCCGCATCGTGGGGCTGCTGAACGGTGCTCGGCGAAGCGCGTCGTTCGCGTATCGCACTGCGTCGTTGACGTTGCCGCCGCGGTAGGCGAACTCTGCGCGCATCGCGAGAATGTGGATGTTCTCCAGCGCCTCGGGAGTGGTGAGATCAACGGCGTCGAAGGCTCGTTCCCCGTGTTCAGGATCCTCAGCCCAGAGGCGGAGAATCCGAGCCCACACCCCATCGGCGGCGGCGGCGGCGAGACGGTCGAGGATACGGACTACCCGCTTTGGACTGTTGTCCATCTCGAGGGTTGCCAGCCGGATATTGGCGCGGTCCGCGGCCTCGCGATCGCTGCCCGTCCCGATCCGTTCGAGCGCGCGACGAGCGTCATCCCACAGGCCGTGCTCTTCTGCGTAGCCGGCGATCGCTGCCCACAGTGGGGCGGCGTGAGCGGTGAGCCAGTGTGGCGGCTGATCGGCGAGGGACCGGCAGATCGCTGCCGGGTTGTCGGTTGTGGACAGCAGCCTGGTGAGTCGTTCTGCACTGCGCCGATCGTATTGCTCCGCGTCGCGGAGACGGTGAGCGGCAACCGGCGGGAGCTTCTTGAGGTCGTCGGTGAAGGTTCTGTACTCGGCGCTCCAGCGCGCGAGTTCCTCGAGACGCTTCCAGGTTGCCTCGTGTCGAAAGGAGTGTGTCTCGGGGACGTCGATCGCGAAGCCCTTCCCGGTGGGGCGCAACGCGGCGGGAGTGACTTCTTGCCAGAATGCTTCATCCCGATCGAGGTCAACGAGCACCAGGATCACCGGCAGGGTTCCCTGCGTCCAATAGGTGGCGTGACGTTGTGAGGGCCGATACCGCCATCCGCTAGCGGTTCGTTCGCTGAAGTAGGCCTTACCCGTCTTCACTTGAACGGCGATGAGCTGCCCTTCGCCGATGCCGTCGGTGCCGATCTCGATCTGCCCGTCGATGCCTTGGTCGATTGCGCTTGTCTCTCGGAAGATCCATCCGCGCTTCATGACCTCTTGCGCAAGCAGATTGACGCCGCGCTGCGCGAGAAGATCTGTTGCCTGCGTCATCATTGCCCTCCAGCCGGGAAGGTGCAGAGCACCTGATCGGATGCGGGCAGCCTAACGTCGACCGCAGACGCGCCCGGTCGCCGCCGCCGACGTGCACCGCGACGACCCGACGTTTGTGTGCCGGTTCATCGCCGATGACCTCCGTGCAGCCGGCCTGCTCGTCTCGGAGCGGCACGTTTGGCGACCGTGCTCGCAGCAGCGGCTCTGGTCACTGCACGCGAAGAAACGGGGCCTGACCCGGGCCGGACCACCAGTGCATGACCATCGGGTGCGGAGGTCGCCCACCGCGACGGACATGGACAGGCTGTGGCTGACAGACATCACCAAGCACAACACGGGCGAGGGCAAGCTCTACCTCTGCGCCGTGAAGGACGCGTGCTCCCGACGGATCGTCGGCTACTCCATCGGCTCTCGGTTGCGTTCCTCGCTCGCCGTCGCGGCACTGCAGATGGCAATCTCTCGCCGCCGCCCGCTCCTTACCGTGGTTCATTCAGATCGCGGCAGCCAGTTCCAGTCCAAGAAGTTCGTTCCAGCGCTGTCGGATGCCGGGCTACTGGCTCGCCTATTCGTTGTTGTAGTCCTCGAAGTCGAGATCATCCATCGACCCTTCGGCATCAAACGCCAACTCCACGTCGGCCTCGGCTAGGAGGTCCCATTCGTTGATGAGGAGGTGGCACACCGGGCAGGCGATGAAGTCCGTATTGACCTCCACTGTCACATCTACGAGGACGGCTCCCGAGCGCTCGTCCTGGTACGAATCGACGCGAGTGCCGTTCTTCTCATCGCCGCCCATCAACGCCGTCTTCGATTCGCAGGCCGGACAGGTCGTGACCTGCGTGTAGGACGCGTAGGGTGCCGTGAACGTTAACCATTCCGCCGCACCCTGGGACGTCAGTGTTCCCTTGGTGTGCCGAGCGAGCATCGAGCGCGCTCGCTCCAGACGCGCCTGGAGCTGTCGAGCGAGGGTGTCCTTGTTCGTCGCGAGATGTTGGGCGACCGCCGCAGCAGCGTCGTCCCCGACGAAGGCGGCCACGTCCCGCTGAACGTGCTGAAGGAGAATCACTGCTTGCGCCCAGAAGCTTGGCCACCAGGCGTGCTCCGGGATGGCGTCGAATCCGATCGTCGCAGAATGGATGTACTCGTTCCGGCCGTAGGAAAGCCTGGTCGCGGCTGCGTCGCTGAACGGCTTGAAGAGCTTGGCGCAACGAGCCCACACGGCCTTTGCCTGCACCGAGGTTGCGTTCGCGTTCGGGAAATCCACTCCGCTCGCGACGAGCAGGCTCTTACCATCATCCGTCGGAGTCGCAACCAGCAGGGGTGACACGTGCGCAAGCGCCGATTTTCCGAGGACCTCTAGCGACGCGCAAGCCCAGAACGCACGCTCCTCAAAATCGCGGTCTGGGTCCATCGCCCTGTTGATGAAGAGCCGGCTCTTCATCCACAACCCGTCTGCGTCGAACGGGCTCATGCGTCGCGCTCAATACGGAAGGCGTAACGAGCCACGCGGCGACTGTCGGCGTCCTCTGTGATGGCGTCGCGCGCATGGAGGCTAAGTCGGTTGTTGATGAACAACAGCATGTTCGCGTCTTCCCAGCGGTGATGGTGCGCGTTCGCTCGTTCAGCGGCGAAGTACTCTACGGTTCGGCGCGAGAGATAATCGGAAGGACGCATCGCGACCGGGTCGAACCGGAGTGCACCGTCGTACGCGGGAGCTAGGAATTTCGACTTCCCTGTGTTCACGGTGAAGACGCCGCTGAACACGAAGTCCGGCAGGTTGCCGGGCTGGAACGCGCGGACGAGCGTGTCGGTGGTACTCGTGTCCGCGCACGCGAGCATGATCACGTCAGGGCGTTCCGTCAGGTGCGCTCCATCTGTGTGCAAGGGCTGCGCGTCCAACCCGTAGGTCGCACTCAACGATCGTTGTGGGGCCTCCGCTCGCGTCATCGGCTTCAGCACGGTCGACTGCCTGGAGGCTCCAGGTCGGTTCGGCATCGCACTCCAGACAGGATCCCAACGTATGACACGGAGTACCTCTTCCGGCGTGCCCGTACTCACTGCCCAGCCGATCCGCTGCAAGTCCGCGCGGATCCGTGCAAGCTCCTCGTGATCCAGGGGGGTCTCCTTCTGGGGGCTCAAGTCGTGGACTCGAGCGAGTGGTTGCGCCGTTGTGGCGGTGCCGTCCCAATTCTCCTGTCAATGGAGGAACCGCACCACAACCGCGGGCCGCATGTCGCCCTGAGAGATCGCGGCGCCAAATCAGTGCCCTTGACCGACCGTCATTGCCTATGAGGATCGGCGGATGGGCGAAGCTGCGCCCCGCCGGACGGTTGGCTGAGCGCCGTGACCGACTCAGTGCCGGACACAGCGCGTGCCTTCCCGTACGACCAGAGAAACGGTGATCGCTCGCAGGATGACCGCTGCCATAGCGAATCGTCAGCCAGCGGCCGAGTCGTTTGCCAAGCTTGCGAAGTTCCGCAGGCGGCGGGGACGAGGCTGTTGAAGTAGAAGTCCCGGTACCTCGAATACAGACGCCTCACCAACTATCGCACCCGTACAGCTGAGACCGAACGCCCGCCCCGTGAATGGGGTCGCTCGCTGCGTAGGCGTATCGGTTGCCGTTGGCGGGGGTCGAGAGGGCTGTCAAGGGTGTCTTGCTGGGTCCAGGCGCCGGTGTAAGGGTCGTACCAGCGCTGCCCGAATTTCGGTAGCCCGGTGGCGGCATCACTGATTCCGGGCTTGAACGGGAGCCCATCGCCGCCGCCGTCGTAGCTGAGGGATTCGGTGCCGTACGGGTCGTAGGAGTGCGAGAACGCGGCTCCGTCGTCGACGGGGACCGCGAACGGGTTCCCAATGCCGTCGTAGGTGTATCAGCAGCGCTCGATGCACCCATCGCCGACGCCGCGATCGAAGCGGGTTGCAACTTCGCGCCGCGCCTCCTGATCATCCTTTCGGGTGACGAACGCGGCACCTGACTCGCTCAGCGTCATCTCGAGCGGCGAAGCCATCCGCGTTCATGATCGGAAGGATAGCGGACCCTTCTCGTCCCTCAACGATCTCAGACGAGCATTCACCCTCCGCTCCGAACCGTGCCGGACGCGGTGCACCCATATCCGAACGCAACGGAAACCGGGAGGCGGCTCTTGTGCGATAGTAGGTTCGTAAGAAACCTGACAAGGAGCATTCCGTGGCACAAAAGGTTACAACTCATCTCGTGGACGATCTGACGGGCGAAACCATCGAACCCGGATCTGGTAAGACGCTCCAGTTCGCGTTCGACGGCAACAGCTACGAGATCGATCTCACGGACGCGAACGTCGACGCGATCCGGGAACAATTCTCGGATTACATCGCGGCCGCGCGAAAGATCGGGAACGCGTCTCGCCGGCCGTCCGCGTCCCCGTCGTCTCGCACTGACCCGAATGAACTCGCCAAGATCCGCAGCTGGGCGGCGGAGAACGGCCACGAGGTTTCTTCTCGCGGTCGTATCAGCGGCGCTGTGCGAGACGCGTACGAAGCAGCCCACTGACGCACTAGAAGGCGGTGACCGGCAGCACACGATCGACCGGTCACCGCCGGAAGCCGCGGAAAGCCGCGGAAGGCCAACGACGTTCTCACGACGATGTCATGTCGAAGTGCGCCACGCTGTGACGCGGAGGTCGACCTCAGCTGCGCTGGGAGCGTCCCAGTACTGCGCGGACAACGGCGCGGCAATCCGGACCGATGGGGGACGCGCACCCCAGGGGACTGGCCCCCATTCGTCGTAGACACGCGGTCGCAGGTCAGTGTGTGTCATTGGGTCGGTGAGGGTCGCACCGATGACAGCAAGCAACGAGATGCACGTGGGGGGCTCGTCCGCGCCGACGTCGTAGCCCAGCGTGATGACAATGTCCTGTCCCAGCCCTCGATCGCGGCGCTCGAGGGCGAAACGCCGCACGCTGACGTACGGGGCGTTGGTTGCGACGTCGACCGGGAACGTTGCTTGGGTGCTTCGATTCATGCCGGTGAGGATCATGGATGCCGCTTCCGTTGCGTGCGAGGCGCAGTGCGCGGACCTTCGGGACCGGCGGTCGGGCGGAGCAGGTACCCGATTGGTTCGCCGTGAAGCGTCACGATGAATCGACAGCCCCGGCGCACGTACCGGTGGATCCGGCGTGAGTGACGGCGCAACCACCGCTCGTCAACAAACTGCCATCGCATCTCGGTATGGCCCCCTGCGAGGTCCTTGTCGATGAGTGCGCGGGCAGTGGTGACGGCCGCGACGACCATGTAGTCGCTCACGTTTGCGCTCTCGTGGATGCTGCTGGCGGTGAGAAGACTTGCGGTTCGGGTCGGCAGTGTGATGGTGATCTGGCGGGTTTCGTTGGTGATGGTGTTCATCGGTGAGCCCAGCCTTCGATGATGCGGAGGACCGCGTCGGCGGGGTAGCCCGCCATCAGCCACTGGCGGGGGGTCAGCGCCGCTTCGGCGGAGAGGGCAGGTTGTGAAAGAGTCATGAAGCCCGCCAACGTCTGCGCTGAGATACGGGCTGTGTGTGCGCCGGTGAGGATCGCGGGTAATCCGGGCAGAAGGCTCGTCGGCAGGGCGTCGGTGTACTGCCATCGCGGCACTCTAACGCTGCCGGCGATTTGGACTGTGAGGAGGCGTCCCCCTTCGACGATGTCCGCGAACGGTTTGGCTTCGATCTGGAGGAGCCGCGCCGCAGTCGCGACGGAGTCAGATCCAGCAACGGCGACCGCGGCGTTCTCGGCTGCGTACGTCTGGAAAGCACCTGCAGCTATCTGTTCGATGGCGTCCTCCAGGTCAGTCTCGTCCAGCTTCAGTGTCGGAGGGATCGCCGGCCGGTGGGGAGGGCCGCTGCGGTGCAAGGAGTAGAGGATGGCGCTGTAGAACGCGTCCGGGTTCATGTCGTACTGGTGGAGCAGATGATCGATGCGATCCGTCAGGTCGTTCGTTCCAGGCATGGTTGGTTCTCCTGTCTTTGGTTCGGGGGCTACTCGGAGCACTGTCGTTGTCGCGCGCGGGTCAGGAGGCGCTCAGAGGGGTGCCAAACCGTCCCGGGTCGCGGCCGGCGTCCCGGGCGTTGTCGCGGTCGGCGAGATGCAGTTGAACAAGTTGGGGTGCCCATTCCGGATCTGTAGAGGCCCGGGCCGTGGCCACGCGAAGGGCAACGGTGTACTTCGCGTACGCAGGGTCCCCGCTTCGCTGGAGGAGGCGGGCTGCTCGCTTGATCGGCAGCTGCTCGGTCATGGCGTTTCCTCGTGTTGTTTGTCGAGTTCGTCTCGTACTTCCGCAGCGGACGGCCGATGCGATCCGTCAGCTGGCGATGTGTGCTCAGGGTTGGTTTCTCCTGATGGCGGGTTTCGGTGGTCGTGAGCTTGGACGGCGATCCGGGCGTCTGGGTTGGATCCAACGGCGCCGCAGCCGGTCGCGAGGGTGTGCCCGGCGGCGCGGGCCCGGTGGGCTCATCGGTTCGGCGGGGCCTCGCTCCAGTTGAAGTCGAGGAAGTGGTCGTCGCTGACGGTGAGGACGCCGACGTTGCCGGGCTTTCCGGCGACGGCGAGACTGAACGTTGATCGTCCGTCGGCGGTGTGGGCTTCGCCCCGGACGTGCATGTGCCCGTGGAAAATGCGCGACGGGGTGACGGCTGCGACGAGGTCGGTGATCAGCGCACGTGATTGCCCTGATCGTTCGAGCCGCTCCGGTGGCCATCGCTCTGCTCGGCCAGTGATGGCGTCGACTTGTGGGATGCCGGCTTCGGGCGGTTCATGGGTGAGGAGCACGTCGACCCGTCCTCCGCGGCTCGCCCGGTCGACGTCGACACGTGTCGGCGCCTCGTTGACGCTCCATGAGCTGCTGCCGGGTCCGCGGTCCAAGGACACTGCCCCGCCGAATGACATGAACGTGGCCTCACCGATCTGGAATCGGAAGCCCCTGGGGGCGATCCAGATTCGGGGGCTAATGCGGTACATACGATCCGGGTGCCGTTCGAACTCCGCGTGCAGTTGGTCCCACCAGTCGTGGTTTCCTGCGGTGAGGATCAGCCGGTTGAATCGGAGCTGTTCGAGGAGTTCGTCGAGGTCGCTGATGAAGCGACGACCCGGTACGCCAGCGCTTGTGCTGCGGGGGGCTTCGTAGCGGAGATCGCCGAGGTGCAGAATCGTCAGGATGTCGGGTGCACGTCGTCGAAGCGCCTGGAGCGTCGCCGCGACTGATGGCCAGTCCGATTCCCAGTCGCCCGCGATGGCGACGCGGTGCTCGTAGGGGTAGGTCAGGTCGAAGCGTGGCGCTCCGGTCGGGGTTGGCCAGAGGCGGCGCTGTCCTGAAGACAGGCGGACCGTTCGGGGGGTCGCGGGCCTGTTGCCCTTGCCTCGGATGACAGGCAGTTGCGGGGCACCGTTCACGAGAGTCGGGTGGGTCATGGGGTCTCCTTGGCGAGGATCGGTGGCGCGTGGGCGCGCCGGCGGGTGGGGTGCGCCGAGAGTGGTCGACGGCGCACCCCATGGAGGGTTTCGCGTCAGGTGGTTGTGCGACTGCGGCGTCGGGGCTGAAGGTGTGTGGGCGTGACCTTGGGCTTCCGTCGGCGCTGCGGGGCCACGTAGTGGGTGGAGGTAGGGCGGGTGGGGTCGGTGGCGCCGTAGGCGTCGCGGAGCATGCTGATGTTCACGGCGATGCAGTTCAGGACCAGCACGAGGGTGTTCGCGGTAGTTCCAAACACATGGGTGCTGTGGCGGCGCATTGAACCTCGCCAGTACTTCAGCTGCGAGTTCTGGCTTTCCACCATGTTCCGCAGCCCGTAGTAGGCGGCCCACTTGGTGGTGCCGTAGACGTACTGCTGGCGCACCCAGGCTCCTTCGGTGGCGGGAATTACCTTCGTCGCCGCGCAGGCGCACGGCTCCCCTGGCACGCAGTTGCTGCGGGGCACGTGCGCGCCGAGCCGTGCCGAGGGCGGGTAGTTCGGGCAGCGAAGGTGCCCGGCGCGCGCAGGGCCCTTGTACTGGATGTCGCCGTTGTCGAAGCGTCGGTTGGGAACGAACGCCCACTGTGCGCGCTCGTCGTAGCGGGCGAGCAGCTCGTCGCGTTCCTTTCGACTGGTGCGTGCCTTGAAGCCGGGCAGCTTTCGCATCCGGGTGGGTAGCGACGTTGGGAACAGGGTTCCGTCCAGCCAGAACGCTCCCGGCAGGCTGTCAGAGGGGTGCGGGCGGCGCTGGCTGGTGTGGAGATCGTGGACGTACTTCAGGCCACGAGCCGCAAGCGGCTTCGCCCACGCTTCGGACCTCGCGTGGCTGTATCCACGGTCGGCAGTGAGGTGGTCGAACTGGATGCCGCCGTGCAGTGAGTCCAACAGGTCGAGTCCAGCCTGCGCCTTGTAGCTGCCCGCCGGTCGCACGGTGACGCCGCGGATAAGTGGTACCCAGAACTTCGATCCCGGGTTGCCGGCGTCGACCAGGAGGTGCGCGTCGTACCCGTTGAACGCGTTCGTGGCCCGCCCGTCAGTCTTGGTCCGCCAACCGATGCGGGCCTGCAGGTCGGCGCTGACGATCTTCCGGCTGTCGAGGTGCCCGATCTTCGGCCACTCGTTGGGGTCTTCATTCCACTCCCGATTCGGGGTGGAGTCGTCGGGCTCGTACTCGTCAAGGCTGTCCGGCCGCTTCGTCCACGCGCGGGCGCGGGCGTGGGTTTCGATGTCGGTCGAGTCGATCGCCTGCACCTGTGTCCACGGCAGCGGCGCCCTCCAGTCGCGCAGCTTCCAGGACCCCGAGAGCAGGGAGTTCGCGAACTCGTCCAAGCTCAACAGGTCCGGGCGGCGGACACTGATGATCGTGCCGTTTGAGTCGATGCGGCGGTCGCTTCCATCGGGTTCCAACGCTTCGGCCAGAGCTTTGAACGTGGTCTGGAAGTTGAAGTAGGTCCACCCTCGCGGGACACCCAGTCGACGCAGCTGTCCGGGGGCAAGGGCGCTGACCCAGCGGGCGATGTCGGCGATCTTCACGTCCCGCTTGGGGTCCTGCACCTTGAACGCGATGCTGGCGGCGAGCATCGCTGCGAAGCTGACGTGCCGTCCACGTCCCGGGGTGGTGCGCTCCAGCTTGTTGAGGAGCGGCTCTAGGCCGGAGTTGGAGAGGATGGCCAGGGCGGTAGTGATCGCTTCGACGCGGTCCATGGGGCGACCTTCGGGCAGCCAGGACGGCATCGGGTTGTGGGAGTCGGTGGTGTTCGTCATGCGTTGTGCCCGGCGAGGGCGCGTGCGACCTCGCTGGTGTCCTTTCTGTGCAGGTGGGGAAGTAGGTGTGCGAAGCGGAAGTCGGTGACTCCCGCGACGTCGACGAAGGTGGCGAGCTGGATGTCCTCGTTGAGGACAGACACCATCCAGGTGGCGCGGAGGCGTCGCACTTCCAGCGGTGGCGCCCAGGAGGGGATCTCCAGCAGTGCCTTGACGCGGGAGAACGGGTCCCGCTGATGTGGTTTGAAGGGTCCGAGTAGCGGCTCTTCGGGGTGCTCGAACGCCAGCTCCAACACGTCGTGGGCGTGGTCACGACGGATCGGGACGGTACGTTCCCGGTCGCCGCGGACGTGCACCATGACGAGGTCGTCGCGTTGTTCGACGTCGGCGCCGGTGATCCGTTCCAGTTCGGGCCCGCGGAATCCGCCGCCCAATCCCAGCCGCACGGCGCCGCGGCATGCGCGCCGACGACGCTCGGTCGCTTGGATATCGATCAGGCTGATCAGTCGGTGCTGTTCCAGGCTCGAGTATGGCTCTGCCGCGGCGGGCTTCGGAAACCGGGTTTCCGGTGGCGGCCACGCGACTCGACGGGTGATCGTTCGGCCGACCAGGCGGAGTGATCCGCGCTGGGTGGACCGGGAGTGTTCGCCGTGCTCGGTCAGCTCAGTTTGGACGTACCACTCGACGTTCTCCGGCGTGAACAGCTTTTCGGGGTCGAAGGGGATGTCGTGCTTGTGAGCGAAGCGGGCGAACTGGCAGACGTACATCGTGTTCTTGTACGCGGCCGTCGGAGTCGACGCGTTTACGCTTCGCGCCCAACCGATGAGTTGCTCGCGTGCCGCGACGAACCAGCGTTCGTCGCAGAACCACGGTCGGTAGCGGGCGTAGACCTCGTCGGTGGTGTGCGCCCACACCCCGCCGACGTAGGCGCGGCTCACCACGCTGCCGCCTGCGTGCGCCGGCGACCACGGGTGAGATCGGGCACGCGGGTCCCAGGGCGGGTGCGTGTAGCGGGCCGCCTCCGAGGGTAGGGCGGTACGACGTGTGGTGCTTCGAGTGGCTCGGAACGGGGTCCGGGCATGATGGTGTGAAGGGTCGACGAAACCAGGGGTTGCGCATTTCCGGAGCGGCGTGTAGCCTCGAAGTAATCTTTTTGGCGAGAGATACCTCGAAGGCCATCACCCTGCGGATGTTCCGCTCCGGTGGTGGCTTTTGTGGTTTCGCCGCCGTGTTGGCGGCTGTGCATGGCGAGTTCCTCGTACTCCTCCCTGTCCGTGGACAGTGAATCGGGGCGTTAGCCCATCGGTCCGGCGATGTCGTCGCCGGAAGTCGTGTTGTCCTCATTGAGGCGGGGGCCTCGGGACTGCTTGCGCTTTCCGAGCAGCGGTGTGGACTCGTAGCGTCCACGCCCCATGCGGATCAGCTCCCCACGCTTGACCATCGAGTCGATGGTCGAGTGCAGGATGTTGCTCGATGACGGATGGATGCGGTCCACGCCGAGCGTCTTGCGGAGGTCGGTGAGCGTGAACTCCCGCCGGTACGGGATCGCTGCTCGCACGGTCGCCGCGAACGGAACACCGAGTTGGGGCTCAGGCGCCTCGGCGGCAATGCGCTTCCGAAGACCTTGGTCGCGGAGCTGCGCGTGAGTGCGTTCCCAGTCCATATGGAGCTTCGAGCCCCACGCGGGGTTGCGTCCGTCGCTGAAGTCCGCGAGTCCCTGAAGGTCGCCCTGCACGCTGGCGGCAACATGCATGAGCGTCTCGATCGCTGACTCAATCTCGTGCAGCTGCGACTGCCGTTCGGCCGTCAGGTCTTCGTTACTCATCACACGCTTCCCTCCTCGTCTCCTCATGGTGACAGGTCGAAAGCGGGCAACCGCGGCCTCGAGTGCATGGCTCTTGATCGAACGGCCGTACAGTACGCCTTGGGCATCGCGAAGCGATTCGCGGAGCTGCGGACCGATAGTCGCGTCGTCGAGAAACCGCTGCAGCTCGCGGATGTGCAGGTAGCGCTTGCCGTGCACAAGCTTGTTCAGCTGATTGACGGACAGCTCGTATCTACGCGCGACCTCCTCACGGATCTGAGGTTGCGTGGTTCTGTGAGTGCGCGTGTGACTCCACAGCTGACGAAGTGATCGGATGTCCTGCTGCAGGTTCCAGGCGACGATCGTGGTCAGGACAAAATCAATTGACTCTCCCGCAAGATTCGGCTGATCTGCGGGTGAGAAGGGCCAGTCGAGCCCGAACTTTTGACGCGCGTGCTCGCGGGGTTGAGCGGGGTCAGCGGGCACCACCGAACCTTACAGCTCAGATCGTCAACCTCACAACAGGGAAACATGTGAGTAGCAGATCTTTCAAAACAGGTGTCACATGCCCCCGACGCCGCTCACAGACGACTCATCGGAGCCCATCTCGAGCGAGATATCGGCCATCGCCGAGAGGCTCAGGCGCTCGTCATCGTCCCGCAACGCCGGAAGCAGCAAGGGCAAGTCCAGCGTCTGCAACCCAGCGGCAGCCAGCACCGCCCGCAGCGGAACTCGCCGATTCAACATGTCCGCCAACCACGTGTTCCGAAGCCGACGCGGATCAAACGACGGCAGCGCCGCGGGAACTTCAATCTCCCGCCGAATCACCTTCAGCGGGTCGTACGTAGCCGACCCGCTCGCAGCATGCGCAAGCGTTTCCCCGCGCGCTTGATCCAACAGTTCCCGCAGCCACTCCGTGTAGGCCGAGTCGACAGCAACCGCCCGATTCGGCATGCGGCTCTTCACCGTGTGCTTCTCCGTGACGCGCACCACGAAGAAACCATCGCGCTGCTCAAAATCCGATTCATCAACGAACCGCAGCTCGTTGTGTTTCAGGCCCGCACCGTGATGCAGAACCAACGCCGCCCGCATATAACGCGACCGCCGCGTCGTCGCTTGCGTCTGAGCGACTTCCCGGAACCAATCCATCTGCTCGGGTGAATACGGCGCGCTCAGCTTCTCGTCCTTCGGCGCAGCAACACGCAGCTTCCACGGCGCGCGGCGAGTCGCGGCACGCCCCACGCGAGTTATCGCCCACCGAGCGACCACATGCGTATTCGACACCCACTCCCGCCGATCCCCCGTCGAGAGGTACTCGTCCAATCGATCCGGCGTGAACACAGCTTCAACGTTCTCCGGCAGATCCTGCGCGCGCGCCCACATTACGAAGGGCGCGACGTTGTACATGAGCCGGTAGGCGTCAGCGGTCGTCGCCGGCTTCGCCTTCATGACCGCAGCGCGCGCGAAATCGCCACCCGCAACGGCCCAATACTCAGACACGACCTGCGGACGGTAGTTCTCAATCGCCGCGGCGATCGCCGCCGGCGCCAGATCCTGATCAGTTCCCATGACGTCAGAGAGCCTAAGCGTCACTCGAAGCGTGCGAGTTCTCTCGTCGAGCACTCCAGCGCCGCGCACGCCAAGACAAGGCGGGGGTGAACCAGGCTATGGACGACACGCACACCGCCGCTACGGCCTTGACAGTCCCGGAAACCCAAGGGCTAGGCGGCATCAGACTCAACAGCTGCAGATTCCGCCGAACGAAGGGCGGTGACCGAAGGAGCTGAAAACAGAGCGGCTACATCGCCGTCACGCCGGGGTTCTGGCCCACTCATTCGTGAACCCGAACCCCGGCGATTCGACAACTTGCCGGAGTGCGGAGACGGAGGGATTTGAACCCTCGGTCCCCTAAAGGGGACTCCACCTTAGCAGGGTGGTGCACTCGGCCGGACTATGCGACGTCTCCAAGCGCTCTCGCGAGCGCTCCGACCACCATACAGGAGGACCGGGCCACTCTCGACCCGACCGCACCCCCGCGCGTGGCACGGTCGCAGAACGCGGGTCCCCCGAAGTGGGGACACCTCGGGGTTGTCCCGACGTACCCCGGTGAATAGCATCGTCGAGACGCGGCGATCACATTCCGGGGCTCGTCCCCGTAGTCGCGACACAGCACCGACGTCGCTCTCCGAGCCGGGCCCGGCGCGCCCGGTTGCCTGGCGCCCGCTCGGGGAGCGGCTTCCGGGGGCGCGGTCCACCACCGCGCCCCCGCTTCTGCGTCCGGGCACGGCGGCCGGGCACGGTGTCCGACCAGTACGCGAAAGCGACGGTGTCCCGGCACGGCCCGCGGTCTGTGCCGCCAGCGCGACAGTGTGCCGCGGATGTTCGGCGGCACACTGTCGCTTTCGCGAGACGCGAGACGCGGGGCGGGCGGGGGCCTGAGCCGCCGGGTCAGTAGCCGAAGGCCTTGGAGCACGTTTCCTGGTCGGCGGACTGCCCCTCGAGCCCGTCGATGGTCTCCGGCGTCGCGGAGGCCGTCGGAGGAGCAGCGGGCGCAGTCGGAGCAGCTGCGGCAGGCGACGACGGCGCGGCAGCCGCGGGTGCGGGCGCCGGAGCCGACGGCGCCGCAGCAGCCGGCGACGAGGCCGCTGCCGACGGCGCCCCGTTCGCCTCGGACCCGATGCCCGTGCTGTCCTCCCCCAGGGAGAACGACTGGTCCGCCTTGATCTTCGCGAACAGCTGGTCGGCCAGGTACGTCGTCGGCTGGACCTTGCCCTCGTAGACCCCGGTGCCGCCGGTCGTGCCCGGGTACTGCACGAAGTTCACCTGCGACAGCGGGAGGTCCTGCAGCGCCCGACCCATCTGCACCATCGTCCCGATGTCGTTCAGGCTCTCGGACAGCTGCATGTTCGACGCCGCGGCGCGGGCCAGCTTGTACAGGGTGGCCGGCGAGGTGAGGGTGTCGTTCGACTTCACGGTCCGGAGCAGCGACGACAGGAACACCTGCTGGCTCGAGATCCGGCCGAGGTCGGAACCGTCACCGACGCCGTGCCGGGTCCGGAGGAACGCGAGGGCTTCGTCGCCCTGCAGGGTCGAGGTACCGGCGGGCAGGTCGAGCCCGGTGTAGGGGTCCTCGATCGGCTGCGCCACGCAGACCGGCACACCACCGATCGCGTTCGACATCTCGATGACGCCGTTGAACGAGACCGCGGCCGAGTACTGGATGTCCAGACCGGTGAGCCCTTGCACGGTCTGGGTCACGCAGTTCAGCCCGCCGTCGCTGAACGAGGTGTTGATCGGCTGCGCGGCCATGGCCGGCGCGGTCCCGGAGCCGTCGGTCTTCTTGCACGCGGGGATCGGGGTGACGAGGTCACGGGGGATGCTCACCGCGGTCGCGTTGGTGTGGTCGGCCGAGACGTGGAGCAGGATGTTGACGTCGTTGAGCGTGGCGTCGCGCTCCCCGAACTCCGCGGACTGGTCCGGGTCGTTGTCCGTCCCGACGACGAGCATGTTGAAGCCGCCCTTGTACGCGCTGAGCGACGGGGCCTTGGTGCCGTTCGACCGCGGCGCGGGCTGCCCCTCGATCTGCACGCCGTCACCGAGGTCGTCGGTCACCTGTTTCGCGGCGATCGCGGCGACCGAGGCGGTGCTGACGAGCGCCACTGCGGCCACGCTCGCGACCAGCGCAGCGACGGTCCGGAGGGGTCCGGAACGACGGAGACGTCCGTGCCGTGCGATCCCGTCGGCTCGGTTGAGTCGATGGGAGCGATCGCGGACGTCGTTCACGGGCTCTCCTGTCGTCGGTGGACGCGCCGGGGCGGCAACCGGTCAAGGCTGCCACGGAGGTCCCTGGCGATCCAGTGCGAACGACGTCGGAGCGAGCCCAGCGGTCCACCGTCGACCCCCGGATCCGTGCGCCGCGACGCCGACCTGTGCGAACACGCAGCCGCCGCGGCTCAGGAGGCCACGGCCCCCCGGAACCGGTCCGGCAGAGCGATGAGCGCCGCCGCGAGCTCGAGCAGCACCACGGCGCAGTCGTCGAGCGCGTCACGCTCCGCTGCCCGCACGGCCTGGTCGACGAGGTCGAGTCGCCGCGCCCGGTCGACCACCGCGTCGATCCCGTTGGCCAGTGCGACGTCGTCGGTGAAGAACGTGTCGAGCACCGTGCGCTGCGACAGCATCCAGTCGGCACTGACCGAGGCGCCGCGCCGCCGGAGGAACCACGCGGCGAGTTCGACGAAGGCCCCGGCTTCGGTCCAGCACTCGCGGAGCCAGGCCGGGTCGAAGCGGTCGTCGTGGCCCGTGCCGCTCACCGGCGGGTCGACGACCAGGGCACGGGCGATGCGCAGGCGCTCGGTCATCTGCCCGACGGACCACTGCGTGATCACCACGCCGACGTACCGCTGCACGGTGACGAGCTGATGGGACTCGAGGGAGACGAGGGCTTCGCGCACCGGCGTGCGGGAGACGCGCATGTCCTCGGCGATGGTGTCGAGGCGCAGGCGCTGCCCGCGGCGGTACTCGCCGCGCAGCACGCTGTCGAGCAGGCGAAGGAAGACCGCGTCGCGCAACAGACTGCGCCGGAGGCCGTGGGGATCGCGGTCGCCCCGGCCGACACGCATCGGTGACTGCTCCATCGCGCCAGCCTCACGCACGGCGGTCACCCTGGCCGACCGCACCGGCACCGTCGTGGATCGTCGTGGTGAGTGTCGCGCTGTGGAGGAGTGCCATGCCAGCACCGTGACATCACGACGACGGCCGTGCTAAACACTCTGAATACAGAATGTTGCATGGCCGCCGTCGCTGTTCAACGTCGCTGCTGTTCCGCGTCCCCGGTCAGGACGGACAGGGGCTGGGTGACGTCCTCGAGCCCCTTCCGCGCGGCATCGACCCCGAAGACCAGCGCTATCACCCCACCGCCGATCATCACCGCGGACCCGAGCAGGTACCCCCAGAAGAGCGGTTCACGCGAGGACCCGTCCCCGATGAAGGCACCGTAGATCAGCGGTGCGACCGCACCGAAGACCTGCGCGAGGGCGAAGAAGTACGAGATGGCCTGCGACCGCAGCTCGAGGGGGAAGATCTCGCTGACCGTCAGGTACGCGCTCGAGGCACCAGCGGAAGCGAAGAAGAACGACACGCACCAGAAGGCCACCTGCACCGTCGCCGAGATCGCGTCGGCGCGGAACAGGAACGCCGAGGTCGCCAGGACGAGCCCCGACACCAGGTACGTCAGGAAGATCATCTGCCGACGGCCCCACGTGTCGAAGAACCGACCGAGGATGATCGGTCCGAGCAGGTTCCCGATCGCGAACGGGAAGAAGTAGATCGACGTCTGCGCGGTCTTGAGGCCGAAGAAGTTCGTCAGGACGAGCGCGTAGGTGAAGAAGATCGCGTTGTAGAGGAACGCCTGCGTGATCATCATCGACGCCCCGACCAGGGTGCGCGTCGGGTACTGCTTGAGCAGCACGCGCGCGATGGTCAGGAACCCGACGCGGTCGGTCGGCGTGACGGTCATGGCCTTCGACTCGTCGACGTCCGGCAGCCGCTTGCCGGTGGACTTCTCGACCGCCTCCTCGATCTGGGTGACGGTCGCTTCGGCCTCTTCCTCGCGCCCGTGGGTCATGAGCCAGCGCGGACTCTCGGGGATGTGCCGTCGCAGGAAGATGATCGCGATGCCGAGCACCGGGCCGAGGAAGAAGCCGATGCGCCAGCCGATGCTCTCCGAGAAGTTGGCCGTGTCGAGCAGGTAGATGTTCGCGAAGGCACCGAGCGCGGCGCCGCCCCAGTAGGTGCCGTTGATGGCGATGTCGACGTGGCCGCGGTACTTCGCCGGGATCAGTTCGTCGATCGCCGAGTTGATCGCCGCGTACTCGCCACCGATGCCGAGACCGGCGACGAACCGGAACGCGGCCAGGAACCAGAAGTCCTGGGCGAGACCGGCGACGCCCGAGCCGATCAGGTAGATCGCGAGCGTCAGGATGAAGAGCTTGCGCCGCCCGAGCCGGTCGGACATGCGCCCGAACACCAGCGCTCCGACCACCTGGCCGACCAGGTAGATCGTGCCGAGGGAGGTCACCTGTTGCGTCGACAGGTTCAGGTCCGCCTGGAAGCCCGCGTTGGAGACGATCTGGATCTCCAGACCGTCCAGGATCCAGGAGACCCCGAGTCCGACGACGACACTCCAGTGGAACCGTGTCCACGGCAGTCTGTCCATCCTGGCGGGGACCAGGCTCTTGATCGCCCCGTTCGTGCTGCTCACGAGAGGGGAACCTACGCCGAGATCGGCGAGATGGTTCACATTCGGTACGACGGGGCCGGCTCGGAGCCGGATCCCCCTATCGAATCCGGCTCCGATGCCGGAGTCTCAATCATTGCGGTTGCTACGGAAACCCACAAGCGGACGGGAGGCGCGGTGCCAGCTGGCACCGCGCCTCCCGTCCGCAACGGCGTAACGTCCAGAGCGTGACCCGACCCGACATCCGCACGGTCGGCGAGCTCCGCACTTCTGGCCACGTCCAGAAGACGGTCCGCGCCGAGATCCGCGACAACCTGCTCACCGCGCTGCGCGCAGGAGACGACCCCTGGCCCGGCGTGCACGGGTTCGAGACGACCGTGATCCCGCAACTCGAACGTGCGCTGATCGCCGGACACGACGTCGTCCTGCTCGGCGAGCGCGGTCAGGGCAAGACCCGCCTGCTCCGCACCCTGCAGGGCCTGCTCGACGAGTGGACCCCGGTGATCACCGGCTCCGAACTCGGCGAGCACCCCTACGAGCCCATCACCACCGCGAGCGCCCGCCGAGCCGACGACCTCGGCGACGCCCTGCCGATCTCGTGGCGGCACCGCGACGACCGCTACGTCGAGAAGCTCGCGACGCCGGACACGAGCGTGGCCGACCTGATCGGCGACGTCGACCCGATGAAGGTCGCCGAGGGGCGCAGCCTGGGCGACCCGGAGACCATCCACTTCGGACTCGTCCCCCGCGGCCACCGCGGCATCGTCGCGATCAACGAGCTGCCCGACCTCGCCGAACGCATCCAGGTCGCGATGCTCAACGTGATGGAGGAACGCGACGTCCAGATCCGTGGCTACGTGCTCCGACTCCCCCTCGACGTGCTCGTGGTGGCCAGCGCGAACCCGGAGGACTACACGAACCGCGGCCGGATCATCACCCCGCTGAAGGACCGCTTCGGCGCGGAGATCCGCACCCACTACCCGATCGAACTCGAGGACGAGATCGCGGTCATCCGGCAGGAGGCGCAGCTCACCGCCGAGGTGCCGGACGCGATCGTCGAGATCCTCGCCCGCTTCACCCGTGCCCTGCGCGGGTCGAGCGCGGTCGACCAGCGCAGCGGTGTCAGCGCCCGGTTCGCGATCGCCGGCGCCGAGACGGTCGCCGCGGCGGCCGTGCACCGTGCAGCACGCCAGGGTGAGCCCGAGGCCGTCGCGCGACCGATCGACCTCGAGACGGCGGTCGACGTGCTCGGCGGCAAGATCGAGTTCGAGAACGGCGAAGAGGACCGCGCGGACGAGGTCCTCGAGCACCTGCTGCGGACCGCCACGGCCGAGACGGTGCGCGCCCGGTTCCGCGGGCTCGACTTCGGAGTACTCGTCGAGGCGCTCGACGGCGGGACGATGGTGACGACGGGCGAACAGGTCGGCGCACGGGCGTTCCTCGAGGGGCTGCCGTCGATCGGCGAGTCCGACCTGTACGACCAGGTGTGCGAGCGTCTCGGCGCCACGAACGACGGCGAGCGCGCGGGTGCGATCGAACTCGCGCTCGAGGGGCTCTTCCTCGCCCGCCGCATCAGCAAGGAGTCCGGCGGGGGCGAAGCCGTCTATGGCTAGGCAGAATCGACGACTGACGCGGGACACCCGGTACGGCGCATACACCGACGGTCCGGACCCGCTCGCGCCGCCCGCCGACCTCGCCGAAGCGCTCGACGCCATCGGGCAGGACGTGATGGCCGGCACCTCACCGGAGCGCGCGATGCGGGAGTTCCTGCGCCGTGGCGGCCGGACGCAGCGCGGACTCGACGACCTCGCGCGCAAGGTCGCGGAGCGGCGGCGGGAACTCACCGCGAAGAACAACCTCGACGGCACCCTGCAGCAGGTCCGCGAGCTGCTCGACCAGGCGCTCCGTGCCGAACGCGGCGAACTCGCCCGCAACGTCGACCTCGACGACGGCGACCGCGCCCTGGCCGAGATGCAGCTCGACAGCCTGTCCCCGTCGCCGGCCGCCGCGGTGCAGGAGCTCGGCGGGTACGACTGGGCGAGCCGCGAGGCCCGGCAGAAGTACGACGAGATCAAGGACCTGCTCGGTCGCGAGGTGCTGGACCAGCGCTTCGCCGGCATGAAGCAGGCGCTCGAGGGCGCCACGGACGAAGACCGTGCCGCGGTCAGCGCGATGATGCAGGACCTCAACGCCCTGCTCGAGGCGCACGCCCGCGGCGAGGACACCCAGCAACAGTTCGACGACTTCATGGCACAGCACGGGCAGTACTTCCCGTCGGACCCCGCGAACGTCGACGAACTCCTCGACGACCTGGCCGCCCGTGCCGCCGCCGCCCAGCGGATGCGGAACTCGATGACCGAGGAGCAGCGCGACGAACTCGACGCCCTCGCCCAGCAGGCCTTCGGCTCCCCCGACCTGATGGGGCAGCTGTCCCAGCTCGACGGCAACCTGCGGTCCCTCCGCCCCGGCGAGGACTGGGGCGGATCCGAGCGCATGGAGGGTGGCCAGGGGCTCGGACTCGGCGACGGGACGGGGGTCTTCCAGGACATCGCCGACCTCGACGCCCTCGCCGACCAACTCGCCCAGTCCGGACCGGGCTCCGAGCTCGACGACCTGGACCTCGACGCCCTGACCCGGCAGCTCGGTGCCGAGGCCGCCGTGGACGCCAGGACCCTGCAGCAGCTCGAGAAGGCCCTGCGGAACTCCGGGGCGATGCGCCGCGGAGCGGACGGGCAGCTCCGGCTCACCCCGAAGGCCATGCGGCAGCTCGGCAAGAGCCTGCTCCGTGACGTCGCCGAGCGGATGTCCGGCCGACAGGGTGCCCGCGACATCCGGCAGTCCGGCGCGGCCGGCGAACCCTCGGGCGCGACCCGGCAGTGGGCGTACGGCGACACCGAGCCGTGGGACGTCACCCGGTCGATCACGAACGCGCTGACCCGGACCGCGGCCGACGGGCGGGTGGGCCCTGGCGTCCGCCTGACCATCGACGACGTCGAGGTGCAGGAGACCGAGTCCCGCACACAGGCCTGCGTGGCGCTGCTCGTCGACACGTCGTTCTCGATGGCGATGGAGGACCGCTGGGTGCCGATGAAGCGCACGGCCCTGGCGCTGCACACGCTCGTCTCGACGCGGTTCCGCGGCGACGACCTGCAGCTTATCGCGTTCGGACGCGAGGCCGAAGTCGTGGACATCGAGCAGCTCGTCGGTCTCGACGCGATGTGGGACAAGGGCACGAACCTGCACCACGCCCTGCTCCTCGCCAACCGGCACTTCCGGAAGCACCCGACCGCCCAACCCGTGCTGCTCATCGTCACCGACGGGGAACCGACGTCGCACCTCGAGCCGAACGGACAGGTGTGGTTCGACTACCCGCCGGACCCGGTGACGATCGCGCTGACCGTTCGGGAGCTCGAGAACGCCGGTCGGCTCGGCGCCCAGACGACGTTCTTCCGCCTCGGCGACGACCCGGGGCTCGCACGGTTCATCGACGCGATGGCGAAGCGGGTGGACGGCTCGGTCGTCGCTCCGGAGAACGACGACCTCGGGGTCGCCGTCGTGGGGTCGTACCTCGGGTCGCGCCGCGGCGGGCAGTCGTTGTTCGACTAGCCGCCGAGTCGATCCCGACAGGGACTGTTGCGCGGGGTTCCGCAGTCGTATGCTGAGCGCCACCACAGTTGCCCCAGACCCCGGCCGCCGTGATCGTTCTTCCTGCGCCGACGTCGTCGGCGCGCCGGAAGCGGTCGGCCGAGTGCACCTGATCCGTTCTCGACCGGTCGACTCCCGCGGGGTCCCGGAGTGCAACGGCGCACGCCACCGGACGCCACGGGTCTCCGCGTCCACGGATCACGGACGCGGACCGGTCGGTGGGGTCCGGACCCGACGGGCCCCACCGTCCCGGACCGGATTCGCCACGGCAGGGCAGGCCGGGGCGCCGGCTCACGACGGGTGCGTCAGAACAACGGCCACGGCACCGCGGAGCCGTGGCCCGGCGGTGGCGGGAAGATGCCGACGGCCCGCAGCGCCGCACACCGCGCGCGCACCGTGTCGACTTCCTCCGGCGTCAGGTGTTCGGCGAGTTCGTCGCCCAGGGCACCGCGGAGCGCCTCCGACACCCGGTCGAGCCCCTCGAGTTCGTCCGGCCCGAGCGGCTCGCCGATCCACCCCCACAGCACCGTGCGGAGCTTGTGCTCGACGTGGAAGGCCAGCCCGTGGTCGACACCGAACCGGTGTCCGTCGGGCATCGCCAGCACGTGGCCACCCTTGCGGTCGGCGTTGTTCACGACGACGTCGAAGACGGCCATGCGGCGCAACGCCTCGGAGTCCTCGTGCACGAGCGTCACCGGCTGGTCGTGCTCGTCGATCGCCTCGAGCACGGGCAGCCACGGCGAACCGTCCGCCTCGGCGGCCTCGGGGGTGACGAGGTCGACGGCGTCCTGGTCCGGGTCGATCGTCTGCCAGCGCTGCACCATGCCGGGGCCGAACGGTCCGTCACCGAGCCACGTCGGTGGCACGATGCCCCAGCCGAACGCCTCGGACACCAGGTGCGCGGCGACCTCGCGGCCGGCGAGCGTGCCGTCCGGGAAGTCCCAGAGCGGGCGCTCCCCCTCGATCGGCTTGTAGACGACCGCCTCGCCGTCCAGCTCGGCCAGGAACGTCGCGTTCGAGGCCTCGCGGATCCGCGCCGTGATGCTCAGTGAGCCGTCGCTCATGCGTCGCCGGGCGGACGGCCGGCGGCGACGATCTCGCGGGTGCGTTCGACGAACGCGCGCGCGGTCCCGACCGGGATCTTGACCTGGAAGAGCTCGTCGGGTTCGGGGATCTCGACGACCGCCTCGATCTCGAGGCCGTCCTCGCTCTCCTCGGACACGATCTCGACGTCGTCGTCGATCGGGTACGCCTCGATGACCACCTGCGCCGTCGACGGGTCGAAGCCCAGGCTCAGGGCACCGGCACGGAACTCGGGCTCCACCGGCTGGTCGAGCGGTTCCGGGTCGCGGAGCTCCACGGGGGCGGTGTCCGGCACGCTGAAGCGGTTCGCCTCGACCGTGGCGACCTCGTCCAGCAGCTCGTCGATCTTCTCGGCGAGCACGGCGGTCTGCTCCTTCTCGAGGGCGACGCTCGTGACGCGCTTGCCGGAGCGGGCCTGCAGGTAGAAGGCGCGCTCGCCCGGACGGCCGATGGTGCCGACGACGAGGCGGTCCGGCCAGTCGAAGCCGTGGACGATGGAGGGCATACCCGCATTGTAGGAGTGCGGGCCTGCGCCCGTTCAGGGTCTGGCAGGGCCTGCCTCGGACGGGGCCTCCGGATGTCCGGCCCCGCCGCCGACCGCCGCGTCCCCGCTGGGCGCCGGAGCGGTCGCGAGCCACGAGAGATCGCCGGACTCGGTGTTCGTCGCGACCACCTCGGGCCGGTGCTCGCCGTACCGCACGACGGAGACCGACGCCGGCCCGACGCCGATGCGCTGGAACAGGTCGAGGTGCATGCCGAACGCGTCGGCCAGGACGGACTTGATGATGTCGCCGTGGCTCACCGCGACCCAGACCGCTCCGGGCCCGTGCTCCGCCTCGACCTCGGCGTCGATGCGCCGGACGGCCGACACCGCCCGGGACTGCATGGTCTGCATGGACTCACCGCCGGGGAACACCACGGCGCTCGGGTTCGCCTGCACCGTCCGCCAGAGCGGCTCCTTCGCCAGGTCGGCGAGCTTCCGCCCCTGCCACTCGCCGTAGTCCGCCTCGGTGATCGCCCGCTCGATGGCCGACGCGGGGTCGCCCGACTGGCGCTCCAGGATCGCCCGGGCCGTCTGCCGGCACCGCTCGAGCGGACTCGACACGACGGCGACGACCGGCACGGCCGCGATGCGCTCCGCGGTGCGGTCGGCCTGCTTCCGGCCGACGGCGTCGAGTCGCACGCCGGCGGTGCGTCCGGCGAGCACGCCCGTGGCGTTCGCGGTGGTGCGTCCGTGTCGGACGAGGAGGACGGTCGCCATGTGCCCGATCCTAGGCGGCGATCACCGGCGCCCCGGCCAGCCGACCGTCCACCACCGTGACGAGTTCGTCGAGGGTCCCGCGGTGCACCAGGTCGTGGGTGACCAGCATCGTCGCGGTGTCGCGCTCGCGCGTGAGTCGCGCGATGAGCTCCATGATCGCCGCGCCGCGCTCCTGGTCCAGCGCGCTCGTCGGCTCGTCCACGAGCAGGACGTCGGGTTCGTGCACGAGTGCCCGGGCGATCGCGACGCGCTGCCGCTGCCCGCCGGACAGCTGCGCCGGCCGCTTGTCCAGGTGGTCGGACAGCCCCACCGCGTCCAGCAGGTCGTCGGCCCGGTCCCGGAGCCCTTCCGCGCGACGACCGCCGGCGGGGTGCCGCTCGCCGAGGTGCGCCATCACGAGCAACTGCTCCCGTGCGGTCAGCGACGGCAGCAGGTTCGACTGCTGGAACACGATCCCGATCCGCGCACGCCGCAGCGCGGTGGCTTCGTCCCGGGACAGCGCGGCCGCGTCGACGTCGCCGATGAGCACCCGACCGGAGTCCGGCCGGATGAGCGTCGCGGCGACGGCGAGCAGCGACGACTTGCCCGATCCGGAGGGGCCGGTGACGCCGGTCACGACGCCGGGCCGGGCGACGAGGGACACGTGGTCGACCGCGGTGATCCGCCGATCGCCGTCGGGGAAGGTCACGGTGACGTCGTCGAGGGTGATCATCGGTTGCTCCCGAGGGCGGTGAGGGGGTCGGCGGAGGTGACGGTGCGCAGTGCCACGGCGGCGCCGGCGAGTCCGAGGACGGCCATCGCGGCGGCCGGCACGACGGTGGTGACCGGGCTGAGCAGGAACGGCAGTGCACCGCCGGCGAGCGCGCCGAGTCCGACGACGGCCAGCATCCCGACGCCGATCCCCAGGACGAGCACGACGAGCGCCTGTCCGAGCGCATCGCGGACGAGTGATCCGGTGCTGGCGCCGAGGGCCTTGAGCACCGCGACGTCACCGGCGCGCTGCATGGTCCAGACCGTGAAGAACGCCCCGACGACGAGCGCGGACACCCCGAAGAGCATGACGATCATCAGGCCGAGCGACCCGATCTCGGACCGGAAGGTCTCGAGGGCGGTCAGCGACGCGAGCGGCGACGCGGCGGACGTGCCGGTGGACGCTGCGACGGCGTCCCAGTCCGGGCTGCCGCTGACGGCGAGGACGGTCGGCGCACCGTCGCCGCCGAGTCGCCGGTCGACCGCGGCCCACGCCTCCGGGGTCATGGCGAGCACCGGCGTGTGGCTGTACCAGGCGTCGCCGCCGACGACGGCGACGCGGTAGTCCGTCCCGGTGACGGTGATGCGGTCGCCGACCTGCACGCCGAGGTCGGCCGCAGCCCCCGACGACAGCCCGACCTGGTCGTCGCGACCCGGGGCGAGGTCGGTGACGGGGGTCGACCGAGCGCCCGTCGGCAGCCCGACCAGCGCGACGCCGACGGCCGCGCCCGACGCAGCAGCACCGGACCCCGCGGCGCCGGACCCCGCCCCCGCCGTCGCCCGGCCCTGGACGATGCCCACCGGCATCACCGCGTCGACCCCGGTGGCCGCCTGCCAGCCGTCCACGGCCCGCTGCCCGATGGTCGAGTCGCCGAACGACGGCTGCCCGGCGGACGGTTGCTGCAAGACCAGGCGGTCGCCGGGCAGGTCGAGCACGGCGGAGACGTTCTGCGCTGCGAGCCCACCGGTCAGCCCGGCGAGGAACCCGACGAGCAGGGTGATGAGTGCCACGACCGAGCCGATGAGGACGAACCGACCGCGGGCGAACCGGAGATCGCGCCAAGCGACGAACACGGAGTTCCCTTCCCTGGTCACGGACGCTCCGCGACCACGACTCCCAGCCTCGCCGCGGCGCTCCCCCGCGGCATCGCCGGAGGGTTCGGTCCTCCGATCGAACTTTCGGTTGATCTGCACCGGCCGGCGCCTCCGTACGCTGGGGACCACATGGCGCACAGCACCCTCACCCCGGTCTTCGTCGGTCTGCGGACCGGCCTGCACGTGCTGTCGGCCGCGCTGCTCACCCTGGTCGTCGTGCGGGTGCTCGTGGACGGTGACCCCGGCACGTGGGTGCGGCTGGTCCTGGCTGCGGTGTTCGCGGGCGTGTACCTGCTCGGGGCGTTCGTGGCACGCGGCGACGGCCGCCGTCGGACGGTCGCCGGTGCGGTCTGGCTCGTCGCCCTCACCCTCGTCTGGATCGCCCTGCTCGTCGGAGTCCCCGAGGCCGCCTACCTCGTCTTCCCGCTCTTCTTCCTGTACCTGCACGTCCTGCCGCGCATCGTCGGACCGGTGGCCGTCATCGCCGCGACCCTGGTCGCCGTCGTCGCCCTCGGACTGCACGGCGGCTTCACCGTCGGTGGTGTGGTCGGCCCGCTCGTCGGAGCAGGTGTCGCCCTGCTCATCGGTCTGGGGTACCGGGCGCTCGCGCGCGAGGCGGTCGAACGCGAGGCCCTGGTCGCCGAGCTCCTCGCCACGCGCGACCGGTTGGCCGTCACCGAGCGCGAGCAAGGCGTCCTCGCCGAACGGGCCCGGTTGGCCCGTGAGATCCACGACACGGTCGCGCAGGGGTTGTCGAGCATCCAGATGCTGCTGCACGCGGCGGAACGCGCGGACGGGGAACGTCCGGGGACGGAGCACATCCGGCTCGCCCGTGAGACCGCTGCCGAGGGCCTCGCCGACACCCGGCGGTTCATCCGCGAACTCGCACCACCGGCGCTCGAACGCGGACTCGGAGCAGCGCTGGAACGGTTGGCCGGCTCCCAGTGGTCGCGCGACGGCCTCGACGTCACGGTCGACGTCGCGGAGGCCTCGTTGCCGATGGACGTCCAGACCGCGCTGCTCCGCATCGCCCAGGGCGCCGTCGCCAACGTGGTGCAGCACGCCGCGGCCACCCACGTCCGACTGTCACTCACCGTGGACGGTCAGGAGGCCCGGCTCACCATCGCGGACGACGGCGTCGGTTTCGACCCGGTCGCCGTCCACGACCGGTCGGGCACGACCGACTCGTTCGGGTTGCGTGCCACCGAAGAGCGCGTCGAGCAGTTCGGCGGCCGGCTCGAGGTCGACTCGGCCCCTGGCCGCGGGACGACGCTCGTCGCGACCCTGGAGGTCCGGTGATCCGCATCCTCATCGCCGACGACCACCCGGTGGTCCGCGCCGGGCTCCGAGCACTCCTCGACGGCCTCGACGGCCTCGTCGTCGCGGGCGAGGCGTCCACCCCCGACGAGGCCGTGGACCTCGCCGCCCGGCTCTCGCCGGAACTCGTGCTCATGGACCTGCAGTTCGGGCAGGACCTCACCGGGGCGGACGCGACGCGACGGATCCGCGCGCTCGACGCCGCGCCCTACGTGCTCGTGCTGACGAACTACGACTCCGACGGGGACATCCTCGGTGCAGTCGAGGCCGGCGCGAGCGGGTACCTGCTCAAGGACGCGCCCCCGCACGAACTCGTCGCGGCCGTCCGCGCCGCCGCGTCCGGACAGAGCGCCCTCGCGCCGACGATCGCGGGTCGGCTCATGGCGCGGATGCGCGCCCCGTCGGTGAGCCTGTCGGCGCGGGAGCTCGAGGTGCTGCGCCTCGTCGCCGAGGGCGCGTCGAACGGCGCCGTCGCCGCTCGCCTGCACATCAGCGACGCCACCGTGAAGTCGCACCTGGTGCACGTGTTCTCGAAACTCGGGGTGTCCTCGCGCACGGCCGCGGTCTCCGAGGCCCGCGCCCTCGGCATGCTCCGCTGACGACCGCACCCTTGACGGGCCGTCGGCGGACCGATCAGATGGTCACATGACCCGGCACCCTCGAGGGGCCCTGTTCGCCACGTCGACGATGACCGGCTTCGGCATCGCCACGTGGGTGACCAGGACGCCCGCCATCCGCGACGAACTCGGGGCGTCGATCGAGGCGATGGGGCTCGTGCTCCTCGGGCTGTCGATCGGGTCGATGATCGGGATCCTCGGTGCCGGTGCGCTCGTCCGCCGCCTCGGGACACGACCGTTGATCCTGCTCGGTGGCGCGCTGCCCGTGGTCGGGATGGTCCTCGTCGCCCTGCTCGCCCCGGCGCAGGCGCCGGCGGGTGTCTGGGCGGGGCTGTTCCTGATCGGGTTCGGGTCGGGGGTCGCCGAGATCGGGCTGAACGTCGAGGCCGCCGCGGTCGAACGGCGCATCGGCCGCCCGGTGGTGCCGGTGCTGCACGCCTGCTTCAGCCTGGGGACCGTCGTCGGCGGGGTCGTCGGCATCGCGATGACGGCTGCCCGGACACCGGTGGTCGTGCACCTGCTCGTGGGGGCTGCGGTGATGGCGGCACTCGCGGCGTTCGCTGCCCTCAACCTGCAGCCCCTCCCGCGTGCCGGAGTGCAGACGGAGGGAGCCGAGACCGCAGACGCCGCCGGCACGTCCCGCGTCACCACGGCGACCCGCCGCTCCGTCATCACCGTGCAGCTCGCGCTCATCGCGGTGATCACGCTCGCGATGGCCTTCGCCGAGGGCGCCGCCAGCGACTGGCTCCCGCTCCTGATGACGACCGACCACGACGCCCCGGAAGCGGTCGGCTCGCTCGTCTTCACCGGCTTCGCGCTCGCCATGCTCATCGGCCGGTCGGCCGGCACCCCGCTCGTCACGCGGCTCGGGCGAGGCCCGGTCGTCCGGCTCTGCGCAGCGGTCGGCGGGGTCGGGGTCCTGCTCGTGGTGGTCTCGCCGAGCCCGGTCGTCACGGCGATCGCCGCGGCCGTCTGGGGACTCGGCATCGCCCTCGGGTTCCCCCTCGCGATCTCGGCAGCGGGTGACCACCCGACCGACGGGGACCGCCGGGTGTCGGTCGTCGCCACCGCCGGGTACATCGCGTTCCTGGTCGGACCGCCCCTGCTCGGCTTCGTCGGCGAGCACCTCGGGCTGCAGGCCGCGATGCTGGTGCCCCTCGTGCTGCTCGTCGCCGCCTTCGTCGTCGCCCCCGCCGCCCGCGAGTCCCGCGACTGACACACCGTCGATGCCTCAGTCGACCCGGCCCGACCAGACGCCGAGGTCGCCGACCTCCCAGTGTGCCCGGAACACCCGGGGTTTTACGTCCGGCGCACGCTCTCCTGCCGGTAGAGCTGTCCGGCGTTGACCACTCAGAGGATCGGCAAAGACACGCCCGGAAATCCTGACGTTGTACATTTTGGATGACAGCATGCATTGTGGTCACACTCAGCAGCGAAGCTGAGTTCAGACCTCAGCATCGAAGCTGAAGGAAAGGACGTCACCACCATGAAGCAGTCCACAGTTCGGCGCATCGCTTCCACCTGCACCATCACCGCCGTCGTGGTTGCGGGGGTCCTCGTGGGTTCACCTGCGAACGCCTCGACCGAAACAGCTCTGCACACCCAGCTCACGCAGGAACAGGTAGCCGCACTGGGCGCTGGCGTCGACCAGGCCCATCGCGTTTTCGATGGCCGAGCAGCCCGTGACGCCGGCGCCCCCACCGACGCGGTGTCGCAGTTCGCAGCGGGATACCAGGCCGGCGGCGGGATGGTCGAGAACACCACTGTCGATCGGAGCGAATCAGGTCGTCTGGACGGCATCTCGATCACAGCCTGCAAGGGCAAGAACTCGTTCGACGTCACTGGGGCGCAGGCGAACCTCTACATCAACTCGTGCAAGACGGACGAGGTGGTCAAGGGGATCCAGGGTGGTGTCGCCGTTGCAACCTTGATCGGATCGATCCTCGCGGTGACCGGTGGAGGAGCGGCAGCGGCCGGAGTGGCAGCAGCCGGCTTTGCCCTCGGCGCCGTGCTGATCGACAACAAGAACAAGGGCAAGGGTGTGAAGTTCTGGGCGAATCCCCTCACAGCCGGCGTCAGCTCGCAGTAATGACGAACACCCGATTGGATCCCTGATGAAGCTCCCGCACCTCCTGGCGATCACGGTCATCGCGCTCCTGCTCGGTGCCGGGTCCGCTCTTCTTGGTTACGCGTCCACCTACCCGGAAGGCACCCCTCGCTGGGAGAACCTGATGGATGTCGGCGGCGCATTCACAGTGGCTTCAGCCGTCGTCGGCGCCGCATGGATGCTCTCCCAGGGCCTGCTGCGACGGCACCAGCGTCACAAGTCCTGATCCCCCAAGCCGACGAGAACGAGGCCCCCTCCCAAGAGGGGGCCTCGTGAGGATCTGGCCGCGAGCAGAACCCAGCAAACGGCGCTGCGGGCGCGGGTCCGGGCGCGCCGCCCCGCGGATCGGTACGGTCGATCCCATGCCGTTCTTCCGCGACAGCCCCCAGCCGACCACCCCCTCGAAGATCCAGGCGGCGTGGTCCGACTCGACGGGCCGCCTCGCGACGCGGTGCCTGCAGGTGATCATCGTCGTCGTGGTCATCGCCGGCGTCGTCTACGCCGGCAGCGTGCTGAGCGTCGTCACCATCCCGGTGCTCCTCGCGCTCATCATCGCCTCGGCCATGCACCCGATCGTGTCCTGGTTGCGCAAGCACAAGGTGCCGTCGGTCCTGGCGACCCTCGCGGTGCTCATCGGCGTCCTCGCGGTGCTCGGGCTCATCGGGTGGCTCATCGTCGTCGCCGTCGAGAACCAGTGGTCGCAGCTGCAGAAGTCGGCCGTCGACGGGTTCCAGCAGTTGCAGGACTTCGCGAAGAACCTGCCGATCTCGATCTCGGACAAGCAGGTCGACGACGCCGTGGCGTCCGTCACCGACTTCATCACGAGTGCGCAGTTCGGCTCCGGCGCCCTGGCCGGTGCCTCGGCCACCGCGAACTTCCTGACCGGCCTCGTGCTGATGATCGTGGTGCTGTTCTTCTTCCTGAAGGACGGCCCGAGCATCTGGGAGTTCCTGCTCCGCCCGTTCACCGGTGAGCGCTACGACCGTGCACGCCGGGTGGGCGACCGGGTGGTCTCGACCCTCGGCGGGTACGTGCGCGGCACCGCCACGGTCGCCGCTGTCGACGCCATCGGCATCGGTGTCGGCATCGCGATCGTCGGCGTCCCGCTGGCACTCCCCCTGGCCGTCGTCGTGTTCATCACGGCCTTCATCCCGATCGTCGGTGCGACGGCAGCCGGCATCCTGGCCGCCCTGGTCGCGCTCGTCGCACTCGGTCCGGTCCAGGCGCTCATCGTCGTCGGGATCGTGATCCTCGTGAACCAGCTCGAGGGCAACCTGCTCCAGCCGGTGCTGATGGGACGCACCCTGAAGCTGCACGGCCTGGTCATCCTGATCGGCCTGACCGCGGGCACCGTCCTGGCGGGCATCACCGGTGCCATCATCTCGGTGCCGCTGCTGGCCGCCGCGTGGGGCGCGATCCTGGTCTGGGACGGCCCGAACACCCCCGCGCGTCCGTGGCGCAAGAAGCGCAACGAGGACGTCACGGCCCACGAACTCCCCTCAGACTGACACCATGGACCCGTGCTCGTCTCCATCGTCTACATGAGTCGCGCCGTCGTCCCGTTCGACGACGGCGATCTCGCGACGCTGCTGGACGGCTCACGGCTCCGCAACGAGGCGCTCGGCGTCTCCGGGCTGCTCGTCGTGAAGGGCGGCCGCTTCATGCAGTTGCTCGAGGGCCCCGCGTGGAGCGTCGACGACCGGTTCGCCGCCATCAGCCGTGATCCGCGGCACGGCGAGGTCAAGTCGCTCATCCGCGAGGACATCGAGCGACGACGCTTCGACGGTTGGTCGATGGCCTACCGCTCGCTCGACGACGCGGACGTCCAGGCGGAGCCGGGCTTCAGTCCGTTCCTGTCCGGCGAGACGGACTTCCCGCGGTCGTTCGACCGCACGAGCGCCGCGTGGCTGCTCAAGTGGTTCCGCGACCGCGAACTCCACGACCGCTGAACGCCTCGTCGACGACGCCGAGCAGCCGGTCGCGGTGCGCCGGGTCCGCCGTCGCCGTCAGCACCACCCGCCACATCGTCGCGACTGCGGGGAACAGGTCGGCTCGTCCGGTGCGGACGTCGGACACCAGTTGCACGCCCGTGAAGTACGGCACGACGGTGGAACCGAGCTGTTCTGCGGTCAGGTCGGTGCGGAGCTCGCCGCTCGCGATCGCCAGCCGGAACACGTCGACGATCCCGCCGATCCACTGCTCGTAGAAGCTGACCGTCGCCGCGTGGAACTCGCCGCGCTCCAGTGACAACCGGATGCCCGCGCGCACGATCGGGTCGGTCCGCAGCAGGTCCGCGATGGCTCGTGAGGCGCCGACCAGTGCAGCTGCTGGTGACTGCTCGGTGTGGCTCACGACGTCGAAGGTCCGGACGTTCTGCTCGTCGATCACACCGAGCGCGAGAGCCAGCTTGGTCGGGAAGTGGAAGTGCAGCGCCCCCTGCGAGACGCCCGCCCCGCGGGCGATGGCCGCAATCGTCGCGGCGGCGAAGCCGACGCGGTCGAACTCCTCCGCAGCGGCCACCAGGATCTGCTCACGTCGTTCCACGTGACCAGTCTGACGGCCTGGAGGCGCGGGGCGGGCGTGCCCCGTGCCTCCAGACCGAGGGGTGGTCGCGTCAGACCGCGTCAGGCGACCCGCGCGCTCAGGTGAGCGCCAGCAGGGTGTTGACCTGCTCGTTGATGCCGGTCAACGTCGAGATCGGCTTGCCGTTCGCGTAGACGTTGTCGAAGGCCGGCTGCAGCAGCGCCTGCACGTCCGCCGGGTTGCGGGTGACGGGGAACAGGAACGTGGTCTTCTCCTCGACCTGCCGGGTGAAGGCCGACACGTCCAGCCCGCGCTTCCGGAACGACGCGACCGCCGCCTCGGTACCGGCGGGACGGGCCGGGAACACCACGCCTGCGCGGCCGACGATCTCCTGCGCGGTGTCGCTGCCGAGGAACGCGACCCACTTCGCCGCCGCCTCCGGGTCCTTCGCCTGCTTCGTGATCGAGTCGCCGAGTCCGTTGAACATCGACGCCCGCTTGCCCGTCGGCCCGATCGGCGTCGGGGCGACGGCGATGTCGAGGTCCTTCATGTTCAGGTACGTGCCGATCATCCACGAGCCGTTGAACGACAGCGCGCACTTGCCGGCGCCGAGCTGCACGTCCGGGCCGGTCGTCGTCGAGAAGACGCCGTACTTCGCCATGTAGCCCTTGTCGGCCAGGCGGTAGTACCAGGCGAGGGTGTCCTGCACGGTCTTCTCGTCGTAGCGGAACTTGTCGCCCCACGGGTTCTCGTTCGTGTAGAACCAGTTGGTCGACCCGGTGAAGGGCGACCACTGCGTCTGGCCGAAGCCGTCGCCGCCGGACCCGTTCGACGAGATGCCGTAGACCTCGACGTTCTCCTTGTCGAAGCCGGGCTCGTCACCCCGCCGACCCTTGGAGTCGATGGTCAGGTGCGCGAGCATCCGTTCGAACGAGCCGCCGTCGTCGGGGTTCCACTCGAGCGTGGCGAGCTCGTCGTCCGAGACGCCGGCCTTCTGCATCGCCTTCCGGTCGTAGAACATCCCGATGGTGTCCCAGTCCTTCGGCGAGCCGTAACGGTGGCCGTCCTGGCCCTTCCACAGCTCGGCGAGGCCGGACTGGTAGTCGTCGTCGCTGATGGACTTCGTCGCGTCGAGCTCGTCGAGCTTGTAGAGCACGTCGAGGTCGGAGAACTGCGGGAACTTCGTCAGGTGGTCGGTGAAGACGTCCGGCGCGGTGCCGGCGATGAACCCGGCCGTCAGCTTGGTCCAGTAGTCCGCCCACCCGAGCTGGGTGATCTGCACCGTGATGTCGGGGTTCTCGCGGTGGAAGGCCTTCGCGACCTGCTGGTAGGCGGGCAGCTGGTTGGAGTCCCAGAGCCAGTAGCTCACGGTGCGGGCGCCGCCCTTCGAGGCGGTCCCCCGGCTCGGGGACGAGCAGGCGGCGAGCGCACCGAGGGCGAGGGCTGAGGCGCCGCCGGCGAACAGTGCGCGGCGGGAGAGGGTGTTCGTCATGGTGTGGTCCTGTCCGTGCCGGGGCTACTTGATCCCGGAGAAGCCGATGGAGTTGACGATCCGCTTGGCGAAGACGCCGAACAGCACGATCATCGGGAGCGCCGCCACGAGGGTCGCGGACATCAGCCCGGCCCAGTCGGTGCCGGACTGCGGGGACTGCGACTTGAAGACGCCGAGTGCGACGGTGAGCACCCGCGAGCTGTCGGTGTACGACACCATGAGCGGCCAGAAGTAGTCGTTCCAGCTCGTGATGTACGTCAGCACGGCGAGCGTCGCGATCGGTGCGGCGGCCATCGGGATGACGAGCCGGAAGAACACCCGGACCTTGCCCGCGCCGTCGATGAGCGCGGCCTCCTCGACCTCCTTCGAGATGCCGAGGAAGAACTGCCGCAAGAAGAACACCGCGAACGGGGTCATGAACATCGTCGGCAACGCGATGCCGAGCAGGTTGTCGACGAGCCCGAGCTGCTTGATGAGCGTGAAGTTCGGCAGCAGCGTGAAGATCGCGGGCACCATCAGGCCAGCGAGGAACACCCCGAAGACCTTGTCGCGTCCGGGCCAGCGCAGTCGGGCGAAGGCGTACGCGGCGGCGGCCGAGAAGAACACCTGGCCGACCGTGACGAGCGTCGACACGATCACGGAGTTGAGCAGGTACCGCCAGAAGTTCAGGGCAGCGCCGGAGCCACCCTGGGCGAGGGCCTCCTCGGTGGACTGCAGGCCGAGGACCCGCTCGAACCCGCCCAGGCTGAACCCGACGGGCAGCAGCGACGTGGGGTCGGAGTTGATCGCACCGTTCGACGACAGGGCGGTGCGCAGGATCCAGTAGAACGGGAACAGGGTGACGACGATGACGATGATCATCGCGACCCAGGCGAGGACGCGGCCGACCGACGGACGGCGACGGTGGCCGGCTCCCGGACGGGGCGGGCGCTTCGTGGTGACGGAACGGGTGAGGGTCGTGGTCATGGTGCGGCGCTCCGTTCAGTCCAGGTCCGACTCACCCGAGCGGGTGAGTCGGTACTGGATGATCGTGATGATGCTGAGGACGATGAGGAGCGCGACCGAGACCGCGGACGCGTAGCCGAACTGGAACCGGCCGAACGCCAGGTTGTAGATGTAGTTCTGCACGACGTTCGTGGCGTTCGCGGGGCCGCCCTGCGTGGTGACGGCGACGGTGTCGAACACCTGGAACGACCCGATCACGGTGATGATGAGCACCAGGGACAGGATCGGGCGGAGCAGCGGCACCGTGATGCGCCAGAACATCTTCCACTCGCTCGCACCGTCGATGCGGCCGGCTTCGTAGACCGTCTCGGGCAGCGACTGCAGGCCGGCGAAGATCAGGAGCGCCGTGTAGCCGACGTGCCGCCACACGTTGATGAGCGCGATCGACGGGATGCCCCAGACGTCGCTCTGCAGGAACGGGATGCGGTCCAGGCCGAGGGCCGCGAGCATCTCGTTGCCGATGCCGAGCTGGGTGTCGAGGATCCACAGCCAGACGAGCGCCGCGACGACGTTCGACACCAGGTAGGGCGCCAGGACGATGCCGCGCACGAAGGTCGACTTCGTCAGGCGGTGCATCATCACGGCGATGAACAGTGCGACGACCGTCTGGATGACGATGTTGATGAGCACGTACTCGATCGTGACGACCATCGAGTGCCAGAAGATCGAGTCCTGCACGAGCCGGGCGTAGTTCTGCAGCCCGGTGAACTCCGGCTCGGTGAGCAGGTTGTAGGACGTGAAGCTCAGGTAGATGCCCCGCACGGTCGGCCAGGCGAGGAACACCACGAAGCCGATCGCGGCCGGCGCGATGAACAGCAGCGCGAGCCACAGGTCGTTCCGGGGACGGCGGCGGCGTGGGACGGTGGTGCTGGCGAGCGGGAGGTCGGCTGCCCGACTCCTCCGTCTCGTGCTGGCGGTCGTCAAGGGTGACGACACAGGGCTCTCGGTGGCCATCGCGACTCCTTCGTCTGCGGTGGACTGACGTGCAGCAGTCCGTGAGCCGGGAATCTACACGTGGTGACACCGGGTGGCAAGAGGCTTTTTCATGCTCTGAATCCGGGGTTGTCACGTGTAGACAATCGTGTCAGGATGGCGGTCGATCGCATCGGCGCGACCTGCCCGGCGACGCATCCCTCACCCTGGAAAGGTCACTGATGATCTCTGTCGGAATGGTCGGCGCGGGCCAGTTCGCCCCCCAGTTCGCCAAGCTGTTCAAGCTCCACCCGGACGTCGACCGCGTCTTCGTGACCGACCTCGTCGACGACCGCGCGTCGGAGCTCGTCGAGTCGCAGCACCTCGACGGCACGTTCGCCGACTTCGACGCCGTGCTCGCCTCGGACGTCGACGCCGTCGCGATCTTCACCCAGCGCTGGACGCACGGTCCGCTCGTCGTCAAGGCGCTCCGCGCCGGCAAGCACGTCTACTCGGCGGTGCCGATGGCGATCTCCGTCGACGAGATCCGCGACATCATCGAGGCCGTCCGCGAGACCGGGCTCACCTACATGATGGGCGAGACGAGCTACTACAACCCCGCGACGGTGTTCGCCCGCAAGCAGGTCGCCGACGGCGCCTTCGGCCGGGTCTTCTACTCCGAGGGCGACTACGTGCACGACATGGACCTCGGGTTCTACGCCGCGTACCAGTTCAGCGGTGGCGAGGACTGGAAGCGCACCGCCAGCTACCCGCCCATGCTGTACCCGACCCACTCGGTCGGCGGCGTCCTCGGCGCCATCCCCGGCCACGCGGTCAGCGTCAGCTGCATCGGTGTCAAGGACGACCGGGGCGACGGCGTCTTCGACAAGGACGTCAGCCAGTTCGACAACGACTTCTCGAACGCCACCGCGCTGTTCGAGCTCGACAACGGCGGCGTCATGCGCATCAACGAGATGCGCCGTGTCGGCTACCCGTCGCACATCCGCGAGTCGCGCTTCCGCTACTTCGGCACCGAAGCCAGCTTCGAGCAGCTCGCGAAGACCAGCGTCTGGCAGGACAAGGAGGACTCGCACGACATCAGCGACAAGATCAACACGCAGGCGACGATGGACCTCGACGACCCGCGTCTCGCCGGCGTCGACCCCTCGCTGCGCGACGCGTTCGTGTCCGGCTACGCCGAGGTGCACGACACCGACCGCCTGCCCGCCGAGTACGCCGGCGTGCCGACCGGGCACGAGGGCTCGCACCAGTTCCTGGCCGACGACTTCGTCCGCGCCGTCGTCGACCGGACCCTGCCGCCGGTGAACGCCTGGACCGCCGCACGTTTCACGCTGCCCGGCATCATCGCCCACCAGTCCGCACTGCAGGGCGGCGCACGCCTCGAGGTGCCGGACTTCGGGGACGCCCCGGAGACGACCTCGGCGGTGCCCTCGTCTAGTATCGCCAGCGAATAGCAAGTGGTGTTCGGGTGTCGGTCCGCACGGGCCGGCACCCGAACGCGACTTCCGAGCCGACGAAGGTGGCACCCGTGAGCGTCCCGACGACCCCGAGGGCGGTCACCCGCGCCGACGTCGCCCGGTACGCCGGCGTGAGCACCTCCGTCGTCAGCTACGTCGTGCACGACGGCCCCCGCCCCGTCGCGGCGGCCACCGCCGCCCGGGTCCGTGACGCCATCCGGGTCCTCGGGTACCGCCCGAACGCCAGCGCCCAGGCCCTGCGCACCGGGTCGTCGAAGATGCTCGGGCTCATCGTCCCCGAGCTCGACAACCCGTTCTGGTCGGAGCTCGCCGTCGAGGTCACCCACGCCGCGGCCGCCCGCGGCTACGACGTCCTGCTCGCCAACAGCGACGGTGACGGCACCCAGGAGCGCGAGCGACTCCGCAGTCTGTCCGCCCGGCAGGTCGACGGCATCATCCTGACGAGCATCATGACCCACCCGGACCTGTCCAACGTCTCCGACCCGGGCATCCCACTCGTCCTGCTCAACACCTTCTTCGAGGTGCCCGACTACGCGAGCATCGGCGTCGACGCCCTGCGCGGCGCGTACGACGGCACCCGCCACCTGGTCGAGCACGGCTACGGATCGATCGGCCTGGTCATGGGGCACGCCGGGTCGATGGAACTCCGTGAACAGGGCTGGATGCGGGCCCTGCGCGACGCCGGGCTGCCGGACGGCCCGATCGTGCGGTGCGACTTCACCCGACGGGGCGGGTACGAGGCCGGCCTCCGCATGTTCGCGGACGGGACGGGCCCCCGCGCCGTCTTCGTCAGCTCGGACATGCAGGCCGTCGGTGTGCTGCGGGCACTGTGGGAACTCGGGCTGCGCGCACCGGAGGACGTCGCGATCGTGTCGTTCGACGGCGGTGCCGAGGCGGACTACACGAACCCCCAGCTCACGACGGTCCGGCAGCCGATCGAGACGATGGCCACCGCCGCCGTCGACCGTGTGCTCGGGCTCGACGCGGACAACCAGTGGCACCGCGACCTGGTGCCCGCCGAGTTGGTCCTGGGCGCGAGTTGCGGGTGCGACGTGCGTCGCTGACGCACCCACCAGACGGACGGGAGGCGCGGGGCGGGCCCGCCAAGGGCCTCCCGTCCGTCAGCTGGCCGTGTTCACCTTCATGCCGCCTCGTGATCGCTTCCACCACGGCCGGCGTTCCGCCTCCTCGTAAGCGGCCAGCCAGACGGCAGCGACCCGTGACTTCAGCTGCCGAACGATGGCGCTGAGGAAACAGACGACGAAGAAGATCACCGTCGCGGTGACGATCACGACGTAGAACACGAGGCTGAACCCGAAAGCGGTGTCGGAATCCGATGCCGCGATCGATGAGATGACCGATGATGCGGTCGCCGCCAAGATGGCGAACATCGCTGTCCCCGCTCCGAGCAGCTGCAAGAACAGGCCTGGACCGAGCTGCGACCGATCTCGCAGTTCCCCGAGGACCTTTTGCCGCAGATCCGCGTCCTTCGCTGCGCGTAAGTACGCAGTTACGTCCGCCTCGGTCGGCACGCGCCCGTTGGTCCGCTTCGGCATGAAGTGCTTCCATCGATCCTGCTCGGGCGAGGTGTCGGTTCGGTCTTGTTGTCCCACATCGACGGCTATCGGCACCGCACACGACTGCGTCACGTGTCGGACGCACGCTCCGTCACGGCGGTGAGCCGCTGGAGCGGCACACGCTGCTGGGACTCCTGCGTCACCGCGACCGCTTCGACCGGCTCGCCGGAATCGGTGTCGACGAAGCGCAGGTCCGACGTCAACTCGGTCGGCCGGTACCGGTCGGCCCAGCCACCGAGCGCCAGCAGCACCAGCGAGAGGTCGCGGCCGGCCTCGGTGAGCACGTACTCCTCGCGCGCCCGGGCACCCTCCGGCTTGTAGGTCGTGCGCTCGAGCACTCCCCCGTCGACGAGGGAGGCCAACCGCGCGGTCAGGACTTCGCGCGGAACGCCGAGGCTCTGTTGGAACTGACTGAAGCGCGTCGAACCGGCGAGGGCGTCGCGCACGATCATGAGCGTCCACTTCTCGCCGAGGACGTCGAGGGACCGTGCGATGGGGCAGCGCTCGTCGCCGCCGAGGATGCCGAGCATGCGTTCATCCTAGCTGGGTTCGATTTCCGGACACAACGTGCTAGGTTCGGTTTCCGTACTCAACATCTCTCGTCTGGAGCCCCTCATGACCGACCTCACCAACGCCATCGTCCTCGTCACCGGAGCGAACGGCGGCCTCGGCGCCGAGTTCGTCAAGCAAGCCCTGGACCGCGGCGCCGCCAAGGTCTACGCGACCGCCCGCACCCCGCGCACCTGGGACGACGAGCGCATCGTGCCGCTCGCCCTCGACGTCACGAGCCAGGAGAGCGTCGATGCCGCAGCCCGTGCCGCCGCGGACACCACGATCGTCGTGAACAACGCCGGGATCGCCGGCGCCGACCCGCTCGTCGACACCTCCGTCGCGGAGGTCGAGCGCATCTTCGCGACGAACGTCTTCGGCGCGCTCCGTGTCGCCAAGGCCTTGGCTCCCACGATCGGCGGCGGCGCACTGATCGACGTGCACTCGGCCCTGAGCTGGGTCGCCCTGGCCGGCGCGTACTCGGCGTCGAAGGCGGCGTTCTGGTCGATCACGAACTCACTCCGCCTCGAGCTCGCACCCCAGGGCACCCAGGTCGTCGGCGCGCACCTCGGCTACACCGACACCGGCATGACGGCGGGGCTCGACGTCGAGAAGTCCGACCCGGCCGACATCGTCCGGCTCATCTGGGACGCCGTCGAGGCCGGCGAGCACGAGGTGCTGGCGGACCAGGTCAGCCGTGACGTCCGCGCCGGGCTCAGTGCGCCGCTGACGGCGCTGTACCCGGCGCTCGCGACGGCTTGATCGGTTCGGTGACCTCATGTCAGGCCGTATAAGGCAGGGCTGTATACGGCCTGACACAGACTTACGCCATGGTCGATGGACGCGGCTCTACGACTAGCGACGCCTGGATCTCCTGACCGATGACGAGACGCGCTACGCGCTGACGAACCCGACTGAGCGGGTCGGCGTCGCCTGGGAAGCGGGCGCGCTGCAACTCGCCGTCCGTTCCACCCGGGGGTATCCCTACTTCGCGCAAGCATGTGGCAAGCACGTTTGGGATGCCCGCTCGGTGGAGGACTCCATCGACGTCGAGTCTGCGGAGATCGGCGTGCTCGCTGCTCGCGACGAGGTGGACCAGGGGCTCTACCAGTCACGTTGGGACCGCGCGACGCCGAAGCAGCGCGAACTCATGCAAGCGATGGCGCTCGACGACGAAGACCGCTCGGCGATCCAGGATCTCGTCGCTCGGACCGGCAAGACCCGGACCAGCGATCTCTCGGTGTCCCGGAACGAGCTCATCAAGAACGGTCACATCTACGCACCAGACCGGGGCTACCTCGCCTTCACCGTGCCCGGCATGGCGGACTTCATCCACCGAAGCGCGAAGGCCTGACGGGTCTCGGGGTCAACCGCGGGCGCCTCTGTCGGTGATGTCGCGGTTGACGGCGGTGATCGCGGCGCGCTCCTCGACGGAGATGCCTGCGGCAGCCAGGACACGACCGAGCACGCCGCTCTTGCGCTCGATGTAGTCGTCGATGTCCTCGGCTTCGGCGGCCGCTCGGCGCTTCACGGCGGCGTACTCGTCGCGCAGCACCGAGTCGGCGCGCAGCACGTCACGAGCAGCGAGGTGGTTGCGCAGCGAGAGCGATCCGGCGGTGGCGACGTAGGTGTTGCTCGGGGCGAAGCGCTCGGGTGTCCGGAAGGCCTGCCGGTCGGGGACACCGAGGTCTCCCCGTAGCTCGAAGCCGATCGAGGCCATCGCTGCGACCGCCGCCGCGACGTTGCTGGCGTTGACCACGATGTCGACGTCGATCACGGGCTTCGCCGCGAGGCCGGGCACCGACGTGCTGCCGACGTGTTCGATGCTGCGGTACCGAGCGCCGGCGGCGTCGAGGGCTGCGGCGTACGCGTCCCGCAACACCGCGAACCGCTCGGGCCACGACGGCTGGTACTCGACGACCTCGATCATCGAGCGCGCCGTGTGGCAGGAGGGGGTGCGAGCAGTTGGAACATGACGTGGTCGCGCCAGGCTCCGTTGATCTTGATGTACTCCGGCGCGAACCCGTAGCGCTCGAACCCCGCGGACTCGAGGGCACGCTGCGACCCCACGTTCTCCGGCAGCGTCTCGGCCTGCACCCGGTGGAGTCGGAGGACGTCGAACGCGTGGGCGGCAGCAGCGGCGACGGCGCGGGAGGCGTGGCCCTGGCGCAGCCGGTCGGCGCGGATCCAGTACCCCATCGCGCAGGACTGCAGGGCCCCGCGGGTGATGCCGCTCAGCGTGATGCGCCCGAGGAGTTCACCGTCGGTCGACTCGATCACGAACGGGACCGCGGTGCCGGCGCGCTCCGCAGCGAGCGACTGCACGATGACGTCGTGCTGGCCCTGTTCGGTGAAGTACGCCGGTGCCCGGGACGGCTCCCACGGGCGTAGGTGCTCGGCGCTCGCGGTGATGACGGCGGCGAGCGTCGCCGCGTCGTCGACGCGGAGCAGGCGCAACCGGGTGTCCATGGCGGAGGGTGTGGGATTCGAACCCACGAGACATCTCTGCCCACCTGTTTTCAAGACAGGCTCCATCGGCCGCTCGGACAACCCTCCAGTGACGCGACCACGTGGCGAGACGTGACCGCGTCCCGGGAAGTCTAACGGGCCTCCCGTCCGCCGTGCGCGTCAGCGCATGCCGGGGTCAGCGCGGCAGGGAGTCGAGCGCCGCTGCCAGGCCGTCGTCGGACACGCCACCGGTGAGTTCGTTGCCGGCGTCCACGACGTCGTCGGGCGCCTGGCCCATCACGACGCCACGACCGGAGGTCGAGGCCCACCGGAGCATGTCGATGTCGTTGCGGCCGTCGCCCGCAGCGAAGACGCGCGACCGCGGGATGTCGAGCCACTCGCGCACGCGTTCCATCGCGGTGGCCTTCGTCACGCCCTCTGGTGCGATGTCGAGCCACGCGGTCCACCCGACCGTGTACGAGACCTTGTGCAGGCCCATGTCCTCGACGATCTGCAGGAACTCCTCGAGCCCGTGCTCCGGCGAGATCACGACGACGCGGGTGGCCTCGACCGTGAGCAGCTGCTCGAACGGCACCAGCTCGCCGGCGTTGGTCATGGTGTCAGCGGGGAAGTTCTCGGACAACCGGAAGTGGCCGGTCTCGTCCTCGACGCCGAAGGCCGCGTTCTCGAGGGCGCCACGGATGGTCTGCAGGACGTCGCTCGGGTCGAAGTGCTCGACGTGGATGCGCTCGTAGGACCCGTCCGGACGACGGGCCAGGGTCAGCGCACCGTTGGCGCAGACGAGGTACTTCGGCTCGATGCCGAGGGTCTCCAGCAGCGGAACCGTCATGCCCTCGCTGCGGCCCGTGGAGAGCATGACCTCGTGCCCGGCGGCCTCGGCATCGCGCACGGCGGCGACCACGGCCTCCGTGATGACGCCGTCCTCGCGCATCGTGGTGCCGTCGATGTCGAGCGCCACCAGCCACCGCTTCGTGCGGGCGGGAGCACCGGCGCCCGCGCCCTGCGCCGCACCGTCCACGAACCGCCCCTGCGCGCTCATCGGGGCTCGATCACCTCGACGCCACCGAGGTAGGGGCGCAGCACCTCGGGCACGACGACGGAGCCGTCGGCCTGCTGGTGGGTCTCGAGGATCGCGACGATCCAACGGGTGGTCGCGAGGGTGCCGTTCAGGGTGGCGACCGGGGCGGTCTTGCCGCTCTCGGTGCGGTACCGGATGTCGAGGCGACGGGCCTGGAACGTCGTGCAGTTCGACGTCGAGGTGAGCTCGCGGAACGTGCCCTGCGTCGGGACCCAGGCCTCGATGTCGTACTTCTTCGCCGCGCTCGTGCCGAGGTCACCAGCGGCGACGTCGATCACGCGGTAGTGCAGCCCGAGGTCCTGCAGCATCTGCTCCTGGTACGACACCAGCTTCTCGTGCTCGGCCTCGGCCTGGTCCGGGTGGACGTACGCGAACATCTCGAGCTTGTTGAACTGGTGCACGCGCAGGATGCCGCGGTTGTCCTTGCCCGCCGAGCCGGCTTCGCGCCGGTAGCAGGTCGACCAGCCGGCGTAGCGGTGCGCGGTCTTCTCGATGTCGAGGATCTCGTTGGCGTGGAAGCCGGCGAGGGCGACCTCGCTCGTGCCGGTCAGGTACAGGTCGTCGGCCTCGAGCCGGTAGACCTCGGCCGCGTGCTCGCCGAGGAAGCCGGTGCCCGCCATCGTCTCGGGGCGGACGAGCGTCGGGGTGATGAGCGGCTCGAAGCCGGCAGCGATGGCGCGGTCGAGGCCGAGCGACATGAGCGCGATCTCGAGCCGGGCGCCGAGGCCGCGCAGGAAGTAGAAGCGCGAGCCGGAGACCTTCACGCCGCGCGGGATGTCGATGATGCCGAGGTGCTCGCCGAGGTCGGCGTGGTCCTTCGGCTCGAAGTCGAACTCGGGCTTCGTGCCGACGGTGCGGAGGGTGACGAAGTCCTCTTCGCCACCGGCCGGGACGCCGGGCAGCACGACGTTCGGGATGGCGCGCACGACGGAGTTGAAGGTCTCCTCGGCCGCGGTGACGGTCGCCTGGGCTTCCTTCACCTGGGCCGAGAGCGCCTGGGCCTGCTGCACGAGCGCGGCCTTCTCGTCCTTCGGGGCCTTGGCGACGGTCTTGCCGAAGGCGTTCTGCTCGGCGCGGAGCGACTCGAACGCGGTGATCGCGCTGCGTCGGGCGGCGTCGGCAGCGACGGCCTCGTCGACCACGGCGACGGATGCGCGGCGGGACTCCTGCGAGGCCTTGATGACGTCCGGGTTGTCACGAAGCAGCTGGGGATCGATCACCGCTCCATCCTAGAGGCGGCGACACGGGGAGGAACCCGCCGCTCGCAGCGTCCGATCGGTACCGTTGATCCCATGTCGACCCCTTCGGAGACCGCGCCCGCGGACCAGGACGCCCTCCCCACCGAGCACCGGACGGCTGCCGTGGTCTACAACCCGGTCAAGGTCCACCTGCCGACCCTCAAGGCCACCGTGGAACAGCACCAGCAAGAGGCCGGCTGGGCCGAGACGCTCTGGTTCGAGACCACCGAGGAAGACCCGGGCGGGGGCATGGCCCGCGCAGCGCTCGAGGCGGGAGCCGACGTCGTCGCCGCCGCGGGTGGCGACGGCACCGTGCGCGCCGTCGCCGAGGTCGTGCACGGCTCCGGTGCCTCGCTCGCGCTGCTGCCGAGCGGGACCGGCAACCTGCTCGCCCGCAACATGAAGCTCCCCCTCGACGACCTGGCGAGCAGCGCGCACACGATCTTCTCCGGCCATGAGCGGGCGATCGACTTCGGCCTCATCGGCATCGAGCGGCCCGACGGCGCCCGCGAGCAGTTCGGCTTCGTCGTGATGGCGGGCCTCGGGCTCGACGCCCGGATGATCGCGAACACCCGCCCCGAGCTGAAGAAGCGCGTCGGGTGGCTCGCCTACCTCGACTCACTGCTCCGCTCCGTGCGGGACACCGACGGCTTCGAGTTCAAGTACCGGCTCGACGAGTCGGCTCGCAACGGTTCAGTGCGCGCGCACTCGGTCATCGTCGGCAACTGCGGCATGCTGCAGGCGAACGCGATGCTGCTGCCCGACGCCGAGATCGACGACGGCGTGTTCGACATCGTCGTGATGCGCCCCCGCGGCTTCTTCGGCTGGGTGCGGATCGGTGCCCGCGTCTTCTGGGAGAACGGGATCCTGCGCTGGTTCCGGCGTTCGGCCCTGTCCGAGACGCTGATCGGTCGGCGCATCACCACGGCGGCGAAGCAGGAACGTCCGCTGCGCTACATGCGCGGCGAGGAGTTCACACTGCGGCTCGAGAAGCCCGACGAGTTCGAGATCGACGGCGACCCGGTGGGCGAGATCACGGCGTTCCGCGCGCGGATCGACCCCGGTTCGCTGACGGTCAAGGTGCCGACGGTGGAGCCGCGGCCGAGCTGGGTGCGCGGCCGCAAGCGCTGAGCCGGGAGCTGGCCGCGCCGCACCGTGCGGGGTCGTTCGGCCTGTGCGAGGTTGCGCGGATCGGCCGATCACGCACGGTGCGGGTTTGTTCAGCACGTGCGCGGTTGAGCGGACCGGGGTGATCACGCACTGTGCGGGGTCGTTCGACTGGTGCGCGGTTGCGCGCTCGGTGCGAGGTTGTAGCGGCGCACGGAGCGGGCAAACTCGCACCGGCCGACAAGAGCCGCACCGTGCGCCAGACGCGCCGACCGACGAGCACAGCACCGACGAGCACAGCACCGACCGACCGACCGACCGACCGACGAGCACAGCACCGACCGACAGCACAGCACCGGCAGCACGAGCACACCGCCGCGCGTCAGCCCGCGTCGGGCTCGCCGGAGACGATCGCTCGCAGCCAGTCCCGCGCCTCGACGAAGGCGGCGTCCGAGTAGCGCGCCGGCACCTCGGGCTGCGCGCCGTCGGCCCGCGGGTACGACCCGAGGAACGTCACGCGCGGGCTGAACCGCCGCAGGCCGAGCAGCGCGTCAGCCACGCGCTCGTCCTGCACGTGCCCGTCCAGGTCGATGACGAACCGGTAGCGACCGAGCTCGTCACCGATCGGCCGCGATGACAGCAGCCCCATGTTGATGCCCCGTGTGGCGAACTGCTCGAGCATGTCGACCAGGGCGCCGGGGTGGTCGGCCGGCAGCTCGACGATGACGCTCGTCTTGTCGGCACCGGTCGGTTCGGGCAGCGCCAGCGTCTTCGACACGAGGACGAAGCGGGTGACGGCCGAGGCGTTGTCGCCGATCGACGACGCGAGCACGACGACGTCGTGGTGGTCGGTGATGCCGGGCGGTGCGACGGCGGCGTCGGCGGTGGGGTTCGCCTCGAGCAGGGCGAGCGCCGCGGCGACGTTCGACGACGCCGGGATGTGGCCGTGACCGGGCAGGTTCGCCTCGAGCCAGTTGTGGGTCTGCGCGTACGCGACCGGGTGCGCGTTCACGGTGCGGACGTCGGCGAGCACGGTGCCGGGGCGCGCGACGAGCACAAAGTCGACCGGCACGAGGTACTCCCCCACGATCCGCACGCCGGGGATCCGGGCGAGGGCGTCCTGCGTTGCGCTGACGCCACCGTCGACGCTGTTCTCGATGGCGATGACCGCGCCGACCGAGCGGCCGGACATGACGTCGTCGAGGGCCTCACCAACGTTGTTGACGCTCCGCCAGGGCTTGCCGGCCGCGGCCTCGACGAGCTTCAGGGCCGCCTCGGTGAAGGTGCCGGCGGGTCCGAGGTAGGAGTACGTGTCGGACGGCGCGGCGGGGTCGGTCATGGGCCGAGCCTATTGCAACGACCGAGCCGGCAGACGCGGGCGCACAGCGCCGTTCAGTCGGTGCTGGCGCCGGTCAGCCGGGCCTCGCAGATCGCGGTGCCGTCGTCGTCCCGCGGGTACGTCAGGGCAGCGAACCGCCCCTCGGGGTCGAGCCGTGTGAGCAGTGCGGCCGCGATGCCGTCGAGCTGGACGACCTGCTCGTCGCTCAGGGCGTCGATCACGACGTGGCGTGCGGTGCGGACGTGGTCCGGAGCGGCATCGACGATCGTGGCGTACCCGGCGTCGGTGAGCCGGACGTCGGTCGCGCGGCGGTCCGAGGTCGAGGGGCAGCGCGTCACGAGTCCGCGCTTCTCGAGCCGGGACACCACGTGCGACAGCCGGGGCAGCGAGGCGTTCGTCGCCGAGGCCAACGCGGACATCCGCAGCGTGCGGCCGTCGGTCTCGGAGAGCATCGCGATGACCATGTAGTCGAAGTGCGTCAGGTCCGCGTCACGCTGGAGCTGCTGGTCGAGCGCCGCCGGCAGGAGTTCCATGACGGCCACGAGCTTCATCCACGCGCGCAGCTGCTCGCGGGTGAGCCACGGGGTCTCGTCGGTCATGGCTGCATCCTACCGAATGGTTGTCGGTTTAACCAGTGTCGCGTGAGCCGCGGACAGCAGACTGCCGCGCCCGGACCACCCCGACGACGAGCACCGCCACCACCACGAGCAGCAGCACCCCCTCGACGATCAGCAACCGCGTGCCGTAGTCGAACGGCAGGATCGTGGGGTTCTTCTGCCCGTGCCGCTTCGCCGCGATCTCGGGCAGCACCACGAGCGCGAGCACACTGCCGAGCACGATCACCGTCTGCACCACGACGAGCACCCACGCCCGGAGCGACCGCCCCGCCCGACGCAGGAGTAGCCCGGCGCCGACGACGAACGGCGACAGGATCGCGTCGTGCAGGATCACCGCGCCGAGCAGCCAGGTCGCCAGCCCGCCGATCCGGTTCGGCTTGACCGACGTCACCAGGACGTAAGCGCCGAACGCGATCACCAGCACGCCGAGCACGACGAGCACGATCCGCGCGGCCTTCACCGCAGCACCTCGATCTTCTCGATCCACTTGGTCTGCAGCACGCCCGGCCGCCCCGGAGCGATGATCCGCGCCGGGAACCCGTGGTCCAGGTCGAGCGTCGAACCGTTCAGCTCGAGCGCGACCAGGGTGGTCGGGTCCTCGGCGTACTCCGGCCCCATGTCCATGATCCGGTAGCCGCCGTGTCGTTCCAGGCTCGTGACGCGCACGTGCGATCCGGGTTCGGCCTGCACGGCGCCGAGCAGGTCGCGCATCCGCACGCCCTTCCAGCTGCCCATCTGGCTCCACCCCTCGACGCACGAGATCGGCAGGTCGACCTCGGTGGTGCCGAGCGCGACGAGCTCCGCGCGCACGAAGGTCCGGGTCACGTCGGGCCCGACGACGGTCAGCGTCCAGTCCGCGGCAGTCGCGCTGGCGAGCACCCCCGCCGCGCGGGCGGTGCGGTTGACCGGCAGGCCGTTGGCGCCGAGACCGCGCTGGCGCGCGCCGAACACGTTGAACGGTTCGGCGAGCTTCGAGGACTGCCCCGCCGTCAGGGCGACGACGCCGACGACCGCGGCCGTCACGCCGCCGAAGAACCCGCGTCGTGCGATCCGCTGGCGTCGGCCCTGTGCGCGCTCGTCGACCGACCGGGAGGCCCGGGTCGGCTCCGGCGCATCGGCCACCGGTTCGTCCGGGGCTGCGTCGACCGCCTCGACAGCCTTGACCGCGTCGACGCCGTCGATCCAGCGGAACACGCGGCCGAGCAGGCCGGCGGCCGTGGACTGGGCCGTCTCGGCACCCGCAGCCGGCGGGGCGGACGCGGGGCGGGCCTCCCGTACCGGGGGAAGCAACTCGCTGCCGGACGCGGGGTCCGCGATGAACCGGCCCTGCTCGTCGTAGGAGTCGCGCTTCCGCCAGTAACGGGCGATCACCGGCAGCTTCGACGCGATGTGGATGATGAGCGACCCGATGATCACGTACGCCATCGCGTTGTGCACCTGGCGGAACGGGAACGGCCACGGGTACCACTGGTACGTGTTGAGCAGGCCGGTCGTGACCTGGATGATCGACGCCGACACGAGCACGGCGATCGACAGCCGCTCGAACAGGTGCAGCACACCGCGCACCGGCGGGACCTGCACCAGCGCGGGCATGACGGTGTTGAGCTTGGCCAGCAGCAGCGGGATGATCGCGATGCCGGTGGTGATGTGCAGGCCCTGGGTGAACTGGTAGAGCTGCGTCGGCCGGGTCGGGAACCGCATCCAGCCGAGGGGCTCCTGCAGCAGGTGACTGTAGATGCCGGTGCCGAAGCACACCACGAAGGCGATGCCGAGCAGTCGTCCGAGCACCACCGCAGAGCGCGCGTTCCGGTTCGGTGAGGCCAGTGCGGCCCGCGCCTCGAACAGCAGGTGCCGCACGCCCGCTAGCCTCGACGGACCATGAGCGACCGACTGCGTGCCGTCCGACCGTCCTCCGCCGTCGGACCCGGTGCCCGCCTCGCCGTCGTGGGCGCGGTCGTCGGGGTACTGGCCCTCGCGGGCGTCATCGCCTTCGGCGTCACGCATCTGGGGTTCCTCCGATCCGACACTCGTTCGTCATTCGTTGCGTGGACGCTGATCGCTTGGACGGTGTTCGTGATCGCCGTGCTCGCGCTGCGGTTCGTGCCCGCCCGGTGGATGACCGCCGTGGTCATGGTCGGGGCGGTGGTGGTCGGCCTCGCGGCGTTGGCCGGGCCCCCGAGCACCAGCACCGACTCGGCGCGGTACGCGTGGGACGGCATCGTCCAGCATGCCGGAGTCTCACCGTACGCGCACACCCCCCAGTCCACGGCACTGTCCGGTCTGCGGCCGGAATGGCTGTTCCCGGACAAGGTGAACGGCACGTGCGACGACCTCAAGCCCCGGTTCCGCGGCCTGGGCGACGGCGCGGACGGCCACTGCACCCCGATCAACCGGCCGGACGTGACGACGATCTACCCGCCGATGGCGCAGCTCTGGTTCGCCGGGGTCCGCGCCTTCGTGCCGGCCACCGCCCAGTACATGCCGTTCCAGGTGGCGGGCCTGCTCCTCTCGCTGGTCGTGACCGTCGCCCTCGTCGTGGTGCTGCGGAAGACGGGTCGCCCGACGTGGTGGGCAGCGCTCTGGGCCTGGTCGCCGCTCGTGGCGTCCGAGGCTGTGACGAACTCGCACGTCGACGCCCTCGGCGCGGCGCTCGCGACCGCGGGTGCCGTCCTCGTCGCATTCGGTCGACCGATCTGGGGCGGGATCGCGCTCGGAGCGGCCACGGCCACCAAGCTCATCCCGGCGATCGTGTACCCGCCGTTGCTCGGCCGGTGGCGTTCCTGGTGGGCGATCCCGGTCGGCATCGCCGTGTTCGGACTGCTCTACGTGCCCTACGTGCTGACGACGGGGCTCGACGTGCTCGGGTACCTGCCCGGCTACCTGAGCGAGGAGGGCTACGAGGACGGCTCCCGGTTCGCCCTGGTGTCGCTGGTGTTCCGGGGCGACGCCGCGACCGTCGTGGTCGGGCTCGCCGTGCTGCTCGCCGCCTTCGTGGCCTGGCGGCTGTCCGACCCGTCGCGGCCGTGGTCCGGTGAGGTGCTGATGATCGGCGTGACGTTCCTCGCCGTGACGCCGCGCTACCCCTGGTACGCGCTGCTGCTCATCCCGTTCGTGGTGCTGTCGGGGCGGTGGGAGTGGCTGTCGATCGGGCTCGCCATCGCGCTGCGCGGGGTGTGGCCGTCGACGGACGCCTACCGGTGGTGGCTGCTCGCCGCCGTGGCCGTCATCGTGGTGGTGACGCTCCTGCGCACGAGCCGGTCGGACTGGCGGCGCTGGTGGGAACGGCTGTCGTTCCGGCGCGTCGAACACGTACGCTGAGCCGCATGGCACCCGCGACCCTGCTCGGCACGACCGTGGACCCGGCGTCCGCCGGGCTCGTCGACCGCTTCGGGCGCCGTGCGATCGATCTGCGGGTGTCGCTGACCGAACGGTGCAACCTGCGCTGCACGTACTGCATGCCGGCCGCCGGGCTGCCCTTCGCCCCCGACGACGCCCTGATGACCGCCGCCGAGATCGAGCGGCTGGTGCGGATCGGGTCCTCGCGCTTCGGCGTGCGCAAGGTGCGCTTCACCGGTGGCGAGCCGATGCTCCGGCACGACCTGGTCGACGTGATCGCCCGGTGCGCCGCGCTGCCCGACGCCCCGGAGCTGTCGCTCACCACGAACGCCATCGGTCTCGCCCACCGCGCCCAGGCCCTGTACGACGCCGGGCTGCGGCGCGTGAACGTGTCGCTCGACACCGTCGACCCGGACGTGTTCACCACCGTGACCCGCCGCCCGTTCCTCGACAAGGTGATCGCCGGGCTGTCCGCCGCCCACGACGCCGGCCTCGACATCAAGGTCAACGCGGTGCTGCTGCGCGGGATCAACGACGAGGCCGCGCCGGAGCTGCTGCGCTGGTGCCTCGACCGCGGCTACGAGCTGCGGTTCATCGAGCAGATGCCGCTCGACCCCGACCACGCCTGGGACCGCACCGAGATGGTGACCGCTGCCGAGACCCGGGCGCTGCTGGCGTCGTCGTTCGTGCTGACGCCAGACGAGGCACCGCGTGACGGTGCCCCGGCCGAGCGGTACCGGGTGCAGGACGCGCGCTCCGGTGCGTCACTCGGCACCGTGGGCATCATCGCGAGCATCACCGAGTCCTTCTGCGCCGACTGCACCCGCACCCGGTTGACCGCCGACGGCAACGTCCGGAGCTGCCTGTTCTCCGACGCCGAGACCGACGTGCTCGGCCCGATGCGCGCGGGGGTCTCCGACGACGACCTGGCCGAGCTGTGGCGCCGGGCGATGTGGGCGAAGCCGCGCGACCACGGCGACGACAGCGACGAGCTCGTGCACCCGACGCGCGGCATGAGCGCGATCGGCGGCTGAGCGGTGACCACGATCCGGTTCTTCGCCGCTGCCCGGGCGGCAGTGGGCGCGGACACGCTGACCACCGCGGCCGGCACGCTCGACGAGGCGCTGCGCGAGGTCACCGCCGCCGACCCGTCGCGCTGGAGTGCGCTGCAGGAGCGGTGCTCGTACCTGGTCGACGGCGTGACCACCCGCGACCGGGCCACCGCGCTCGATGGTGTCGCGGTCGTCGACGTCATGCCCCCCTTCGCCGGCGGCTGAACGGCCCCTCGCCCGTTCTTTCCCAGAACGCACGCGATGCCTGGTGCTTCCGGGCGTACCGGGGCAGAACTTCCGACCAGGTATGCCCGATCCAACCAGGTACGCCGCCCCCCCCCCCCCCCCCGCCGCCGCCGCGCTACGGCGAGACGGACAGCACGATGAACGCGGCGAAGATCACCAGGTGCACCCCGCCCTGCAGTCGCGTCGCCCGACCGGGCAGCACGGTGAGCACCGCGGCGACGATCGTCAGCGCGAGCAGCACGATCTGCGACGACCCGAGCCCGAGCAGCAGCGTGCCCGGCATGAACAGCGACGCCACCGCGATGGAGGGGATCGTCAGACCGATCGACGCCATCGCCGACCCCATCGCCAGGTTCAGGCTCGTCTGGATCCGGTTGCGGGCGGCGGCCTTCGACGCCGCGATGCCCTCGGGCAGCAGGATGAGCAGAGCGATCACGACACCGACGAACGACGGCGGGAACCCGACCGCGGCCACGCCGGCCTCGATCGCGGGTGACTCGACCTTGGCGAGCCCGACCACGGCGACCAGGGCGACGACGAGCAGTGCGAGCGAGATCATCGTCGCGCGACCGGTCGGCCGGGCAGCGTGGGCGTCCTCGGACTCGGCGAGCACACCCCCTGACCGGTTCACGGGCAGGAAGAAGTCCCGGTGGGCCACGGTCTGCGTCACCACGAACAGGCCGTAGAGCACGAGCGACGCCACGGCCACGAAGACCAACTGCGTGCCGGTGAAGGACGCGTCGTCGGTGCCGGTGGTGAACGTCGGCAGCACCAGGGTCAGCACGGCGAGTGCGGCCACCGTCATCGTCGCGGCGCTCGCGCCCTCCTGGTTGAAGCGCACGGTGTTGTGCCGGAGCGTCCCGATCAGGATCGCGAGGCCGACGAGCCCGTTCATCGTGATCATCACGGCCGAGAACACCGTGTCGCGCGCCAGCGTCTCGGCCTGGGCGCCGCCGGAGCTCGACAGCGAGATGATCAGCGCGACCTCGATGATCGTGACCGCGACGGCGAGCACGAGTGAGCCGAAGGGTTCCCCGACCCGGTGCGCGACGACCTCGGCGTGGTGCACCGCAGCGAGCACGGTGGCGGCGAGCACGACCGCGACGATCGCCACGACCACGGTGCCGAGTCCGTAGCGGCCGTACGAGAACGCGAGCACGACGGCCGCCAGGATCGGGATGGCCACAGGCCACGCCTTGGGGAACCAGGAGGTCATCCGTCCATTGTCTCAACCGCGCGGCGCGTACACCGCCAGTTCGGATGCCGGGACGTCGACGCGGACGGCATCGCCCGGGCCGATCCCGAGCGCCGTGACGCGCGCCAGGGTCAGGTCCGCGACCAGGTCGCCGGCGCGCACCCGCACGAGACCGTCCCGCGGTTCGAGCGACGTGACGGTGCGCTCCGGTCCGGCGCCGTCCCGCGTGAGCACGGCGGCCGTCGGGTGGAAGGCGCCCAGGGCGGGCCGACCGGGAGGCACGGCGTGCGTCCCGGACGCCAGCTCGCCCCCGCCGTCGGTGGCGATCCCACCCGCGGTGGCGGTCCCGCGCACCAGCGCGAGTCCGGAGAACGCCGCCGCGAAGGCACTCGTCGGCCGTCCGAGCACGGCCGCTGGGGTGCCGTCCTCGACGATCCGGCCGTGCTCGACGACGACCACCCGGTCGGCCAGCGCGACGACCTCGACCGGGTCGTGGGTCACCAGGACGCTCGGGCGCCCGCCGATCGCGGTGCGGAGGGCTGCACGGACCTCGTCGCGCGCGGCGACGTCGAGCGCCGACGTCGGTTCGTCGAGCAGCAGGACCGCCGGGTCGGTCGCGAGCGCCCGGGCGATCGCGACGCGTTGGGCCTGCCCGCCGGACAGCGCGTCGGGGCTCCGTCCCGCCAGGTCGTCGATGCCGACGGCCGCCAGGGCCCGGAGCGCGCGGGCACGGGCCGCGGCCCGTCGGACACCGGCGGCGCGCGGGCCGAACGCCACGTTGCCGACCACGTCGAGGAACGGGAACAGGTCGGGCCGCTGGGCGACGAGTCCGATGCGACGGCGGTGGGCGGGGACGGTCCGCCGCTGGTCCGACACGACGGTGCCGCCGAGGACCACCTGTCCGGCGTCGATCGGCAGCAGGCCGGCGAGGGCCTCGACCACGGTGGACTTGCCCGCGCCGTTCGGCCCGATGACGGCCACGCACTCCCCCGCCGCGACCTCGAGGGCGACGTCGACTCCGCGCCGCTCGACGACGATGCGTGCGGTGACCCCGGTCACGCTGCCATGCCCCGGGTCCGGAGCGACGAGGCGCCGATGACCACGACGGCGACCACGACGAGCACGACCGCAAGTGCCACGGCGGTGTCCGGGTCGACCTCGCGCTGCAGGTAGATTTCCAGCGGCAGGGTCCGGGTGACCCCCTGCAGGCTGCCCGCGAACGTCAGGGTCGCACCGAACTCGCCGAGTGCGCGCGCGAAGCAGAGCACCAGTCCGGAGACGATGCCGGGCAGGACCCTCGGGGTCGTGACGGTGAGGAACGTGCGGGTGGGACCGGCGCCGAGGGTGGCGGCGACCCGCTCGTACCGGTCCCCCTCGACGCGGAGCGCGCCCTCGATCGAGGACACCAGGAACGGCATGGCGACGAACGTCTGCGCGATGACGACCGCTGTCGTGGTAAACGCGATGTGCAGTCCGTGGTCGTCGAGGAACGCCCCGACCACCCCGAGGCGACCGAACGCCGCCAGCAGCGCGAGCCCGCCGACGACGGGCGGCAGCACGAGCGGGAGCAGGACGACGGCGCGGGCGATCCCCACCCACCGTGACCGGGACCGGGCGAACAGCACGGCGAGCGGGTACCCGAGCACGAACGCGACGGCCGTGGCGGTCAGCGCGGTGCCGAGGCTGAGCCCGAGGGCGGTGAGCGACGCCGTCGAGGTGACGAGGGCGACGAACGACGACCAGTCGACCCGACCGAGCATCGCGAGCACGGGGACGACGACGAACAGGCCACCCAGCACCGCGGGCAGCGGGAGCCACCAGGCGACCGGCGGCCGTCCGTCAGCCCGCGAGGCCACGGGTCACGGCTTCCGGAACCCGGCGGCGGTGAGCACCGTCTGGCCCGTGGCGGACCGGACGGAGTCGGAGAACGCCTGCGCGAGCTCCGGGTTCTCGGAGCCCTTCAGCACGCCGATCGGGTACGTGTTGACGGCCTTGCTCGACTCGTCGAACGGGACACCGTCGACCTTGCCGTCGGCACCCTGCACGTCGGTCACGTAGACCAGCCCGGCGTCGGCCTGACCGGACTCGACCTTGCCGAGCACGTCGGTGACGGACTGCTCCTCGCTGACGGGCTGCAGATCGACGCCCGAGGCGGACTCGACCTTCGCCGTCGCGGCACCGCACGGCACCGGGGCGGCACACGTGACGAGCTGCACGCCGGAGCCGGTCAGGTCGTCGAGGCTCGTGATGCCCTTCGGGTTGCCCGGCGCGACGGCGATCTCGAGGACGTTCGTCGCGAAGTCCCGCGGTGACCCGCTCGCCAGGTCGGTCGATGACAGCTTCGCCATGTTCGCTTCGTCGGCGGACGCGAACACGTCGGCGGGGGCACCGTTCTGGATCTGGGTGACGAGATCGCTCGAGCCCGCGAACGAGAACTCGATCGAGGTGCCCGGGTGCGCGGCCTCGAACTGCTTGCCGAGCGTGGTGAAGGTCTTCTGGAGCGACGCCGCGGCGAAGACGGTGATCGAACCCGACACGTCTGCGTCTGCGCTCGACGTCGATGACGGCGACGACGACCCCACCGGAGCGTCGGCGGTGGAACACGCCGCCAGCCCGAGCGCCGCGACGACGGCGAGGGGCACGAGCAGCGAGCGGGAACGACGGGTCATCGGGGGTCCTCCTGGTGCGTGGGCGCCTCGACGGTGACCATCGTGGCCTTGACGGACGCCACGGCGACGGACCCGACCTCGAGCCCGAGGTCGCGCACCGCCTCGGCGCTCATGAGCGAGACCACGCGGTGCGGGCCGCACTGCAGTTCGACCTGCGCCATCACGGTGTCGACGACCAGGTCGGTGACGATGCCGACGAAGCGGTTCCGTGCCGAGCTCTTCACGCCGGTGTCCGGGGCGGCCAGCTCGGTGCTCCGCGCCCGGGCGTACTCGGCCACCTGCCGACCGTCGACGACGGCGCGCCCGGAATCGTCGGTGGCCCGGTCGAAGGTGCCTCCGTCGACGAGTCGACGCACGGTGTCGTCACTCACCCCGAGGAAGCTTGCAGCGTCGCGGATCCGCAGTTGCGTCATGATGCGACGATCCTAGCCGCGGAAGCGGCGCCCTGGACCCGATCAGTGTCGAATCAGGACAGGTGCCCGATCACCACGGGCAACCCTTCGCGGCGCCAGGCCTCGAACCCGCCGTCGAGGACCGCCACGTGCCTCCAGGCAGGTTGTGCGGCAGCCCACGCGTTCGCACGCGGACCCCGGGCGCAGTAGACGACCACGTCCGCCGCGTCGGTGTCGCCGGTGACCGCGTCACCCGTGACGGCTCCGGCGACCACGCCGTCCGCGCGTTCGGCGTCGGTGCGCACGTCGACGACGACCACCGGGTCAGCGGGGTCGGCCAGGCGCGCGGCGAGTGCGGACGGGGCGATGCGCTCGGTCCGGGACGGAGCGACCGCGACGGGACGGCGTGATGCCGGCCCGCGCCGGACGGGGCTCTCGCTCCACCGCCAGCGGCGCGCGTCGACGGTCAGGACCCGTCCGAGCAACGGTTCGCCGGTGCCGGTGACCAGGGCGGTCACCTGCCCGGCCATCACCGCTCCGACCGCTCCGCACAGTGCCGGGACGACGCCGTCCAGGGCGCACGAGCCCTCGTCGGGCAGGGCCTCGGGGTGCATGTCGTGGAAGTCGACGCCGTCCGGCCCGGCGTCACGGAACACGCTGACCTGGCCGTCGTGGCCGAGCACCGTGCCCCAGACGAACGGCACGCCCGCGTCGGCGCAGGCGTCCGAGACCGCCCGGGTGACCAGGACGGAGTCCGCCGCGTCGACGACCACGTCGTGCCCGGCGACGAGCTCCGGGGTGAAGGACCCGACCACGGCGACGGCGTCGAGTTCCGGGTCGACGGCGCGGGCGCAGGCGACGGCGACCTCGGCCTTCGACGATCCGACGTCGGCAGCGGTGAAGAGCGTCTGGCGCGCGAGGTTCGAGGCGTCGACCACGTCCGGGTCGACGACCGTGAGCCGTCCGAGCCCGGCGAGGTACGCGACGACGGGAGCCCCGAGTCCGCCGGCCCCGACCACCAGGACGCGTGAAGCGGCCAGCCGCCGGAGCCCGACGGCGCCGACGTCGGACAGGGCAGCGGTCCGCGAGCCGAGCCGGGTCCGCCACGGGGAGAGTGCTGCGACGGGGGCGACGAGGGGGTCCATCCCGTCATTCTGGCCGGTCGTGCCGAATCCCTGCATGTGAATGTTCAGCGGGTGGACGCGGCGGATGCTCAGAGCCGCTCGGTACGGTCGCGGGCGTGAGTTCTCCCCGCACCGGCACCGTCACGGTCCGACGCACGACGTCGGATGTGTCGACGCGCGCACGGCTCAAGGCGCTCGCCCTCTCGACCGTCCGGGCACTGGTGCGGGCACCGGAGATCACCATCGGTGTGGTCGGAGTCGTCGTCGCCGCGGCCTTCACGTGGGTGCCGTCGGTCTGGTACGACGAAGCCGCCACCCTGACGAGCGCGCAGCGCAGTTGGCCGGCGCTCTGGGCGGAGCTGCAGAACGTCGACGCCGTGCACGGCCTGTACTACGCGCTCATGCACGTCTGGCTCGCGCTGGTCGGCTACTCCCCGTTCACGCTCCGCTTCCCCAGTGCCCTGGCGATCGGGATCGCCGCCGCACTCGTGGTGGCGCTCGGCCGGCGCCTCGGCGGCGTCCGGCTCGGGGTCGTCTCCGGTCTGGTCTTCCTGCTGCTGCCCCGCGTCGCCTGGGCTGGTACCGAGGGCCGCCCGTACGCGACCGTCACCACCTTCGCGGCGCTCCTCACACTCGTCGGCCTGACCGCGGTCCGTCGCACCCGGGTGCGGCACCACGCGACGCGGTGGTGGATCGTCTACGGCGCTCTGGCGGCCGTGGCCGTCCTGTTCAACGTCTACCTGTCCCTCGCCGTCGTGGCGCACGGCGTCGTGCTCGCGTGGACCGGCGTCGCCGATCGGGCGGCCCGACGGCAGGCCTCGGTGACCGACCGCCGCAGCGCGGTGCCCCCGTCGATGGTGGACCGCGCCGTCGTCGTCCGCTGGGCCGTCGCCGCCACGGCAGCAGCCGTGGTCGTCCTGCCGTTCATCGGACTCGCGGCCGGTCAGGCCAAGCAGGTCGGCTGGATCACCGGCATCGGGTGGGCCACCCTGCGGCAGGTCTTCGCGACGGCCTGGTTCGGGGTCGTCTACCCGTACGCCGCCCTCGGGTGGTTGCTCATGATCGTCGCCGTCGTGCTGACGGTGCGCGCGATCCGGCGTCCGGAGCCCGGCGCGCGTGACGTCCTGCGGATGCAGGCCGTCCGGGTCGCGGTGCCCCTGACGATCCTGCCGACCGCGCTCCTGATCGCCGCGACGGCCGCAGGTGAGCACCTGTACTCCCCGAAGTACGCGAGCATCAGCCTGCCGTTCGTGGCGCTCCTGATCGGACTGGCGATCACGGCCATCCGCCCGCGACGCTGGATCGCGATGGCGGTCGTGGCCATGGTCCTGGTGTCCGTGCCGACGTCGACGATCGTGCGGCTGCCGCACGCCAAGCAGTCCTCGCACTGGGCGAACGCCGCGGCCGTGATCGAGCGCGAGCGCAACTGGGCGACCGACTCCGACGAAGGCGTCATCTACGGCAGCGTGTACGGGCACCCGACCACGACCGCACAGGTCATCGCCGACGCCTACCCCGAGGCCTTCACCGGCATGCGGGACCTCGCCGTCACGAGTACGGGAGCGGAACGCGGCGAGCTCTGGAACACGAACGGCGACATCGCCACGACGGTGCCGGCCCGCCTGGACGACATCGACACCGTGTGGTTCGTCGGCGCGACGTCGCGGAACATCCGCCCGCAGGTGTCCGAGACGCTGAAGGCACAGGGGTTCCACGTCGTGCGCTGGTGGCACGAGGACACGGTCATCCTCTGGAAGTACAGCCGCTGAGCCGACGGCCGGTCAGTGGTCGTCGTACGGTCAGCGCTTCGTCGTACGGGTCAGTGCACGAGGCGGGCGCCGTGCACCGGACCGGTGGCACGGAGCGCGACCAGGCCGGCGGCACTGAGCTCGACCTGCAGTTCGAGCGCGGCGTCACGGTCACCGACCAGGAACGCCACCGTCGGACCGCTGCCCGACACCAGACCCGCGAGCGCCCCGGCCTTCTCGCCGAGTTCGAGGGTCGACGCGAGTCCGGGCTGCAGCCGCATGGCCGGGGCCTGCAGGTCGTTGTGGACGCAGTCGGCGAGCAGGTCGGGGTCACCGGCACGCAGCGCCTGCAGCACGTTCGACTCCACCACGGGGTGGGACGGCGCCGGTGCGATGTCGGCGCGGTAGCGCTCCCGGTGCTCGTCGAGCGCACGGTAGACCGCCGGGGTCGACAGGCCGTCGTCGCTCAGCGCGAGGACCCAGTGGAACTCGCCCTTCGCCAGCGCGGGGCTGAGTTCGTCGCCGCGGCCGGTGCCCACGGCCGTGCCACCGGCGAACGCGAACGGCACGTCCGCGCCGAGCTGCGCGGCGAGACGGAGCAGTTCCTCACGCCCGAGGGCGGTGCCCCAGAGCGTGTCCACCGCGAGCAGCGTGGCCGCGGCGTCCGCCGAGCCACCACCCATGCCGCCGGCCACCGGTACCTGCTTGTCGATCGTCAACCGGACCCCGCCCCGGTGCCCAGCGGCGTCGGCCACCAGCCGGGCCGCACGGATCGCCAGGTTCGACTCGTCGACCGGCACGTTCGACGTGTCGATCGGGCCGGTGAAGGTCACCGAGAAGTCGTCGGCGTGCTCGGCCGTCACGTCTTCGTACAGCGACACGGCCTGGTACGCGGTCGCCACGTCGTGGTAGCCGTCGTCCTGCAGCGCACCGACGGACAGGAACACGTTGATCTTGCCGGGGGCGCGCGTCCGCACGCGGGTCGGTGCGGCCAACGTGGTCATGCCCCCAACCTATCCCGCTGCGGCTGCCGCGAAGCCACGCGCCAGGTCGGCGAGGACGTCGTCGATGTGCTCGAGGCCGATCGACAGTCGGATGAGCCCGTCACCCACACCCGCCGCCGCCCGCTCCGACGACGTCATCTGCACGTGGGTCGTCGACGCCGGGTGCACGACGAGCGACCGGACGTCACCGATGTTCGACACGTGGTCGAACAGCTCGAGAGCGGCCACGAACCGCCGTCCGGCCTCGACCCCGCCGTCCAGGTCGAACGCCAGGACCGCCGACGGCCCCTTCGGCACGTACCGCTGCTGCAGGTGGTGCCACGGCGACGACGGCAGTCCCGCGTAGTGCACGCCGAGCACCTGGTCGTGCGCGTCCAGCCACGACGCGACGGCGGCCGCGTTCGACACGTGCCGCTCCATGCGCAGGGAGAGCGTCTGGATGCCCTGCAGCACCAGGAAGGCGTTGAAGGGGGCGATCGCCGGACCGAGGTCGGCGGAGAGCTTCGACCGGGTGCGCTGGATGAATGCGCGCCGCCCGAACTTCGACGCGAAGTCCGTGTTCGCGAACCCGGACTGTTCGGCGGTCGCGAGCTGCGGGAACTTGTCGGCGTGGGCCGCCCAGTCGAAGTTGCCGCTGTCCACGATGAGCCCGGCGATGGCGCTGCCGTGGCCGGCCAGGTACTTCGTCGCCGAGTGCACGACGATGTCGGCACCGTGCTCGATCGGTCGGACCAGGTACGGCGTCGCGATCGTGTTGTCGACGATGAGCGGGACGCCGGCGTCGTGCGCGACCCCGGCCACCCCCGCGAAGTCCAGGACGTCACCGCGCGGGTTCGGGATCGACTCGCCGAAGAACGCCTTCGTCTCCGGACGCACCGCGGCAGCCCACTCGTCCAGGTCCGTGGGGTCCTGCACGAAGGTGAACGCGATGCCGAGGTCGTGCAGCGTCGACGCGAACAGCGTGTACGTCGCGCCGTACAGCGAGGCACTCGACACGACGTGGTCACCGGCCCGGGCAACACCGAGGACGGCCAGCGAGGTGGCCGCCTGGCCGGACGCCAGCGCGAGCGCACCGACGCCGCCCTCGAGGTCCGCGATGCGCCGCTCGAGCGCCGCTGCCGACGGGTTGTTCACGCGCGAGTACGTGTGCCCCGGGGCGTTGAGCATGAAGCGGTCCGCCGCGTCCTCACCGGACGGGTAGACGAAGGCCGCGGTCTGGGCGATCGGCGGGACGTTGCCGCCGAACCCCGGGTCGGCCTTGAAGCCCGCGCGGATCTGCCGGGTCTCGAACGCCCAGCCGTCCTCGGCGTTGGTCTCCGCGGCACCCATCAGGACTGCGCCGCGACGATCGGGCGGACGAGCGGGATGACCTGTTCGCCGAAGCGGTCCATCTCCTCGAGCTGCGGCGAGAACTGCAGCAGCAGCGTGTCCACCCCCGCGTCCTCGAACTCCTTGATCCGGGCAGCGACCTGCGCCGGCGTGCCGACGAACCCGGGGCGCAGGCCGCGGTTCGACACCGAGTAGTCCTCGAGCGAGGGGACGTGCTCGAGCTGCGACTTCGAGATGAAGTCCTGGTACGACTCGTACGCGTTGCCGTGCTGCACGTCGGTGATCCGCGCGAGCTCGGCCTGCGCCTCTTGCTCGGTCTCGCGGACGATGACGTACGCGGCCATGCCGAACGCCTCGAACGGCGGCAGTCCGGCGTCGACTCGGCGCTGCTTCATCTCGGCGATCTTCGTGCGGAGCTCCTCGACCGTGCCGCCGTGGGTCACGTAGGCGTCGGCGTACCCGGTGATCGCGGCCTTGCCCGCCTCGCTCTCGCCGCCGGCGTAGATGCGCGGCGTCACGCGGGGCTTCGGCTCGAGGTGCGCGTTCTCGATGTCGTAGTAGTCGCCCGAGAACGAGTACGGGGTCTCGCGCCACATCCCCTTCATGACCTCGACGAACTCCGCGGTTCGCTTGTAGCGGTCGTCGTGCTCCGAGAAGATGCCGCCGTACTGCTTGGCCTCCTCCGCCCACCACGCGCTCACCACGTTGAACGTGAAGCGGCCGCAGGAGATGTCGTCGATCGTCGCCGCCTGCTTCGCCGTCACCGCGGGCAGGTGGTAGCCGGGGCGCATGGCCGCCATGATCTCGAGGCGCTCGGTCGTCGCCGCGATGGCCGCGGCGAGTGACCAGGCCTCGAGCGACGGCGCGGCCGTGCCCTTGATGTCGTTGAGGTTGAGCTCCGGCACGAGCGTCAGGTCGAAGCCGATCCGCTCGGCGCGCTGCGCCAGCCGCTTCACGTAGTCGAAGGTGACCGGCATGTTCTCGTTGTCGACGTTGCGCAGCCAGCCGCCGAAGAGCGGGGTCCAGTATCCGAATCGCACGGGGTGAGTTCCTTGGGGAGGTGGGAAGTGCCCGGGAAGGGGCGCGGAACGGACGGGAGGCCCGTGGCGGGCCCGCCACGGGCCTCCTGTCCGGTGGTTCTTGCGTGCTCAGGCCGTGAGTTGCGCCGCGTACTGCGTCTCCAGCAGGCCACCGAGGTAGCGCGCGATGGAGCGCGGGCCGGAGGCCGGCGCGGACTCCTCGACGGCGGGGTTGTAGTTCGTGTTCGTGTTGATGTCGTAGACGACCGTGCGGCCGTCCGTGGTCTCCATGAACTCGACGCCCGCGATCGTGATGCGCTGGTCGGCGAGGAACGTGCGGAGCTGCTGGACGAGCGGGTGCTCGGCCGTGACCTCGGTCCGGACGCTGAACGCCGGCGGTGCTCCGGCGGTCTCGGTTCCGGGCACGTCGCAGACCGCACCAGCGATGACCTGGGGGACCTCGCACGCGTCGGCCGGGCACAGCTCGAAGCTGCCGGCGCTCGTGTCGACGCGGACGGCGTAGACGAACTCGCCGCCGACGAACTCGACACGGGTGATGAAGGGCTCGCGGGCCGTCAGGAACTCCTGCAGCAGGGTGATGCCGTCGACCGGCGCTTCGAACTCCGGGGAGTCGACGTAGGCGTCGAACTCGGCGAGCGAGTCGAACCGGCGGACGCCCAGGCCCTTGCCGCCCTGGTTGTGCTTCGTGATGAACGGGACGTCCTGGCCGTTCGTGAAGGTGCGCGCGGCCTGCTTGAGCGTCGTCGTGCCGAACACGGCGGTGGTGCGGGGCACGTCGAACCCGGCGTTCTGCAGCAGCCCGTGCTGGGCCACCTTGGAGACCTCGAGCTCGAGCACGTGGCTGCCGCCGACGACCTGGCGACCCGATCGTTCGAGCCAGCCGAGGACCGCGCGGGTGTACTCCTTGCTGTGCTCGTGGCCGCGGGTGTGGCTCGACGCCGACATGCGGGACCAGTACACACCGGGCTCCGGCTCGGCACCGAGGTCGATCTGTCCCTCGGTCAGCAGGATCTCCTGCACCGGGACACCCTCGGCCTCGAAGGCTGCGGCGAGCGGCGGGAACCACTCGGGGTTCTCGTGGATGACGTACACGCGGGGAGTGCTCACCCGCCCACCCTAGGCACGGTATACCGCACGCGGCCAAGTGTGTGACGCGCGGTTGCTTCGTGTGGTGCGTCCGGGGGGGGCGGGGGTTCGGGGGTTCGGGGGTTCGGGGGTTCGGGGGTTCGGGGGTTCGGGGGTTCGGGGGTTCGGGGGTCCGGGTCGCACGGTGCGCGCTTGTCCGGCCGGTGCGAGGTCGGTCGCTCGGTGCCGGGATGAAGCGCGGCACCGAGCGGTCAACGGCGCACGGGATCATCGGCCTCGCACCGTGCGGGCTCGACCAACCTCGCACGAGCCGAACGGACCCGCACCGTGCGAGGTCGTCAGCCCGCGAAGGCCTGCTGGCCGACGACGCCGAGGAGCTCGAGCTTCTGCGCGTCCTCGGATCCTGGGGGTGCGGTGAAGAGCAGCAGTGCCTGTGCCTGGTCGTCGGTGTGCAGCACCTGGCAGTCGACGGTGATCCGGCCGAGCTGCGGCTGCACGATCGTCTTGTTGTCGGACCAGCGACTCGTCACTTCGTGCAGTGCCCAGAGCTGGCGGAACTCGGGGCTGCGGGTCTCGAGCTCGGCGATCAGCTCGGTGGCCCGGCGGTCCCCCGGTCCGGCCAGCCCCACCGCCGCCCGCAGCGACGCCACCACGACCCGGGCCAGTCGCTCGTGTTGCTCCGGCGCGTACTTCGCGAGCTCGTCGCCGGTCACGAACCACCGCCACGCCTGGTAGCGCTCGTTGCCGGGCAGGCTGACGGACGACCCGAGCAGCGCCGCCGCGAGCCGGTTCTCGACCAGGGTCTCGCCCAGGTGGCTGACCACGATCGCGGGCGTGTCCTCGAGCCGGTCGAGCACCCGCAGGATCGCGGGGTCGACGTGGTCGGCGCGGTGCAACCGGGTCGGCGCGTTCTGTCCGGCGAGGTGGAACAGGTGGTCGCGTTCGTCGAGGCTGCAGCGGAGCGCCCGGGCGATCGCGGCGATCATCTGCTCCGACGGCTGCGGTCCGCGCTGCTGTTCCAGACGCGTGTAGTAGTCGACCGACATGCCCGCGAGCGCAGCGACTTCTTCGCGCCGGAGACCAGGCGTCCGGCGTCGTGGTCCCTGACCGAGGCCGACGTCCTCGGGGCGCAGCAGTTCGCGGCGACGGCGGAGGAAGTCGGCGAGTGCAGCACGGTCCATGGTCCCGATTGTCGTCCGGTTCCCGCCGCCGTGCCAGGGATCGCCGATCCCCCGATGACCGAGGTCTGGATGGGTTGCCGACGACGGCGCATGGTGGTGGACATGGACATCACGAACTCCACCGTCTTCATCCCCGGCGCGACCTCCGGCATCGGCCTCGCCCTGGCCCAGCGCCTGCAGGCCGCGGGCAGCACCGTCGTCATCGGCGGGCGTCGCCAGTCGCTCCTCGACTCGCTCGCCGCCGAGCACGGCTTCGGCACCGTGCAGATCGACGTGAGCGATGCCGTCTCGATCGAGGCCGCTGCCGCCTCGGTCCTCGAGACCCACCCGTCCTTGGACACCCTCGTCACCATGTCGGGGATCATGCGCAACGAGGACCTGCGCTCCCCCGACCACATCCACGACGCGCTCGAGATCATCCAGACCAACCTGGTCGGCACGATCCGCCTCATCGACGCGTTCCTGCCGCACCTGCTGGCGCAGCCCGCCTCGACCATCGTCACGGTCTCGTCCGGCCTCGCGTTCGTCCCGCTCACCGCGACGCCGACGTACAACGCCACGAAGGCCGGCGTCCACTCGTACACGCAGTCCCTCCGTCAGCAGCTGCTCGGTACCCCGGTGTCGGTGCTCGAGCTCGCTCCCCCGGCGGTGTCGACCGACCTGATGGGCGGAGCGGACTTCGGTGGCATGCCGCTCGACGCCTTCGCCGACGAGGTCCTCTCGCTGCTGGAGTCGGGGGCATCGCCCGAGATCCTGGTGCAGAACGTGCTGCCGCTCCGGTTCGCCGAGCGCGACGGCACGCACCAGCAGATCTTCGACGCGATGGCGTCGCGCGCGCACTGACGCGCGGCACATCAGTCGGCTGCGCCCTCGGCCTGCTCGTTGCGAGCGATCCGCCGGTCGAGGGCGCGGTTCAGCATGGGGAGTCCCGTCGCGATCACCGCTCCGCCGAGCGCCCAGCCGACCGGCACCTGTTGCCAGCGGGTGCCCGCGTAGATCGCGGTGAACACCATCACCGTCAGTGCTGTGCTGAGCAGACGATGCGCTCGGTCACGGTGCATGCGCGGCACGGACCCGACCGCTGTCGTGCCGGGCTCGTCGGTGTTCGGCTCGTCGGTGTTCGGTCCGTCGTCCAAGTACGCGAACGCGACCCCCCACACGACGATGCTCAGGCCGAGCACCACCGCGGCCCACGCCCCGTCGCTGGACGGATCGCGGACGATGACCGACACTGCGAAGCAGTCGATGGCGAGCCCGCCGAGCACGGCGATGATCGTGATCCAGCGGGGGAGGGTGATGCGAGGCACCCGCCGATCGTAGGGGCGTGACGCCCGTGCGCGCGCTCCCCCGTTCGCGGCGTCAGAGGCCGGCGAGCAGGTGCTGCAGTTCGGCCTTGGCGTCGGGCATCCGCTCGGGGCCGGTGAGCCGTTCCCGCTGCACCGAGATGCGGACCGTGTCGGGCTTGGGACCGTCCTCGGTGTTCAGCAGCACGGATTCGCGGTCGGGGAGGGTCCACCGGGCCGACGGGCGCTTGCCGCCGCGGCGTTCGGACGTCGGCGTGGACCCGAGTGCGGCCGCGAACACCGGCACGATCCGATCGAGTACCGCCTCGCGCTCACCAGGGACCTGCCGCGAGGCCGACACCGCGAAGGTACCGTCTGTGCGCTGCCCGGGGATGCGGAGCCCACGCGCCTGTTCGTACCCGATGGTGATGCCCTGCGCCCACCACGGCTCGACGCCCTGACCAACGATCCACGAAGCGATCGCAGCGTGCCCGATGGTGGCTCCGCCCGCCGTGTCGATCAGCGCGTGCCACTCGTCCGGTGACTTGCCCGTCGCCGCGAGGACACGGTCCGGCGCCATCCCCTGCGCGTGCGAGCGAACCGTTCCGTCGGTCATGCCGTCATCGTAGGCCGCAGGACACCGCCATCGCGGATCAGCGCTGGGAACCTGCCCGCAGGCGACGCGCCAGCTGCGCACCCTCGGCGTCGATGATCAGCGGGAGGCGCTCCTTGTCGACGACGCCGAACGCGGGATCGACCGTCACGAAGCCGTCGACTTCCCAATGCCGAGCTGTTGCAACGTGCAATGCACCCGAGACGGTCAGGCCGAACTCTGCCATGAGGGCTGGGACCTCATCGCTGACCGCATCGATCCCGACCCAGTGCAGAACTCCGCGTAGGCGCTGTACGTCATCTCTGTACCCGCGAGGTCGAGGTGGTCGAGGAACGCGACCGACTCCACCTTGTGACGATCGGTCCGGCGCAGCGCGCTCCGGAGGAAGCTCGAATCGACGAGGACGGCGTCCGGGCGCGCGGCGCAGTCGTTGAACTCGAGGACCCGGTGCTCGTCGAAATGCTCGGGCGTGAGTCGCTCGAACACGGTCAGGGATGCGTGTGGAATGAGACGGTCGGCTCGACCCAGAAGTCCGGATCGATCGACTCGATCGCGCGCCGTCGGCGCTCGCGACGTTCTTCGAACGTGCCTTCAGGTCGCGGCGTCCGAGCGAACAGCGCTTGCCGTTCGGCTTCGGAGAAGATCCTCGGCCCCCGCTGCCGACCGGGGTCCGCGCTGAGCAGTGCGCGACGACGTCCCGCTGTGAGCTGTTCCTCAGTCAGGCCGCGGCGGTTCGGTCGGCGTGGTTCGGTCGGCTGCACGGTGCCTCCTCGGTCGATGTGATCAACCCTAAGAGCACCGAACGGACGGCACCGAACATTCCGTATTTCGCCGATCCGAGGCGGGAGACGAGCTACTCCGCAGCCGCGAGGACCGTCCGACCGAGCCGCACGAAGCCGTCGACCCCGATCGCCTCGCCCCGCGCCGTCGGGTCGATGCCCGCAGCCGTCAGGACCTCGGAGGCGTGGGCACTGCCGCCGAGCACACCGGACAGGCTCTGCCGCAGCATCTTCCGACGCTGCTGGAACGCGGCATCGACCAGGGTGAAGACCCGCGACCGCAGCCGCTCGTCCCCCGGGGGCTCGTACCGGTCGAACGCCACCAGCACACTGTCGACGTTCGGGACGGGCCAGAACACCTGCCGACTGACGAGCCCGGCCGTGCTCCACGAGCCGTACCAGGCGGCCTTGACGCTCGGCGACCCGTAGACCTTGCTGCCCGGGCCCGCCGCGAGACGGTACCCGACCTCGGCCTGCACCATCACGAGCGACCGCTCGATCGAGGGGAAGGTCGCGAGCAGGTGCAGCAGGACGGGCACCGAGATGTTGTACGGCAGGTTCGCGACGAGGTGCGTCGGTTCGGTGTCGAGGTCCGAGGCGGCGACGGTCATCGCGTCCTGCTGCACGACCGTCAACGTCGCTGCCGGCTGCAGCGCGCTGACCGTCGACGGCAGCTTCGCCGCGAGCCGCTTGTCGATCTCCACCGCGGTGACGGGCGCCCCGGTCTCGGTGAGCCCGAGCGTCAGGGAGCCGAGGCCCGGCCCGATCTCGAGCACGCGGGACGACGGCGTCACGCCGGCGACCGACACGATGCGCCGGACGGTGTTGGCGTCGTGCACGAAGTTCTGCCCGAGCTTCTTCGTCGGGGTCACGTCGAGTTCGGCGGCGAGCTCCCGGATCTCGGCCGGGCCGAGCAGCGCGCCCACTACTCGTCCACCGTCACGGGCTCGGCGTCCCACGCACCGTAGACGAGCTCGGTGTTCGACGCGATCTGCGCGGCGAGCATCGAGGCATCGGTGCCGAGGGTCTCCGCCATCGACCGCAGGGTGATCGGGATCAGGTACGGGGCGTTCGGCCGGCCGCGGTAGGGCGTCGGGGTCAGGAACGGCGCGTCCGTCTCGACCATGATCAGGTGCCGCGGCGCGACGACGAGGGCTTCGCGGAGCAGTGCTGCGTTCTTGAACGTCACGGTGCCGGCGAACGACATGTACCAGCCGCGCTCGGCGCAGAGCCGAGCCAGGTCGGGTCCGCCGGAGAAGCAGTGGAACACCGTGCGCTCCGGAGCCCCGACGCGGTCGAGCACCTCGACCACGGCGTCGTGCGCGTCACGGTCGTGGATGGTCAGCGCGAGGCCGTGCTCCTTCGCGATGCGGATGTGCTCCTCGAACGAGCGGATCTGGGCGTCGCGCCCGTCTTCACCGGTGCGGAAGAAGTCGAGACCGGTCTCACCGATCGCCCGGACGCGGGGCAGTGCCGCCAGGGCCTCGATCCCGGCGAGGTGCTCGTCGAGCAGTCCCTGCTCCTGCAGCGACGGCGCCTCGTTCGGGTGCAGTGCGACCGCTGCGAGCACGCGGGGCTCACGGGCGGCGATCGACGCGGACCACTGCGAGGTCGCCAGGTCGGTGCCGACCTGCACGACACCGCGGACGCCGACGCTCGAGGCACGGCCGAGGTGCTCGCGGTAGTCGAGCGCCCCGTCGCCACCGTCGGCGATCTCCATGTGCGTGTGGTTGTCGTAGACCGGGACCACGAGCGCCTCGGGCAGGGGCGGGTAGGTCAGGTCGCGCTTGGAGCCGTCCCCGTCGCCGCGGGAGCGGAGGTGGGCGTCGGTCACGCGGAGACCTGCTCCGACTGCTCGATGCGCGGGAACAGCCCGCTCTCGAGCGCCACGACGCGCGAAGCACCCTGCCACTCGAAGGCGCGATCGACTCGCTGCTCGGCGATCGAGCCGCCGGCACCGATCGACGCCCACAGCTTCTCGGTGGCCTTCGGCATCACCGGGGAGAGCAGGACCGCAACGGTGCCGAGCCCACGGAGGGCCGTGGTCAGGACGGTGCCGAGCCGCTCGCGGTTCGCGTCGTCCTTCGCCAGGGCCCACGGCTGCTGCTCGGTGATGTACCCGTTCAGAGCGTCGACGAGTTCCCAGACGGCGGCGATCGCCTCGTGCGGGGCGAACGCGGCGATGGCCGCGTCGGCACGCTCGGTGACCGACACCGCCAGGGCGTCGACGGTTTCGTCCGACTCGGTCAGCGACCCGCGCGCCGGCACTGCGCCGTCGAAGTACTTCTGCAGCATCGCGACCAGGCGCGAGGCCAGGTTGCCGAAGCCGTTCGCGAGCTCGGCCTGGTACCGCGCCGAGATGTCTTCCCAGCTGAAGTTGCCGTCCTGCCCGAAGGTGATGGCGCGGAGGAAGTAGTAGCGGAAGGCGTCGGACCCGAAGGTGTCGGTGATCTCCGACGGCGCGATGCCGGTCAGCTTCGACTTGGACATCTTCTCGCCGCCGACGAGCAGCCAGCCGTGACCGAAGACGCGCTCGGGGACGGGCAGGCCGGCAGCCATGAGCATCGCCGGCCAGATGACGGCGTGGAAGCGGGCGATGTCCTTGCCGACGATGTGCACGCTCGGCCACAGGCGCTTGAAGGCCTCGTCGTCCTCGGTGCCGTAGCCCAGCGCCGTGACGTAGTTGAGCAGGGCGTCGAACCACACGTACAGGACGTGGTCGCTGTCCCACGGGATCTTGATGCCCCAGTCGAAGCTGGACCGCGAGATCGACAGGTCGCGGAGGCCCTGCTTCACGAACGAGATGATCTCGTTGCGGACGCTCTCCGGCTGGATGAACAGCGGGTTCGACTCGTACAGGTCGAGCAGGCGCTGCTCGAAGTCCGACATCCGGAAGAAGTAGTTGCGCTCGGACAGCACCTCGACCGGGATCGAGTGGATGGCACAGACCTGCTGCCCCTCGTACGCGCCGGTGCCGGGGACCAGATCGCTCGGCTGCTTGTACTCCTCGCAGCCCACGCAGTAGAAGCCCTCGAACTCGCCGGCGTAGATGAAGCCGTCGTCGTAGAGCTTCTGCAGGAACGCCGTCACACCGCGCTCGTGGCGCTCGTCGGTGGTGCGGATGAAGTCGTCGTTGGCCACGTCGACGGTGTCGAGCAGTGGCTTCCACGCCTCGGTCACGAGTCGGTCGGCCCATTCCTGGGGCGTGACCTCGTTCGCCGAGGCGGTGCGCAGGATCTTCTGGCCGTGCTCGTCGGTGCCGGTGAGCAGCCAGGTGTCGTCACCCCGCTGCCGGTGCCAGCGTGCGAGGACGTCCGCGGCGACCTCGGTGTAGGCGTGCCCGATGTGAGGCACGTCGTTCACGTAGAAGATCGGCGTGGTGATGCTGAACGAGGACCCGTCGGACATGCGGACCATCCTACGGGCGCGCGGAACCCGGATGACGCGCGCGGCGGTGGACTGTGGAAAACCGGATCCGGGAGGCCCGTGGCGGGCCCGCCCCGCGCCTCCAGACCGGCCGACGCGAACGTGACGAGCCCCGCTCAGCGCGCCGCGAGCGCGCCTTCGTAGAGGTCGCGTTTCGACAGGCCGGTCGCGTCCGCGACCGCCGCTGCGGCCTCCTTCATGCGCATGCCGGCGGCCACCCGCTCGAGCACGAGGCGGACCCCGTCGTCGAGCGTTGCCTCCTCGGTGGCCTCGGCGGCACCGGCGACGACGATGCAGATCTCGCCCCGGACCCCCTCGGATGCCCACGTGACGAGCTCGTCGAGCGGCCCACGACGGACCTCTTCGTACAGCTTCGTGAGCTCACGGCAGACCGCGGCGCGACGGTCGCCCCCGAACCCGACGGCCATGTCGGCGAGCGTCTCGGCCAACCGGTGCGGCGACTCGAAGAAGACCATCGTGCGCTGCTCCCCCGCGAGCGCCTGGAACGCACGACGACGTTCCCCGCCCTTGCGCGTCGGGAACCCCTCGAACGTGAAGCGGTCCGTCGGCAGTCCGGAGACGGCGAGCGCCATGAGCACCGCCGACGGGCCGGGCAGTGCCGTGACCGTGACGCCCGCGGCTGCCGCGGCCTCGACGAGCGGGAAGCCGGGGTCGCTGATCGCCGGCATGCCGGCGTCGGTGAGGACCACGACGTCCTCGTCACGGGCGAGCTCGACGACCTCGGACGCCTTCGCCCGTTCGTTGTGCTCGTGCAGGGCGATGAGCCGCGGACGGTTCTCGATGCCGAGGGCGCGCATGAGGTGGATGGCGGTCCTGGTGTCCTCCGCCGCGACCACCGTGGCGTTGGAGAGGGTCTCGACGAGACGGCGCGAGGCGTCCCCGAGGTTGCCGATGGGGGTTGCTGCGAGGACGATCACGCCACCCATTGTCGTCGCAGCACCGACGCAGCGCGGACATGCGGTCGATCCGTAGGATGCTCAGCGATGACCAGCGAGCTGACCGACGACCGCACGGCCGTGCCCGACGGGCCGGTCGGCTCGCGCCTCGACGACTGGTGGGAGCGGGTGCTCTCTACCGCCCAGCGCGTCGCGGTGTGGCGCTGGGCCGGACCGATCGCGGTGACGCTGCTCGCCGCCGTGCTGCGCCTGGCGAACCTGGGGAACCCGCACTCGCTGGTCTTCGACGAGACCTACTACGTCAAGGACGGCTGGTCGATCGTCCACCTCGGGTACGAGGGCACCTGGCCGGCGAACCCGAGCAGCGACTCCGCCCCGACGACCGACGACCGGTTCTCGAGTGGTGAGACGGACATCTTCACCAGCGCCGCGGAGTTCATCGCGCACCCGCCGCTCGGCAAGTACCTGATCGGGCTCGGCATGCTCCTGTTCGGGGCGGACAACTCGTTCGGCTGGCGGTTCGCCGTCGCCGTGCTCGGCATCGCGACGGTGTTCCTCACCGCGGTGATCGCCCGGTCGCTGTTCCGCTCCACCCTGGTCGGCACGCTCGCCGGCGGCCTGCTTGCGATCGACGGCCAGGCCATCGTGATGTCCCGCGTCACGCTGCTCGACGGGATCCTGACGTTCTTCGTCGTGCTCGGGTTCGGGGCGCTCCTGCTCGACCGGCGCCGGAGTCAGCGGCGGCTCGACGACTGGGTCGCCGAGCGCGTCGCCGCCGGCCGGGACACCCTGTGGGGGCCCGTGCTCTGGTGGCGTCCGTGGCTGTTCGCGATGGGGCTGACGATGGGGTTGGCCACCGCGACGAAGTGGTCGGGGATGTACTTCCTGGCGTTCTTCGCCGTGTACTCCGTGCTGAGCGACATGCTGATGCGCCGTCGTGCGGGCGTCGAGTTCTGGTCGTCGAGCGCACTGCTGCAGCAGGCCCCCGTGTCGTTCCTGCTCACCGTGCCGATCGCCGCCGTCACCTACGTCGCGTCGTGGACCGGCTGGTTCGTGTCGAAGGACGGCTGGGACCGGAACTGGCTGGCCTCCGGTGGAGAGCGGTGGACCGGGGTGCTCCGGTGGGTGCCGGACAGCCTGCAGAACTGGTGGCACTACCAGTCGGAGATCTACAACTTCAACATCGGGCTGCACACGCCGCACTCGTACCAGGCGAACCCGCTGCTCTGGCTCGTGATGCAGCGCCCCACGTCGATGTTCTACGTCGGCACCGATGCCGGCCAGGACGGCTGCTCGGCGAGCCGCTGCGGCGAGGCGATCACCGGCGTCGCGAACCCGTTCATCTGGTATGCGGCGGTCATCGCGACCGTGGCGCTGCTCGTGCTCTGGATCCTGCGCCGACAGTGGCAGTACGGCTTCGTCCTGCTCGGCGTCGCCGCGGGGTACCTGCCGTGGCTGATGTACGTCAACCGGACGGTCTTCCAGTTCTACACGATCGCCTTCGAGCCCTTCATGGTGATGGCGCTGGCGGCGGCGATCGGGTTGGTGCTCGGGTCACGGACCGATCCGCGGCCCCGACGGACCCGGGCGGTCGTGTGGGTGGGCGTGTACCTGGCCGTGGTGCTGCTCGCGTCGGCGTACTGGTACCCGATGTGGACCGCGATCCAGGTGCCGTGGGACTTCATCCGGTCGCACTACTGGCTGCCGAGCTGGCTGTAGCGCGCGTCGGGTGTCGGCCCGGCACACTGGTCGTGACCGGCACGGCGCACTGGTCGTGACCGGCCCGGCGCACTGGTCGTGACCCGACCGCCGGACGGGAGGCACGGATCGACTCCGCCACGGGCCTCCGGTCCGGAGTCGGCTGGCACCCGAGCCGCACACGGTCCGCGCGGACGCTTCAGGACTGCGCGTGCAGCGCGCGCTCGATCGATTCGCGGTCGAGCGGGTCGCCGACCATGCTCGGCGCGGTCCGGGTCTGCGGCAGGACGCCCTCGATGAGGAGTTCGGCGTACCGGCGCCAGGCGTTCGGGTCGTGCTCGCGGGTGGCATCGGCCACCGCACCCACCATGGCGGTGAGCATCGGCAGGTCGCGGTAGTCGAAGCCGGCGCGGACCACCCCGGCGGTCTCGGCCCGACCGATGATCGCGGAGACCTGGCGTTCCAGCCGGTCACGCTCCTGCACGATCGACGGACGTGCCTTGCCTGCGCGCACGATGGCGTCGGCGAGCGCACGGTCGCGGGCGCGGAACTCGAACACCCCGGTCAGGTAGACCCGCAGGGCCTCGCGCGGGTCGACGACGTCGGCGGCGCGGGCCGCTGCGTCGTTCATCGCCTCGAACTTGGTGGCGAGCAGCGCCTCGATCAGGGAGTCCTTGTCGGCGAAGCGTCGGTACACGGTGCCGACACCGACCCCCGCTTCGTGCGCGATGTCGTTCAGGGTGACCGACAGCCCGCGCTCCGCGAAGCACTTGCGAGCGGTCTGCAGGATCAGCTCGCGGTTGCGTGCCGCATCGGCGCGCAGCGGGCGCTCGAGGTCGGGCGCGGACTCGGTGGTGCTCACGATGCCGAACCTAGTTGAACTTTCTGGGAATAAGTGGATGCGGGCCTTCCGTTTCGGTCTACACTGTTGACAAACGGATGCCGCGCATCCGTTTGACACCTCCCCTCTTCGAAACGCCCGACGGTGCGCGCTTCGTGCTCCCCCTCCAACCTTCTCGAAGGAGGCTGCCGTGACGGCAGAACACACCGTGCCGACCCCCACCGGGGCAGCACCCACGACTTCTGGCACCACCCCCGCCAAGAGCAACCACCGCTGGATCGCCCTGGCGGTCATCGCCCTCGCCCAGCTGATGGTCGTGCTCGACGCCACGATCGTGAACATCGCGCTCCCCTCGGCCCAGGCCGACCTGGGGTTCGGCACCGACCAGCGCCAGTGGATCGTCACCGCGTACTCGCTGGCGTTCGGCTCGCTCCTGCTGCTCGGCGGGCGCCTCGGCGACCTGTTCGGCCGCAAGAACACCTTCATCATCGGCCTGGTCGGCTTCGCGGTCGCGTCGGTGCTCGGCGGCCTCGCCGACTCGTTCGGCCTGCTCGTCGCAGCCCGCGCCCTGCAGGGTGTCTTCGGCGCCCTGCTCGCACCGTCCGCGCTCGGCATGCTGACCACCACGTTCCGCGACCCGAAGGAGCGCGGTCGTGCGTTCGGCATCTTCGGCTCGATCGCCGGTTCCGGTGCGGCCATCGGTCTGCTCCTGGGCGGCGTGCTCACCGAGTACGCGTCGTGGCGCTGGTGCCTCTACGTCAACGTCGTCTTCGCCGTGCTCGGGGTGATCGGCGCGCTCGTCTTCATGGAGAAGCCGCCGAAGGTCGACCGCCCACGCATCGACGTCGCCGGCGTCATCACCATCACGGCCGGTCTGGTGGGCGTCGTCTACGGGTTCTCGAACGCCGAGACCAACGGCTGGGACTCCCCCGTCACCATCACGATGCTCGCCGGTGGCGTCGTCCTCAGCGCCGCGTTCGTGTTCATCGAGACCCGTGTGGCGCACCCGCTGCTGCCCCTGCGGGTCGTGCTCGACCGTGACCGCGGCGGGTCGTTCATCGCGATCGGCCTGGTGGCGATCGGCATGTTCGGCATCTTCCTGTTCCTGACCTACTACCTCGAGCAGACCCTCGGGTTCAGCTCGCTGCAGACCGGTCTGGCCTTCCTGCCGATGCCGCTGTCGATCATGATCTCGGCGACGCAGATCGGTGGGCGACTGCTGCCCCGCATCGGCCCGAAGATCCTGATCTTCGCCGGTGGCCTCGTCGCCGCGATCGGCCTGCTCCTGCTGCTGCGCACCGACCTGGACAGCTCCTACGCGGGCACCGTCCTGCCAGCGCTGATCGTCATCGGGCTCGGCATGGGCACGATCTTCTCGTCCGCGATGAACACTGCGACCACCGGAGTGGCCCGCGCCGACGCCGGTGTGGCCTCGGCGACGGTCAACACCATGCAGCAGATCGGTGGCTCGATCGGCACGGCGCTGCTGTCGACGATCTTCGCCGACGTCGTGAAGAACAGCCTGACCGGGCTGTCGGCGGCACCCACGAAGCTGCAGCAGGCGCAGGCCACGCTCGACGGCTACCACGTGGCGTTCGGCATCTCGGCCGGCGTGCTCGTGCTCGTCGCCCTCGCGGGTGGCCTGCTCATCAACCGGCAGTCGGTGCGGCTCGACCGGCTCGCCCACGCTGCGTCCACGACGACCGGGAGCATCCCCGCCGCCGCACACTGACGCGTCAGCTCGTCCGAACGGCCCGTCCTGGTTCTGCCGGGGCGGGCCGTTCGTGCGTGCGGGGCGGGGTGCGGGGCGGGCGGGGGTGCGGGGCGGACTCGATACGACGATCGCGATGTCGTGCGACGACCACCTTGTCGTTCCGAGTCGACGCACGAGCCACCACACGCGCCCCGGTTGCGCAGTGTGTCGGTTTCCCTGTCGCCCGTCAGAGATCCGCATTATCGTGTGCGGCATGGCCCCCGTCCTGACCTCGCCGCTCGTGTCGACGCAGTGGCTCGCCGACCACCTCGGTGGTGACGAGCTCGTCGTCCTCGACGCCTCCGTGCACACGGTGGGGACGGGCCTCGAGACGATGTGGCACTCCGCGGTCGACTCCTACGAGCAGCGCGGACACGTCCCCGGCGCCCGTTTCGCCGACCTCGTCGACGCGTTCTCCACGCCGGGTGCCGAGGTGCCCTTCACCCGCCCGAGTGCCGAGCGGTTCGAGGCAGCTGCCGGCGACCTCGGCGTCACGAACACCTCGACGGTCGTGGTCTACGACGACAGCGTCGGCGAGTGGTCGGCACGGCTGTGGTGGATCTTCCGGTCGTTCGGCTTCGACTCGGTCGCGGTCCTGGACGGCGGGTTCACGAAGTGGCGGGACGAGGGCCGACCGGTCCGCGTCGGTGCCCTGCGCCAGGCACCATCGCCGGCGAAGACGCCCGATGACGACAGCGCCTTCCTCGCCGGTGAAGAACGCCCGCTCTGGGCCGACCACGCCCGTGTCCGCCGAGCGGTGACGGGTGAACAGCCCGCGGCACTGGTGTTCGCGGCGCCCGCAGCGGCCCTCGGCGACGACCACCCGCCGATCATCCCGGGAAGCACCCCGATCACCGTGGACACCCTGGTCGACCCGGACACGAACGCGTACCTGCGCGGGCCGAAGCTCGCCGAGGCGTTCGCCGCGGTCGTCGGCGAGGACGAGATCGTCACGTACTGCGGGGTCGGCAGCGCCGCGTGCGTCGACGCGCTGGCGCTGACCGTTCTCGGCCACGACAAGGTGACCGTGTACGACGGCTCGCTGCTGGACTGGTGGCGGCACGAGCCCGAGGCCCTGGCGTCCTGACGACGACGCGCGTCCCGGCTAGCGTTGGCGCATGAGTTCCAGACGCGCGGTCATCCTCGGCGGTACCGGCGGGATCGGTTCGGCCGTCGCGCGTGAGCTCCTCGACGCCTCCGGGCGGGGCGGCGACGACTGGCAGGTCGACGTCCTGGCCCGCCGCGGTGGCCCGGCAGCCGATTCCGTCACCGCCCGCGGCGCGACCTTCACCGCGGGTGACCGCCGCGACACGAGCACCCTGCGCGACCTCCTCCGCCCCGGCGCGGACCTGCTCGTCGACACCGTGGGGCTGACCGGCGACGACGCGACGCAGCTCCTGCCGTTCCTCGACGACGTCGGGTCCACGGCCTTCGTCTCCTCGCGGGCGGTCTACGTCGACGAGCAGGGCCGGCATGCGAACTCGACGGACAAGCCGGTCTTCGGCGCCGCGGTCACCGAGATCCAACCGACCGTCACCGCGGGCGACGGCGACCCGACCAGCCGTGACGGCTACGGCGCGGCGAAGGTGGCGTCCGAGCAGGTGCTGCTCGACCACGGCGCCCCGGTCACGGTGCTGCGCCCGTCGAAGGTCTACGGCGTCGGCATCGGTCGGCCGCGCGAGTGGTTCGTGGTCCGCCGGGTGCTCGACGGCCGCGAGCGCATCCTGCTCGCGGGCCGCGGCCGCGGCGTGGACCACACGACGGCGGCGAGCGGCATCGGCTCGCTCGTCCGACTGGTCGCGGACGCTCCCGACCGGCGCATCCTCAACGTCGCCGACGACACCGCTCCGACGGCGCTCGAGATCGTGCGGACCATCGCCAGTCACCTCGACCACCGGTTCGACGAGGTCCTGCTCGACGCCGACGCCCCTGCCTTCGTCGGCACGACCCCGTGGTCGTCGCCGTCACCGTTCGTCCTCGACACGACGGCGGCACGCGCGCTCGGGTGGCAGCCGCCGACCTTCGCGACCGCGGTCCTGCCCGAACTCGACTGGTTGGTGGAGACCGCGCAGTCCACACCGGCGGACGGCGACGTGCCGTGGGCCGAGGACCCGTTCTGGGAGCGCATGTTCGACTACGGCCCCGAGGACGCTGCCCTCGCGCTCCTGTCGCTGGGCCTCGGGTGACGGCGCCGAGCACGCCCCGCTCCGAGGTCCTGTTCATCAGCGGGCGGTCCGGTGTCGGCAAGTCCACCGCTGCCGAGGCACTGCACGACCTGCTCGTCGCTGCGGACGTCCGCCACGCGGTGATCGAGGGCGACCTGCTCGACCTGGCGCACCCGGCACCGCACGTCGAGCACCCCGAGGCGCGGCTCGCGGAACGGAACCTCGCCGCCCTGTGGACGTCCTACCGCGAGCTCGGCCACCATCGGTTGGTCTACACGAACACCGTCTCCGTGCTCGAACACGAGCGTCTGGCGGCCGCCATGGGCGACGACCCCGTGGTCACGACGGTCCTGCTGCGAGCGGCAGACGGTCCCACCGCCGAGCGCCTCGCGCGACGGGCAGGTGGCGAGGTCCCGCAGGCGCAGCTCGCGCACAGCACGCGGACGGCCGGGAGGCTCGACTCGGCTTCCGGGGACACGGTCACCCGGGTGGACACGGACGGTCTCACCCCCACCCAGGTCGCACAGCGTCTCGCCGCGCTGACGGGGTGGCTCCTCGGCTGACCGTCCCGCTGCGGCCTGTGGACTCCGCGATCCGTCCACAGATCGCGTCCGTCGCTGGCCCGCTCAGTCGCCACGGGGCACGCTGGAGCCATGAACGACAACCGACTCGGCACCGCGGTCAGCCCGTACCTCCGGCTGCACGCCGACAACCCGGTGGACTGGCGCGAGTGGGGTCCCGAAGCTTTCGCCGAGGCACGCGAGCGCGGCGTCCCGGTCCTGGTGTCGGTCGGCTACGCCACGTGCCACTGGTGCCACGTCATGGCGCGTGAGAGCTTCGCCGACCCGGAGATCGGTTCGCTGCTCCGCCAGGACTTCGTCGCGGTCAAGGTCGACCGCGAAGAACGTCCCGACGTCGACGCCAGCCTGATGGCCGCCGCGAGCGCGTTCACGCAGCAGCTCGGGTGGCCCCTGACGACGTTCCTGACGCCCGAGGGCCACGTGTTCTTCGCCGGCACCTACTTCCCGCCGACCCCCGTCGGTCAGGTGCCCGCGTTCCGGCAGATCCTGGCGGCGGTGCTCGACGCGTGGACCGAGCGGCGGCACGAGGTCGACGCGAACACCGCGGCCATCGCGACGGCGATCCGGCAGGGGGCCGAGGCGGACGCGACCGCCCGCGCGGCCGAGGGTGCTGACGGAGCCGACCCGTCCCCACTGGCTCGGCCGGCACGTCGCTCCGCAGGCTCCGCGACGCACCGGAACCGGCCAGAGGGGGCCCACCTCCCGTCCGTCGATAACATCCGGGCCGTCACCGGTCAGCTGTCGCGGGCAGAGGACACCACCTACGGAGGTTTCGGCGGCGCTCCGAAGTTCCCGAGCACGCCGCTGCTGGAGTTCCTCGCCGACGCAGCGCGCGACGGCGACGCCGAGGCCGACGGCCTGCTGGACCGGTCGCTCCACGCGATCCGGGCCTCCGAGCTGACCGATGCCGACGGCGGTGTCTTCCGGTACGCGACCAAGCGCGACTGGAGCGTGCCGCACTACGAGCGGATGCTCTACGACAACGCCGGACTCCTCGCGGTCGCCGGCGCCGAACAGGCGCGCGGCATCGCGGACTTCCTGCGCGACACCCTGCGGCAGGACGACGGAGCGTTCGTCGCCGCGCAGGACAGCGAGTCCACGATCGACGGCCAGCGGGTGGAGGGCGAGTGGTACCGGCGGCCGCTGTCGGAGCGCGCGCTCCTCGAGCCGCCACCACTCGACGACCAGGTCCTGACCGGGTGGAACGGCCTGGCGATCCGCGGGCTCGCGATCGCCGGTGACCGCCACGACGACCCCGAGATGATCGGCCTCGCCCGGTCTGCGGCCGATGCACTGTTGCGATCGCACGTGCGTGACGGGCACGTCGAGGTCCGCTCGAGCACACCCCGCGGGCCGTCGGCGGCACCGGCGACCGTCGAGGACGTCGGGCTGCTGGCCGAGGGTCTGCTCGAGCTCGCCCTGGTGACCGGCGAGGTCACCTACGCCGTCACGGCGCGTTCCCTGGTCGACGACGGCCTGGCGAACCGGTTCGACGTCGACGCCGTGCTCGCCGGAGCGGGCACGGCGACCGGGGAACAGCCGCAGACCGCGATGCGCTCCGGCACGGTGGCCTTGGCCGCAGCGGCCGCCGGCCTCGCGGCGTTGACCTGCGACTCCGCGTACCGGACGGCGGCCGCGCGGTTGGTGGCCGACCGCGCGACGACGGGTACCGAGCGACCGCTCGGGCACGCCGACGCCCTCGGTGTCGCACTCGGCCTGCAACGGCCCTCGCGCGAGGTCGTGGTCGTGACGTCGGACCCGCACGACCCACTCCGCGATGCCGTCCGCGCCGCGCGCCGACCCGGCACGGTCATCGCTCGCGTGACCCCGACGCAGGCTGCGGAGTGGGCGACTGCGGGGTTCGATCTGTTCGAGGCACGGGACGCACTCGACCCGGCTGCGTACGTCTGCCACGACCGCGTGTGCGCCCTGCCCGCTCGGTCCGCAGGAGACCTGGCCGCCGGGCTCGCAGCACCGGCGGCGTGACGGTATCCTGGAATGCTCATGTCTCCCACGCCGCCAGTCATCACGTACCCGCCCGAACTGCCGGTCTCGCAGCGGCGGGACGACATCGCGGCTGCCATCCGGGACAACCAGGTCGTCATCGTCGCGGGGGCCACCGGCTCGGGCAAGACCACCCAGCTGCCGAAGATCTGCCTCGAGCTGGGGCGTGAGCACATCGGACACACCCAGCCCCGTCGGATCGCCGCTCGCACCATCGCCGAGCGCGTGTCCGAAGAACTCGGCAGCGACCTCGGCGACCTCGTCGGCTACCAGGTCCGGTTCACCGACAAGGTGTCGTCGAACACCCGAATCAAGCTGATGACCGACGGCATCCTGCTGAACGAGATCCACTTCGACCGCGACCTGAAGCGGTACGACACGATCATCATCGACGAGGCGCACGAGCGGTCGCTCACGATCGACTTCCTGCTCGGCTACCTCAAGCGGCTCCTGGTCCGGCGACCCGACCTCAAGCTCATCATCACGAGCGCGACGATCGACCCCGAGTCATTCTCGAAGCACTTCGGCGACGCCCCGATCATCGAGGTCTCCGGACGGACCTACCCCGTCGAGATCCGGTACCGCCCGCTCGTGTCCGAGGACGCCGACGACACCGACGAGGACGACGAGACCGACTCGCGCACGGCCGACCGTGGCGGGGCGAACGGCGCCGACGACCGCGACACCCTGCAGGGGATCACCGACGCACTCGACGAACTCGCGCGCGAAGAACCCGGCGACGTGCTCGTGTTCCTGTCCGGCGAGAACGAGATCCGCGACGCGCAGGACGCGATCGAGGGCAAGCGCTACCAGGGCACCGAGGTCCTGCCCCTGTACGGCCGGCTCTCCGCCGCTGACCAGCACCGCGTGTTCGACCGACGCACCACGCCGGGGATCCGCCGACGCGTCGTGCTCGCCACGAACGTCGCCGAGACCTCGCTGACGGTGCCCGGCATCAAGTACGTCATCGACACCGGGACCGCCCGCATCTCGCGGTACTCCCCGCGCGCCAAGGTGCAGCGGCTGCCGATCGAGGCGATCTCGCAGGCCAGCGCGAACCAGCGTTCGGGTCGAGCGGGCCGCACGAGTGCCGGCATCGCGATCCGGCTCTACTCCGAAGACGACTTCGAGCGCCGCGACGAGTTCACCGACCCCGAGATCCTGCGGACGAACCTCGCCGCGGTGATCCTGCAGATGATCTCGCTCGGGTTCGGTGACATCGAGTCGTTCCCGTTCCTGCAGCCGCCGGACTCCCGTGGGGTGAAGGACGGCCTCGACCTGCTGCGCGAACTCCGCGCCGTCGACAAGGACGGCCGGATCACCAAGTCCGGACGACAGCTCACCCGGCTGCCGATCGACCCGCGGCTCGGCCGGATGGTGCTCGAGGCCGGGCGGCAGGGCGTCGGTCGCGAGGTCGTCGCCGTCGTCAGCGCCCTGAGCATCCAGGACCCCCGCGAACGCCCGCTCGAGAAGCGCGCCCACGCCGACCAGATGCACGCCCGCTTCGCCGACCCGACGAGCGACTTCCTCACCCTGCTCGCGCTGTGGAACTACATCGAGGACAAGCAGGACGAGCTGTCGTCGAGCGCGTTCCGCCGGCTCTGCAAGGCCGAGTTCCTCAACTACCTGCGCATCCGCGAGTGGCAGGACCTCTACCGCCAGCTCTCCCGCGCCGCGAAGCAGGTCGACGTCCGGGTCGGGCAGTCCCGCTCCGACGACGGCGACGCGGTGCACCGGTCCCTGCTCGCCGGTCTGCTCAGCCAGATCGGGCTGCGCGACCGCGAGAAGCGTGACTACCTCGGCTCGCGGAACACCCGGTTCGTGGTGTTCCCGGGCAGTGTGCTCGCGAAGAAGCAGCCCGATGCGGTGATGGCGGCCGAACTCGTCGAGACCAGTCGGCTCTTCGCACGGACCGTCGGCCGGATCGACCCCGCGTGGGTCGAGCCCCTCGCCGGTGACCTGCTGAAGCGCACCTACGGCGAACCGCACTGGGAGAAGAAGCAGGGCGCGGTCGTCGCCTACGAGCGGGTGACCCTGTTCGGCGTCCCGATCGTGCAGCGGCGCCGGGTGCAGTACGCCCGGATCGACCCGGAGCACTCGCGCGAGCTCTTCATCCGCCACGCCCTGGTCGAGGGCGAGTGGGAGTCGCAGCAGGCGTTCGACCGTGCCAACCGGAAGCTCCGCAAGGAACTCGAACAGCTCGAGGAGCGCACGCGTCGGCGCGACATCCTGCTCGACGACGAGAACGTCTACGAGTTCTACGACGCCCGCATCCCCGCCGACATCGCGACGACCCGTGACTTCGAGGGGTGGTGGCGGACGACGCGCCGCGACCAACCGGACCTGCTCACGATGCGCCGGGCGGACCTCCTGGACGAATCCGCTGCCGAGGCGGCGGAGGACGACGTCGAGTACCCGACCCAGTGGCGGAGCGGCGACCAGCGACTCGCGATCCAGTACCGCTTCGAGCCGGGCGCGCAGGACGACGGCGTCAGCGTGCAGGTGCCGCTCGCGCTGCTCCCCCGCATGCGCGAAGAGGGCTTCGACTGGCAGGTCCGCGGCCTGCGCAAGGAACTCGTGACCGCCCTCATCAAGTCGTTGCCGAAGCAGATCCGCAAGAACGTCGTACCCGCAGCCGACTGGGCCGAGAAGATCGTCGCCGAACTGCCGGACGACGCCCCGACCGAGCCGACCGAGTCGTTCCGCGCGACCCTGGCCAAGGCGATCCAGCGCATGACCTACGTGCCGGTGTCGGAGTCCGACTTCGACCTGGCCCGCGTGCCATCGCACCTGCTGCCGACCTGGGCAGTCGTCGACGAACGTGGTCGGCGCGTCGAGGCCGGTAAGGACCTGTCGCTCCTGCAGACGAAGCTCAAGGACCGCACGCAGCAGAGCGTCGCCTCCGCCACGGTGCGGGCTGCCGGACAGCCAGGAGGCGCGGCTCGCGTCGCCGCCGCTGGTGGCGGTGCCGGGGTGGAGCAGTCCGGCCTGACGACCTGGCCGGCCCAGGACCTGCCGCAGACCCTCGACACCAAGCAGGCCGGTGGCGTCATCCGCGCGTACCCGTCCCTGGTGGAAGAGGGCTCCGGTCCGAAGGCGACCGTCGGCGTGCAGTTGCTCGCGACGCCGTCCGACCGGCAGGTGCGCATGCCCGCCGGGGTCCGTCGCCTGGTGATGCTCGCGGTGCCGTCGCCGGTGTCGTACATCCAGTCGCACCTGACGGCGCAGGAGAAACTCGCACTCGCGGCGAGCCCGTACGCCTCCACGAACGCACTCTTCGACGACGTGCTCGCGGCCGTCGTCGACGCGGTGATCCGTCGCGCTCACCCGGACGGGCTCGTGTTCACGAAGGCCGCGTTCGAAGCGGTCCGTGACGCTGTGTCGGCGACGGTCGTCGACACGATGTTCACGGCCGTGTCCGAGCTCGCTGCCGTGCTCCTCGCCCAACGGTCCGCCGAACGAGCACTCAAGCAGGCGAACTCGATGTCCCTGCTCGGTGCGCTGACGGACGTGCGCCAGCAGATGGAGCGTCTCGTCTCCCCGGGGTTCGTCTCCGTCGCCGGGACCGACCGGCTCCGGCGCATCCGCGTCTACCTGCAGGGCATCGAGGCACGCGTGCAGAAGCTGCTGCAGAACCCCGGGCGCGATGCCACGTGGATGCGCGAGGTCACCGTCGCCACCGACCGCTACGTCGACGCCGGCGGAGCCTTCCCTCCGGCAGTCGGTTCACACCCCGAGCTCGTGCACGCGCGGTGGATGCTCGAGGAGTTCCGCCTCAGCCTGTTCGCGCAGGAACTCGGTACCGCCGAGACGGTGTCGTTGCAGCGGATCACGAAGGCCCTGACCGCGGCGCGCTGATCGCTTCCGGCGCCGACTTCCGCGTGCCATGATCAACGGATGAACGGCATCGAGGCAATCGCGTTCCGAAACTTCCGAAGTTATCGCGGGCCGAGCTTTTCCATTCTACCAATGGACAAGGTCAACTTGATCGCTGGTCAGAACAACAGCGGCAAGTCGAATGCCCTCCGCGTCGTGATGAACATCTTCGGCAACGGACCGAAATCCAGTGCATCCAACCGGGCGGTCGGCGATGAGGAGGACGACCGAGACGACTACCTCTTACTCGTGAGCTTCGACAATCTGAAGCTCGGAGACGAGCGCCGCTCTCTCGCACCCCACCTGAGAAGCTTCGCGGAGAACATCCGGTCCGCCCTTCTCCTACCGGACCATGCCGCAGACTCTATATGGCTGCCGAACAACCGAGGGCCTCAGGGGCTCGCAGCAACCACCCCACTCGTGAAGGAACTGGGCAGGCTAATTGGCGATGGCAATCTGACCTCGATCCTCGCGGCCCAATTGGACGTCTTCACCGGCGACAAAGCCGGAGCAACGGCGAGCAACGTCGTCGCAGATCTGGTCGATCGGATGACCGGCAAGGCAGAGTCCTTCATGATCGACGGCGGACGAGCTATCACAAACGAGAGCAATACAGAAAAAGAGCTCAATGGAGCAGGCATCGTTCGTCGTCTCCTCCAACTGCAACACCCAGCATTTGCCGATCGCCGACTCAAGGCCCGGTTCCACGCGATCGAGCGGTTCGTCCAAACCGTTCTCGAGGACGACGACCTCACAATTGAGATCCCGCACAATGCGGAATCTATACACATCACACAGAACGGTCACACATTACCCATCGAACACCTCGGTACGGGAATCCACGAGGTTGTGATTTTAGCGGCAGCCGCGACGACGATCGAGGAATCGATCGTTTGCATAGAAGAACCCGAGGTCCATCTTCATCCACTCTTGCAGAGAAAGCTTTTGCAGTACCTCGCGAATGAGACGACGAATACCTACTTCATCGCAACACACTCCGCCCACATGCTCGACGTCGGCATCGGTACCATTTCTCATGTGACGGTTGAGGCCGGTAATTCGACCGTCGACACGGTCGGTTCAGCGAGCGGGCGCGCCAACATCTGCGAGGACCTCGGCTACCGGCCATCCGACCTCGTCCAGGCGAATGTAGTCATCTGGGTGGAGGGGCCGTCCGACCGCATTTACTTGAAGTCATGGATTGATCGTACTGCTCCGGAATATTTCGCCGAGGGCATTCACTACTCGATCATGTTCTACGGAGGGGGATTATTGAACGCACTCTCACCTCTGGACAAACCCGAGGTGGAAGACTTCATTTCGCTTCGTCGCCTGAACAGGTACGTAGCGGTCCTTATCGATTCGGATCGACATGCGCCCGGCGACCACCTGAACGAAAGCAAACAGCAAGTACTGGACGCTCTTCGCGAAGACCCGAGCCGAAGCTTCGGGTGGGTCACTTGGGGATACACAATCGAGAACTACGTGCCACATCACGTACTGAGCGCCGCCATCCGCAAAGCGCATCCAAAGAAGGGTAATCCGCCGGCCACATCGGCAGGACGATACGAGAACCCGCTGAAGGCTTCTCGTATTGGCGTTGAACCGAGCAAGGTGGCGATTGCGCGCGCGGCTTCGAAGATGTGGCTGGATCCACTCCCACAACATCTTCAGTCGGAGGTGGATGGTCTCATCGCGCTCATCGGCGCAGCCAATGATCACATGTCTGTCAGAACGGAGCAGGGTGGGGACAAATCGACGTGATCGGTCTAGCCTGACGGCCATGATCGGCACACTCGACATGGTCGTCCTGGACTGCGCAGACCCTCGCGGTCTGGCGCGCTTCTACGCGGAGCTGCTCGGCGGCGAGATCGTCGGCTTCGACGAGGACTGGGCCGAGGTCGCGCTCCCCTTCACCGACCAGCGTCCGCTCCTGGCGTTCCAGCAGGTCGAGGACTACCGCGCACCGGAGTGGCCCGGCCAGCTCGTCCCGCAGCAGAGCCACCTCGACGTGAAGGTCGAGGACCTCGACGACGGCGAGGCAGCGGTCCTGGCGATCGGTGCGACCGCGACGGGCTCGGCGACCCCGACGTTCCGCGTGTACCTCGACCCGGCGGGGCACCCGTTCTGCCTCATCCGCCCGAACGACTGATCAGGCTTCGGTCGCGAGCCCCTCGGTCGCCAGGCCCTCGACGACCTGCACACCCGGCAGCGCTCCGAGGACGGAGCCGGGCAGGAACACCTTCGCGCCGCGGCGGCCTGCCCCGATCACCGCGTCCGGTGCATCGAGCACGCGGGAATCGACGTACACCGGCCAGTCGGAGGGGAGCCCGATCGGGGTGATCCCGCCGTACTCCATGCCCGTCAGCTCCACGGCCTGGTCCATCGTCGCGAAGCTCGCCTTCCGCACGTCGAGCAGCTTCCGGACGACACGGTTCACGTCGAGGCGGGTGTGGGCGAGCACGACGCACGCGGCGAACCGGACGTCCTCGCCGCGCTTGCCCGCGACGACGATGCAGTTCGCCCCGCCGTCGAGTGGGAAGCCGTAAGCCTCCGAGAACGCGGCGGTGTCGGCCAGGTCAGGGTCGATCGGAGCTGCCTCGATCCGTACGGCGACATCGGCGGGCAACGCGGCGAGCGCTGCGGCGACCGGTGCGGCCAGCAGTTCCGGGGCGGTCAGGGCAGGAACCCGTTCGAGCGTCGGCATGGCTCCACCCTAGGCACCGCCCGGTCGCGCGAGACTGACGGCATGACGGAGCTCCGACCGATCGACCTGGACACCTGGCCCCGCCGCGAGCACTTCGAGCACTACCGGCAGCGTGTGCAGTGCTCCTACGAGGTGACCGTCGACGTCGACGTCACGGCCTTCGTCGCGGCGGTCCGCACGAGCGCGGCGAAGACCTACGCGTCCCAGATCTGGGCGATCGCGACGGTGGTCAACCGCCACGCCGAGTTCCGGATGCAGCTGCTCGACGACGGCTCCCCCGGCGTCTGGGACGTCGTGCACCCGATGTTCACGGTGTTCCACCCGGACACGGAGACCTTCTCGGCGTTGGTGGTGCCCTACGACGAGGACCCCGGGCGGTTCCACGCGGCCGCGGTCGAGACGATGGATCGGTACCGGGACGACGTCCGGATGTTCCCGCAGGACGACAGGCCCCGGAACGTGTTCGACGTCTCCACCTTCCCCCGCACGTCGTTCACGGGGTTCGCGCTGCACGTCCGCGACGGGTACGACCACCTGTTGCCGATCGTCACGCTCGGCAGGTACCGGACGGAGGGCGACCGCACGGTGATGCCGATGGCGCTGCAGATCAACCACGCGGCGGCCGACGGTTTCCACACCTCGCGGTTGGTCCAGGAACTCGAGGACCTGTTCGCCGATCCGTCGTGGCTGGCGTGACGGTCCGACCCGCGCTGCCGACCGATGCGGCCGCGATGGCCCGCGTCCACGTCGCATCGTGGCGGACGACGTACCGCGGCCTGATGCGGGACGAGGTCCTCGACGACCCGTCCTTCGTCGTCCGTCGCGAAGCGTTCTGGACGGCGGCACTCACCGACGCCCGGTTCGCAGCGAACCGGGTCGCCGTGGCCGAACACGAGGGAACGGTCGTCGGCATCGCCATGGCGGGTCCGGCGACCGCCGGGGCGGGTGCCGGAGAGGTGCACCTCTTCGTCCTCTACCTGCTCGACTGTCACCACGGATCCGGCGCCGGCAGCGGGCTCCTCGACGCGGTGGTCGGCCTGGACGAGCGGGCCACGCTCTGGGTTGCCGACCCGAATCCGCGTGCGCAGGCGTTCTACCGCAAGCACGGCTTCGCGCCGGACGGCAGCGAGCAGGTCGACGACGGCGTCCGCGAGGTCCACATGGTCCGCGCCGGGAGTACAACGGCCCCATGACGAACGCCGTGGTGCACGTCGAACTCATCGGCCCCGACCCGGATCGGTTGCGCGCCTTCTACGCCGCACTGTTCGGGTGGGATGCACCACCCGGAGCGCCGGTCGCTGCGGCCGTCTCCGATCAGACGTCGTACTCGTTCCTCGAACCCGTCGACGGCGCGGGTCCGGTTGCGGGCGGCATCGGCGGCGGTCCGGGCTTCGCCGCCCACGCGGTCTTCTACGTCGGGGTCGACGACGTCGCCGCCGCGCTGCAGCACGCGGAGCGCCTGGGCGGGTCGGTGGCACTGCCACCGACCCGGAACGAGGGCGGCGGGGTCACCGTCGCGCACTTTCGCGATCCTGCGGGCAACCTGGTCGGGGTGGCCGGGCCGCGCTGACGGAGCTGTGACGGCTGGGCCGAGAAGTCTCGGCAAGACCCACCCGATCTGGGGCAGGTTGGCCGCTGTACCGCGACCATACTGACGAGTATCGTTCTCCTGATCGTTTCTCAGCTCAGGAGTCCGCCATGACAGGTCCGTACGCCCCGGGTACGCCACCGCCTTACTACCCGATGCAGCAGCCCCCGACGCCTCGAGGTGGTGGATTCGGTACTGCTGCGCTGATCCTCGGGATCATCGCAGTCGTGTTCTCGTTCGTCCCGGTGATCTTGTACCTGGGTTTCATCCTGGCTGTCCTCGCACTGGTGTTCGGCATCATCGCCCTTCGTCGACGCATCGGGAAGGGGCTAGCGGGAACCGTGCTCGGCGGAGTCGGCATCGTCGTCGCCCTGACGTTCGGCACGCTTTACGGCATTGCTACCTCAGCCACCGATACGGTGCCCGTGCAGGCCGCGGATGCCGTCGATGACGGGACGGACCAGGTGTCAGTCGAGGTCCCCGATGTGGTCGGGATGTCGATCGAAGAAGCGAGCGGGGCGCTCAAGGACGCTGGCTTCGCCACGGATGACAGCGGCGCTGATGCCGCAGACACCGTCGCCAGCCAGTCGCCGGCCGCCGGTTCCGCGGTCGACAAGGGTTCGACAGTCGAACTGACTGCAGCGGTCGCCGACGGCTCGAGCGCGACCGAACCTGCTCCCGCCGGGTCCAAATTCGACATGACCAACACGAACCGACTCGACGGAACGGAATCCGACTACACCCAGTGGATCGACGGGTACAACGACAACTTCACTTCGTCGAACGAATACGAACAGCCAGCTGCCAACATGAAGTACGTGCTGCTGACTGTCCACGTCACGGCGACGACCTCGGGCGTCGACGCGAGCTCAGCTGCCTACGACGTCGCACTGGCCGGCACGGACGGTTCCGTGTACGAGTCGGAGTACCTCAGCGATGTGGAGAGCATGCCAAGCGTCACACTCGGCGAAGGGCAGAGTGCGACTGGCAAGATCGCGTTCGAAGTCCCGAACACCTTCCACGGCGGCATCGTGTCGTTCGGTGACGGCAGCGTGTTCGTGAAGACGAACTGAACGTTTCGGACGACGGACGGGAGGCCCGTGGCGGACCCCGCCACGGCCCTCCCGTCCGCTCGCCGCGAGTCCAGGGCCGCGCACGACGCCGTCGTGTACGCGAGACGCCGCGAAACGGCGCGGCGCCTCGGTGATGTGGAGGCGTCTCGGCACGACGACGGCGTCTCGCGCGGCAGACGACGACGCAGCGCGTCAGGACGACCGCGCCGCCAACGCCTGCTGGTTCTCGCGGCGGATCGCGTCACCGCCCCGGCGACGCCACTCCCGCACGGTCCCCTTCCACGACGACACCTTCGCCCGCCCGAGCAGCACGTCGTTGATCGCGTTCGTCGCGAAGGTGCCGAGGGCAGGCCCGGTCGTCGAGTTCGTCGGCGAGTACAGGCCGTAGGCGGGGTTCGGCAGCCCGCGGTCGACCCACGACGACAGCGACTCGTACACGGTGTCCGTCATCGTCGGGTTGCCCGAGTAGTACAGCGGCAACGGGCACTCGGTGAAGTACTGCAACGGGAACTCGCCGAGCGCGGTCTCGCTGTTGCCCGTCTTCGTGAGGACAGGGGATCCGTCGCGGTACTCGAAGTCGCGGCCCTCGATGCCGAACTTGCGGTACATCCACGCCTCGGTGCCGAAGGGCGACGCGCACCAGTTCAGGACCTCGAGGAGCATCTTCACGCGGTCCTCACCACCGGCGGCGACGGCCGCGATCGCGTTGTTCGGGTCGCCGAGCCACGGCTTCGGCTCCGCTCCGGACGGTCCGACGAAGGGGGCGATGGTCAGTTCGAAACCGCTGCCCGGAGTGGCCTGCTGCAGCAGTCCGGGGATGGCGCTGTACGTGTCGGAGAGCATGAGGGCGGAGCCCTGCACGAACCAGACCTTGCCGTTGTAAGCGGTGATGCTGTCCGGGTGGACGAGGTCCTCGGCGAGGAGCCTCCGCGACACCTCGAGCAGGTCCTGGTACTCGTCCAGCTCGTACATGTGGGTGAACCGGCCACCCTCGACCTGCCACTGGTTCGGCAGCCCGAGCATCGGACCGAGGATGTTCGTCGGCACCGAGGCCAGGGCCCACCGGTTGCTGTGCGGGTCCGAGACGTCGCGACAGACCTGCACGAACTCGTCCACGCTCGAGAACGCGGGGTCGACGCCGAGGGCTTCGAACCGGTCCTGCCGGCGGTACAGGGCCTGCGACGTCAACGGTCCGCGCGGGACGGGGACGCCGTAGATGCCGCCGGAGAAGACGGTGCCGCGCCACGACGCGGTCGGCAGGTTGGCGAGGTACGGGTAGTCGCGGACCCCACTGCCGGAGAGGTGCGGACTGAGGTCTGCGGCCTTCGCTTCGAGGAACTGCGGCAGGTACGGGAACGACCCGAACACCGTGAACACGTCGCCGAGGGTGTCGCCCGCGACCTGCGTGGCGAACTTGTTGCCGAAGTCGGCGTTCGGCGTGATGGTGAGGTCGAGGTCGATCCCCATCCGCTGGTCGAGCCCCTGCCAGTACGGGTTGCTGCCCTTCGAGGGCGGCACGGGCGAGTTCGTCGGCACGCTGCCGTGCACGGTCGAGCCGTCGCCGGGCTTGCCGTCGGTGGGGACGAGCGTCGCCGGGATCTTCCGGAAGGCACTCGGCATGAGGGCGCTCGTCTTCGGGAACGCCGGCTCCGGCCCGCCGGCCCACGGCACGTAGTCCGGCAGCGTGACCGCCTGGTTGATCGCCGTGACGTCGGTCGAGCGGGTCACGGTGGAGCAGCTGGCCAGGAGGCCCGTGGCTGCGACCCCGAGACCGCCCGCGATGAGCGCGCGGCGGGTGATTCCGTTGTTCGTCACGCTGGTCAGCCCTTCACCGCACCGGTCAGGACACCCTTGGCGAAGTGCCGCTGCAGGAACGGGTAGACGATGAGGATCGGCACGATCGAGACGACGAGGATCGCCATCTGGATCGAGGCCTGCGGTGGGAGGGCATCGGCCGATGCCCCGAGGTCGGCGCCGCCGAGCTGCGCGTTGTTGATCACGTAGGTGCGGAGCACCAGCTGCAGGGGCCACTTCGCGGTGTCGTTGATGTAGAGCAGCGCGTTGAAGAACGCGTTCCAGTACCCGACGGCGTAGAACAGGCCGATGACGGCGAGGACGGCCTTCGACAGCGGCAGCACGATCCGCCAGAACACCGCGAAGTCCCCGGCGCCGTCGATGCGTGCCGACTCGAGGAGCTCCTGCGGGATCGCCATGAAGAACGACCGCATCACGATGACGTTGAAGGCGCTCAGGGCGGTGGGCAGGATGAGCGCCCAGTACGAGTCGAGCAGCCCGAACTGCTTCACGACGAGGTAGTTCGGGATGAGGCCGGGCGCGAACAGCAGGCTGACGAGCACGAGGCCGAGCACGGCGCCCGACCCGTAGGAGCCCGGACGGCTGAGGGCGTAGGCGAGCATCGCGCTCACGAACAGGCTGATGAGCGTCCCGACGGTTGTGATGCCGATGCTCACGACCAGGGCTCGGGTGACGACACCGCCGGCGAAGATGCTCTCGTAGGCGCTGAGGTCGAAGCCCTTCGGCCACATCACGAACCCGCCGGCGTCGTTCACCTGGCTGGTGGGTGCGAGGCTCGTCGACACGATGCCGACGAACGGCAGGATCACCACGAGGCAGATCACGAGCAGGACCGCTCCGGTGAGCAGCCGTCCGGGCAGCGGCGCCGCGTCCGGGCCACCGCGTCTGCGCTTCTTCGCCCGTGGGACGGTCACGGTGTGCGTGGCGGTCATCGCGACTCCTTCTGGTAGACGCCCGCTTCGCCGAAGACGTGCGCGAGCTTGTTGGCGCCGAGCACGAGCAGCACGCCCACGACGCCCTTGACGAGTCCGACGGCCGCGGCGACACCCCACTGCCCACCGAGCACGCCGTTGTTGTAGACGTAGGTGTCGAGGACCTCGCTGGCGGCACGACCGACGGCCTGCTGCTGCAGGATGATCTGCTCGAAGCCGACGGTGAGCGAGTCGCCGAGCCGCAGGATGAGCAGCAGGATGATGATGCCGCGCATGCCGGGCAGGGTGACGTGCCACAGCTGGCGCCAGCGCGAGGCACCGTCCATCTTCGCCGCCTCGTACAGGCTGGCGTCGATCGAGCTGAGGACGGCGAGGAACAGGATCGTCGCCCAGCCGGTGTCCTTCCAGATCACCTGGCTGGTGAGCAGCGCGATGAACCCGTCGGGGTTGCCGAGGAAGTCGATCGCGTCACCGCCGGCGGCACGGATCGCGTTGTTCACGAGCCCGGAGCCGCCGAGGATCTGCTGGAACACCGCGACGACGATCACCCACGACAGGAAGTGCGGCAGGTACAGGATCGACTGCACGACGCCCTTGATCCGCTCGGACAGCAGCGAGTTGAGCATGAGCGCCAGGATGATCGGTGCGGGGAACACGAACACGACCTGCACGAGGGTGATCACGAGGGTGTTCCGGAGCGCGCCGAGGAACTCGCCGTTGCCGTCGAACACCACCGAGAAGTTCTCGAACCCGACCCAGGGGCTGCGGCCGAGCGGGACGAACGGCAGGTACTCCTGGAACGCGATGAGGTTGCCGAGCAGCGGCAGGTAGTGGAACCCGAGCAGCAGGGCGACTCCCGGCAGGCCCATCAGCAGCAGCACCCGGTCGCGGCGGATCCGTTGCCACGTGCTCCGTCGGCGGAGCCCGGGGTCGGGTGGTGGTGCGGTGTGCGCGGTGGTCGTCGCGCGGACGTCGAGCTTCGTCACTCGGTGGCCTCCTCCGTTGGATTCCTGCAGCGACCCTGGCGTGCGGAGTTACAACGTGGCAATCCGTTGCCAGAACTTTCCACCGGCGGCCCCCGACGATTCCGAGATTCGTGTGAGCGGGGCTCGACACGGTAGGTTCGCTGCGCGCGGCCCGGACCGCGCAGCATGCAGAACAGGGGATGGGCTCGTGACCCTCGCGCCGCCGCGCACCGCGCGTCACTCGCCGGTCGCCCGCCATCGCTCCGGTCGGACCAGACGTCACCCGGGCACCGCGGCGTCGACGAAGAACCTGCGGCTCGAGGTGCAGGCCGTCCGCGCCATCGCCATCGCCGCGGTGGTGCTCTACCACCTGTTCCCCGGCGTCCTGCCCGGCGGCTACATCGGTGTCGACGTCTTCTTCGTCATCTCCGGGTTCCTCATCACGGCGCACATCGTGAAACCGCTCGCCGCCGGCCGGTTCAGCTTCCGCGCGTTCTACGCACGTCGAGCGTGGCGGCTGCTGCCCGCCTCGATGGCGACGCTCCTGGTGTCGGTGATCCTGACGGCGGTCTTCGTCCCGCGCACGCTCTGGATGGACTTCGCCGAGCAGATCATCGCCAGCGCGCTGTACGTCGAGAACTGGGCCCTGGCCGGCAACTCGGTCGACTACTCGGCGCTGGCATCCGACTCGAGCATCGTCCAGCACTTCTGGTCGCTGTCCACCGAGGAGCAGTTCTACGCGGTCTGGCCGCTCGTCCTGTGGTCCTGCGCCGCACTGCGGTACCGACGCCGCCGCCGGAACGGTGTGTCCCTGGCACCCGCGATCGCCATCGCGCTCGGTGCCGTGTTCGTGCTGTCACTGGCCTACTCGATCTGGGAGACCGACCGGTCCGCCGCCGCCTACTTCCTGACGACGACGCGGGCGTGGGAGTTCGCGGCCGGTGGTCTGCTCTGGCTCGGGTTGCAGCGCGTCCGGATCCCCGACGCACTCGCGGCGACGATGAGCTGGTCGGGGATCGCGCTCATCGCCGTCACCACGCTCACGTTCGACGAATCGACGCCGTTCCCGGGCTGGACCGCCCTGCTGCCGATCACCGGGGTCGCACTCGTCATCTCCGGCGGGATGCCCGAGGCGCCGTGGGGACCGGGGTTCCTGTACCGACTGCGCCCCGTGCAGTGGCTCGGCGACGTGTCGTACTCGCTCTACCTCTGGCACTGGCCCCTGCTGATCGTGATGCCGTTCGTCATCGGACTCGGAGCAGGGACGGCGACACCGCTCTGGGCGAAGGTCCTCGTCCTCGTCCTCGCTCTGGCGTTCGCCCACCTCTCACGCCGGCTCATCGAACTGCCCGTCATCGCGTTCTCCGCTCAGCGGATGCGCGCCCCGCGCCCTCGACACCGCGGCGTCCTGGTGCTCGCGATCGCCGGGATGCTCGTGGTCGCGGTGCCGGCTGCCGGCATGTACGGATCGGTCGCACGGGAGCAGTCGGCCGGCACCTCCACCGGGGTCACCACGGCGTCGGACGGCACCCTCTCGAGCCCGGCCTGCCACGGAGCCGCCGCGATGCAGCCCGGTGCCGACTGCCCGCAGGTGGCAGCGGCCGACATCAGCCCGAGCCCCGTGCAGGCCGCGAACGACGCCTTCGCCGACACGACGGGCGTCGGGTGCCAGATCGCCGGCGAGGACACCACCGTCAAGGGCTGCGAGGTCGGCGACCCCGACGGCACGGTCCGGCTCGCGATCGTCGGCGACTCGCACGCCGCCAACTACGTGCCGTCCCTGGCGCTCATCGCCCAGGCCGAGCACTGGAGCCTGACCACCTACCTGCACTCCGGCTGCCCCATGACCCGCGCGCTCGTGACCCCGTCGTGCAACACGTGGAAGGCCGACACGCTCGAGCGGCTGCAGCGGGAGCGGTACGACGTCGTGTTCGTCGCCGCGATGTCCCGCACGCCGTGGCCGCACGGCATCGTCAGCGATGCCGCCGCCCTGACGCCCGAGGTCCGCGACGACGCCGCCGCGGCCTACGCCACGACGTGGAAGCGGCTGCAGCAGGCCGGCTCGAGCGTCGTCGCGCTGCGGGACAACCCCGACCCCGGCATCGGCGGGGTGTCCGACGTGCCGAGCTGCGTCGAGCAGCACGGCGACGGTGCCGCGTGCGACTTCGCCGAGGCCGACGGGCTGCTCGACGACCCGATCGCCCAGGCCGCGAGGTCGACGCCCGGTGTGACCCTCATCGACTCGAGCGCGATGTTCTGCGCGGACGGCACCTGCCCGGCGGTGATCGGCGGCGTCGTCGTCTACCGCCAGGTGCAGCACGTCACGCAGACCTACGCGCGGTCCATGGCGCCGTTCCTGCAGCCCGAGGTCGTGGCGGCCGTCGCACGGGCCCGCGCCAGCTGACGTCCGGGTCCGCGCCAGCTGACGTTCGGGCCCGTACCGGCTGACGCCCGGGGCCCGGCCCGCGCTACGCTCGTCCCGATGCGCGCAACCGTGCGGGACGTGGCCACCCTCGCCGGGGTGTCGCCGAAGACCGTCTCCAACGTCATCAACGGCGGCGTGGTGGTGCGCCCGGAGACCCGCGAGCGCGTCGAGCGGGCCGTCGCCGAACTCGACTACGTGCCGAACCTGTCCGCCCGCGGGCTGCGGAACGGCCGCTCCGGCGCGATCGCCCTGACCCTGCCCGAGATGGGCAGCGCCTACTCAGCCGAACTCGCGCAGTGGTTCGTCGAACTCGCCCGCGAACGCGGATGGGTCGTCCAGCTCGACCAGACCGGCAACGACCCGGCCCGCGAGCGCGAACTCGTCTCACGAGCCCGCGCCCACCTCGTCGACGGCCTCGTGCTCAACCCGGTGTCACTGAGCGCGAGCGTCCTGGCATCGACCGAGGGGCTCCCGCCGACCGTCGTGATCGGCGAGGTCGAACCCGAGCACGTCGACCAGGTGCACGTCGACAGCCGGGCCGCCGCCGAGCAGGTCACCGCCTACCTGGTGTCCCGGGGCCACCGCCGGATCGCGGTCGTCGGTGCCGCCCGGGCGTCCGAGCCCACCGCCACCAGCGAGCTGCGGGAGCGCGGGTACCTCGCCGCGCTCGCCACTGCTGAGATCGAACCGGACCCGGCGCTGCGGGTGCCGCTGCCGTCCTGGACGACGAGCTCGGCGGCGACGGCGTTCGCGACCTGGCTCGACGCGCACCCCCTGCCCGACGCCGTGTTCGCCTTCACGGACTCGATCGCCTTCGGCGTACTGCACGTCCTGGCCGCCCGAGGTGTCCGCGTCCCCGAGGACGTCAGCGTCATCGGGTTCGACGACATCGACGGTGCGGCGTACGCGATCCCCGCGCTCAGCACGGTGTCGTTCGACCGGCGGGCGTTCGCGACGGCAGCACTCGACCTGCTGACCCGACGGATCGAGGACCGGAGCCTGCCGCCCGAGACCGTGGTGGTGCCGCACCGCATCGTCGAGCGCGCGAGCGTCGCCGACCGCTGATCGCTGTCCGCCGATCGCTGATCGCTGATCGCTGATCGCTGATCGGCGTACGCTGCGCGGCATGACCAGCGAAGACGCCTCGATGCCGACGCTCGCCGCGACCGTCCTGCAGTCCCCGGAGCCGATCGCCCTCGCACGGTTCTACGGCGCCCTGACCGGGTGGACCGTGTACGAGGACGACCCGACCTGGGCCCGCATCCGGCCCGCCGAGGGCCCCGGCCTGTCCGTGCAGCACGAGCCCGAGTACGTCGCACCGACCTGGCCCGGTACCGCCGACGCCCCCGGCATGCAGCTGCACCTCGACTTCCAGGTGGAGGACCTGCCGGCAGCCGTCGCCCGAGCCGAGGAGCTCGGTGCCACACAGGCCGCGTTCCAACCGCAGGACGACGTCCGGGTGCTGCTCGACCCCGACGGGCACCCGTTCTGCCTGTTCCTGCCCGGGGCCTGAGACAGGTTGGCCGCGCCCCGAGGTTCCACAACACGCCGGGTGATCTCCGTCGAGGTTCCGCACTGCGGCGATCCGAGCGCCGACATGCCGAGATTTCGGAACCTCGAGGACGGGGACGGGGCGGGACGAGGACGGGGGCGGGACGGGCGCGCCTCAGGCCGGGGCGGCGGCCGCCAGGACCGCGGCGCGCGTGCGGGCGTCACCGAGGATCCGGAAGTGCCCGCCCACCGGCAGCCGCACGTTCGTCGCCCCGGACAGCTCACTGCCCTCGGGGATGAGCGTGTCGAACACCCCGTAGACCGAGGTGATGCGGGCGTTCGCGTCGAGCTCCCGCGCCAGTCCGGCCAGCACGGGGTCGGCCGCCCGGAACACCCGCAGGTGCCGTACCGGAGCCAGTCGCGCGTAGCCCGACCCGGCGAACGGCGTCGACACGGCGACCATGCGGTCGATGCGGCCGTGGTCGTCGAGCTGGGTCATCGCGTACTTCCCGATGAGCCCGCCCTTGCTGTGCGCGAGCACGAGCACGTTCCGCAGGTCGTGCTCCTCGAGGTACGCGAACACATCGCGCGCCGAGTCCGGCACCGGCCGCAGGTTGTGCCGCAGCACCGGCAGCACGTGCACCGGGTGCCCGCGGTCGTGCAGGGCGTCCATGAGCGGCCGCATGAAGTGCCAGGTCTCGTAGACGCCGGGGATCACGACGACGGGCTGGCCGTCGCCGGTCCGGTAGTCGTCAGCGGTGGTGGGCCCGAGGCTCCGCACCTGCCACGAGATCGCGTACCACCAGTCGAGTGCGGCCCACCTCGCGCGTCGCACCAGCGGGATGCCGGGAGGCACGGGTCGGCCCGTGCGCGCCGCCTCGGTCCGCGACGTGGTCGGGTCCGTCTCCAGCTCATCGCGCACGCCCCGAGGGTACGCGGCGGTTCGCAGCACTGCGTCAGGCTCGTCATCGGCCACACATAGGGGCGCGGTGTGCACTGCCTTCCATGAGCGACACCACTCCCACGAACGGCCACGAGCCGGGCAACGCCGCCCGCACTCCCTCGGCAGCGGCACCGGCCGGCTGGGGTTCGGCCCCGACGCCGACCTCGACCGCCACCCTCGACGCGCCGGCACCCGCACCCGCACCCGCACCGAACCAGTACGCCCAGCAGCCCTACCGGTCGGACGCCGGATCCTGGAACGCCGGTGACCCGAACGGCGCCACCCCGTGGTACGGCGCCTCGGCCCCGACGAACCGGAAGAGCGCACCGAAGCCGCCGTGGTTCTGGCCCGTCCTGGCTGCGATCGTCGGACTCGCAGCACTGCTCGTCGGCGGTGGCATCGGCTTCGCCATCGGGCATGCGATCGGTGGCGACCAGTCCCAGTCGACGACGCAGGTGCCCGGCACGAACGGCGGGACCAACGGCGGCACGAACCAGTTCCCGGGCAACGGCACCGGGCAGCTCCCCGGGTACGGATCCGGCAGCGGCACGGACGGCAGCAGCAGCAGCGACAGCGGCACCGGCAGCTGATCCGCAGTACGCTCCGGCCATGCGCAAGGTCACCGCAGGGCTGTTCACGTCGGTCGACGGCGTCGTGCAGGACCCGTACGAGTTCCAGTACGACAGCTTCGACGACGAGCTCGGGGCCGGGATGGGCGCGTTCATGGCGCGCACCGACACCGTCCTGCTCGGCAGGAACAGCTACCTCGAGTGGTCCGAGTGGTGGCCGGCACACCCCGACGACGGCTTCGGGCAGTGGATCAACCCGATCGAGAAGTACGTGGCCTCCACGACGCTCGGCGACGACCTGACGTGGCAGAACTCCACCAGGATCCCGGGCGACCTCGACACCTTCGTCCGCGAGCTCAAGGAACGCGACGGCGCCGGCATCGCGGTGTGCGGCAGCGTGAGCGTCGTCCGGCACCTGCTGTTCGCTGGGCTCCTGGACGAGCTCCAGCTGATGGTGCACCCGGCGATCGCCGGCTCCGGCCGGAAGCTCTTCGAGCCGACCGACCCGGCCACGCGCCTGCGGCTGGTCGACAGCACCGTGACGAGCAAGGGGAACGTCGTGAGCACCTACGCACGGCTCGACGCCTGACGGAGCCGACCCGGGCCTCCCGGTCGGCAGTGGACGGGAGCGGTCCACAGCGCGCGTACCCTCGTGGGTGACCACCTCACGAACCGAAGAAAGCCGGATCAGCATGCCCCAGGACACCCGCCCGCACGTCGTCATCGTCGGCGGTGGATTCGCCGGTGTCGCTGCCATGCGCGAGCTGGCGGACGCTCCCGTCCGGGTGACGCTCGTCGACCGGCACGTCTACAACATGTTCCAGCCCCTCATGTACCAGGTGGCGACGGGCGGACTGAACGCCGGCGACGTGACGTACTTCCTGCGCAGCCTGCGCGCCAAGCAGGACAACGCCGAGTTCCGGCACGGCCTGCTCACCGGCATCCGGAACGACGAACGCATCGCCGAGATGTCCGACGGCGAGCACCTGCACTACGACTACCTGGTGCTGGCGAACGGCGTGAACACGAGTTACTTCGGCACCCCGGGCGCCTACGAGTACGCGTACTCGATGTACTCCCGCTCGCAGGCCCTGCGGATCCGCGACGAGCTGTTCACCCGCTTGGAAGAGGCTGCCGCGAACCAGGGTCCCGACGAGATCAAGATCGTCATCGTCGGCGGCGGCGCGACCGGCGTCGAGATGGCCGGCGCACTCGCGGAGCTCCGCGACCAGGCACTCGAGGGGGCGTACCCCGAGCTGGACAAGGGCGCCATCACCATCACCCTCGTGCACCGCAGCGGCGAACTGCTCAAGCCGTTCGCCCCGCGCCTGCGCCGGTACGCGGCCAAGGTCCTGCGGAAGCGCGGCGTCGTCCTCCGGCTGAACACCGGCGTCTCCGAGGTCAAGACCGACGGCGTGATGACGGCCGACGGCGAGTTCATCCCCGCCTCGCAGGTCATCTGGGCCACCGGCGTCGCCGCCCACAAGGAGGTCTCGGGCTGGGGCCTGCCGCAGACCAGCGGCGGACGCATCCAGGTCGGCGACGACCTGCGCGTCAACGGCGCCGAGCGGATCTTCTCGGCCGGCGACATCGCGGCGCAGTCCGAGGCCCTCGCGCAGCTGGCCCAGCCGGCGCTGCAGGGTGGACGGCACGTCGCGAAGCAGATCAAGCGTCTGCTCGAGGGCAAGCCCACCGAGCACTTCAAGTACTTCGACAAGGGCACGATGGCGACCATCGGCACGAACGCCGCCGTCGCGCAGCTGCGGGGTGGCATCACGCTCGTCGGGCCGGTCGCGTGGCTGGCGTGGGTGGCGGTGCACATCGCGTCGCTGCTCGGCAACGGCAACCGGCTGTCGACGCTGTCGCACTTCTTCGTCCGCTACCTGTGGTTCATGCGGAAGCGCGCGATCCCGATCGTCGGCGACGTCCGGCCCGTGCGCCCGAACGGCGACCGCGAGCCGGAGCCGTGGCAGATGCAGAAGTCCGAGTAACGCGGGGGTTCGCGGCGTTCGCTTCGTGAGCAGGAATGGTCGGGTCCGGAGACGGGACCCGACCATTTCTGCTCACCATCCGCGAGTGCTCCGCGCCGCCTACGCGACCCGCACGCCGGAGTAGGCGCCGGCGGCGATGTCCTCGAGCAGCCCCGGCCCGGTGGGCTCCCACCCGAGGAGCTCCTGGGTGGCCTCGGACGTGGCGGACATCTCCATGCCGAAGAACCGGCCGATGAACCCGAAGTGCGCGTCCGCGTCCGCCGGGTCGATCGAGGTCACCGGCAGCCCGAGGACCTCGCCGATGGCCTCGGCGATCGCGCGGGTCGGGATCGCGGTCTCGGCGACGGCGTGCAGCCGCGTGCCGGCCGGGGCCTGCTCGAGCCCGAGGCGGACGAGCCGGGCGGCGTCGGTGACGTGCACGGCGGACCAGCTGTTGGTGCCGTCGCCGACGTAGCCCGAGACGCCGCGCTGCTGGGCTGCCCCGACGATCGCGGCGATGAAGCCGTGGTCACCGGTGCCGTGCGTGGTGGGGCTGAACCGGGCCGCGATCGTGCGCACCCCCTGGTCGACGAAGTCGAAGCCGCGGTTCTCGCTGCCGCCGCGCATGCTCTCCGGGCCGACGAACGGGTTGGCGTCCGCTTCGGTCGAGGGGCGGCCCTGGGCGAGCCCGGCGACGCCCGACGCGAGGACGAACGGGCGGTCGGTGCCGACGAGCGCTGCACCGATGGTCTCGACGGCGGCCCGCTCGCTGGCGTTCGTGGCGGCGGCGTTCGCCCAGTCGTGCTTGTTGGCGAGGTGCAGGACGCCCTCGGCCTCGGCGGCTCCGCGGCGGATGGCGTCCAGGTCGTCGAGGTCGCCCCGGACGACGGTGACGCCCTTCGCCTCGAGCCCCGCGGCCGAGGCGTCGGAGCGGGCGAGCCCGGTGACGGCGTGGCCGGCGGCGAGCAGGTCGTCGACGGTGTGGGAGCCGATCCAGCCGGAGGCCCCGGTGACGAACACGTGCATGAGTGGTCCTTTCGCAGGTGTCCACGGCGATGATGTCATGAACTGACATCACCGTAGCACTCGATGTCAGCCGCTGTCATCAAGTCGTTCTGATCGGTAGACTCTGCGCATGGCTCGATGGCAACCCGGAACGCGTGAACGACTGCAGGCGGTCGCGCTGCAGCTCTTCGCGTCCGAGGGCTACGACGGCACCACTGTCGCGCGGATCGCCGCCGAGGCCGAGGTCACCGAGCGCACCTTCTTCCGGCACTTCGCGGACAAGCGCGAGGTCCTGTTCGCCGGCCAGGACGACTTCCTCGCGATGTTCGTCGACCCGATCACGGCCGCCCCGGCCGACGCGGCGCCGTTCGACCTGGTCGGTCGCGCCCTCGACGCCGCCGCCGGTTTCTTCCCCGAGGACCGCCGGTCGTGGTCGCGGGCCCGGCAGACGATCATCGACGCGAACGCAGCGCTCGGCGAACGGGAGCTCGGCAAGCTCGCCACCCTGAAGGCACGCCTGGGCGAGGTCATGCGCGAGCGCGGCGTCCCCGAACCGGCGGCGACGATGGCCGCCGAGACCGCCGTGACGGTGTTCCACCTGTCCTTCGCCCAGTGGATCGCTCCGGGTGAGGAGCGTCCGTTCGCTGCGATCGTGCACGAACGACTCGACGCCCTGACGACACTGGTGCGCTCCGCGCGTTGAGACGGCTCTTACCTCCCGCGCGCATCATGTAACGATCCGGTCACGACGCGTCCCGCCGTCGCGGCCGACCGATCGTGCAGGAGGTGCCCGTGACGACCGACGTGCTCTCGCCCGAGCGGGTCCACGCGACGACCGCGCCCGGCCACGCGACGACCACGCCCGGCCACGCGACGACCGCGCAGGGCCGGACCGACGGCGACCCGACGGGCCGGACGCCACCGCCCCCGCTCACCCATCGCGCACCCGCCCTCGACGGACTCCGGACCCTCGCGATCCTCGCCGTCGTCCTGTACCACCTGCACGTCCCGCAGTTCGAGGGCGGCTTCATCGGCGTGACGGTGTTCTTCGTGCTGTCCGGTTTCCTGATCACCACGCTGCTGCTCGGCGAGCGCCGACGCACCGGTCGTGTCCGGCTGGGGTCGTTCTGGCTCAAGCGCCTGCTCCGGCTGTACCCCGCGCTGCTCGTGTTCGTCGCGGTGGGTCTGCTGCTGTGGAACTGGGTCGGTGACTACAAGGGCGCGTCGTTCTCGGCCGGCGAGGCAGGGGTCATCGCCCTGACCTACACCGGCAACCTCTTCCGCGCGTTCTGGGACACCACGCAGGGTGTGTTCGCGCACACGTGGAGCCTGTCCATGGAGGAGCAGTTCTACCTGGTCTGGCCACCGGTCCTCGTGCTGCTCGCGGCGCTGCGGGCCCGACGGCGTTGGCTGCTGACGGGCCTCGGCGTCCTGGTCGTCGGAGCGTCGGCGGCGTCGTGGGCGAGCTACCGGACCCCGAGCGGCGGTGCCACCCCCGACGTGTACTTCTCGCCGGTGCTCGGCGTCGTGCCGCTCGCGATCGGGTGCGCGCTCGCGCTGCTGCTCGACGACGAACGGGTGCGCGTCCGGGCAGCCGGGATCGCCGGACACGTCGCGACCTGGACCGGCCTCGCACTCCTGACGGGTGTGCTGCTCTGGATCGACGACGATTGGACGCAGCACGCCTGGACCTTCGGCGTCGTCCTGCCGGTCACCGGGGTGATCGCGGCGGTGCTCATCGGTGGCCTGGCGTCGGTGCGCTCGCCCGTCGCCACCGCGCTGAGCTGGACCCCGGTGGCGTGGTTCGGACGACGGGTGTCGTACTCGGCCTACCTGTGGCACCCGCTCGTCATCGCGCTGCTCGGCACGTTCGCGATCGGCGCGTGGGGCACGGTCGGGCTGGTCGGCGCGGTGCTGCTCGTGTCGATCGGCGCCGCCTACGCGGTCGAGGTCCCGGTCGAACGTCTCCGGCACCGTCTGCGCACGAGCGGCACAGCTGGACGCACCTCGACCGCCCGACCGTAGGCTCGGGCCCGTGACCACGGAGCGCACCGACGTCCTCGTCGTCGGCGGTGGTCCCGTCGGCCTGTTCCTCGCCGCGCTGTTGGCTGCCCGGGGCGTCGCCGTGCGGGTGTGGGAGCGTCGCCCGGGTCCACCAGAGGGCTCCCGTGCCATCGGCATCCACCCGCCGTCGCTCGACGCCTTCGCCGAGATCGGCCTGGACGTCCCGGTGCTCGCCGAGGCGACCCTCGTGCGCACCGGCGTCGCGCGGAGCCGGGGGCGGACGCTCGGCACGCTGACCTTCGACCGTGCCTCGGACACCCACCCGTACGTCGCGACGCTCGACCAGCACCGCACCGAGTCCCTGCTGCGGGACCGGCTGGCCGCTGTCGACCGGGCAGCGCTGCGCACCGGGACGACGGTGACCGCGCTGTCCCGGCACCGTGACCACGTCGACGCGGTCGGCACCGGCCCGGACGGCGATGTGGTTGCCGTGCGCGCCGCCTTCGTGGTCGGGGCCGACGGCGCACGGAGCGTCGTCCGTGACCTGCTCGGCATCGGCACCACCGGACGCGACTACCCGGACCGCTACGTGATGGGCGACTTCGCCGACCCCGAGGGCGCCGACGCCCGGACCGCCGCCCTGGTGGACGTCGGACCCGGAGGCGTCGTCGAGTCCTTCCCTCTGCCGCACGGTCGGCGCCGGTACGTCGCCCTCGTGCCCGACTCGCTGGCGTTCGCCCCGAGTGGCGCGACCCCCGACCCGGAGACGGCGGCACGACTGGCCGCGATCGTCACCGCACGCACGGGCATCGTCCCGGAACCGGCCTCGTGCACGATGCTCAGCGGTTTCCGGGTGCGGCGCCGCGCGGCCGACCGCGTCGGGGTCGGCCGGGTGGTGCTCGTCGGCGATGCCGCCCACGAGATCAGCCCGATCGGCGGGCAGGGCATGAACCTCGGCTGGCTCGACGCGGCCGAGCTCGCGCCGTTGCTCGCCGGCGCGGTCCGGACCGGCGTGGCCGGACCGTGGCCCGGCTACGCCGCCCGCCGCCAGGCAGCCGCCCGCCGTGCAGCCCGGCAGGCCGAGGCGAACATGGGGCTCGGTCGCCCGCTTGGCGCCGTCTCCACCATCGGACGGGAGGCGCTGCTCCGGACGGTCCTGTCGCTGCCGACCGCGCACGGCCTGGCCCGGCTCTACGCCATGCGCTGGGCCTGACGGCTCGCGTCGGCGCCGCGGAAGCGCGTCAGGCGAGCCGCGCGGTGCCCGCACGGAAGTGCGTCAGGCGACGAGTCGCGCCCCGGCGAACCCGAGCTCGACGACGAGCACCAGGGACGACGCGATGACGAGTCGGAACAGGGTCCGCGACGCCCGTCCCGCCAGCACCAGCCGGACGCCCACCACGGCGAGCGCCAGCACGACGACCGCTCCGACCACGGCCAGTACGACCCCGACGCCGCGGACCGGGTCGTCACCGAGCACCTGTCCGCCGAGCACCAGGCCGGCCGCGACGACGAGCGACCCGAACGCGACGATCCCGGCTCCCCGGAGCCCGAGGCGGTGCGGGAACCCACGGACCCCGGTGGCCGCGTCGTCGACCAGGTCGGGCAGGACGTTCGTGCAGTGGATCGCGACACCGAACACCGCGCCGGTGGCGATCGCCCACCACGCCGGCCACAGCGCTTCGGGACCGGCGGCCACCGCGACCACCGGCAGCAGACCGAAGGCGACGACGAACGGCACGACCGACCACACGGTGCGCTTCAGCCCGGCGTCGTAGGCCCACCCGGCGGCCACGAGCACCAGGTGCGCGACGGCGGCGACGGGCCCGAGGAACAGCGAGAGGACCACGGCGACCCCGGCGGTCACGAACGCCGCCGTGCGGACCGTCTCGACCGCGATGAGCCCGCGGGCGACGGGCTTGTCGCTCCGGCCGACGGCACGGTCGCGGTCGGCGTCGATCCAGTCGTTCGCCAGGCCGATCGACAGCTGCCCGGCGACCACCGTCAGCGCGACCAGGAGCACGAGCCACACGGGGTGTCCGACCGCCGCGGCGATGACGGCGGCGAGCACCGTGACCGTGACCGTCGGGCCAGGGTGGGACGAGGCGAACAGCAGTCGCACCACATGGGGGTCCCGGCCGGAGGTCACCCGGCCAGCGTACGGGCGGGGCGTGCCGGGCGACGCAGACTCCGACGGCCGAGCACTCCCGAGGCCAGCGCGATGCCGAGCAGCACGACCAGTCCGCCCACCGGCTCGTTCCACCGCACGCGCTCACCGAGCACGAGCACGCCGAGCGCCACGCCGACCACCGGCGTCAGGTAGGTGACCGTCGACGCCCGACCGGCGCCCCACGCCTGGACAAGGCGCGTGTTCCACGCGTAGGCCAGCCCCGTGCCGACGCAACCGAGCGCGACCATCGCGGCCACGATCCTCCCGTCCAGCTGTACCGGGCCGGTGGCGATGGCGGGCGCGACCAGCAGGAGCATGCCGGACGCCAGCGTGAGCTGCACCGTCGCGATCGTGACCGGGTCGTACGCGCTGCCCACCGCCACCCGCCGCAGGTAGGCGAGCCCGATGCCGTAGGAGGCGGTCATGCCGAGCAACGCCACCTGCCCCGGGACGCTCGCCAGGACGGCCGGGTCGCCGAGCAGGTCCCACGGACCGACGAGCACCAGCACCCCGACGATGCCGACCACGATCCCGGCCACCTGCCGGCCCCGCAGCCGTTCGGAGGGCACGAGCACCGCGAGCGCCGCCAGCGTCATGATCGGGGTCGTCGCGTTGTAGATGCTCGCGAGCCCGGACGGCACGGTCTGCTCGGCCCACGCCATCAGCGACGACGGCAGGGCGTTCAGGAAGAACGCGACGACCGCCAGGTGCGCCCACACGCGGGGTTCCCGCGGCCAGCGCCGACGGGTCGCGAGCAGCAGCACGACGAGCGTCACGCCGCCCAGGACGGTCCGCACGGTGGCGACCTGCTGCGGTGCGAGTCCGTCGAGGCCGATCTTCGCGAAGAGGAAGCTCGACCCCCAGGTGAGGGCGACGAGACCGTAGAGGAGGGCGTTCATGTGGCCTAGTGTCGAACCACCAACGCCCATGCGGCAAACGCATGGGGTTCATGCCGTCATGAGGAGCACGCATGACCGTCTCGGTCCCCCAGCTCCGTGCGTTCGTCGCCACGCTCGACGCCGGGTCGTTCACGTCCGCGGCCTCCGCGCTCGGCGTCGGCCAGTCGGCCGTCTCGCACGCGGTCGCCGGGTTCGAGCGCGAGGTCGGCGGCCCGGTCGTCCGGCGCGGTGCGGTCGCCGTCCCGACACCCCTGGGCGACCGCCTGCTCGCCCACGCCCGCAGCGTGCTCGCCTCGGTCGACGCCCTGGAGGCAGTGGTCCGGCCCGCCACGGCGCGCGGCACCGTGCGACTCGCGGCCGTCCCCACCGTCTGCCAGGGCCTGCTGCCGCGGCTCCGCGAGCTGTGGGCGGTGACGTTGCCCGACGTCGACGTGCAGGTCTACGAGGGCGACGACGACGAGATGCCCGAGTGGCTCGAGAGCGGCACCGTGGACGCCGCCGTGCTCGTCGACCCCGCGCCGGTGCCGGCCGGGGGCGTCGTCGTCGCCCGGGACGAGATGGCCGCCGTCGTGCGGCGCGACCACCCGCTCGCCGAGCTGCCCGCGCTCACGCTCGACGACCTGCACGAGGACGGCCTGGTCGCGGGCGGCGGCGGGTGCGAGTACCAGATCCAGAAGCTGCACGAGCTCGACGGACGCCCCTTCCGGTACGCCCACCGCGTGCGGGAGATGAGCACCATGTTCGGGATGATCGAACGGGGCGAGGGCGTCTCGATCGTGCCGACGCTCGGCCGGGTGATGCTGCCGCCGGACCTCGTGATGGTGCCGATGGCGCGGCGCCTCGAGCGGACCCTGGTGCTGAGCGGCCCGTCGTCGCGCGAGTGGCACCCGCTGGCGAGGGCGCTGGTCGACGCGGTCTGACGACCTGCTGAACGGACGACGGGGACCCCCGGCAGGATGGACCGATGGCCGAGACGCATGTGAAGACCTTCACCACCCCGGACGAAGCGGCAGCCGAAGCCGCCGGCCTCGGCTGGCTCGCCGAGGCCGAGGACGCGGGCGGCACCAGGATCGCGCGGGTGCTGGGCCGGCCGACCCCGACCGTGCTCGACCTCGAGCTGATCTCCGACGGCTCCCCCACCGCCGCACAGGCCGAGCGCTTCGGACGCTCCCTCGCGCACACCCACGCCGCCGGCGCCGACCACTGGGGCGCACCGCCCGCCGGCTGGGCGACGGGTTCCGCGCTCCGGATGGGCCGTTCTCGCACCCCGTTCGTCGACGCAGCGCACGCACCGGCCACCTGGGGTGAGTTCTTCGCCGAGTACCGGATCCGCGACTTCGTCCGCCGCATCGTCGACGCCGGCGGGTTCGACCACGCCCAGGCGGCCGTGTTCGACCGGGTCGCCGACCGGGTGCAGGACGGCACGCTCGGGTCGCCGCAGCCCGCACTCGTGGGGGACCGTCCCGCGCGGTTGCACGGCGACCTGTGGGCCGGCAACGTGCTCTGGCCGACGGACGCGCCCGAACCGACCGGCGCGGTGCTCATCGACCCGATCGCGCACGGCGGGCACGCCGAGACCGATCTCGCGCTGCTCGGACTGTTCGGGCTGCCGCGCCTCGAGACGGTGCTCGCCGCCTACGACCGGGAGTCGCGGCTCGCCGACGGCTGGCAGGAGCGCGTCGAACTCCACCAGCTCGCGCCGCTGCTGCTGCACGTGTTCCTGTTCGGCGGGACCTACACGGGGGCCGCGCTGCACGCGGCGCACCGGTACGCCTGACCGAGCACGGTGCGGGTTCTCTCGCTCGGTGCGAGGTTGCGCGCTCCGTGCGGCGCTACAACCGCGCACCGAGCGGTCAACCCCGCACGGGCCGGACGACCGCGCACGGTGCGCCGCGCCCGCCGCGCCGGCCGCGCCGGCCGCGCCGGCCGCGCCAGCCGCGCCCGACGTTCCTTAGGCCGCGCACAGCCGGCACAGTGCCGCGTTCGGGGAACGCCCCGGATGCTCATCGACATGACCACGTACCCGGTACCCGTGACCGATCGACGCGATGCCGCGCACACCGACGCGCAGGATCGGCGTCGCAAGCCGCTCGCCCGCCTGTTCCTCGGCGAGCGCGAGGACGCCCGCTGGCTCCGGCCGGCGTTCTGGGCGCTCCTCGCCGTGACCGCCGTGGTGTACCTCTGGGACCTCAGCGTCTCGGGGTACGCCAACAGCTTCTACGCCGCCGCCGTGCAGGCCGGCACGAAGTCGTGGGAGGCGTTCTTCTTCGGCTCCCTCGACTCGTCGAACTTCATCACGGTCGACAAGCCCCCGGCGTCGCTCTGGGTGATGGTGTTGTCCGCGCGGCTGTTCGGCTTCTCGAGCTTCAGTCTGCTGCTCCCCCAGGCGCTCATGGCCGTGGGCTCGGTCGCGCTGGTGTGGGGCACGGTCCGTCGCACCCTCGCCCGCGTCGGCACCACCACCGCGAACGTCGGCGCGCTGCTCGCCGGCTTCGTCGTCGCGGCCACGCCGGCGGCGGCCCTGATGTTCCGCTTCGACAACCCGGACGCCATGCTCGTGTTCCTGATGACCGCCGGCGCGTACTGCACCGTGCGGGCGCTGCCGCGGGGCAGCTGGAAGTGGATCGCCCTGGCCGGGGTCGCCCTCGGCTTCGCGTTCCTGACGAAGATGCTGCAGGGGCTGCTCGTCCTACCGGCCTTCGGCCTCGTCTACCTGTTGGCCGCCCGCACCACCTGGGGCAAGCGCGTCATCGGGCTGCTCATCGCCGCGGGGTCCCTCGTGGTGTCGGCCGGCTGGTGGGTCGTCGCCGTGTGGTTGTGGCCTGCCGAGTCCCGCCCGTACATCGGCGGTTCGACGAACAACACCGTCCTCGACCTGGTGTTCGGCTACAACGGCCTCGGTCGGATCTTCGGCGGCTCGGGCAACGGCGGCGGAGGCGGCGGCATGACCGGCGGCACCGCGGGTGGCTCCTTCGGTGGCTCGACGGGCCTGAACCGACTGTTCTCGTCCGAGATGGGGCTCGAGATCTCGTGGCTCCTGCCCGCAGCGCTCATCGCCCTGGTCGTCGGGCTGGTCGTCGTCGGACGCCGTCACCTGGCCGACCCGGCCCGCGCCGGACTCGTCCTGTGGGGCGGCTGGCTCCTGGTCACCGGACTCGTGTTCTCGTACATGTCCGGCACGATCCACCCGTACTACACGGTCGCGTTGGCACCGGCGATCGCCGGACTCGTCGGCACCGGCGGCGCACTGCTCTGGCACGCACGGGAACGCTTCCTCGGCCGCATCGGCCTCGCCGCGATGATCGGCATCACCGCCTTCTGGGGCTGGTGCCTGCTCAACGAGAACCCGACGTGGCTGCCCTGGCTCCGCTGGGTGATGCTGGCCGGCGGCCTGCTGTCGGCAGCGCTGATCGTGATCGGCAGCATCCCGACGCTGCGGAAGCTCGTCACGGTCGGCGTGCTCGCCGGCACCCTGTTCGGGCTGTCCGGCACCACCGCCTACGCCCTCGCCACGACGACCGTCGCGCACTCCGGTTCGATCCCGAGCGTCGGTCCGGCGGGCAGCAGCTCCGGTGGGATGGGCGGCGGCACCGGTGGCTTCCCGGGAGGCACGGGCGGACCGGGTGGGTCGGCCTCCGGCTCCGACGACGGCGGCTCCGACAGCACGTCCGACTCCCAGCAGGGTCCCGGCGGGACCCCGCCGGAGGGCGCGTCCGGCGAGGCGCCGGAGATGCCGGACGGCACGTCCGGCACGGCACCGGGCAGTGGCCAGGACGGCACGGACGACGCGACCTCCGAGGGTGGGTCGGGGACGGGCCTCCAGACCGGGGGCGGTGGCGAAGGTGCGTCGACCTCGTCCGCCCTGCAGGAGCTGCTCGAGGCGTCCGACGCGAAGTGGGCGGCCGCCGTCAACGGATCGCAGTCGGCGGCGCAGCTCGAGCTCGACACCGACACCGCCGTCATGGCGATCGGTGGCTGGTCGAGCGACCCGGCACCCACGCTCGCCCAGTTCAAGGCGTACGTCGCCGACGGGGACATCGGGTACTACGTCTCCTCCGGCTCCGGTGGCGGCGGGATGGGCGGCGGGTCGTCCACCGCCTCGGCGATCCAGGAGTGGGTCGCGGCGAACTACGAGTCGACCACGGTCGGTGGGCAGACCGTCTACGACCTGAGCACCGCCAAGTGATCGACGACGGGGGCGCGGTGGATAGGCTCGCGGACGTGACCGGCCAACCGCTGCAGCGCACCGACGGCACCCCCGTCCGCGCCCTCGTCGTCGACGACGAGCACGCCCTGGCCGACGCCGTCGCCCTCGCGTTCGAGGGGGACGGCTGGGCCGTGCGGGCGGTGCACCGAGGACGCGACGTCCTGTTCGCCGCGCGGGAGTTCCAACCCGACGTCATCGTCCTCGACGTGATGCTGCCGGACATCGACGGGTTCGAGGTGCTCGAGCGCCTCCGCGACTCCCGCGACGCCGTCCGTGTGCTCTTCCTCACCGCGCGCGACGCCCCCGAGGACCGGCTCGCCGGACTCACCGGCGGCGGCGACGACTACCTGACGAAGCCCTTCGGCATCGACGAGCTGCTCGTCCGGGCGCGGATCCTGGCACGGACCTCTGCTCGGGTCGCAGCGGTGGGCGGGAGCGCCGAGGTGGTGGTCGGTGACCTCCGCCTCGACGAGGACGCCCGCGCCGTCAGCCGTGCCGGCGAACCGATCGAGCTCACACCGACCGAGTACGAGCTGCTGCGGCACCTGGCGCGGAACGCCAACCGGGTGCTCTCGCGGGAACAGCTGCTCGCGGGCGTCTGGGGCATGGACTTCGGGTCGTCGTCGAACCTGGTCGACATGTACGTGTCGTACCTGCGGAAGAAGCTCGACGCCGGACGCGAGCCGATGTTGCAGACCGTGCGCGGGGCTGGGTACGTCTTGCGGCCGACGACGTGAGCCGATCGACGAAGGCGATCCGGGCCCGTCCGACCCGCGCCGGACGGGTGCCGTCCTTGCGGTGGCGGGTCGTGGCTGCCGTCGCGCTCCTGCTCGTCGCGACGAACGTCGTCGTCGGAGCGGTGACCGTCGTCGCGTTCCGGGGGTACCTGGTCGACCGCCTCGACGCGGAGCTGTCGACGGCGGCGAACCGGACCGTCGGCGGCCGGGACGGTGCGGACGCTCCCACCGGCCCGCCGCCTGGGTCGTCATCGGGATCGTCGTCGGGATCGTCGTCGGACCGTCCGGATCCGGACAACGCCTTCATCGGGGCACCGGGCCAGTCCGCCGGCACCGTCGTCGCGATCGTCCGCGACGGCGACGTCGTGCTCGGCGGGTACACCGACAGCGACGGCGACCAGCACGGGCTGTCGTCGGCGCAACGGCAGACGCTCACCGCGGTCGACAGCGGCGCCGACCCGGCGACGATCGACCTCGGCTCGCTCGGCACCTACCGTGTGCAGGCGGTCGGGGACGACGGCGACGTGTTCGTCACCGCACTCCCCCTCGGTGACCTGAACGCCGCCATCGCCCGCCTGTTGCTCGTCATCGGGATCGTCACGGTGCTGGGCCTCGTCGTCGCCGCGTGGGCCCTCGCGCTGCTCGTGCGGCGGTCCCTCCGACCGCTCGAACGCGTCGCCGCGGTCGCCTCCGGGGTGACCGACCTCGACCTGGAACGCGGCGACACCGACATCCCGGTGCGGGTCGCCGATGCCGACCTCACCGCGAACCGCGAGGTCGGGCAGGTCGGTACCGCGCTGAACCGGCTGCTCGGGCACGTCGCCCGGGCCCTGACGGTGCGCCGCGACGCCGAGGCCGGCATGCGGACCTTCGTCGCTGACGCCTCGCACGAGCTGCGGACGCCGATCGCGACCGTCCGGGCCTACGCCGAGCTGACCGCGCGCTCGTCGGACCTCGACGCGATCCACCGGAACGTCGACCGGATCGGCCGCGAGGCCGTGCGGATGGGCGACCTCGTCGAGGAACTCCTGCTGCTCGCGCGGCTCGACGCGACGGCCCTGGCGTCCGGGGTTCCGGTGTCCCCGATCGTGCGCGAACCCGTCGACCTGACCTCGATCGTGGTCGAGGCGACGATGGACGCCCGGGCCACCGCGCCCGGGCACCGGTGGACCCTGCAGATCGTCGACGACCACCCGCTGACCGTGACGGGCGACGCGGAGCAGCTGCGCCGCGTCGTGACGAACCTGCTCGCGAACGCCCGGACGCACACCCCGACCGGCACCGCGGTGGTGGTGTCGTTGCAGCGGATGGGGCCGTCCGGTGCTGGTGCGGCCGCTCGCCTCGTCGTGGCCAACGACGGGCCGCCGATCCCCTCGGAAGCCCTTCCGACCCTGTTCGACCGGTTCACCCGGGGTGAGGCCTCGCGGACCCGTGCGCAGGGACAGGGGACGAGCGGCCTCGGGCTGGCGATCGTGCAGGCCGTGGTGTCGGCGCACGGCGGGAGCGTGCGGGTGGCCTCCGGCCCCGGTCGGACGGCGTTCACGGTGGACCTGCCGGGGCAGTCCGCTTCGTGACGTCCGCCTCGCCCGCTTCGTGACGTCCGCCTCGCCCGCTTCGTGAGCAGAAATGGTCGCGTGCTCCGGCGCCACTCGACCGTTCCTGCTCACGAAGGATGCCGATCCCGACGGCGTCGCATACTGGTCGCATGACGAAGGAGTACGGCAAGCTTCCGGGCCGCCCGGACCCGTCGGAACTCGTGGTCGAAGTGCCCGCGTTCGAAGACGACCGTCCGCAGCCCGAACCTGCGCCGCCGGCGGCCGCACCCGAGCTCGTCGCAGCGACCGAGTTCGCCCGGAGTTCCCACGCACCGCCGACGATCCGCCGGACCCAGGTCCGTGCAGGGATGTGGATCGCGGGCGTGCCGATCGCGGTCCTCGCAGTCGTCGCGATCGTGCAGATCCTGCTGCCACACTGACAATGCTCGCTGACTGATATGTAGAGTGGTACGCCAGGGGAGGCGGCCATGGGTGATGGGCACGATCAGCGCCGAGCAGTCTTCGTCGACGAGTCCAAGGTCCGGGACTACCTGCTCGTCGCGGTCACGCTGCCGAGGACGCAGCTCCGCCCGGCGCGCACATCCGTCTCCGCGCTCATCCTGCGCGGACAGTCACGGCTGCACATGCGCAAGGAGAGCGACGCACGTCGCCGCCTGATCCTCGCGACTATCGCACCGATCGATCCAGAGGTGACGATCTTCCGGGCGCCGAAGGACGGCCGCACGGACATGCAGCGTCGTTCGTCGTGCATCCGGCGCCTCGTTGAGTCGATCGGGAACGGACCGACCGCCGACGTCTGCTTCGAGCTCGACGAGACCCTCGTCCGGAAGGACCGGCAGTGGATCGTCGAAGCCGTGCACGCGGGCGAAGACCCCGCCGCGTTCACACACCGACACGAGACCGCCGCGCACGAGCCACTCCTGGCGTTGCCTGATGCCCTCGGCTGGGCGTGGGCGAAGGGCGGCGATTGGAGACGGCGTTGCGGGTCAGTCGTCACGGTCGTCGACGTCTGATCCGCAGAACTCGCCGGGAAAGCGCAAGACCCGAGCGCCCAACCGTCCGGATGGGTCCCGGGTCCACTTCTCGAAGCTCAACGCAACGAGCAGATCTGACCCTACCAGCGTCGCATTTCACACGCCACCAGCAGCCCGCGCCGGAGGATGGCACACGCCCGGCGCAACCGACCGGATCGTCAGACGATCGTCCAACGTCGGGGTCGAACGCGTGCGACCCGGCACCCGGCGACGCAGGCTGGGTCCTGTCCGAGCTGGACGACCCACACGGGTCACCACCGCAGAGATGGGAACACGATCATGAACTCGTTCAAGCGCAAGTCCGTCAAGCTCCTCGCCGGCACCGCCCTCGGTGGCGCCGTCATCGCCGGGGCGTTCGTCGCGGCACCGGCACAGGCCGCCGAACCCGCACCGAGCACCTCGGCCTCCGTCGGCGGCAACGTCAACGTGAACTTCGACCCGGTCGCGATCGTGAACGCGATCAAGGACGCGGTGAACGACCAGAGCGACCGCGGCGGCGCCGTGCAGGCCGCGCTCGACGTCGGCTACTGGAACGCCGGCAACCCCGACCGCCTCACCGTCGCGGTGGTCAACAAGAACCAGGACATCACGGTGTCCGGCGACGTCGCGGACGCGCAGTCGATCGACATCAAGGGCGGCAACTACGTCATCTACTGGTTCAAGGGCCCCGGCTCGATCACGAACAACGGTGACGGCGGCTGGCTGAACTGGGGTGCGTTCGGCAACATCGAACGCATCGACAACGTCATCCACGTGAACGGCGGCTGATCCGCCGGCGCTGATCCGCCAGCGCTGATCCGCCAGCGCTGCACCGACGCCCCCGGGGACCACGGTCTCAGGGGGCGTCGTCGTGCGTGGCGGGACGCTCGGCGGCGGGCTCGATCGCCGGGGGCCAGGTCCGTGCTGCACCGCGGACCTCACGCCGTGCACGGATCCACCCCTTCACGAAGGCGACCGACACCAGTGCCGTCCGGTTCGGCGCCTTCCACGACTTCATCAGCCGTCCGAGGTGCCACGCGACGGCCTGGCGACTGTAGGCCGTCTCCTTCGCGATCTCGTCGTTGGAGAGCCCCTGCGCGGCGAGCGCGAGCATCTGCTCCTCGGTCTCGTCGAGGCCGGGCGCACGGGCGACGAGGTCGATCTCCCCGGTGGTGACCGCCGCCGCGGACTCGCCCGCCGATCGCCGTCGCTGCTCGGCCCAGGCCTCGGCCCAGCACGAGCCGAGTTCGTGCGCGACGAGCGAGGCGCGGCTCATCGCGAGCATCGTCCGGCCGGCGTGGTCGAGCGTGACGGCGTGGTCGCGGGTGGCCGTGTGCATGACGAGGGCGAAGACCCGGATCGCCGGCAGGGCCCCGCGGAGCACGACCGACACGTCGACGCGGGGGTCCTCGGCGCTCGCGGCCGCCACCGCGCGCAGCTGAGCGAGGCACTCGCGGTCGACGGGTTCACCGCGCTCGACTGCCCGCAGCGCGGCGGGGAGCACGAGCGGGACGATCTCGGCGTACCGGCGTCGCAGCCAGTCGTGGCCGGCCGGTCGGATGCCGTGCAGCGGAGGCGTGAGCAGGAGCTCCTCGAACTCCGGACACCGCTCGTCGAGCGCCAGGCCGAGCCGCTCCCCCGGGAGCAGCACCGCCGATCGGTGTGCGTCGTCGCGCTCGGTCGTCATCGTCCGTCGACCGTATCCGCGCGACACCTGTCGTGTTCGACCGTGACGTGAACGGTCGCCGAACGCCGTTCTTACCGGGAGCACAGCGCACTGCCTCGGTCCGCATGTGCCCGCTGCCGAGCATGAGCGGCATGACGGAGACGAACCAGACCCTCGACATCGACATCGTCGTCCCCTGCTACAACGAGCAGGACACGCTCGCGGCCCACGTGCGACGCCTGCACACGTTCTGCCGGACGTCGTTGCACCACACCTGGCGGATCACGATCGCCGACAACGCCTCGACCGACGACACCGCGCGGATCGCCGACGACCTGGCCGCCATGCTGCCCGGCGTGCACGCGGTCCACCTGCCCGAGAAGGGTCGTGGGCGGGCACTCAAGGCCGTGTGGGGTGCGTCTCCGGCGACGGTGCTCGTGTACGTCGACGAGGACCTGTCGACGGACCTCGCGGCACTCGAGCCGCTCGTGGCGCCGCTGCTCTCCGGGCACTCCGACCTGGCGATCGGCACGCGGCTGGCGGACTCGTCGCGGGTGGTGCGGGGCAGCAAGCGCGAGTTCATCTCCCGCTCGTACAACCTGCTGCTCCGGACGACGATGGGGGTGTCGTTCTCGGACGCGCAGTGCGGGTTCAAGGCCGTCACGAAGCGGGCGGCCGACCAGTTGCTGCCGCTGTGCGAGGACGACGCGTGGTTCTTCGACACCGAGATGCTCGTCCTCGCCGAGCACGCGGGACTGCGCATCCACGAGGTCCCGGTGGACTGGGTCGACGACGTGAACTCGTCGGTGCAGATCGCCTCGACTGCCACCGAGGACCTCAAGGGCATGTGGCGCGTCTCGCGGGGCATCGCCAGCGGGCGGGTGCCGGTGGGTGCCGTGTACGAGACCATCGGCCGCCGTCCGTTCACGCCACCGCACGTCGGGTTCCTCGGGCAGGTGCTGCGCTTCGGCGCCATCGGGGTGCTGTCGACCGTCGCGTTCGCGGTGCTGTACGCGCTGTTCCGTCCGGCGATCGGGGCGCAGACCGCGGACTTCCTGGCCCTGCTGCTGACGGCGATCGGCAACACCGCGCTCAACCGGCGGTTCACGTTCGGTGTGCGGGGGCGTGCCGGAGCCGGGCGACATCACGTGCAGGGACTGGTGGTGTTCGGCATCGCGTGGGCGATCACCTCGGGGTCGCTGGTCGTGCTGCACAGCAGCGTGCCGGGAGCGTCGCACGGTGCCGAGATCGTGGTGTTGACGGCCGCCAACCTGGTCGCGACCTGCGTCCGGTTCGTGCTGTTCAAGGCGTGGGTGTTCCGCAGCGGCCGCCGTCGACCGGAGCTCATCCGCCCCGGCACGACCCCCGCCGCCGACGCCAGCACGGCGGTGACGGAGCCGATCGCCGTCGACGAACGGACCGGCGAGCGCGCGGCCTGACACCGTGCCGGGCTGGCCACTCGGTGCGGCGTCGTTCGGCCCGCGCGGCCCGTCGCACCGTGCGGTGTGGCCCATCCCGTGCGGGGTTTCACGCTCCGTGCAGGGCAACAACAGCGCACCGAGCGGGCAACCTCGCACCAGCCGAACAGGCGCGCACGGTGCGCCGCACCGCGCGGTGTTGCGTGGGCGGTATACCGCGCCGTAGCATCGCCGTACCGCACCACAACCCCACAGGGCCCGACTGCCAACACCGGTCTGCCCGCGGCGAGCGCTCCATCGATGCAGCCTGGCCGTCCGCTGCCGGCAACGCCCCACTGGACCCGCACACGTGAACCCCACATCTTTCGGTCTCTACGACCCTGCCCGCGAATCGAGCGACTGCGGCGTCGGTTTCATCACCCGACTCGACGGCACGCCCCACCACGACGTCATCCGCAAGGGTGACGAAGCGCTGTGCGCCATCCCCCACCGCGGCGGCAAGTCCGCCGAGGGTGTCGGTGACGGCGCCGGTGTGAGCATCGACCTGTCGGTGGAGTTCTTCAGCGCCATCACCGGCCAGGAGCTCCGCGCCGGACACTTCGGCGTCGCGAACTGCTTCGTGCCGAGCGGCGCAGGTGCGGCGGCGGACGCTGAGCGCGCCCGTGCGCAGCAGACCGTCACGGACGCCATCGAGCAGCAGGGCTTCGAGCTGCTCGTCGTCCGCGACGTCCCGGTGGACCACTCCGTCGCCCGGCCCGAGGCCGAGCAGTACCAGCTGCCGATCGTGCAGTGGGTCTTCCGCGCGCCCGAGCAGTGGGACCGCACCGAGGTCGACGCGGCGGCGAACCGTGCCCTGCTCACGATCGAGTCGGTGTCCTACGGCGAGGCCGCCGAGCAGCGCGCCGAGCACGCGGCGCTGTACCCGCTGTCGCTCAGCGCCCGGACCCAGATCCTGAAGGGCCGTCTGAACTCGGGCGAGGTCATCGGGTACTTCACGGACCTGCGTGACCCGCGTCACTCGGTGCGGACGCTGTACTTCCACACCCGGTTCTCGACGAACACCGAGCCGCACCCGACGATGGCGCAGCCGTTCCGGCTGATGGCGCACAACGGCGAGCTGAACACCGACCGGAAGAACCGGCTGTCGGACGAGGCGCTGGCGCGAGCCCGCACCCGCAGCATCGTCCGCCCGCCCGGGCAGTCGGACTCGAGTCGCCTCGACCAGACGCTGCAGAGCCGCGTGTTCGACGACGGACTCGAGATCGTCGAGGCCGTGGTCTCGCTCATGCCGCCGGCGTGGGAGAACGACCGCACGCTGACCGCCGACGTACGGGACATGCTCGAGTACTTCTCGCTGTACGAGGAGAAGAACGACGGCCCCGCCGCCGTGATCTTCAGCGACGGCGACGTCGTCGGCGCGCGCCTGGACCGCCTGGGGCTGCGTCCGCTGCGCACCGTGGAGACCACCGAGTACCTGATGGTCTCGTCCGAGGCCGGTCAGGTCACGTTCGACGCCGACGAGGTCGTGCACCGCGGCCGCATCGAGGCCGGCGGCATGCTCGTCGTCGACCACCGCACCGGCACCCGGATGCGCACGGACGAGGTGCTGCGCATGCTCGCGGCCCGCCGCGACTACGGCACGCTGCTCGACGCTGCCCGTGTGGACCTCGACGACCTGCCCGCTCCGGACTACGAGCGCACGACGACCACCCTGGGCTACGAGGGCGACCTGTCGCTCGCCGGCCGGTACGTGGCGTACTCGCTGAACCAGGAGAGCTTCCGGTTCATGCTCGACCCGATGCTGCAGAACGGCTCTGAGCGGATCTCGGCGATGGGCTACGGCAACGCCATCAACGCGCTGAGCGACACCGAGGGCGGCATGGCGAAGTACTTCTCGCAGCGCTTCGCCCAGGTGACGAACCCGCCGCTCGACTCGATCCGTGAAGCCGACGGCATGAGCATGCGCGTGGCGCTCGGGGCGAAGCCGGACGGCACGGGTTCGACGAGCCGACAGCTCGTCGTGCAGTCGCCGATCCTCGGCCACCTGGACATGGTGCGCCTGCGCGACCAGGACATCGTGCCGCTCGAGCGCTTCGACATGCTCTACGTGCCGGTGCTCGGCGACGAGCAGGCGAACGCGGACGCCGTGCGCGACGCCGTGGACGCCCTGTGCGACGCCGTGGAGCAGTTCGCGGGGACGTCCGGCGGCATCGCCGTGCTGACCGACCGCGAGGTGTCGTCGACCCGTGCGCCCCTGCCCGTGATCCTGGCCGTGGCCGCCGTGAACCAGCGGCTCATCGAGACCGGGCTGCGCCTGCGGGTGTCCGTCGTCGCCGAGAGCGGTCAGCTGCCGTCGTCACACCACGTGGCGACGGCCCTGGGCTTCGGCGCCTCGGCTGTGTACAGCTTGAGCGCGCGCCTGCGTGCCGAGGAGAAGTACCCCGCCGCGCCGGCCCCCGCCGGTGAGCTCACCGCGACGGACCTCGCGCTGAAGCAGTTCCGCAAGGCCGCCGAGAAGGCGCTCGCGAAGACCATGGGCCGCGTCGGCCTCTGCACCGCCGAGAGCTACATCGGTGGCGCGTTCTTCGAGCCGAACTACCTGGACACCGGCGACGACGTCCTGGCGCGGGTGTTCCCGCACATGCAGGCCCCCGTGGGCGGCGTCGGCTTCGCCCGCATCGCCCAGGCGGCGACGGACTGGCACGAGCGTGCCCGCTCGGTCGCGGCCGAGGGCCAGGTCCCCCTGCTCGGCCTGTTCAAGGAGCGCTCGGACGGTGCCGGCCACTCGTTCGGCGTCGCGAGCGTCCGCGGGTTCGGCGGCATGACCGAGGAGCGTCCGTCCTTCGAGCGCTCCGGCGACTCGGACGCACTGCGCCTGCTGACGCTCGGCCAGCTCGACGACTCCTTCGGCATCACCGACGCCGCGTACCGGAACACCGGGTACGACCGGCTGAGCGACGCCGAGATCGACGCGCACCGCATCACGCCGGGCTACGTCACCTTCCTGCAGACCACGCACGACGAGCGGTCCCGCCGCCCCGCAGCGCTCCGCGACGTGCTCGCGCTGCCCGCGGACGTCACCGGCATCGACACGGCCGAGGACTTCGCCCGCGAGCTGGGTCGGTTCTCGACGACCGGCAACGCCAGCGTCACGGTGCGCGGGCTGTCCGGCTCGCGTCCGGCGTCCTCCGACGGTCTTCCGGGAGGCACGGAGCAGTTCCGCCTGCAACTCGCGTCGACGGGCACCACGGGTGCACTGCGCCACCAGGCCCTGGCAGACGGCCTCGGGCTGCTGTACCCGGGCCAGGTCGACGTCGACTCCGTCGACGACACCCAGGTGACGCTCCGCGCCACCGGCGCGGCCGTCGGGCTGCTCGCCCTGCTCGAGAGCGCGCCCGACAGCGTCGAGCTCGACGAGGTCCAGCCGGCGCACGAGATCACCCGGACCCTGGCGTCCGGCGCGATGAGCCACGGCGCCCTCGTCGCCACCGCGCACGAAGCGGTGGCGCACGGCACGAACATGGTCGGCGGCATGTCGAACAGCGGTGAGGGAGGCGAGCACCACTCCCGCTACGGCACCATCCGCGGCTCGCGGATCAAGCAGTTCGCCTCAGGGCGCTTCGGCATCTGGGCGGGCTACCTCGCCGACCCCATGCTCGAGGAACTCGAGATCAAGATCGGTCAGGGCGCGAAGCCCGGCGAGGGCGGTCAGCTGCCCGCGCCGAAGGTCACGGTGGACATCGCCGCGGCCCGTGGTGGCACGCCCGGCGTGGAGCTCATCTCGCCGCCGCCGCACCACGACACGTACTCGATCGAGGACCTGGCGCAGCTCATCCACGACTGCAAGGCCGCCCGCGTCCGGGTGATCGTGAAGCTCGTGTCGTCCGAGGGCATCGGCACCATCGCGGTCGGCGTCGCCAAGGCCGGCGCGGACGTCATCAACGTCGCGGGCAACACCGGTGGTACCGGCGCCGCGGCCGTCACGAGCCTGAAGTACGCGGGACGTTCGGCGGAGATCGGCGTCGCCGAGGTCCACCAGGCCCTCGTCGCGAACGGCCTGCGCTCCAAGGTCACGCTCCGGTGCTCGGGCGCGCACCAGACCGGGTCCGACGTCGTGACGAGCGCCCTCCTCGGCGGCGACAGCTTCGAGTTCGGCACGACCGCGCTCATGATGCTCGGCTGCGTCATGGCGAAGAACTGCAACGTGAAGTGCCCGGCCGGCCTCACCACGAACGCCGAGGCGTTCGAGGGCGACCCGCGTGCCCTCGCGCAGTACCTGCTCAACATCGCCCACGACGTGCGGCAGATCCTCGCCCGCCTCGGCCTGCGCTCGCTGCGCGAGGCACGGGGTCGCACCGACCTGCTGCAGCTCCTCGACCACCCGGCGAGCGTCGGGCGTCTGGACGCCCGCGCCCTTCTCGCGCAGGTGCCGGAGAAGGTCGTGACGGACCCGGAGTACCTGGAGAAGGACTTCCACACCGACGACGCGCTGCTCGAGCGCATCCGCACGGCGCTGGTCGACCACGCCCAGGAGCACGTGCTCGTGCACGGGGTCCTGCTCGGCAACAGCGACAAGTCCGTCGGCGGCCAGCTCGGCATCGACGTCGAGCGCCTGCTCAACCACGAGCTCCGCGCCGAGGACGTCCAGGGGCTGCCCGCCGTGGCGACCGACGACCGCGGGCGCCGCCGGCTGGTCGACGGTGCGGTCACGATCCGCACCCAGGGCTCGGCCGGTCAGTCGTACGGCGTGTTCAACAACGACGGCATCGTGCTCGAGCACACCGGCACCGCGAACGACGGCGTCGGCAAGAGCCAGAGCGGCGGTCGGATCATCGTCCGCGCACCGGGCGGCGGCAGTGCCGACCAGGGCGGGAACGTGCTGATCGGCAACTTCGCGCTCTTCGGGGCCACCGGCGGCCGCACGTTCGTCGAGGGCGAGGCCGGAGACCGCTTCGCCGTCCGCAACTCCGGCGCCACGGCCGTGGTCGAGGGCGTCGGCGACTTCGGGTGCGAGTACATGACGGGCGGCGCCGTGTTCAACCTCGGCGCGTTCGGCAAGGGCCTCGGCAACGGCATGTCCGGCGGGTTCCTGTACCAGTACGACCCGTCCGGTCAGGTCGCCCAGCGCGCCAGCACCGACTCGCTCCTCGTGTTCCCCGTCACCGACACGGAGCGCGGGGCGTTCCACGAGGCCGGCGCCCGACTGCTGCTCGAGTGGCACCTCGAGGCGACCGGGTCGGCGCTGGCCGAGCGGCTGCTCGCCGACTGGGAGACCACCCGGCAGCACGTCTTCGTCGGCATGCCGCGCGCCCTGCTGCTCTCGCAGGACGCCGGCGAGATCCTCGCGGCGGCCACCCGCCCCGAGCTGCTCGACGAGCTCGCGTCCTCGATCGCCACGGACAAGCTCCGTGCGTTCAAGGTCGACTACCGCGACCAGCGCACCGTCCTCGACGGCCGTGCCCCGGCCCTCGGCGACCAGGGCGACGACATGTTCTCGCTGCTGTCGTCGTACACGGTGCTCGGTGTCGCCCAGGACGTCGCCCTCGAGCGCGTTCCCGGTGCGGGTCCCAACGACCCCCGCGTCACCGAAGCGGTGAAGAACCTCGTCCTGACCGAGGACTTCTCGGTGAAGCAGCGCGTCGTGAAGTACCTGCGCGGCACGCTCGACCGGTTCGCGGACGACCAGCTCGCGACGCTCATCGCGATCAAGCGGCTCGACGACTACAAGCGTGCGCTCACGCAGCGGAACAACCGCAGCATGGACGCACCGGGCACCACGGGGTGGATCATGCACCAGAACGCCAAGAACGACGGCCGCGTCCGTGAGGCCCGCTTCGACGAGCTGCTCGCCACCGCGGCGCTCGAGGACATCGCCCGCCGTGCACCCCAGGCGCCGACCGAGGCGGTGTCCGCGTGAGCCTGCTCCCCCCGACCGGATCGCTGATCCCCGTCGACGCACCGTTCTCGGCTGCCCAGGAGTCCTGGCTGGCCGGGTTCATCGCGGGCATCGCCGCCGCCGGCAAGAAGGCGTCCGGCGCCGCCCCCACGACGACGATCGACGTGCTGTTCGGCACGCAGACCGGCAACGCGGAGTTCCTGGCCGACGAGCTCGTCGCCGGCGCGAAGGCCCGCGGGCTCGGTGGCCGTGCCGCTGCACTCGACGCCGTCACCCCGGAGCAGCTCGCCGAGATGACCCACGTGCTCGTCGTCACCTCGACGTACGGCGAGGGCGAGATGCCCGACAACGCCGGCCTGTTCTGGGACGCGGTCCAGGCGTCCACCGTGCCGCGGCTCGAGGGGCTGCAGTACGCCGTCCTCGGCCTCGGGGACACCAGCTACGACGAGTTCTGCCAGGCCGGCAAGCTCCTCGACACCCGCTTCGAGCAGCTCGGCGCGACCCGGGTGCACGACCGCGTGGACTGCGACGTCGACTTCGAGGACGCCGCCGCACTCTGGAGCGCCGCCGTGCTCGACCGGCTCGCTGCCGAGGCCGGCGTGACGGGCGCACCCGGCGCGACCACGGGCAGTGGTGCCGGCGACGGTGCCACCGCGACCGGCGGGGCGGGCGCGGGCCGTGCCTCCCGGCCGGGGTCGCAGTGGAACAAGCGCAACCCGTACCCGTCGCGGCTGGCCGAGAACCGGTTGCTCTCCTCGCCGCGCAGCGCGAAGGAGATCCGGCACTACGAGTTCGACCTCGGCGACTCCGGCATCGAGTACGCCGCCGGCGACGCCCTGGCGGTCGTGCCGGTCAACGACGAGGTCTTCGTCGCGGAGCTGCTCGAGCAGGTCGGCGCGAACGGCGGCGAGTCGTTCGACGGCCGACCGATCACCGAGGTCCTGCGGAGCGACCGTGAGATCCGCACGCCGTCGAAGGACCTCATCGCGGACCTCGTGCAGCGCGCCCCGGCGAGCGAACTCGCCGCGGTCGTCTCGCACGGCGACAAGCACGAACTGGACCGCTGGCTGTGGGGCCGTGACGTCCTCGACCTGCTGCGTGACGCCGGACCGGCCGCTCCCGTACTCGACGAGCTGCTGCCGAACCTGCGCCCGTTGCAGGCACGCCAGTACTCGATCTCGTCGAGCCCGCTGGCGCACCCGGACCGCATCCACCTGACCATCGCGTCCGTCCGGTACGGCGACCCGCACCGGATGTACGCCGGCGTCGCGTCGACGTTCCTGGCGGACCGAGTCGGCCCCGACCGCACGGTCGACGTCTACCTGCAGCCGAACGCGTCGTTCGGCGTGCCGGCCGACGCGTCCGCACCGATGATCATGATCGGTCCGGGCACCGGCATCGCCCCGTTCCGCGGGTTCCTGCACGAGCGGGCCGCGGCGGGTGCGACGGGGCGCAACTGGCTGTTCTTCGGCGACCAGCACCGCGACACCGACTTCGTCTACCAGGACGAGCTCACCGAGCTGCAGGAGCAGGGCGTGCTGAACCGCCTCGACCTGGCGTTCTCACGCGACCAGGCCGAGAAGGTCTACGTGCAGACGCGGATGCGCGAGCAGTCCGCCGAGCTGTTCGCCTGGCTCGAGGACGGCGGCCACGTGTACGTGTGCGGCGACGCCTCGCGGATGGCGAAGGACGTCGAGGCCGCGCTGCTCGACGTCATCCGCACCGGCCGTGGGCGGGACGAGGACGACGCGCTGTCGTACCTGGCCGACCTGCGCCGCACGAAGCGGTACGTCCGCGACGTCTACTGAGCCAGCAGCCCACGCCCGATGCGAGCAGCAGAACGCCCGGGCAGCAGAACGCCCCGGTAGCGGAACCCGAATCCGACTGCCGGGGCGTCCTGTGGAAGGGTGCCGGTCAGTGAGGCCTGACCGACGAGCCCAGTGGCGTGACGCAAGGACCCGGGTGCGATGACCCGGCTTCCTGGACGACGAGTCTCCTGATCCGGGACTCCCGTCGTGCTCGCCACTCGATCGCCGATGGTTGGTCGGCGCCGGGCGCGCACTGCGTCACGGTCATTCGGGTCCCCCTCCTGCCGCGGTTCGTTGCCGTCACCGGCTCCCTGGATGCCGGCCCGAAGGGACGACTCTGATCCGCGGTACAGAAACCGTACGACGATCACCGGATCTTCGGAACCCGTTGACGGCAATCACTCAGCCGTGCTACTGCTCGGTGTCCCCGAAGCGTCGTCGGCGTCCCCCGGTGCGACCGCCCGCGACCACGCCGAGTCGGCCGCCGTGCTCGTGTCCGTCGGCTCCGGCGTCAGGACGAGCCCCGACCCGGACGTGGCCGAGGCGTACAGGTCCTCGAGCCAGCTGCGGTTGATCGACGGCACCCGGCTACCGGAGAACTTGAAGTGCAGGCTGACGTTCGGGTTCAGCCAGATCGTGCTGCGGCCGTTGCCGTGGATGACGTCGTCCTTCCACGAGAACGCGAACCGGTGCTCGCGTCGGAGCATGTTCACGATCACGATCTGCAGGTGTGTCATGGCGCGGTCGTCGATGCGGAGGTCGAGCGGCTGGCCGTCGTAGATGAGCTGACCCATGGCCCCTTCTACTCCATGGCGCCGGTGTGGTCGAGCGATCTCGCCCAGTTCGTGATCGTGGAGTCGAACCAGACGGCGTCGACGTTCCGCTCCCAGGCGTGTTCGGCGGGCTCGCTCACCGCCAACGTCACGGTGTCGGGGTGCGCGTCGGCGAACTCCCGACTGACGGCGAAGGGCACCGTGGTGTCCCCCGACGAGTGGATGAGCAGGGTCGGCGGCAGGCTCCGCGGCGCGTGCAACCAGGAGAGTGCGCGGACGTCCACGGGTGATCGGAGCCCGACGAGGCGGCACACGAGCGGCAGCGCCATCGCCCGGAGCGCGGCACCGACGACGAACCCGGGGAGCCCGGCACGACCGGCCTGGGAGCGCACCGTGGTCGCCCAGTCGAGCGCCGGCGACACGAGGACCAGTCCGACGAACCGGTCGCGGTGCGCCGACCGTGCCAGCAGCTCGTGGGTGATCGTCGCGCCCATCGACCAGCCCACGATGACGAGCCGTTCGGCCCCGTTCGCGACGGCGTGGTCGAGTGCGGCCTCGACGTCGGGCCACTCCCGGGCGCCGAGGTGCGAGGCACGGCCCTGCCAGGGCGCTTCGCCGTCGCCGCGGAACGACGGGACGATCGAGGTCCAGCCGGCCTCGAGTGCCGCCGGCACGGTCCGGAGCGCCGTCACGCGGGTGGTGCGGATGCCGTGCACGTGGACGGCCCAGGTGTCGGCGGGCGCGTCGGCGCCGGGCGCGTCGGCGCCGGGCGCGTCGGCGCCGGGCGCGTCGGCGCCGGGCGCGTCTGCGGTGGCCTGCGCGAGCTCGGCTTCGGGGCCACCGGGCCGGATGACCCACGCTGGCGCAGGACCCACGGGCGTCGGCAGGTCGACCTCCGCCCAGTCGACGTCCATCGCCGCGGGGTCCGGGTGCACGTGCCCGCTCCAACGCACCCGTGTCGACACGTCGCCCGTCGTCCGGACCACCGCACGCCGCACGGTGCCAGCGGCCTCGTCGACGTCGAGCACCGGTCCGACCGTGGTGTGCCCGGTGCCGTCGTGCCACAGGCCGTACTCCCCCGGGCGGACGGTGTCGTCGGTGATCGGGAGCCGGATCGAGTCGTCGGTCGTCTCGAGCACCGGGGTCCAGCGGTCGCCGCCGGGCAGCACGATCTTGCCGACGACCTTCCGCACCACGAGCAGGAACGCCGCCGCCAGCACGACGAGCACACCGAGCACCCACCAGACGATCGTCATCGCATCAGCCTCCGAGACTGCGGGTCAGGGTCAGTTCCGCCGAGCGCACCTGGGCGAGTTCGGCGTCGTCGAGGGTGCGGCCCTGCACCTCGGCGTCGCGGATCGCGATGACGAGGTCGTAGGTCCGTGCCTGCACGTCGCCGTCCCGTTCGACGGCGCGCAGTTCGTGGCGCCGGGCGATGCGGCGGAGCAGTCGGTGGTGCCGACGACACGTCACGTCCCGCCACCACCGGCGGAACGTCAGGGATGCCATCGCGACGACGATGAGGACGATGCCCAGGTAGAACGGCGGGTCGAAGCCCAGACGGAGTCCGTCCCGCAGCGCAGCGGGGAACCACCCGAAGTGGTCGGCGGTGAGGGAGAGCAGCTCGTCGATGCTCGCGATGACCACGAGCGAGAGCCCCACCCGGAAGACCACGAGCGCGACCGGGTTGCGCAGCACGCCGTACCGGAGCGTCGCGGCGGCGATCACGCCGACACCGACCATGTAGACCGACCCGTAGAGCCACATCGCCGGCTGGTGGATCTCCCGCACGATGAAGTGGAAGTCGGTGCCGCCCCGGTCGCGCACGGCGAAGAACGGGACGGCGAAGGCCACGACCACCACGAGGAGCGCGAGCGGGCTCGCCAACCCCGGCCGCTTCGGCAGATCGGACGTGCTCGCCCGGAGCATCAGCCAGAAGGCCGCCGTGGCGCACACGTTCTGCACCAGGTTGATGAGGTTCGTGCCCCCGAGGGCGCCGTCGAGCACGGTCTGCGGCACGACGCTGCCGAGCGTCAGCAGCCCGAGCGCACCGACGCCGGTCGCGCCCCAGGCGGCGCGGCCACGTGGGTTCCGCAGCACGTAGGGCGTGCGGGCGAGGAAGATCAGCGCCGCGCACCAGAAGGCGGCGGCGTGCAGGACGGCCATCAGCCGTAGGCCCGCTCGTCCGCGCTCGCGCTGCCGGCGAGCAGCACGGTCGCCAGCTCGTACGCGAACCGCTCGGCGAAGTGCTCGTCGTCGTCCGAGATGCTCACCAGTCCGGTGTCGCCGTCGAGGGCGCGGCGGCACACGTGCCCGCCCGAGGCGAACTCGGCGATCGAGGTGGTGGTCGGGGCTCCGGCGTCGCCGTGCACGAGGTGTCCGAGCTCGTGCAGGACGCAGTGCATCCGGTACAGCTCGGGAGCGCCGGCCGGCACCAGGACGAGGTTCTCGTGCTCGAACTGCGACACCAACGCGGTGAGCGGTCCCCAGCTCGGACCGTCGACGTCGACCACGCGGGTCGGCTTGCCGACGAACCGCCCGACCCCGGCAACCACGTCCGGGAGCCTCGGCGACGGAGGAAGGGTCGCGACGAGGGCACTGACGGTGTCCGACGCGCTCGAGCCCACTGCATCGCCCCTTTCGATCTCCGCGGACAGACTACCTGCACGTCCCCCTTGCGCACGAGGGTGGACAGTCGTAACGTACAACCAAATGGTTGCACGAACTGCACTGTCCGACGCCGAGGTCGACCGGGTGTTCCACGCACTGGCCGACGCGACCCGTCGTGACATCGTCCGACGCACGCTCGTCGGGTCCGCGTCCGTCAGTGACCTGGCGGACGCGTACTCGATGTCGTTCGCCGCCGTCCAGAAGCACGTCGCCGTCCTCGAAGGAGCCGGACTCGTGAGCAAGGAAGCACGCGGCCGCACCCGCATCGTGCGCGCCGAGCCGGCGCAGCTCGCCCGGGTCCGCGACCTGCTCGACGCCTACGGCGACCTCTGGCGGGGTCGGCTCGACCGCCTCGACACCCTGCTCGACACCGACAAGGAGCAATGATGCCCACCACGTCCGTCCACACCGATCCCGAGGCCCTCGCGCTGACGCTCGTCGCCGAGTTCCCCGTCCCGGTCGAGCGCCTCTGGGGCGCCTTCGCCGATCCCCGTCAGCTGGAACGCTTCTGGGGTCCGCCCGGCTTCCCCGCCACCTTCACGTCGTTCGACCTGCGGCCCGGCGGCCGCGCCGACTACCGGATGACGTCACCTCAGGGCGAGCGGTTCCACGCCGTCTGGCAGGTCACCGAAGTCGACGAGCCACGCCGCATCGTGTTCCGCGACCTCTTCACCGACGCCGACGGCGAGGTCGACGACGCGTTGCCGGCCAGCGAGACCGTCCTGTCGTTCGAGACCGTCGGAACCGGGTCGCGGGTGACCGTCCGGTCGTCGTTCGGGTCCACCGCCGACCTCGAGACGATGGTGGACATGGGCATGGTCGAGGGCTACGAGCAGGCCTTCGGACAGCTCGACGCCGTCCTCGCCGACCTGCGCGAGTACGCCCTGGGCAACGGCACCGTCACCGAGCTCGTCGACGACACCCACGTCCGCATCACGCGGGCCTTCGCAGCACCACGCCACCTGCTGTGGCGGGCGCACACCGAGCCCGAGCTCGTCCGGCAGTGGTTGCTCGGACCGGACGGGTGGGAGATGACGGTGTACGAGAACGACCTGACCCCGGGTGGCACGTTCCGGCAGGCGTGGGCGCCGACGGGAGACACCGAGGGCGAGCCGTTCGGGTTCGAGGGCGAGAACCTCGTCGTGGAACCGGAGCGGCGGATGGTGTCGACCGAGCGGATGACCGGTGCGCCGTTCCCGCCGAACACGAACGACCTGCAGTTCGACGAGGCCGACGGCGTCACCCTGCTGACGCTGCGCATCACCTACCCCGACCAGACGCAGCGCGACATGATCCTGGCCACCGGCATGACCGACGGCATGGAGACCAGCTACCAGCGTCTGGAACGCGAGGTCCTGTCCGCCACGTGACCAGCGGACGGACGGGAGGCCCGTGGCGGACCCGCCACGGGCCTCCCGTCCGTCGCGCGGAAGCGACAGATCCCTGCGAACGTTCCGCACAGATCTGACGCTTTCGCGGAGGGGTCAGGCCTGCGCGGAGGGGTCAGGCGTGCGCGGGGGGGGGGGGGGGGGGCAGGCCTGCGCGGAGGGGTCAGGCCTGCGCGGTCGCCTCGTAGTGGCGCGCGCCGCCGCGCACCCCGGCGAAGCGGTACGGCCCAGCCGTGACGCGCGGTCGCTCGACGTCGTCGCTCGTCGCGGCGCCGGTCGCGTGCAGCTCGCGGTACGCGTCCACGGTCAGCGGCACGCGGGCCGAGAGCAGCTGCCGGACCCGGCCGACCCGACGGTGCTCACGGTAGGACGGCTGCACGATGCCGGTGAGGAGCTCGCCGACGCTGCCCGAGCCGTAGCTGAACAGGGCGATGCGCTCACCCGCCAGGTCCTCGTCGAGGTCGAGGAGCGCGGCGAGCCCGATCCAGAGCGACGCCGTGTACGTGTTGCCGGTCTGCTTGTTGTACGTGAAGCCGACGAACAGCTCCGACTCGTCGAACGGCACGCCCACGTGCTGCGTCAGCTTCCGGTGGGCCTTGAGCGCCATCTTCGTGAACGGCTGGTGGTGGACGAAGCGCACGATGTCCTCGTACGCCGGTCCGCCCTGGTCCGCCAGGTCGTCCCAGGCGCCGACGAACGCATCGACGTAGGCGCTGACGGACAGACGGCCGTCGACCAGTGCGGTGGAGCGGTCGTTCGGACGCCAGAAGTCGTCGACGTCGGCGGTGAACACGCCCGCGGCCGGTTCGATCTCGATCAGGTCGGGGTCGGCGGACATCAGGATCGCGGCCGCACCGGCACCCTGCGTGGGCTCGGCGGCGGTGTCGACGTCGTAGCGGGCGACGTCGGCGGCGATGACGAGTACGCGCTCGTGCGGTGCCCGGGCGATGATGCCGAGCGCGAGCTGCACGGCGGCCATCCCGCCGTAGCAGGCCTGCTTCAGCTCGACGACGCGGACGTTCTTCGGCAGGCCGAGCAGTCCGTGCACGAAGACGCCGGCGGCCTTGGACTGGTCGACGCCGGACTCGGTGGCGAACAGCACGGTGCGGATGCCCTCGACACCGTGGCGGTCGATGACCTCCTTGGCCGCGGCGGCCCCCATCGTGACGATGTCCTCGTCCGGGGCGGGCACGCTGAAGGCGTCCTGGCCGATGCCGACGTGGTACTTCGCCGGGTCGACGCCGAGGCGCTCGGCCAGGTCGTCGAGCTCGAGCACGTGGTGCCCGGTCGCGATGGCGATGTCGTGGATGCCGATGCGCGTCATGCTGCGCCTCCGGCCTGCTTCGTGCCGCGTCGCTCCATGGCGACGTGGGCGGCCATCAGCTCACCCGGGTTCGTCTGGGCGGCGAGGAGCGAGAGCTCCCCGCACAGCACCGTGGCGGCGCACAGGGCAGCGAGACGACGGGCGTTCGCACCGGGCTCGCGGTCCTCGCGGCAGCCGAGGCGCACGAGGGCGTCCTCGACGACGGGCAGGTCCCCGCCCTTGCCGTTGCCGACCGTGCCGACGATCAGGTGCGGCAGTGAGGTGGCGAAGTACAGGTCGCCGTCGCGGTTCTCGGCACTCGTGATGCCCTGCGAGCCCTCGACGATGTTCGCGGCGTCCTGCCCGGTGGCCAGGTAGAAGCCGAGCAGCATGTTCGCGTAGTGCGCGTTCGCGGAGCGGAGCGCCCCGGCGATGGTCGAGCCGATGAGGTTCTTCGCGATGTTCAGTTCGACGATGCGCTCGGTGCTCGACCGCAGGCGCTTCTCGACGATCTCGCCGGGGATCACGATCTCGGCGATGGTGTTGCGGCCACGACCACGGATGCCGTTCACCGCGCTGGCCTTCTTGTCGGTGCAGAAGTTGCCCGACACGGACACGTAGCGCAGGCCCGGCTGCCACGCCAGGATCGCGGGCAGGAGCTTGTCCGCCGCCTGCGTGACCATGTTGTGGCCAGAGGCGTCACCGGTCGTGAACGCGAACCGCAGGAACAGTAGGTCACCGACGATCTCGGGGTGCACCTCGATGAGCTTCGCGAACCGGCTCTGCCCGGCGACCAGCGCCTCGAGCTCGTCCTGTCGCGCGAGGATCTGCCCCGCGGCGACGTGCGCCGCCGCGGCACTGGCTGCTCGGACGACGACCGAGCGGGTCATCCGCTCGTCGACGACGGTCGCGACGATGCCGTCGTCGACCATGCGCGAGATCCGTGCGCCGCGGCCGACGGACGGCCAGAGCGGCGACTCGTACGTGGCGAGCGGGACCTCGTGCTCGCCCTGGGCCGCGTTGCCGCTGATGCGGATCGGTCCGACCCACTTGGTCGGGATCGGCGTGAGCAGGTCACTCATCGAGGGCTCCTTCTGGTGCTCGCACCGCGACGCTGAGGTGTCTGATGTCGTGCGCCTCCCAGGCGCGGTGGATGCCGGCGGGGTCGATGTCCGCGGGGACGAGTGCGATGCCGCAGTCGCCGCCGCCGGCGCCGGACGGCTTCGCCGCTCCGCCGGCCGCCTCGACGACGTCGCACAGGGTCGCGAGGCGTTCGGTCTCGATCTTCGACCCGACCGAGTCGCCGAGGCGCTGCATCAGCACCCGGGCACGTCGGAGCGCGTCGAGCGTCTGCTCCGCGTCGCCGGTCTGGAGGCCCGTGGTCAGGTCGTCGACACAGCTGCGGCTCTCGTCGAGGAACGCCTGGTACCCGCCGTTGCGGTGCCGACGCACCACCCCGACGAGCTTCGTGGTCGAGGCCGGCGAGCCGGTCCAGCCGACCAGGAGCTGCAGGTTCTCGGGGGCCGGCAGCCGCTGGACGTCGAAGCCCGCCCACGCGTCGGCGTCGGTGAGGATGTCGGACACGCGGCGTTCGTCGACGAACGAGGCGAGGTGGTCGCGGTCCGGGGCGCTGTAGCGCAGCCACCCGCCGAAGGTGCTCGCGGCGAGGTCCCCGCCGGATGCCCGCGGGTTCACCCGGATGGTGGCGAGCAGGGCGACCTGGAAGCGCTGCCGCTGCGTCAGGCCGATCCCGTAGAAGCGGTCGAGGGCACCGACGGTCGCGACGGTCACCGCCGCCGAGGATCCGAGCCCGAACTTCCGGCCGCTGGCGTCGTCGAGCTGGCTCTCGATCCGCAGGTCGTGGAAGCGCGGGGCGATCCCCCGCTCGGCGCGGAGCTTCTCGACGAGGTCGATCGTCGCCATCACGTAGTCGTAGGGGTGGTGCTCGCGGTCCAGGGCGAGGCCGTCCTCGTCGCGCGTCCACGTCAGCGGCAGGTGGCCGTACTCCTCCGAGTGCACGCTGCCCGCACCGTGCGCCTCGGACACGCGTGCCGTGATGGCGCGGTCGAGGGCGATGAGGACGGACGGCTGGCCGGGCTCGACGACGGCGTACTCGCCGGCGACGAACAGCTTGCCGTGGGCGCGGAACTCGATCACTGCACGGACTCCTTCTGGTCGGGGCTGTCGCTCGCTGCGGCGACCCCGATCTCTTCGGAGCGGAGCACCCGAGCGGCAGGTCCGGTGCCGGACTCGATGACGTCGCCGAAGGACGCCAGCGCGGTGGCCACGGCGGAGCGGTCCTCGGGCCGGCAGAGCACGACCACGTTCGGGCCGGCGTCGGCGGTGGCGTAGGCCTCGAGCCCGGCGGCGCGGAGTTCGCCCACGGCGTCGAACACGGCGACGCTGCGCGCGTTGAGGTAGCGGATGGGCGGGAAGGCACCCTCGATCGTGGCGTGCATGCGCAGCGCGTTGCTCTCGGTGATCTCGCCGATGCGCGTGAAGTCGCCGGCTGCGCAGGCGTCGAGCATGTCGCCGACGGTCTCGGTGGTCGACGTGACCCACGCCGGGTAGAACGGCGACGTGGCGATGGTGCGCCGCATCGCCTCGCGCGAACCGATGGGCTTCGGTCCGGCGTCGATCGTCACGACCACCATGGCCATCGGCGGTGCCGGGATCGGCTCGGCGAAGGACCCCTGGTCGTCGCCGGCGTGCCACACGGCGACGCCGCCGGGGATCGACCGCGTCGCGGACCCCGAACCGCGTCGGGCCAGGCGGGAGAGGTCGCGCGGGGACAGGTCGATGCCGTACGCCGCCGAGGCCGCGGTGGCGAGCGCCGCGAACCCCGACGCGCTCGAGGCGAGTCCGGCACCGGTCGGCACGGTGTTCTCGGACACGACGGACGCGCGGGCGTCGCTGCCGGCGAGCTCCCGCACGAGGTCGAGGAACTGCTGGACGCGCACCAGGGCGCCGTCCTCGACGACGTGACCGTTCAGCGTGAACCGGTCACGCGCCTCCTGGCCGTCACCGGAGCCGCCGTCCACCGTGACGGTGGTCGTCGTGGGGAACACGTCGAGGCCCATGGAGACGCTGCCCGTGGCGGGCAGCGCGAGCTGCGCGTCCGCCTTGCCCCAGTACTTGACGAGGGCGATGTTGGGGTGCGCGACGGCGGTGGCGGTCATCAAGCGCGGGCTCCGATCGTGGTGGTCCAGGTGGCTGCGGCCCCTGCGCCGCGGAGTGCGGCCGCGATGCGGTCCGCGTGGTCGTCGTCCGCGGCGAGTGCGAGCACGCACCCGCCCCGCCCGCCGCCGGTCAGCTTCGCGCCGAGGGCGTCCGCAGCACGTGCGGCGTCGACGAGCCGGTCCAGGTCGGCACTCGACACGTCGAGTGCGCTGAGCAGGTCGTGCGCGGCGTCCATCGTGGCACCGAGCCCCTGTGCGTCGCCAGCCTCGAGTGTCCCCCGTGCCCGCCGTGCGAGCGCGCCGATCCGGTCGATGACCGCGTCGACGGCGACCGGGTCCTGGTCGTGCCGTTCCCGCACGGCCGCGACCGCCTGCCGGGTGTGGCCGGGGACACCGGTGTCGGCGACGACGAAGGTGAAGCGGGCCCCGAGGGCGACGGGCTCGATGCGGCCGCCCTCGAACCAGACCGGCACCGCGGCGACGACACCGCGGGCGTCGAGTCCTGACGGGCGGCCGTGGGCGACCCGCTCGCACTCCTGGATGAGGTCGTGGTGGGTCTCGGCGTCGAGGGTCTCGCCGAGGGCGTCCGCGACGGCTGCCGTCACGGCGGCGGCGACCGCTGCGCTCGACCCCATGCCCCGGGCGGTCGGGACCTCGCTGTCGACCCGGACGTGGAAGTGCCGGTCGGTGACGCCGAAGTGTCGCAGGGTCGCGGTGACGGCGGTGACGGTCGGCATCACGGCTGCAGGTGCGAGGTCGAGCGGCCCCGTGTGCACCGTGGACTCGAGGGTGTGCCCGACGACCGTGCCGGTGGCCTCGTCGACGCCGGCGGTGACGGGGCTCACGGTCGCGACGACCCGGGCGTCGAGCACCGGCAGGACGAGTGCGGGTGCGCCGTAGACCACGGCGTGCTCACCGATCAGGATCGTCTTGCCGTGGGACGACGCGGTCCCGGAGCCGGGGGTCGTGGTGGAGTCGAGGTCGCTGCTGGTCATCGTGGGTCACGTCAGCCTAACCGTCCGGGCCAGAGTACGTGTTGGGTTGTGCACAACCGAGTTGCGTGCGATCCTGGTGGCATGCCCGTGACCGACGAGATGGTGTGCTTCTCCCTCTACGCAGCGAGCCGCGCGACCACGCAGGCGTACCGCTCGCTGCTCGAACCCTGGGGACTGACCTACCCGCAGTACCTCGTGCTCGTGACCCTGTGGATCGAGGGCGACCAGACCGTCTCGAGCCTCGGTGACCACCTGCAGCTCGACTCCGGCACCCTGTCGCCCCTGCTCCGCCGCATGGAGCAGTCCGAGCTGGTCCGCCGCGAGCGCCGCAGCGCCGACGAGCGCGTCGTGACGATCATGCTCGGCGACCGCGGCCGCACCATCCGTGCCGACCTCGCGCACATCCCGGCGACGATCGCCGCCGGCATGGGGCTCCCCGACGAGCAGGCCGCCACGGAGCTCATCGCGACCCTGCACCGGCTGACCGAGACGATGCACGCCGCGGCCACGAACGACACCGCCGCGACGCCCGACCGCGCCGCCGCGGACCACTGACCCCACGAAGGAAGGAACACCATGGAAGCCCTCTACACCGCCGAGGCCCTCGCCACGGGTGACGGCCGCAACGGCCACGTCGCCACGAGCGACGGCACGGTCGAGTTCGACCTCGCCATCCCCAAGGAGATGGGCGGCTCCGGCAACGGCGCGAACCCCGAGCAGCTCTTCGCCGCCGGGTACGCCGCCTGCTTCCACTCCGCGCTGCAGGGCGTCGCCCGCAGCCAGAAGGTCAAGATCGCCGACTCGTCCGTCGGCGGCCGCGTCCAGATCGGCCCGAACGGCGAGGGCGGCTTCCAGCTCGCCGTCCTGCTCGAGGTCGTCCTGCCCGGCCTGGAGCACGACCAGGCCCAGGCCCTCGCCGACGCCGCGCACCAGGTCTGCCCGTACTCGAACGCGACCCGCGGCAACATCGACGTCACCATCACCGTCTCGGAGGACTGAGCATGACCGACACCACCCCCACCACCATGCGCGCCGTCGTCCACGAGACCTTCGCCGAGCCCGCCGAGGTCCTCGGCGTCCAGGAGCGCCCGGTGCCCACGCCCGGCGCCGGCGAGGTCCTCGTCCGCACGGTCCTCTCCCCCATCCACAACCACGACCTGTGGACCGTCCGCGGCACCTACGGCTTCAAGCCCGAGCTGCCCGCAGCCTCCGGCACCGAGGCGCTCGGCGTCGTCGAGTCCCTGGGCGAGGGCGTCACGAACCTGACGGTCGGCCAGCGCGTCGCCGGCGGCGCCTTCGGCGTCTGGGCCGAGTACTACACCGCGAACGCCGCCGGGCTCGTCCCGGTGCCGGACGCCATGACCGACGAGGCCGCGGCACAGCTCGTCTCGATGCCGTTCAGCGCCATCAGCCTGCTGCACTCGCTCGACCTGCACGAGGGCGACTGGCTGATCCAGAACGCCGCGAACGGTGCCGTCGGGCGCATGGTCGCCCAGCTCGGCGCGGCCCGCGGCATCAACGTCATCGGCCTGGTGCGTCGCGCCGCCGGTGTCGAGGAGCTGCGCGAGCAGGGCATCGAGCGCATCGTCGCCACCGACGCGGACGACTGGAAGGACCAGGTCGCCGCGATCACCGGAGGCGCTCCGATCGTCGCCGGTGTCGAGTCCGTGGGCGGCAAGGCCGCCGGCGACATCGCCAGCGTGCTCGGTGAGAACGCCACCCTCGTCGTCTTCGGCGCGATGGCCTCGCCCACGCTCGAGATCCCGTCGGGCAAGGTCATCTTCGGCCAGCTCACCGTGAAGGGCTTCTGGGGCAGTGTCGTCAGCAAGACGATGCCGGCCGAGACGAAGGGTCAGCTCTTCGGCGAGCTCATCACCCGCGTGCTCGACGGCTCGCTGACGCTCCCCGTCGCCGAGACCTTCGCGTTCGAGGACGTCCGCGACGCCGTGCGTGCCTCGGACACCGCCGGCCGCGTCGGCAAGGTGCTCCTGCGCCCGTAGACGCGACAGCGTGACGGACGGGAGGCCCGGTGCCAGCTGGCACCGGGCCTCCCGTCCGTCTGCACGCGCGATCACCGCGCCACGCGCGTGACCTAGCCGCGCGACGCCTTCTGCGGGACCGTGAAGATGTTGCCGGTGGTGACGCCCTCTTCCACCTCTTCGAGGGTGCGGCCGCGGCTCTCCGGCACGAACTTCCAGATGAAGAGCAGTGCGAGCAGACCGACGACGCCGAAGCCGAAGAACGTCCCGGTGATGCCGGTGGCGGCGACGATGGTCGGGAAGTAGAGCCCGAGGAACGCGTTGGCGATCCAGAGGCAGAACACCGAGATGCCCATGCCGAGCGCGCGGATCTGGGTCGGGAAGATCTCCGACAGCACCACCCACACGGCGATGTTGAGGAAGGTCTGCATCGAGCCGACGAACGCGACGACGAGGAACAGGATCACCCACGGACGAGCCGGGTTGCCCTCGGGGAGTGCGACCGAGGCGATGCCGATCAGGAAGTGGCAGACCGTCGTGAGCGAGAACCCGATGATCAGGGTCGTCCGGCGGTTGATCTTCTCCATGTTGTACAGCGCGATGACGCCACCGACCACGGCGATCACGCCGGGGGCGATGTTCGCGATGAGGGCTGCCGACGCCTGGAACCCGGACTCGATGAGGACGGTCTGGCCGTAGTACATGATCGAGTTGATGCCGGTGAGCTGCTGGGCGACGCCGAGCCCGGCACCGATGAGCACGATGCGGATGAGCCACTTGTTGCCGCGCAGCGTCTGCCACCCGCTGACGCGATCGGCCTTCGCCTCGAGGTCGTTGCTCCGCTTGATGTCGTCGAGCTCGGCGGTCGCACGCTCCGTGGTGCGGACCTGCTGCAGGACGGACAGCGCTTCGTCGTACCGCCCCTTCGACGCGAGCCAGCGCGGCGACTCCGGCACCCGGAGCATGCCGACGAAGAGTGCGATGGCAGGGAGCGCACAGACGGCCAGCATGACGCGCCAGACGCCGTTGCCCTCACCCCACAGGTTGCCGATGATGGCGTTGACCACGAACGCGGCGAGCTGCCCGATCACGATCATGAGCTCGTTGCGGCCGGACAGCGAACCCCGGATCTCGTACGGCGCGAGTTCGGCGAGGAACACCGGGACGACGGTCGATGCACCACCCACCGCGAGGCCGAGGAGGACACGGCCGACGACGATGACGCCGAACGTCGGTGCGAAGACGCAGATCAAGGTGCCGAGGAAGAACGTCACGGCGAGGGCGATGATCGTCTTGCGACGCCCCCACCCGTCGGCGATGCGGCCGCCGAGCATGGCACCGATCGCGGCGCCGAACAACAGGGAGCTGGTGACGACGCCCTCGGTGAAGTTCGTGAGGCCGAGCTCGGCCTTCATCGGGTTCAGGGCACCGTTGATGACACCGGTGTCGTACCCGAAGAGCAGCCCGCCGAACGTGGCGACCAGGGCCAGGACGCCGAGGCGGCGTCGGTGTGGTCCGGTCCCGATCGGGGGCAGTGCGACAGTCGGGGCTGTCGGCTTGATGTCGACCATTCGGTGACTCCTTCGTCGGTGATCGCGCTTCAGTGCGTGCACCGATGGTAACCCGAATCCATGTCCTGTCAATTGGACATTCTGTCGTCAGGACGATTGGATCGGTCCACATAACGCCTGATCAGAGCGGGAGCGCTCCAACGCACTCCGGGTGAGCGTCAGGACTCGTCGGGCTCCGGGCTGTCCCCCAGCACGTCGCCGAGCGAGGCCATGTCCGCGCCGTGGTCGGTGTAGCGCCGGACGGTCCGTCGAGCAGCTGCGCTCGCGGCACCGGACAGCGCCGGGTTGCGTCGCGCGGCGTCGGCCACCCGGCCCGCGTGCCCCGCCGTCGAGAGCAGCACGTTCGCCAGTGCTCGGGCGTCACCGCGCTCGGGCACCCCGGTGACCGTCCACGCCGTGCGCACCTGGGCGTCCGGCGTCACACCCCGTCGCGTGCCCATGCGGTGCCAGTCGGACAGCACGCCCTCGGTCCGGGAGGCCGCCCGGTCGGCCTCGCCCGCTCGACGGCGCGCGGCGTCACGCGCGTCGGATTCGCTCGCGCCCTCGACCGTGTCGTACCGGTCGGTGAGGCCGTCGGCCCGGCGCCGGACACTCTCTGCCCGTTCACGAGCAGCGCCGTCGTCACCGCCTTCTTCTGCGATGCGGGCGGCGTGCGCGGCGGCAGCCGCGGCGAGGATCTCCGAACGCTCCATGGCCTCGACGGTAGCCGTTCCGACCGACACCGGCGACCGCTCAGACGATCGACACGTCCCAGCCGAGGTCGGCTGCCCGGTCACCGAGGACCCGGGCGTTCGCGCCGCACACCGACTCGGTCGATCCGGTCGGGTAGTAGCGACGGATGGCTGCTTCCGGGACGAACCGACCACCGAGCGGATCCGTGGCGGCATCACGCACGCTCCACCACCGATCGGTCGCCTGCGCGATCGCCGTCTCGAGCGGGACCTCGACGGTGACGATGCGCAGCTTCTCGTAGCCGGCGTCGTCGAGCTCGGCGAGGAGGTCGTCGAGGTAGTCCACGCTCGACAGGGTGCCGTGCACGACGACGTTCTCGCCGTTGCGGAGGGCGCGGCGGCGCAGCGTGTCGGCCACGGTGGTCGACTCGGCGTGCACGAACCCGGCGATCTCACGCAGCTGCACCGGCCGGTCGTCGGCCAGGCGGCGAGCCGTCCACCGGTCCACCAGACCGTCCGCCTGTGCGCGCAGGAGCAGCGGGTCCTTGAACTCGTCGGCGTCGATCGAACGGTACCCGCACAGCTCCGGCATCCGCTCCAGGGCGGTCGACTTCCCCGACCCCGGCGGCCCGGCCGTCACGACCACCGCGAGCGAGCCGTCGGTGACCGGCGACGGGGTGAGCGCGCGGTGCTCCTCGAGCACGGACTCGTGGAACCGCAGGCGGCTCGCCTCGTACAGGAAGCCATCCGGTGCGTAGATCGTCCTGGTGCTCGCGCCTGCCGTGTCCGACCAGGGGTTGTCGAGCGAGTCGGCCCGGAGCGCACGGCCCAGCTCGACGGCCACCCGGTCGCGGAGTTCCGTCACCGGGTGCGCTTGCGGGCCTGCCGCTCGGCGATCGCCCGGCGGACGGTCTCGTACTCGACCTCGGACAGGAGGCCGTCCTGGAACGCCGCCGCGAGTTCCTTCGTGGTGCCGGTGGCCGAGGCGGCACCGTCGAACGCCGCACCACGCTTCGGGGTGCGGTGCGTCAACGCCATCGACGACAGCTCGCGCAGCATCGTCTCCGAGTCGATCTGGCCGCCTTCGCGCCGGGAGATGACCTCACGCGGAGACGGCCGCTTCGTGGTCAGGGTCCGGCGGGAGAGTCTCCGCGAGACCTCGGGCTGGGAGATCCCGGCGAGCTTCGCGATCTCGCGCTGCGGGACGCCGAGGTCGGCGAGCTTGAAGATCCCGCGCCGCAGTTCCATCTCGGCGTGGTGTTGCTGCTCACGACTGTGCAGGACGTGCTCGACCGCCGCACGGACGGTCGCGGGCGCACTGTCGGTCCGACCGGCCAACGCGCGCACGACGGCTTCTGTGTCGGGTCGACGGGGGTCTGACCCACCGCGTCGCCCGGGGACCACCCTGACGCCCATGACCACCTGCTCTCGTTGATACCGATGGTATCACTCGTCGTGGACGACGGAGGATCCGCGGAACGTCTGCAGACACTGGACGGAGGCGCTGCGTTCGCCCCGGGGACACCGCGCGGTTAGCATCGAGCTGAGGGGGAATCATGAACCGGACGCTCGCGATCGGGGTCGTCGTCGCGGCCACCGTGGCACTGTCGGGGTGCTCGCTGCTGCGCGGGTCGGACCGAGCCCTCCCCGCCCCGTCCACCCCGGCGACGACGCCGACCCCGTCGGCCACCCCGACACCGACGCCCGACGCCGACCCGGAGGGCGACCTCCTCGAGTCGTCGGCCCACCCCCGCACGCCGACCCCGGAACCGACCGAGTCGGCGGCCCCGGCTCCGACGCTGACGCCGATCCCCGCCGGGACCGTCCTCGCCCAGGGTGACGTCGCGTCCCCGAAGGGCAGCGTGCACTTCCGGTTCCGCGTGGTCGCGGTCGGCGACGACACGTTCACCGCCCAGTACTCCGGCTTCACCTCGACCCTGCCGGTGCCGGTCGGGGTCGGCCTGTTCGACCTGCCGCGCGCGGTCGGCGACGGCCTGACCTACCCCGGCGTCGGCGACCGGACGCTCGGTGGGTCGACCAGCACGGCGACCGCGGCGGAGGTCCCGCTGAGCGGATCCGGCGTCGACCCGTCGCACCTCACCACGCTCGTGACCTACTCCGCGGCGGCTCCGGGGCAGGAGGTCCCGGTCGAGATCGGGGCCGGCAAGGTGCTCGCGGTGACGACCGTGCGGTGGTCCGTCCCGGCGCGGCAGACGAACGTGCACCCGGAGGACGCCGGCGCCCGGGCGAACGCGACGGGTCCGGTCACCGCGACGACGACGGGCGGGGCGCCGCGGTCGTACACGGTCGCGCCGGACGACCTCATCGGCGACGTCGCCGCCCGCTTCGGCATCAGCGTGCGGGCGCTCGTCTGGCTCAACGAGGGCGTGCAGGTGTTCGGGACGGACCAGCACCTGTACGAAGGAACGATGCTCAACCTCGACCCGCTCGCTCGCTGACCGCGGCGGTGACCCCTCTGCGAAAGTGACACTCGTCCGCGGAACATCGGCGCACATCTGTCGCTTTCGCGGGCCTGACGGCGCTCCGTCGGGCGCAACTGTCGCCGTGGCAGCGACCGGCAGACGGACGGGAGGCCCGTGGCGGATCCGCCACGGGCCTCCCGTCCGTCAGGTGGGCACCTCGCTACTTGCGCAGCTCCAGGTACTTCGCGATGAGCGCCTTGGTCGAGGCGTCCTGCGCGTCGAGCGCGGCCTGGTCGCCCTCGACGGCGGGCGTGACCTGCAGCGCCAGCTGCTTGCCGAGCTCCACGCCCCACTGGTCGAACGAGTCGATGCCCCAGATCGTGCCCTCGGTGAACACGATGTGCTCGTAGAGCGCGATGAGCTGGCCGAGCACGCTCGGGGTGAGCTCCGGCGCCAGGATCGACGTCGTCGGCTTGTTGCCCGGGAACGTGCGCGCCGCGACGATGCCCTCGTCGGTGGTGCCCTCGGCCCGGACCTCGTCGGCGCTCTTGCCGAACGCGAGCGCCTTGGTCTGCGCGAAGAAGTTCGCCAGGAACAGCGTGTGCACGTCGGTGCCGGGTGCGACGCCCTTGCCGTCACCGGTCTCGTCCTTGAGCGGACGGGCCGGGTTCGCGACCGTGATGAAGTCGGCCGGGATCAGGCGGGTGCCCTGGTGGATGAGCTGGTAGAACGCGTGCTGGCCGTTCGTGCCGGGCTCGCCCCAGAAGACCTCGCCGGTCCCGGTGGTGACGGGCGAGCCGTCCCAGCGGACGCGCTTGCCGTTCGACTCCATGGTGAGCTGCTGCAGGTACGCGGCGAAGCGGTGCAGGTACTGCGTGTACGGCAGGACCGCGTGGCTCTGCGCATCGAGGAAGTTCGTGTACCAGACGTTGAGCAGGCCCATCAGGACCGGGACGTTCTGCTCGAGCGGCGTGGTGCGGACGTGCTCGTCGATGGCGTGGAAGCCGGCGAGGAACTGCTCCCAGTTCTCCTGGCCGATCGCGACGATGACGCTCGTGCCGATCGCGGAGTCGACGGAGTATCGGCCGCCCACCCAGTCCCAGAACCCGAAGGCGTTCTCGGGGTCGATGCCGAAGGCCTCGACCTTGTCGAGCGCGGTGGAGACGGCGACGAAGTGCTTCGCGACGGCGTTCGTCTTCTCGTCGTCACCGGCGTCGGTCAGGCCGAGCCGCTCCCACAGCCACTGGCGTGCGAGGCGCGCGTTCGTCAGGGTCTCGAGGGTGCCGAAGGTCTTCGATGCGACGATGAACAGCGTGGTCTCGGGGTCGAGGTCCACGGTCTTCTCGTAGATGTCCGCGGGGTCGATGTTCGACACGAAGCGCGCTTCGAGGCCGGGCTGGACGTACGGCTTGAGTGCTTCGTAGACCATGACGGGGCCGAGGTCGGACCCACCGATGCCGATGTTGACGACGGTCTCGATGCGCTTGCCGGTGACACCGGTCCACGAGCCGTCACGCACCTGCGACGCGAACGCGTAGACCTTGTCGAGCGTGGCGTGCACGTCGGCGTCGACGTCTTGGCCGTCGACGGTCAGCGGCGCCGCCGGGACGAGCCCCTCGGTCGCCTTCGGACGGCGGAGCGCGGTGTGCAGGACGGCACGGTCCTCGGTGACGTTGATGTGCTCGCCGGACAGCATCGCCTGGAAGCGCTCGGCGACGCCGGTGTCCTTCGCGACCTGCAGCAGGGCGGCGAGGATGTCCTCGGTGACGAGGCCCTTCGACAGGTCCACGGTCAGGTCGGCTGCCTGGAACGTGTACTGCTCGGCACGGCCGGGGTCGCTGTCGAACCACCCGCGCAGGTCAGGGGTGAAGTCGGCAGCGATGCTGTCGAGCTTCTTCCAGCCTTCGGTCGATGTGGGGTCGACGGGAGCGGATTCGGTCACTTCGGTCCTCCTGGGATCACGTTCGAGACGTACAGCCCGCAGGTCACCGCACCAGTGCGTCGCGGACCGTCTTCGAGCGTAGTGCCGTCGGCACCGTGGTGCGCACCGCCGGACGGGAGGCACGGGGCGCGTTCGCTGCGCGCGTCACGTCCGGCGGGTGGTCGACCTCAGGGCCGGGGTGCGAAACGCCGCAGCCGCAGGCTGTTCGTCACGACGAACACCGACGAGAACGCCATGGCGGCGCCGGCGAGTACCGGGTTGAGCAGCCCCGCCATCGCGAGCGGGATCGCCGCCACGTTGTACGCGAACGCCCAGAACAGGTTGCCCTTGATGATGCCGAGCGTGGCGCGCGACAGTCGGACGGCATCGGCGACGACGGTGAGCCGACCGCTCACGACCGTGATGTCACTGGCCGCGATCGCGGCGTCGGTGCCGGCCCCCATCGCGATGCCGAGGTCGGCCGCGGCGAGCGCCGCAGCGTCGTTGACGCCGTCACCGACCATGGCCACGCTCCGCCCCTGGGCCTGCATGCCCCGGACGGCGTCGAGCTTGCCGGCCGGGGTCGCGCGGGCGTGCACCTCGTCGATGCCGACCCGTGCGGCGACGGCCCGTGCGGCGCCGTCGTTGTCGCCGGTGAGCAGGACGGGGTGCAGACCGAGGGCCACGAAGCGCGCGACCGCGTCGGCTGCCTCGGGCTTCACGGTGTCGCCGACGACCACGACGCCCAGCACGCGGCCGTTCCGCGCGACGACGACCGCGGTGCCCCCGTCGGCCTCGGCGGCGGTGATCGCGGCCGAGGCGTCGTCGGGCACGACGACCGCCCAGGACGCGGCGAGCCAGCCGGTCCCGCCGACGAGCACGACGTCGCCGTCCACGACGGCCTGCACGCCGGCGCCGGGGGTGGAGTCGAACTGCTCGGCGGCCGGGACGTCGAGCTGCCGGGCCGTCGCGGCCCGCACGACCGCTCGTGCCACGGGGTGTTCCGATCCGTGCTCGACGGCGGCGGCCAGTCGGAGCACGGCGTCCGCGTCGAGGGTCGCGTCCATCGAGGTCACGGCGCGCAGGGTCATCTCGCCGGTGGTGACGGTGCCGGTCTTGTCGAGCACGATGGTGTCGACGCCACGGGTCCGTTCGAGCACCTGCGGGCCACCGATCAGGATGCCGAGCTGGGACCCGCGGCCGGTGCCGACGAGCAGTGCGGTCGGCGTCGCGAGTCCGAGGGCGCACGGGCAGGCGATGATGAGCGTGGCGACGGCCGCGGTGAACGCCGCCGTGACCGAGCCGCCGAGCACGAGCCAGCCGACGAACGCCAGCACGGCGAGCCCGATGACGATCGGCACGAAGACGCCGGAGACCCGGTCGGCCAGGCGTTGGACGTCGGCCTTGCCGGTCTGCGCGTCCTCGACGAGCCGTCCCATCCGGGCGAGCTCGGTGTCGGCGCCGACGCGGGTGACGGCGACCACGAGCCGGCCGCCGACGTTGATCGTCGCGCCGGTCACCCGGTCGCCCGGTCCGACCTCGACCGGGACGGATTCGCCGGTGACCATGCTGCGGTCCACGGCCGAGGACCCGTCCTGCACGAGGCCGTCGCTGGGGATCCGCTCCCCTGGCCGCACGACGACGACGTCCCCGACGACGAGCGCCGACGCGGCGACCCGCTGCTCGACGCCGTCGCGCAGCACCGTGGCCTCCTTCGCGCCGAGTTCGAGCAGGGCGCGGAGTGCCGCCCCGGACTGCTTCTTGGCGCGGGCCTCCATGTACCGGCCGGCCAGGATGAACACCGTCACGGCCGCGGCGACCTCGAGGTACAGGTCGGTCGCCTCGGGGTCGGTCGCGATCCACGAGAACGTCATGTGCATGCCGGTGGTGCCGGCGTCGCCGAAGAAGAGGGCGTAGAGGGACCAGCCGAAGGCCGCCAGCACACCCACACTGACCAGGGTGTCCATGGTCGCGGCACCGTGTCGGGCGTTCACCCACGCGGCGCGGTGGAACGGGAGCGCACCCCACACCGCGACGGGCGCGGCGAGCGTCAGCGCGAGCCACTGCCAGTTCGGGAACTGCAGGACCGGCACCATCGAGAGCAGGACGACCGGCACGGCCAGGACCGTCGACACGACGAGTCGTCGGCGCAGCGCACCGGCCGGGTCGTCGGCGTCGTCGTCCGGCTCCGTCGTGTCGGCCGGCGGCGCGGGGACGGTCGCACCGTAGCCCGCGGACTCGACGGCGGCGATGAGGGCAGCGGGGTCGGCGGGGCCGTCCGCGGCGACCTGCACCTGTGCCTTCTCGGTGGCGTAGTTGACGGTGGCGGTGACCCCGGGGAGCTTGCCGAGCTTCCGTTCGATGCGGTTCGCGCACGAGGCGCAGGTCATGCCCGTGATGTCGAGCTCGACGATGCCGTCCGTCACGACGGCACGACCTCGTACCCCGCCTCGGCGACCGCACCGCGGAGGGCACCGGCGTCGACGGGTGCGTCCGAGGTGACGGTCACCGACGAGGCACCGCCGGGGACGAGCGCGACGGCGACGTCGGACACCCCCTCGAGTTCGGTGAGTTCCTCGGTCACGCTCAGCACGCAGTGCTCGCAGGTCATGCCCTCGACGAGCAGCAGTTCGGTGGTCACGGTGTCTCCTCCTGTGGTTCGGGTGCGGGCGGCGGTCACGAGCGCACGAGCCGGGCGATGGCCTGGCTCGCCTCGCGGACCTTCTCGTCCGCGGCGTCGCCGCCCTCGGCGACCGCCTCGGCGACGCAGTGCTTGAGGTGGTCCTCGAGCAGCGACAGCGCCACGCGTTCGAGCGCCCGGTTCGCCGCCGAGATCTGGGTGAGGACGTCGATGCAGTACGTCTCGTCCTCGACCATGCGGGCGATGCCGCGTACCTGGCCCTCGGCGCGACGGAGCCGCTTGAGCAGGTCGTCCTTGTCGCCGATGTACCCGACGTGTTCGTGCATGGTGGCCTCCACGGTCCTCAATACGGTACCCCCCTAGGGTATTCCCTCCGATCGACCCGCGGACACGAACGAGGGTATTCACCTCGCCGTGCCGTCGATGTCATGATTTCGACCATGACCGATCCGGCGACGAACGGCTTCCGCAGACTGCGGTTCGCCGACGGCGACGGTTCCGACTACTCCGACATCTTCGAGGCGGAGTACCACGGGTCCGACTTCGCCTCGGAGACGTACGCGACGAACGACACCCGCTACGAGTACACGGTGGTGGGCGACGACGACCTGACGCTGCGGACCATGCGCGCCGAGGGTGGGCGACGCGGCGGGGTGATCGGGGCGCGGGAGGACCACGTGGTCTTCTGGCTCACCAGGGGCCGACTCGAGATGCACTTCCCCGACCGCACGCGCGTGGTCGAGCCGGGCAGTCCGTACATCGCGAGTGCGTCCGAGGCGTACCGCTTCGAGTCCGACGGCACCGTCTACAACGGGGTGCACATCGCCGACTCGTTCCTGCGGACCGTGGGGCGCGACCTCGGCTACCGACTGCCGGACGGCCCGCTGCTGTTCGAGCAGCAGGACGAGGTCATCGCCCGCCGCGAACCCCTGCGCCACCTGATCGGGGAGCTGGGCCCGGCTCTCGTGGACGACCGCGTGGTCGGTCCGATGCGGACGGCCCTGAACCGTCGCCTGGCGATCGTCGTGCTCGACACCTTCCCGATCCGCAACCGCGGCGACGACGTCCCCGTCGCGAACCGCCTGCGCGACGCGATCCGCTACGTCGAGCAGCACGCGGCCGAACGTCCGGCGGTGTCGGACATCGCCGCGGCGTGCGGGCTCAGCCAGCGGGGACTGCAGGACGTGTTCGCCCGCACCCTCGACTCCACGCCGCACCGGTTCCTGCGCGAGCACCGGCTCGACCGTGCCCGGAGTGAGCTCCTGCGCGCGGGCGACGACCGGGCCCCCGGTGCGGACGGGGTCGCCGTGGTCGCGCGCCGGTGGGGCTTCACCAACCCGGGCCGGTTCGCCACCGCCTACCGCGAGCGGTTCGGCGAGGACCCCGCCACCACGCTCCGCACGTCGCTGTCCGCACGCCCCGACAGCGGTCGGTCGTCGTGGCGCGTCCGCCGCGCGGTCGCGTTCATCGAGGAGCACACCGACGAGGACCTCCCCCTGCAGGACATCGCCGACGCCGCCGGGGTCCTGCCGCGACGCCTGCAGCAGCTCTTCCGGGCCGAGCGGGGCGAGTCCCCGATGGCGTGCGCCCGGGCGATCCGCGCCGCTGCAGAACGCAACGCGGCGGACGGAACACGCGAAACCGCCTGAACGGACGGCCAGGGGGGTACAGCAACATCCCCGTGTTTCCGGGGATTCCTGGATTTCCGCCGAATCCGAAAAGTCATGTGTGACGAATCTCTGGTGCAGCCCGTCTCATCCGTGAACAGCAACCGCTGGGAACGCCCGGCGGGTCACTCGGAAGGAACGAACCATGGCTGACTCCATCACCACCACCCCGGCAACCACCGCTGCGGCCCGTGCCACCTCGCACGCCGGCTCGAACAGCGGCGTCACCGGCAAGACCGTCATCGACGACACCGTCGTGTCGAAGGTCGCCGGCATCGCGGCCCGCGAGGTCAACGGCGTGCACTCGCTCGGCGGCGGCGCTGCCCGTGCGATCGGCGCCCTCCGCGACGCGATCGGCCAGCGCGACTTCGGTCAGGGCGTCAAGGTCGAGGTCGGCGAGAAGCAGGTTGCCGCGGACATCGTCATCGTCGCCGAGTACCCGGTGTCGCTCCAGCAGGTCGCCGACGGCGTCCGCAGCAGCGTCGCACGTGCCCTCGAGCAGATCGTCGGCATGGAGGTCGCCGAGGTCAACGTGACCGTCCAGGACGTCTTCATCCCGGGTGACGACGACGACAACGACAACGACGAGAAGAAGGAAGCGCGAGTCGCATGAGCAACACACTGATCGGTGCCCTCATCGGCGCCGTCCTCGCAGTCGTCGCACTGCAGTTCGGGTTCTGGGGCTTCGTCCTGGTCATCGTCTTCGGTGCGATCGGGGCCCTCGTGGCCGC